>NZ_WEGJ01000060.1 GCF_009604385.1 Streptomyces smaragdinus
GGCTGGGGGGCGCCAGGGGCGCCGGGGGCGCTCGGCGGCTGCGGGGCGCCGCCGGGGTCGCGCGGGGCGCGGGGGCCGACGGGGCCGGACTTGGCGGTCGCGGCGTCGGCGAGGTCGGAGGCCCCGTGCCCGGGACCGCCGGCGGGCGCCGGACCACCGGCGGGAGGCTGCGGGGCGCCGGGCATCCCGGGCGCGCTGGGCGGCTGCGGGGCGCCGGGCATCCCCGGCGCGCTCGGCGGACCGGGCGGCTGCGGGGCACCCGGAGCGCCAGGCATCCCGGGCGCACCGGGCGCCCCGGGCATCCCCGGAGCCCCCAGCGACTGCGGACCCCCCTGCGGCATCCGCGCGGTCTGCGCCTCCGGCCGTACGCCAGGCGGAGCCGGCGGCGCGTCGTCGGAGTCCGACCCGCTCAGCGGCGGCGCGAACACCGTCGCCGGCGGAGGCACCGCCCCGCCCTCACCGCCCCGGTTGGCGTCGGTCCACTGCGCCCCCCCGATCGACGGCGCGGACGGAGCCGAGGGTGCCGACGGAGCGGCAGGAGCCGGCGGTGGAACGGCCGGAGAAGGCGCACCCGGAGAAGCAGGACCACCCGGCGCCGAAGGTGCCGAAGGCGCCACCCGCGCCCCGATCCCCAGCGAATCCGCCGCCTCCTGCAGCCACTCCGGCGGCGTCAGCAGGAACGACGTCGCCCCCAGATCGATCCGCTCCCCCGGCTTCGGCGCCGCCGGCACACCGCCGTCGCGCCCGCCGTACTCCTCCTCGTACCGCCGGATCACCTCGCCGACCGCGAGCCCGGGCCACAGCGTCACATCACCCGAGTCCCGGGCGATGACCATCCGCTGCCGCCCGCCCTCGGCGCGCGCGCCGCCCTCGCGGTCCTCGGCCCAGACGACGAAGCCCAGGTCGAACTCCCGGACCTTGACCTCCCGCTGGTCGTGCGCGGGCACCCCGCCGTTGACCCACTGCGAGCCGCTCTCCTGCGCCTGCGCGAACGTCACCACAGCCCGTTCACCCTCCCACCGGGACGACGCGGGCGAATCCGCCGTCCACCATCAGATTGGCCACGGTCTCCAGCTCCGGCGGACCGCCCGCCAGCCGCTCGAGGAACGCGTCGAAGTCCTCGCCGCACGGCATCAGCAGCGCCGCCACCCGGTCCGCCACGGACGCGTACGCCCCCTCGCGGTCCCGGACGTCGTCGTACGGACAGAACCACACGCTGCCCCGCCGCTCCCCCTTGACCTTCACGGCGAGCAGCCCGCCCTGGACGAACGCGACGCCCAGATAGTCCTTGGTCAGATGGTCACGCAGGCACTTGTTCGCGTACACGAGGTCGTTCATCGCGGCCTCGTCGCGCACCGTGAAGAACGGCTGGTCGATGAGCAGCCCCAGCTGCGGATCGAGCGCCGCCCCCACGGGCGCGCAGCCGCCGGCCGCCTTCAGGAACGCGCGGTAGGCGCCCGGCAGCCGGTACCCGAGGTCCTCCTCGATGCCCAGCACCTGCTCCTCGGTCACCGCCGGACCGCCCTTGGGCAGCCTGAAGTGCACCGGCCGCGTCTCCTGCAGCGGACGCGTGCCCCGTTTGTCGTGGTTGACGGACGCCGTGGCCAGCCCCGCGTGATGGCGCAGCAGCACCTTCACGTCGACGGGCACCAGCTCCATCCGCCGCGTACGCGCCACGTGATGCCACGTCCAGCCGTGCGGCGTCGACACCGGCGGCAGCGAACCCCACAGCTCGTGGCCCTTGGCCAGCAGCGCCGCGTTCGCCGACACGAAGTCCGTCAGCCGCAGCTCGTCGATACCGAAACCGGCCGGCGGCTCCGCGATCTCCGCCGCGGCACGCGCGTACGGCGACAGGTCCGGGTAACCGTCCGCGTCCATGCGGACGCCCCCCGGATAGCGGGCGGCCCGGACCGGGTCAGGGAAATGCACAACCTGCCCGGCATAAGCCGAATTCGGTGGCGCAGCCGCTCCTACCGCAGCTCCTCGCCGACCAGTCGTCATCGCATGTGCCCCCTGCCGGTCGCGTGCGTCGGGGACAGCCTATTGGGTCCCCGTGGCGCCGGTCCCTCCCAGGTCAGCGCAACTGCGCCATTTCCGGAACCTTGCCCGCCTTTTCCCCGTCGTACGCGACTCGCACATCCCCCGGAAAGGGGACCCGGGCCGTGCGCCACGGAGTTGTGACAGTGCCGTGTGGCAAGCTGGAGGATGCACGACGGGGGAGGTACGACCACATGCACGGACTCGAGACAGCACCCACCAAAATCGCGCCCGACCCGCGCGCCCAGTGGAGCGAGGCGGCGGCGCGCTCGGCGCCGCCCGCGCCCCGCCGAAAACGCGACGGCATCCTGCCGGCCGTCGGCGCCGCCCTGTCCGTCCAGGGCGGGACGCTCACCTGCACGGCCGCCCGCTCCGAGCAGCCCCCCGTGCTGCACCCCCTGATCCAGGACTTCCTCGACACCCTGACCGTCACCCACCGCGAGCGGTTCACCGGCCGCTGCCCCGAGGCGGTCCTGCTCTCCCGCCACCTCACGGCGTACGAGGGGACCCGCAGCAAGCGCGCCGCACGAAAGCCCCTCTCCCCCGGCGAGGCCCGCCGCTCCCTCAAGCACGCCAAGCTGACCGCCCGCCACATCCGCGAGGACGGCGACCCGGCCCACGGCGCGTTCGCCCCGCCCTGCCGCTCCTGTACGGCCCTGCTCGCCCACTTCGGCGTCCGCGTCGTCGACCCCGCCGCCGCCCGCGACTGACGGCCCGCAGATGAGGACGGCGATGCACAAGACGGCCCGGTTCACCCCCGCCACGGAGACCGCGCTGCGGACCGCCGGCTGGCAGCCCGGCCGCCGCGACATGGCCCGCGCCGAGACCTGGGCCGACGCCCTGCGCGCCCACCTCTCCACCGGCGGCCACGTCCACCTCGTCTTCCCCGCCGCCATCGAGGCCTGGGCCGAATTCGGCGGACTGCACATCACCGGCGAGGGCCCCGGCCGCCACATCGCGCCCACACCCTTCACCGTCGACCCCGTCCACGGCCTCCACCTCGCCCGCACCCTCGGCGACCTCGGCCAGGCCCTCGACACCGAGCTCTGCCCCCTCGGCGCCGAGCAGGCCCATCCCGCCGGCCCCGCCGGCGCCCTCCTCGCCATCGACCGCGAGGGCCGCGTCTACAGCCTCGACCCCACCGGCGACTGGTTCCTCGGCGCCGACCTCGACCAGGCCCTCGAAACCCTGGTCAACGGCACCCTCCCCGGCCGCCTCTCCTCGTAACCCGTGCCGCGCCGACCCTGAGACGGGTCCGCCCCGCACCGCCCCAACCCCTAAGGGACGCCCCCGCTCCAAAGCCCGGGGCCGCTCGTACCCGCGGCCGACGGCCCGCCCCCTCCCCCGTTCCTAACCTGGTCAGGCAGGTCGAGGGGGGTACACGCCACGGCCGCGGTGGGGTTAGCCCCACCACCGATACGGCACCTCACACCAGGGATTTCGCCGGCTCCGGCCGACAGACTCAAAGCAGAACGAGGCACCGCACCAACCACCGCCGAGGCTCCGCCGGACGCACTCGGCACACACGAAGGAGACCAACTGTGACTACGGCTGTAGCGCACGCGAGCCGCACGGCCGTCGCCGCACGGGCGCGGCAGGTAACCAAGGCGTACGGCACGGGGGAGACGCGGGTACTCGCGCTCGACAACGTCGACGTGGACATCGCCCGCGGGCAGTTCACGGCCATCATGGGCCCATCGGGCTCCGGCAAGTCGACCCTCATGCACTGCCTGGCCGGCCTCGACACCGTCACCGACGGACGCATCTTCATCGACGAGACCGAGATCACCGGCCTCAAGGACAAGAAGCTGACCCAGCTCCGCCGCGACCGCGTCGGCTTCATCTTCCAGGCCTTCAACCTGCTCCCCACCCTCAACGCCATCGAGAACATCACGCTCCCGATGGACATCGCCGGCCGCAAGCCCGACACCGAGTGGCTGAACCGCGTCGTCACCACCGTCGGCCTCGCCGACCGCCTCAAGCACCGCCCCAGCCAGCTCTCCGGCGGCCAGCAGCAGCGCGTCGCCGTCGCCCGCGCCCTCGCCGCCCGCCCCGAGATCATCTTCGGCGACGAGCCCACCGGCAACCTCGACTCCCGCGCCGGCGCCGAAATCCTCGGCTTCCTGCGCCGCTCCGTCGACGAACTCGGCCAGACCATCGTCATGGTCACGCACGACCCGGTCGCCGCCTCGTACGCCGACCGCGTCCTCTACCTCGCCGACGGCCGCATCGTCGACGAGATGACCAGCCCCACGGCCGACCAAGTCCTCGACCGGATGAAGTCGTTCGACGCTCGCGGGCGGGTGGCGTAACACCATGACTGTCTTCAGAACATCCATGCGCAACTTCTTCGCGCACAAGGGCCGCATGGCGCTCTCCGCCATCGCCGTCGTCCTGTCCGTCGGCTTCGTGTGCGGCACCCTCGTCTTCTCCGACACGATGACCACCACCTTCGACCGCCTCTTCGCCGCCACGGCCGCCGACGTCACCGTCAGCCCCGCCGAACTCGGCAGCGGCGGCGACCAGCAGTTCGCCGAGAAGGAGACACCCACCCTCCCCGGCACCGACCTCGAGCGCGTCGCCGCCGTCAAGGGCGTCAAGGCCGTCAACGGCGACGTCACCACCGTCCAGGCCACCGTCGCCGACATGGACAACGACAACCTCGGCTCCACCACCGGCGCCCCCACCATCGTCACCAACTGGGGCCCCGAAGAACTCAAGTCCGTCAAGATCACATCCGGCCACGAACCGCGCGGCCCCACCGAGGCCCTCATCGACGCCGACGTCGCCAAGAAGCACCACCTGAAGATCGGCGACGGCATCCACGTCATCGCCGAACCCGGCACCTTCACCACCAAGCTCGTCGGCATCGCCACCTTCCAGAGCACCAACCCGGGCGCCACCGTCGTCTACCTCGACACTCCGACCGCCCAGTCCAAGCTCTTCGGCAAGCCCGACGTCTACACCCAGATCATGGCGACCACCGCCCCCGGCCTCACCCACGAAGAGGTCAAGAAGGCCGCGATCGCCGACCTCGGCAAGGACTACAAGATCCAGACGAAGGCCGAGGTCACCGAAGAGGGCAAGGACGACGTCGGCAGCTTCCTCGGCATCATGAAGAACGCGATGCTCGGCTTCGCCGGCATCTCCTTCCTCGTCGGCATCTTCCTCATCTTCAACACCTTCTCCATGCTCGTCGGCCAGCGCATCCGCGAGATCGGCCTGCTCCGGGCCATCGGCTCCAGCCGCAGCCAGATCAACCGCTCCGTCCTCACCGAAGCGCTCATCCTCGGCGTCGTCGGCTCCGCGCTCGGCGCCGGCGCCGGAATCGGCATCGCGATCCTGCTCATGAAACTCATGGGCAAAGCCGGCATGCACCTCGACACCGCCGACCTCACCGTCAAATGGACCACCCCGGCCTGGGGCATCGTCCTCGGCGTCATCGTCACCGTCCTCGCCGCGTACATCCCCGCCCGCCGGGCCGGGAAGATCTCCCCCATGGCCGCCCTGCGCGACTCCGGCACCCAGACGGACGGCAAGGCAGGCGTCATCCGGATCGTCCTCGGACTGATCCTCACCGCCGCCGGCGCCGCCGCCCTGTTCCAGATGAGCCGCGTCGAGAAGGCCTCCGACGGCACGCCCTACATGGCCCTGGGAATCGTCCTCACCCTCGTCGGCTTCATCGTCATCGGCCCGCTCCTCGCGAGCTTCGTCGTCAAGGTCATCAGCGCCGGCGTACTGCGGATCTTCGGCCCCGTCGGCCGCATGGCCGAACGCAACGCGCTGCGCAACCCGCGCCGCACCGGCGCCACCGCCTCCGCCCTCATGATCGGGCTCGCGCTGGTCGCCTCGATGTCCATCGTCGGCTCCTCCATGGTCGCCTCCGCGACCGAGGAACTCGACAAGTCCGTCGGCGCCGACTTCATCATCCAGTCCGACATGGGCGGCCAGGCGATCCTCCCCGAGGCCGCCGAAGCCATCAAGAAATCCCCCGTCCTCGAGCACGTCACCGAGTACAAGGCACTCGAAGCCACCCTCACCTACCCGGGCGGCAAGGTCGAGAAGGAGACCAACGTCACCGCCGCCACCCCCACCTACGCCGACGACCTCCGGGTCGCCGTCGTGGCCGGCGACCTCAAGGACGCCTACGCACCCGACGCCATGTCCGTCAACGAGGACATCGCCGAGAAGTACGGCGTCGGCGTCGGCGACAAGGTCAAGGCCGACTTCACCGACGGCAGCACCGCCACCCTCACCATCCGCGCCGTCACCAACGCCGACGTCACCATCGACAACGGCGCCAAGTACATGGCCATCACCACCGCCGCCAAGTACGTGACGGCCGACAAGATGCCGCGCAACGTCATCATGTTCGGCAAGGCCGCCGACGGAAAGGCCGACCAGGCCTACGCCGCACTGAAGAAGGACCTCAAGCCCTTCCCCCAGTACAAGGTCTACGACCAGACCGACTTCAAGCAGTCCCTCAAGGACCAGATCGGCATCCTGCTCAACATCGTCAACGGCCTCCTGGCCCTCGCGATCATCGTCGCCATCCTGGGCGTCGTGAACACCCTGGCCCTGTCCGTAGTCGAACGCACCCGCGAGATCGGCCTCACCCGGGCCATCGGCATGAGCCGCCGCCAGATGCGCCGCATGATCCGCCTCGAATCCGTGGTGATCGCCCTCTTCGGCGCCCTCCTCGGCCTCGGCCTCGGCATGGCCTGGGGCACCTCCACCCAGCAGCTCCTGGCCCTGGAGGGCCTGAAGGTCCTGGACATCCCCTGGCCCACCATCGCCATCGTCTTCATCGGCTCGGCCCTGGTAGGCCTCCTGGCCGCCCTGGTCCCGGCCTGGCGAGCGGGCCGCATGAACATCCTCAACGCCATCGCGACGGACTGACCCACCGCGCGAACCCCACCCCGGGCCCGGTCACCTTCCTCGGAGGGCGGCCGGGCCCTCGTACGGCCGAAGGGCGAAGGACGGAGCGGCCTTTACCGTCGCATGGAGGGCTGGTGGTACGGCATAGTAGAAGCCGTCGACGCCACGGATAGCCTGATGTCCGTTTAGTCGGCTTTACTATCCCCCGTGGTGTAATCGGCAACACAACCGACTTTGACTCGGTTATTTCTGGTTCGAGTCCAGACGGGGGAGCTGTTACGAATTGCCCGGGGTTCGACGTCCACGTCGAACCCCGGCTGCGTTTTCCCCCGCAACCCCCTCGGTATCCTGCAAGGCGTTCCCCACCCCACCGCCGAAGGGCCCATCGTGAGCGTCAATCGCCCCGCAGCCGTCGTCGTACTCGCAGCGGGTGAGGGTACCCGCATGAAGTCCCGGACGCCGAAGGTGCTGCACGGCATCTGTGGGCGGAGTCTTGTCGGGCATGTGGTCGCCGCGGCGCGGGAGCTGGAGCCCGGGCAACTGGTCGTTGTGGTGGGGCACGGGCGGGAGCAGGTCGTCGCGCATCTGGGCGAGGTGGCGCCGGGGGTGCGGACCGCGGTGCAGGCCGAGCAGAACGGGACCGGGCACGCGGTGCGGATGGGGCTGGAGGAGCTGGGGGGTGCGCTGGACGGGACCGTGGTCGTGGTGTGCGGGGATACGCCGCTGCTGACCGGGGAGACCCTGAAGGCGCTGAGCGCGACGCATGCGGCGGACGGGAACGCCGTGACGGTGCTCACGGCGAACGTGCCGGACGCGACGGGGTACGGGCGGATCGTGCGGGCGGGCGGTGACGGCTCGGTGACGGCGATCGTGGAGCACAAGGACGCCGACGAGACGCAGCGGGCGATCACGGAGATCAACTCCGGGGTGTTCGCGTTCGACGGGAAGCTGCTGGCGGAGGCTCTGACGCAGGTCCGTACGGACAACAGTCAGGGCGAGGAGTATCTGACGGACGTGCTGGGCATCCTGCGCGGCGCCGGCCACCGGGTGGGTGCGTCGGTGGCGGCGGATCACCGGGAGATCCTGGGGATCAACAACCGGGTGCAGTTGGCGGAGGCGCGTGCGCTGCTGAACGCGCGGCTGCTGGAGCGGGCGATGCTGGCCGGGGTGACGGTGGTGGATCCGGGGTCGACGTGGTTCGACGTGACGGTGACGTATGAGCCGGACGCACTGGTGCATCCGGGGACGCAGCTGCTGGGCGTGACGCATCTGGGCGAGGGTGCGGAGGTGGGTCCGGGGTGCACGCTGACGGATACGCGGGTGGGTGCGGATGCCCGGGTGATCAATACGGTGGCCGACGGTGCGGTGGTCGGCGAGGGGGCGAGCGTCGGGCCGTACGCCTATCTCCGGCCGGGGACGGATCTCGGCGCGAAGGGCAAGATCGGCACGTATGTGGAGACGAAGAACGCGCGGATCGGTGAGGGTACGAAGGTGCCGCATCTGTCGTATGTGGGGGACGCGACGATCGGTGAGTACTCGAACATCGGAGCTGCGTCGGTGTTCGTGAATTACGACGGGGTGGAGAAGCACCACACGACGGTGGGGAGCCATTGCCGGACGGGTAGCGACAATATGTTTGTGGCTCCTGTCACGGTCGGGGACGGCGCGTACACCGCGGCGGGTTCGGTGATCACGCGGGATGTGCCGGCGGGCGCGCTGGCCGTCGCACGCGGTCAGCAGCGGAATATCGAGGGTTGGGTGGCCCGTAAGCGTCCGGGGACGGCGGCGGCGAAGGCGGCGCAGGATGCGGCCGGGGAGCGGGAAGAGGGCGCCTGACCGGGGAAGACCGGGAAGTGCGGGGGTCCGGTGGGGCGTACCGTGTTAAGGACACACCCATCGGCCGGCCGCCTCGACGCGGTCTGCGGGCACCTTGAGGAGATCGCGCTGTGACCGGGTTCAAGACGACGGGTGAGAAGAAGTTGATGCTCTTCTCCGGCCGCGCCCACCCCGTACTCGCCGAAGAGGTGGCGAAGGAGCTGGGTGTGGGGATCGTCCCGACGAAGGCGTTCGACTTCGCGAACGGTGAGATCTACGTCCGTTTCCAGGAGTCGGCGCGTGGTGCGGACTGTTTCCTGATGCAGAGCCACACTGCTCCGATCAATAAGTGGATCATGGAGCAATTGATCATGATCGACGCGCTGAAGCGGGCCAGTGCGCGGAGCATCACGGTGATCGTGCCGTTCTACGGTTACGCGCGGCAGGACAAGAAGCATCGCGGCCGTGAGCCGATCTCGGCGCGTCTGATCGCGGATCTGCTGCGTACGGCGGGTGCGGACCGGATTCTGACGGTGGATCTGCACACGGACCAGATCCAGGGCTTCTTCGACGGTCCCGTGGACCACCTCTTCGCGCTGCCGATCCTGGCGGACTATGTGGGCGAGAAGGTCGACCGGGACAAGCTGACGGTGGTCTCCCCCGACGCCGGCCGGGTCCGTGTCGCGGACCGCTGGTGTGACCGGCTGGGCGCGCCGCTGGCGATCGTGCACAAGCGGCGTGACCCGGATGTGGCGAATCAGGTGACGGTGCACGAGGTGGTCGGTGATGTGCGCGGCCGGGTGTGTGTGCTGGTGGACGACATGATCGACACGGGTGGCACGATCTGCGCCGCGGCGGACGCGCTGTTCGCGAACGGTGCGGAGGATGTGATCGTGACGGCGACGCACGGTGTGCTGTCGGGTCCGGCGGCGGACCGGCTGAAGAACTCCAAGGTGAGCGAGTTCGTGTTCACGAACACGCTGCCGACGCCGGGTGAGCTGGATCTGGACAAGATCACGGTGCTGTCGATGGCGCCGACGATCGCGCGTGCGGTGCGGGAGGTCTTCGAGGACGGTTCGGTGACGAGCATCTTTGAGGAAGCGCACTGACGCCTGCGGCTTCGTACGATCACCCGCGCCCCGTAATCGAGGGGGCGCGGGTGATCGTTTTTGCGGTCGCGTATGCCCCGGGTAGACTCGAAGGGTTGCTCGGCGAGGGAAGCCGCACCGTCATACGGTGAGGCGGGTCCGTTATCGACGCGCTCTTCGTAGCAGGTCTGTCGTGGGCCGGGTGACGCCCCACAGATCGTCGAGATACGAGGAGCGTAATCATGGCCGAGGTCAAGATCGCCGCACAGTCCCGTACGGAGTTCGGCAAGGGCGCCGCCCGCCGGGCCCGCCGCGCCAACCTGGTGCCGGGTGTCGTCTACGGGCACGGGCAGGACCCGCGTCACGTGAACCTGCCGGGCCACGAGCTGCTGATGGCGGTCCGTACCCCGAACGTGCTGATCAGCCTGGACGTCGACGGCAAGTCGGAGCTGGTGATCCCCAAGGCGATCCAGCGTGACCCGATCAAGGGCTTCCTGGAGCACATCGACCTGCTGGTCGTGAAGCGCGGCGAGAAGGTCTCCGTCGAGGTGCCGGTGCACGCCGAGGGTGAGCTGGCGCCGGGCGGCGGCGTGCTGGAGCACGTGCTGAACGCGCTGCCGGTCGAGGCCGAGGCCACGCACATCCCCGTGAGCTTCACCGTGTCGGTGGAGGGCCTGGAGGCGGGTGCGGCGATCCTGGCGAAGGACGTCGAGCTGCCGGCCGGTACGACCCTCGCGGTCGAGGACGACGCCGTGGTGCTGCAGGTCGTCGCCGCGCAGGCCGAGGAGCCGGAGGAGGCCGCCGAGGGTGAGGAGGGCGCCGCCGAGGCTCCCGCCGCCGAGGCCGCCGCGGAGTAATCCCCCGCCCGGCCGATCCGCTTGTCCGGCCGGGGATCCGGGGGTGGTCCCCCGGGAAACGCAGTCCGGGCCGTTCCGGTGCCGCTTTGCCGCGGTGCCGGGGCGGCCCGTTCGTCAGCAGTGTGTTCCGCCGTGCGGTACGAGGAGAGTAGGACCATGTCGAGCGACGCACCCTGGCTGATCGTGGGGCTGGGCAATCCGGGTCCGGGGTACGCGGCCAACCGGCACAACGTCGGTTTCATGGTGGCCGATCTGCTCGCCGGGCGGATGGGCGGTTCGTTCAAGCGGGCGCAGAAGGCGCAGGCGCAGGTGCTGGAGGGCCGGCTGGGGGTGCCGGGGGTGTCGAGCCGGCGGGTGGTGCTGGCGAAGCCGATGTCGTACATGAATCTGTCCGGTGGGCCGGTGGCGGCGCTGAGCGGGTTCTACAAGGTGCCGCTCGGGCAGGTCGTGGTGGTGCATGACGAGCTGGACATCGATTACGGGACGCTGCGGCTGAAGCTGGGCGGCGGGGACAACGGGCACAACGGGCTGAAGTCGCTGTCGAAGACGCTGGGGCGGGAGTATCTGCGGGTGCGGTTCGGGATCGGGCGGCCGCCGGGGCGGATGGAGGTGGCCGACTTCGTGCTGAAGGATTTCTCGTCGGCCGAGCGCAAGGAGCTCGACTACTTCGTGGACCGGGCGGCGGACGCGGTGGAAGCGCTGGTCATCGATGGTCTCGAGCGGGCGCAGAATACGTACAACTCCTGATCATGCGGCCTGTCATGGAACTGTGACAGAGCACTTTCCGGACGCGGATCCTACAACCGGGCAATCCACCCACACTGGTCTTGACCGTGCGCTATCCCCGGCATGAAGCTGAGGCACCCCCCGCATACCCCTGCCACTACTGAAGTTGGTTTGCCCATGCGCACCCTTACTTCCATAGGCGCTGTGGCCGCGGCCGCAGCGGCCTCGCTCATGTTCGCCGCGCCGGCTGCTCTCGCGACCAACGGCGACAACGGCAACGTGAAGATTCACGACTCGAAGACGTCGGACAAGGAGCACGAGAACGAGCCGAAGGTCTGCACGTTCTACATCACGGGCTTCCAGTTCGACGGTGCCCAGCAGGTCGACTGGCAGATCCTGGGCTGGGCGCCGACCGCCACGAAGAAGGGCGAGGTCGTCAAGACGGGCTCGCTGACACTGGACGGTACGGGCCACGAGCGGACGACGGACATCAACCTGCCGGACGGTCACTACCGTCTGGTGTGGAACTTCGACGGCGAGCACGGTGCCGGGAAGCACAAGATGTTCTGGGTCGACTGCGACGACGACATCAACACCCCGCCGTCACAGGACAACCCGGGGAACGACAACCCGGGCGACGACAACGGGAACGACAAGCCGACCGAGGCCCCCGGCACCGAGGACCACGGCACCGGCGGGTCCGACGTGGACGACGCGTCCAACGCCCCCGACGCCAAGGGTGGCGGCGACAGCCTGGCGGAGACCGGTGCCACCGTCGGCATCACCTCGGCCGCGGGTCTGGCGCTCGTCGGTGCGGGCGCGTATCTGGTGATGCGCCGCCGCAGCGCCAACCAGAGCTGACGTTCTCGCAGTACGGCCGGCGGCGTCGTCCCCCGAGGGGGGCGGCGCCGCTGTCGTATGTACGGGGCGGTCAGCCGGGGAGGTTGTCGAACGGGGCCGTGAGGTTCCGGAGCAGGGCGGCAAGTTCGGCGCGCTGGGGGGCGGTGAGGTCGCCGAGGATGGAGCGCTCCTGGTCGAGGAGGGCGGCCAGGGCGCGGTCGGCGCGGTCGCGGCCGTCGGGGGTGAGACGGACGAGGACGCCGCGGCGGTCGGTGGGGTCCGGGAGGCGTTCGACGAAGCCCTTCTTGGCGAGCCGGTCGATACGGTTCGTCATGGTCCCGGACGTGACGAGCGTCTGGGTGAGGAGCTGGCCGGGGGAGAGCTGGTACGGCTCGCCCGTGCGGCGCAGGGAGGTCAGGACGTCGAACTCCCAGGGCTCGAGGCCGACCTCGGCGAACGCGAGCCGACGTGCGCGGTCCAGGTGCCTGGCCAGGCGGCTGACGCGGCTGAGCACCTCGAGCGGTTCCACGTCGAGGTCGGGGCGCTCGCGGCGCCATGCTGCGACCAGACGGTCGACCTCGTCCTCCATACGGATCAGTGTAGTAGATCTGTCGACATGAAGTCTCTTGACATCAACTCTCTTGACATCGAGATATTACGGCGGGCAGCCTGGACCCATGACGACTTCACCGAGCTGGGACGTCGACCGGTATCTGCGCCACGGGGACCACCGGGCCCGCCCCTTCCACGATCTGCTGGCCCGGGTCGGGCCGCTCCCCTCCCCCGCGCCCCGGATCGTCGATCTGGGCTGCGGGGCGGGCAATGTGACGGCCGTCCTGGCCGAGCGGTGGCCGAGCGCCCGGATCACGGGGCTGGACAGCTCCCCGGCGATGCTGGCGGCGGCCGCGGAGTACGCGGGTCCGACGGCGGGCGGCGGGAGCCTGGACTTCGCGTACGCCGACGCCGCGGCCTGGACGCCGGACGGCCCGCTGGACCTGCTGGTGTCCAACGCGGTGCTCCAGTGGGTGCCCGGTCACACCGCCCGCTTCCCCGCCTGGGTGGCGGCGCTGGCTCCGGGCGGGGTGTTCGCGTTCCAGGTGCCCGGCAACTTCGACTCCCCCAGCCACGCCCTGATGCGCCGGGTGTGCGCGTCGCCGCGCTGGCGGGAGCGGCTGGACGGGGTGCTGCGGGAGGATCCGGTGCTGTCCCCGGCCGGGTATCTGGCGGAGCTGGTGGGGCTCGGCTGCGAGGTGGACGCGTGGGAGACGACGTACACGCATCTGCTGCGGGGGGAGGATCCGGTGCTGGACTGGGTGAGCGGGACGGGGCTGCGGCCGGTGCTGGACGCGCTGGGGCGGGAGGCGGACACGTTCGTGGACGAGTACCGGGAGCTGCTGCGGGAGGCGTATCCGCGGGAGGCGTACGGGACGGTGTTCCCGTTCCGGCGGATCTTCGTGGTGGCGCGCAGGACGGAAGGCTGACGGGTGATCGTCGGACTCGACCACGTACAGCTGGCGGCTCCCGCCGGGTCGGGTTCGCCTCGCGATGTTACGCCGACGACCCCAACCGACCTGCTTGTCCGGCTGGGGGTCCGGGGGTCATCCCCCGGAAAATGCAGCCACAGCGAGGACCCGGTGGGCAACCGGTTGGAGTTCCTGGCGGTCTGACTCAGGACTTGCGGTGTCCTATCAGCCGGGGCTTGGGTTCCAGGCCGTCCAGGCCGTTCCACGCCAGGTTCACCAGATGCGCGGCGACCTCCGCCTTCTTCGGCTTGCGGGCGTCGAGCCACCACTGGCCGGTGAGGGCGACCATGCCGACGAGGGCCTGCGCGTACAGCGGGGCGAGTTTGGCGTCGAAGCCGCGGGTCTTGAACTCCAGGCCGAGGATGTCCTCGACCTGGGTGGCGATGTCGGAGATCAGCGACGCGAAGGAGCCGTGGGACTGGGCGACGGGCGAGTCGCGGACCAGGATGCGGAAGCCGTCGGAGTCCTGCTCGATGTAGTCGAGCAGCGCGAACGCGGCCTGCTCCAGCAGCTCCCGCGGATGTCCGGCGGTCAGCGCGCCGGTGACCATCTCGAGGAGCTGGCGCATCTCGCGGTCGACGACGACGGCGTACAGGCCCTCCTTGCCGCCGAAGTGCTCGTAGACCACCGGCTTGGAGACCCCGGCCTTCGCCGCGATCTCCTCCACCGAGGTGCCCTCGAAGCCGCGGTCGGCGAAGATCGCCCGGCCGACCTGCACCAGCTGCTCCCGCCGCTCCTTCCCCGTCATCCGGGTGCGACGGGTCCGCCGCGGGGGCTTGCCCGCGGCGGTCGTCTTCGGGGCGGTCGTCTTACGGGGAACTGTCGTCGGGGCGCCCTCGGGCGCCGCAGTGCTGTCGCCGGCCACGGGCTCCATCATGCCGCGTCGGCGGCGGGCTCCTTGCGCCGGGCGGCGACCCGCTCCTCGGAGGGCCAGCGCACGTCGTACGCCCAGCCGAGCTTCTCGAACCAGCGGATGAAGCGCGCGGAGCTGTCGACCTGGCCGCGCAGCACGCCGTGGCGGGCGGCGGTCTGGTCGGCGTGGTGCAGGTTGTGCCAGGACTCGCCGCCGGAGAGGACCGCCAGCCACCACACGTTGCCGGAGCGGTCGCGGGACTTGAAGGGGCGCTTGCCGGCCGCGTGGCAGATGGAGTTGATCGACCAGGTGACGTGGTGCAGCAGCGCTACCCGGACGAGGGACGCCCAGAAGAACGCGGACAGCGCGCCCTGCCAGGAGAGGGTGACCAGACCGCCGACGACGGCGGGGAGGGCCAGGGAGACGATCGTCCACACGACGAACTGGCGGGAGATCGCCCGGATCGCCGGGTCCTTGATCAGGTCGGGCGCGTACTTCTGCTGCGGCGTCTGCTCCTCGTCGAACATCCAGCCGATGTGCGCCCACCACAGGCCCTTCATCAGCGCCGGGACGGTCTCGCCGTACTTCCACGGTGAGTGCGGGTCGCCCTCGGCGTCGGAGAACTTGTGGTGCTTGCGGTGGTCGGCGACCCAGCGCACCAGCGGGCCCTCGACGGCCATCGAGCCCATGATCGCCAGCACGATCCGCAGCGGGCGCTTGGCCTTGAAGGAGCCGTGGGTGAAGTAGCGGTGGAAGCCGATCGTCACGCCGTGCAGGCCCAGGAAGTACATGAAGACCATGAGCCCGAGGTCCAGCCAGCTCACCCCCCAGCCCCAGGCGAGGGGCACGGCGGCGACGAGGGCGACGAACGGGACGATGATGAAGGCGAGGAGCGTGATCTGCTCCAGCGACCGCTTGTTCTCACCACCGAGCGTGGCCGAGGGGGTCGCGGCGGCGTCGGCTCCTGGAGACTCGTCGATCACGTCTGAGGTAGTCGGCATGGGCTTCCCTGGGTCGGCTGGGGTGAGGGTTTCCGGAGATCGCAAGGCTACGGAACCGTAACCTACGGCGGCGTAAGTATGGCATGAGGATTCCGCGCGCTCCAGAGGGCGAGCCGCCGTCACCCCGGGAGGGTGCCCGCGGACGGCGGCGGCCATGCGCCCGGCCTGCGGGCACGGCCGTGTCCGATGGGTGACACGCCGACGTGTCACGGAATGGACTTGCCTATCCTGTTCCGGTCGGACAGCGCGGTCCGGTGCGTTCCCGTCCGGCGTCCGACCGGCTCGGGGACACCCTGCCCGAACGCCCCCACAAGGAGCCGCCGTGACCTCAGCAGATTCCCGCGAGACCGATCCCGTCGCCGCCGAGTCATCCGAGATGTCCGAGACCTCCGCGGCCCTGCGGGCCGACATCCGCCGGCTGGGTGATCTCCTGGGCGAGACCCTGGTCCGTCAGGAGGGCCCCGAGCTGCTCGACCTCGTCGAGCGGGTGCGCGCGCTGACCCGCAGTGACGGGGTGGCGGCGGCCGAGCTGCTGTCGGGCACCGATCTGGATACGGCGGCCAAGCTCGTACGGGCCTTCTCCACGTACTTCCATCTGGCGAACGTCACCGAGCAGGTGCACCGCGGCCGCGATCTGCGGGTGCGGCGCGCGGCGGAGGGCGGGGTGCTGACGCGTACCGCCGACATGCTGAAGGACGCCGACCCGGCGCATCTGGCGGCGACGGCGGCGCATCTGGGGGTGCGGCCGGTGTTCACGGCGCATCCGACGGAGGCCGCGCGCCGGTCGGTGCTGACGAAGCTGCGGGAGATCGCGGAGCTGCTGGACCGTACGGACTCCACCGAGCGGCGGCGCGCGGACCGGCGGCTGGCGGAGAACGTCGACCTGATCTGGCAGACGGACGAGCTGCGGGTGGTACGCCCGGAGCCGGCCGACGAGGCCCGTAACGCGATCTACTACCTGGACGAGCTGAGCCGCGGCGCGGTCGGCGACGTGCTGGAGGACCTGGCGGCCGAGCTGGCGCGGGCCGGGGTGGAGCTGCCGGCGGAGACGCGGGCGCTGACGTTCGGCACCTGGATCGGCGGCGACCGCGACGGCAACCCGAACGTCACGCCCCAGGTGACGTGGGACGTGCTGATCCTGCAGCACGAGCACGGCATCTCCGAGGCGCTGCTGCACGTGGACGAGCTGCGCGGCGCGCTGTCGAACTCCATCCGCAACTGCGGGGCGACGGAGGAGCTGCTGGAGTCCCTGCAGTGGGACCTGGAGCTGCTGGCGGAGATCAGCCCGCGTTACAAGCGGCTGAACGCCGAGGAGCCGTACCGGCTGAAGGCGACGTGCGTACGGCAGAAGCTGCTGAACACCCGGGCGCGGCTGGCGGACGGCACGGGGCATGTGCCCGGGCGGGACTATCTGGGCACGGGCGAGCTGATCGAGGATCTGCGGCTGATCCAGACGTCGCTGCGCGAGCACCGGGGCGCGCTGATCGCCGACGGGCGACTGGAGCGGATCATCCGCACCATCGGCGCGTTCGGTCTGCAGCTGGCGACGATGGACGTACGGGAGCACGCCGACGCCCACCACCACGCGCTGGGGCAGCTCTTCGACCGGCTGGGCGAGGAGTCCTGGCGGTACGTGGACATGCCGCGCGAGTACCGGCAGGGGCTGCTGGCGAAGGAGCTGCGTTCGCGCCGGCCGCTGGCGCCCACGCCGGCGCCGCTGGACGCCGCCGGGGCGAAGACGCTCGGGGTGTTCAAGACGGTGCGCGAGGCGCTGGACACCTTCGGGCCCGAGGTCATCGAGTCGTACATCATCTCCATGTGCCAGGGCGCCGACGACGTGTTCGCGGCGGCCGTGCTGGCGCGCGAGGCGGGGCTGATCGATCTGCACGCCGGGTGGGCGCGGATCGGGATCGTGCCGCTGCTGGAGACCACCGACGAGCTGAAGATCGCCGACGAGCTGCTGGACGCGATGCTGTCGGACCCCTCGTACCGGCGGCTGGTCGCGCTGCGCGGGGATCTGCAGGAGGTCATGCTCGGGTACTCCGACTCGTCGAAGTTCGGCGGCATCACCACCTCGCAGTGGGAGATCCACCGCGCCCAGCGCCGGCTGCGTGACGTGGCGCACCGGCACGGGGTGCGGCTGCGGCTGTTCCACGGCCGCGGCGGCACGGTCGGGCGCGGCGGCGGGCCGACGCACGACGCGATCCTGGCGCAGCCGTGGGGCACCCTCGAGGGCGAGATCAAGGTCACCGAGCAGGGTGAGGTGATCTCCGACAAGTACCTGGTGCCGTCGCTGGCCCGGGAGAACCTGGAGCTGACCGTCGCCGCCACGCTGCAGGCCTCGGCGCTGCACACGGCGCCCCGGCAGTCGGTGGAGGCCCTGGCGCGGTGGGACGCGGCGATGGACGTGGTGTCCGACGCGGCGCACGAGGCGTACCGGCGGCTGGTGGAGGACCCGGATCTGCCGGCGTACTTCTTCGCCTCGACGCCGGTGGACCAGCTCGCCGACCTGCACCTGGGGTCGCGGCCGTCGCGCCGGCCGGACTCGGGGGCGGGGCTGGACGGGCTGCGGGCCATTCCGTGGGTGTTCGGGTGGACGCAGTCGCGGCAGATCGTGCCGGGGTGGTTCGGCGTCGGCTCGGGGCTGCGGGCGGCCCGGGAGGCGGGGCTGTCGCCGGTGCTGGACGAGTCGTACGAGCAGTGGCACTTCTTCCGCAACTTCCTGTCGAACGTCGAGATGACCCTCGCGAAGACGGATCTGCGGATCGCCCGGCATTACGTGGAGACGCTGGTGCCGGAGAATCTGCGGCCGGTGTTCGCCGTCATCGAGGAGGAGTACGCGCTGACGGTCGCCGAGGTGCTGCGGATCACCGGGGAGGACGATCTGCTGGACGCCTCGCCGGTGCTCAAGCAGACGTTCCGGATCCGGGACGCGTATCTGGACCCGATCTCGTATCTGCAGGTCACGCTGCTGCACCGGCAGCGGCAGGCCGCCGCGGCCGGGGAGGCGGTGGACCCGGTGCTGGGGCGGGCGCTGCTGCTGACCGTGAACGGTGTGGCGGCGGGGATGCGCAACACCGGCTGACCCCGCTCCTGTGGCGGGCGCCCCTGGTCCTTGCGGGACAATGGGGCGCCCGTTTCGTTTTGTACGTCGTTTTGTATTCGCTTTGTACGAGGAGTCTGTGCGCCGTGACCGAGTCAGTCACCGTCCGTGTCCCCGCCAAGGTCAACGTGCAGCTGGCGGTGGGCGCCGCCCGGGCCGACGGGTTCCACGACCTGGCGAACGTGTTCCTGGCGGTGGGCCTGTACGACGAGGTCACGGCGACGCCCGCGGACTCGCTGCGGATCACGGTGTCGGGGCCGGACGCGGCGCTGGTCCCGTTGGACGGGACGAATCTGGCTGCGCGGGCGGCCGTCGCGCTCGCCGAGCGGCACGGGATCCCGCCGGGGGTGCATCTGCACATCGCCAAGGACATTCCCGTCGCCGGGGGGATGGCGGGCGGGTCGGCGGACGGGGCGGCGGCTCTGGTGGCGTGTGACGCGCTGTGGGGGGTCGGGGCGGCGCCCGACGAGCTGCTCGGGATCTGTGCGGAGCTGGGGTCCGATGTGCCGTTCAGCCTGGTCGGCGGGGCGGCGCTGGGGGTCGGGCGGGGGGAGCAGCTGACGTCGCTGGAGGTGGGCGGGGTGTTCCACTGGGTGTTCGCGACGGCCGACGGCGGCCTGTCCACGCCGGCGGTGTACGCGGAGTTCGACCGCCTCACGCCCGCTGCCCCCGCCCCGCAGGCGTCCCCGGCGCTGCTGGCGGCGCTGCGCGAGGGGGACGCGGCTTCCCTGGCGCCGAGCCTGACGAACGACCTCCAGCCCGCGGCGCTCTCCCTGCGCCCGTCCCTGGCGGACACCCTGCGCGCCGGGGAGGCGGCGGGGGCGCTGGCGTCCCTGGTCTCGGGGTCGGGGCCGACGACGGCATTCCTGGCGAAGGACGCGGCGTCGGCCCGTACGGTCGCCGAGGCCCTGCGCACCTCGGGCACCTGCCGTACGGCCCGCGTGGCGACGTCCCCGGCGCCCGGGGCGACGATCCTGGGTTAGCCCGGCACCTGGGCGAGCGCCGCGTTCACGATCCAGATCACGACGAGGAGCCCCACCCCGAGCAGCGGATACTGCTGCCGGGGCCGCCCGTGCCCGGCGGGATAGGTGGCGAAGATGCCGGCCACCACGACCAGCGGGGCGCCGACCATCGGCAGCACGGCGACGAGCTCCTGGGTGTCCGTGTCGCAGATCCCGGCCTCGGTGGCGGTGGGGCATTCGTCGCTGGCCATGACGAAGAACGGTGCGAAAAAGAACGTGAGCAGCCCGGCGGCGACCAGGCCTAAGACGAGCAGCGCGGCGACGACCCGAACCCTCGAGTCGTCGTCCGCGCCGCCGTCGCCCCCGTTCCCGTCCGAGGTCCCTGGGGCAGCAGGAGCCGCGGAGGCTTCGGTGACGGAAGTGGTGTCGGTCATGTGCAGACATGCTGGCGCTGCGCGGGGGCGGCTGAGTATCCGTACTCATACTCATTGATCGCCTGAGTACGTCCCCCCGGAGGCCGACTACCCTGGGACGCTGATCCACCCGCCCGAGCAGGAGTGAAATGGCCGTCAATCTGGTCAATGTCGAGGCAGTGAGCAAGGTCTACGGGACCCGGGCGCTGCTGGACGGTGTGTCCCTCGGGGTCAACGAGGGCGACCGGATCGGGGTCGTCGGGCGGAACGGGGACGGGAAGACCACCCTGGTCCGGATGCTCGCGAAGCTGGAGGAGGCCGACACCGGGCGCGTGACGCATGCCGGGGGGCTGCGGGCGGGGGTGCTGACGCAGCACGATTCGCTCGACCCGGGGGCCACCGTGCGGCACGAGGTCGTGGGGGATCTCGCCGATCACGAGTGGGCCGGCAACGCCAAGATCCGCGACGTGCTGACGGGGCTCTTCGGCGGGCTGGAGATGCCCGGCTTCCCCCAGGGGCTGGACACCGTCATCGGGCCGCTGTCCGGCGGCGAGCGGCGCCGGATCGCGCTGGCGAAGCTGCTGATCGCCGAGCAGGACCTGATCGTCCTCGACGAGCCGACGAACCACCTCGACGTCGAGGGCATCTCCTGGCTGGCCGGCCATCTGCGCGAGCGCCGCTCCGCGCTCGTCGTCGTCACCCACGACCGCTGGTTCCTGGACCAGGTCTGCACCCGGATGTGGGACGTGCAGCGCGGCTCGGTGTACGAGTACGAGGGCGGCTACTCCGACTACGTCTTCGCCCGCGCCGAGCGCGAGCGCATCGCCGCCACGGAGGAGGCCAAGCGGCAGAACCTGATCCGCAAGGAGCTCGCCTGGCTCCGCCGCGGCGCCCCGGCCCGTACGAGCAAGCCCCGCTTCCGCGTCGAGGCCGCCAACGAGCTCATCGCGGACGTCCCGCCGCCCCGCGACACCGCGGAGCTGATGAAGTTCGCGAACTCCCGCCTCGGCAAGACCGTCTTCGAGCTCGAGGACGTCACCGTCCAAGCCGGCGACAAGACCCTCCTCAAGCATCTGACCTGGCAGCTCGGCCCCGGCGACCGCATCGGCCTGGTCGGCGTGAACGGCGCCGGCAAGACGTCCCTCCTGCGTGCGCTGGCCGAAGCGGCCGCCAGCGACGGCGACGTCCAGCCCGCCGCCGGGACCGTGAAGGTCGGTAAGACGGTGAAGCTCGCGTACCTCTCCCAGGAGGTCGCCGAGCTCGACCCGGCCTGGCGCGTCCTGGAGGCCGTCCAGCAGGTACGCGAGCGCGTCGACCTCGGCAAGGGCCGCGAGATGACCGCCGGCCAGCTGTGCGAGCAGTTCGGCTTCACCAAGGAGAAGCAGTGGACGCCCGTCGGCGACCTCTCCGGCGGCGAGCGGCGCCGGCTGCAGATCCTGCGGCTGCTGATGGACGAGCCGAACGTCCTCTTCCTCGACGAGCCCACCAACGACCTCGACATCGAGACCCTCACCCAGCTCGAGGACCTCCTCGACGGCTGGCCCGGCTCGATGATCGTCATCAGCCACGACCGGTTCTTCGTCGAACGCACCACCGACCGTGTCTTCGCCCTCCTCGGCGACGCCACCCTGCGGATGCTGCCGCGCGGCATCGACGAGTACCTGGAGCGCCGCGCCGCCCTGCGCGACCGCGCCCGCCCGGCCGCGCCCGCCGCGGCGGCGGCCCCGGCCGCCGCCCAGCGCTCCGCCGTCGACCAGCGGGCCGCGAAGAAGGAGCTCCAGCGCATCGAACGGCAGCTGGACAAGCTGTCCGACCAGGAGAAGAAACTCCACGACGAGATGGCCGAACACGCCACCGACTTCACCCGGATCGGGGAGCTCGACGCCCGGCTGCGGGAACTCGCCGGACAGCGCGAGGAGTTGGAGACCCGCTGGCTGGAGCTCGCCGAGGACGCCTGACCCGGGGCGGTCCCGGCCAGGACGCGGGGATGTCACCGCTTGGGTACGGCTCGGTGAACCGTCGGCGCGGGGTGGTAGAAACGTAGGACCGACCTTTCTTGGCCATCCCCGGGGGGAACCCGTGTCCGAGCCGCAGCCGCCGCATCAGCCGCCGTCGGGCGGTGGGTTCGGCCCGCCGTCCGACCAGCCGCCCGGCGCCCCCGGATACGGCTATCCGGGCCCGGCGCCGACGACGCCCGGCTACGGCTACCCCGCGTCGGGGGCCCCGGCGCCCGGGCAGCCCGAGCCGCCGACGGTCTCGTACGGGCAGCCCGAGCCGCCGCCGACCGTCTCGTACGGGCAGCCGACGCCGACTCCCGCGTACGGCCAGCCGAACCCGTACCAGCAGCCGGACCCGAACCCCTACGCCGGCTACCAGCAGCCCCCGCAGACCACCGCGCCCATGGCGGTGTACCCGGGCGGCGGCGCCCCCGCCCCGCGCCGGCCGAAGTCGGCCCAGCGGACGATCGTCATCGCCGTCGTCCTGGCCGTGCTGTTCGTCGCCGGCTCCGGCGCCACGGCCTGGTATCTGACGAAGGACGACAGCTCCACGACCGCCACCGGCGGCGGGGGCGACAAGGACGGCGGCGACAAGGGCGGTGACGGCACGCAGACGACCGGCGCCGACGCCAAGCCCGGCAAGCTCGCCGGCAAGCTGCTCTTCAGCGCGGCGTACCCGAAGATCGACACGAGCGTCCTCGGCGTCGACGGCCTGTGGGTCACGGAGAAGACCGTCGTCAAGGGCGACGTGAACGCCGTCGCCGGCTACGACAGCGCCACCGGCGCCGAGAAGTGGCGCCTCGAGCTCGACGGCGAGATCTGCGGCGCCTCGCAGCATCTGTCGGAGGACGGCAGGTTCGCGCTGCTCACGGCGGAGGCCAAGCCCAAGAACGAGGACGACCACCCGTCGTGCAACCAGGTCGTCGTCGTCGACGCCGACAGCGGCAAGAAGCTCTGGCAGGACGCCGGCATGGACGGCGACCAGCCGCTGCGGCTGGACGAGGTCACCGTCGGCGGCGGCGCCGTCGCCGCGGGCGGCACCAGCGGCGCGATCGTATGGAAGCTGACCGGCGGGGAGCCGCTGTGGCAGACCGAATCGGGCGCGGACTGCGCCGAGGACGGCTTCGGCGGCGGCAAGGACCTCCTCGCCGTCGTGCGCTGCGGTGACTACTCCGATCCGCAGCTGAAGGTCGAGAAGATCGACCTGGCGACCAAGAACTCCGTATGGAGCTACCGCCTCCCGGAGGGCACGGAGTACGCGCAGCTGCTCTCCACCGACCCGGTGGTCGTGGGCCTGACCCTCGGCGACCGCTCCGGCACGAGCGATCTGCTGGCCCTCGACGACCAGGGCAAGCTGCGCTCGCGGATCTCGCTCGGTACGTCGTCGATCTCCAGCGACAGCGCCCAGTACGACCCGAACTGCGAGACCACCGAGGTCGAGCCGTGCCGTACGGTCGCGGTCGACGAGAAGAACGTGTACCTGGCGTCCGAGCAGCACTCGGACCCGGCGTCCGACAGCGGCCAGACGAACGAGATCGTCGCGTTCGACCTGGCGACCGGCAAGTCGGTGCAGAAGTTCGACGCCGGCAAGGACCGGACGATGGTGCCGCTGAGGATGGCCGGCTCCAAGCTGATCGCATACATGGAGCCGACGTACGAGCGGGGCGGGCGGATCGTCGCCATCGACCCGGCGACCGGCGCGCAGGAGCCGTGGCTGCAGCTGCCCGGCTCACAGTCCGACGTCGACTCGCGGCTGAGCCCGGACCGGGACTCGGTGCTCTTCGCCTACGGGCGGCTGTACTTCGGGCTGAATCTGGCGTCGGACTCGGGCGGCGAGCACAACAAGTATCTGATGGCCGCGTACGGCAACTGACGGTCTACGAGGTGAGCGTCGCGGGCTCACCCAGGTCCGCCGGGCCGACCCCGGCCCGGCGGGCCAGCGCGACCGCTGCCAGGGTGGAGTGCACGCCCAGTTTGCCCAGGACGTTCTGCATATGGGTGCGGACCGTGTGCGGCGAGAGATAGAGCCGCTCCGCCACCGCCTTGCGGCCCAGGCCCGCGACCATGCAGCGCAGCACCTCCCGCTCGCGGGGGGTGAGCGATTCGACGAGCTGCTCGCTCTCCGTGCGGTGCTTTCGTGCCGCGGTCAGCTCCCGCAGCACGCCGGTGAGCAGCGCGGGCGGCAGGTGCGTCTCGTCGCGCAGGACGCCGCGGATCACCGCCAGCAGGCGCTGCAGGGAGCAGTCCTTCGCCACCCAGCCGCTGGCGCCCGCCTGCAGCGCTGCCGCCGCCCGGCGGGGGTCGTCCCGCTCGGCGAGGACCACCACGCGCGTCGCGGGGTGGCCGGAACGGGCCCTCGAGACCAGGGAGCCGTCCGAGCCGTTCACCGCGACCGGCGGGTCCGCCCGGCCCGGCGCGGCGTCCTGCGCCTCGGTGTCCGCCAGCAGTACGTCGAAACGCCGGCCCTCCGACACCGCGCGGTCCAGCAGGCGCAGCGCGGCGTGGCCGCTGCCCACGGCCATCACGTCGACGTCCGGCTCGGCGGCGAGCGCGGCGGCCAGGGATTCGGCGAAGATGCGGTGATCGTCCACCACGAGTACGCGGATTCGAGCCATGGAGGTCCACCCCCAGTCCGGCGGAGCGCGGTATCGGTGAAGCGCGACGCCCGCCTCCCGGGTGCCCCCGGTCCGGCTACGGCCGCCGCCGTCGCCTTCGCGGCGGGCGTCGCGCGTCACTGTCTCGCCCCCTGATCAGCACCGGCCCCCACCGGTGCTGTGCCTCTTCAGAGTAGGGCCGTACGGCTGCTTGGGAAGGCTATTGGGGAAAACTTGGCCACGGATCGCTTCGCGGTGGCTACGGGGGGTGTCGTTTTGGGGGCTCCGTCGCCTCCGTCGCGCGGCGGTGTGCGGCGGTGTGGGTCGGTCTTCGGCTGCCGTTTGCGTCGGCCTCCGTCGCGCGGCGGTGTGCGGCGGTGTGGGTCGGTCTTCGGCTGCCGTTTGCGTCGGCTGACGCGCATCCGGCCTTCGGCCGGAGGCCTCAAACGCCGGCCGGGCTGGGGGTGGGTGTCTTGGCCTCCGGGTCGGTGTCTGGTCTGCCGGGGTGCGCCGCAGTTACGTCGTGGGTCGGGGCCGCCCGACACACCTACGCGCGTACTGCCGCGTCGTGGTCCATTCGGGCGCGTTTCCCGTACGCGCGCAGGCGTGTCGAACGTCCCCTTACTTTCGTCGGCGGCCACCGGATTGTCCCCGGTCACCACCACCCATAGCCCGCCAACCGTGGGGAACTCCCCCGGAGCACAGGCCCTCGAACGATTCCCCCCGCAGTCGCCCGCCCGGCGGCGCGAAGCGCCGACGCCTCACTCCACACCCCGGAGGCGCGCAGCGCACCCACCCGGAAGCCGCGCCAGCGGCTTCCCTCACTCCGCATCACGAGGCGCGCAGCGCCGAGCTTCCCCCAAGGCGCGCAGCGCCGACCCTCACTCCGCACCCGAAGCCGCGCCAGCGGCTTCCCCCGCTGCGAGGCG
>NZ_WEGJ01000061.1 GCF_009604385.1 Streptomyces smaragdinus
CGCGTGCGCCTCCATCACATCCGCCAGCCGGTGAATCGCCGCGGCCCGCTCGGCCCGCTTCATCCGCGGCCACGGCCCCTCGTCGAACGCCCGCCGCGAACTCGCCACCGCCCGCGACGCATCCTCCGCGGACCCCGCCGCGGCCGTGGCCCAGACCTCCTGCTTCCACGGATTCCACACGTCGAAGGTCGCACCGTCGACCGACGGCACCTCCTCGCCGTCGATCACATGACCGAAGAACTCACTCATCGTCGCTTCTCATCACTCTTCGAGCCGGCCCGCTCCGCCAGCGTCTCGTTCCCCGCCGCCCAATGCGCGGCCGGAACCTCCCGTACGATCACGCGCACGTTGGCCGGATTGGCACCCACCGACTCCACCACCGCATGGTGCAGCCGGTCGATGAGCGTACGAACGGCCTCGGGCGAACGCCCCTCCACCAAGGTCACCTCGACGAGCGGCACGTCACTCCCCCCTCACGGCGACGGACCCGAGGGTCGCGAAGTCGACGCTGACGGTCTGGCCGGGGTGCAGGAACACCGCGTCCGTCATCCCGCCGGTCAGCACGATCCACCCGGCCTCGAGCTTCTTGCCCCGCCGCCCGAGATCGTTCGCCGCGAGGGCGAGCGCCGCGGCGGGGTTGCCCTGCACGGCGGCGCCGGTGGCCCGGTCGACCTCCTTGCCGTCGACCCGCAGCACCGCCTCCTCGGCGATCAGGTCCAGGTCAGCGGGGTCGAAGAACGACGTGCTGATCCCGAACCGGGCCGACGACGCGTTGTCCGCGACCACATCCGGCAGCGTGAACTTGAAGTCGGTGTACCGCGAGTCGATCACCTCGTACCCCGCCGCGACCTTCTCCACCGCCGCGAGGGCCCGCTCCGGGGTGACCCCCGGGCCGGCGAGGTCCTCGCCCATGATGAAGACGATCTCCGGCTCCACCCGGGGGTGGATGAGCTCGTCGAGCCGGACCGACGGGCCCGTCACGGCCATGGCGTCGGTGAGCCAGGCGGTGAGGGGCGCGTCGATGCCCATCCGGCGCTGCTTCGCCTCGGAGGTGAGGCCCAGCTTCGCGCCGACCAGCCGCTCGCCCGCCGTCAGCTTGCGTGCGACCAGCTCGTCCTGCGCGCGGTAGGCGAGCGCCAGGTCCAGGTCGGGGTGGAGGTCGGTCAGCTTGCCGCCGTCACGCCGCTCCCCTTCCCGGGCCAGCAGCTCGTCGACGACGCGCGAGAGGGTCTCGGCGGAGTTCGAGGTCATGTCATTCCTTGCGTTGTTACGGACGTGCTCAGACGGCGGCGGGCTCGGGGGCCGGCGTCGTCGTGGGGGCGTCGGCCTTCGCCTTCGACGAGACGACCAGGGTCGCCAGCAGCAGCACCGCGCCCAGGGCGGAGGCGATCGCGAACATCACGATGCTCGACGTGGCGCTGTCCGGGTTACGGTCCAGCAGCCACCCGGCGACGGACGGGCCGAACACGGCGCCGAGGCGACCGCCGCCCAGCGAGGAGCCGAGCGCGGTGGCGCGGGCCCGGTCGGGGTAGTGGTCGGCGATGGCGGAGATGATCAGGCACAGGGTGCCGTGGCTGCCGACGCCGGCGAGGACGAGCAGCAGGTAGACCACGACGATCGACGACGGGAAGGTCGTCAGGACGAAGAGGCTGACGGCGCCGACGGCCGCGGCGACGATGCCGACCTTCAGCGCCCCGAAGCGGGTCGCCAGCCAGGCGGTGACCACGGAGGCGGCGATGGCGCCGAGGTTGAGGGCCAGCAGATAGGTCAGCGGGTCGCTGCCCAGGTCGAAGCGCACGTCGGCCTTGGTCAGCTTGGGCAGCCACGTACCGAGACCGAACCAGGCGAACATGGTCGCGGTGGTGGCGACGAAGAACAGCAGGGTCGTCGCCAGGTACGGCGCCCTGAGGATCTCCAGGGCCGAGACGGACTTCTTCTCGACGCGGGCCGGGGGCAGCGAGTACGTGGCCTCCAGCCGCTCGGCGTCGGCGATCCGGCCGCGGGTGCGCAGCCACACCGGGGACTCCGGCAGCGCGACCGCCGCGACCACGGCCAGGATCAGACCGGTGAACGCCAGGTAGTACAGGGACTCCCAGCCCAGGTCGGGCAGGGCCTTCAGGCCCACGGCCGCCGCGATCGAGCCGCCCACCGGAACACCGGACATCATCGCCGTGGAGGCGACGGACCGGTACTTGGCGGGGACGTACTCGGCCGCGATCGCGTTGGCCGACGGGACCAGGGCGCCCAGTCCGAGGCCGCCCAGGACACGGAAGGCACCGAACATGACCGGGCCACTGGCCCAACCGCAGACACCGGTGAAGACGCTGAACCAGATCACCGAGAAGATGATGGTCTTGCGCCGGCCCAGCTTGTCGGCGATGAAACCGGCGAACAGGGCGCCGACGAGCATGCCGGCGAAGGCGAGGCTGCCGATGTTGCCGGCCGCGTCGACGGAGAGGTCCCATTCCTTCAGCGTGGTGAGCGCCGGGATGGTGGTGCCGTAGACGATCAGGTCGTAGCCGTCGAAGATGACGATCGCCCAGCAGAGGACGATCACCAGCCAGGCGGGCCGCTTGCGCACGGACTCGGTCATGGTACGGATTCCTTGAGGGTGAGAAGGGATCAGTCGAAGGGGTTTTCGGTCGGCTCGACCTGGTACTGCGTGCTGACCCGGGCGTTCGGGCCGAGCCACATGTCGATCGCGCCGGGCTGGGAGATGTCGAAGGTGCGCGGCACCCACTTCTCCCCCTCCTCGATGCGGCGGACGTTGTAGGAGTACTCGTAGGTCAGGCCCTCGGGGCCCTTGAAGTAGAGGAAGATCGCGCCGGACTGCGGGTGGCGGCCGGGGCCCTGCTCGATCTCGACGCCGTTCGCGGTCAGGAAGTGCCAGTTGCGCATCAGGTCGTCGATGGTCTCGACCTGGAAGTTGATGTGGCACAGGCCCGGCTTGTCGCCCTGGAAGACGGCGAGCTTGTGGTGGACGGGGTCGATGCGCATCAGGCAGGCGACGTCGCGTACCCAGTCGGAGACCTTGGCGTTGAACGTACGGGTCCAGAACCGGCCGGCCTCCTTCACGTCGGGGGCGTCCAGGCACAGGTGGCCGAACTCGGTGATGCCGGCCTGGCGGGTGTAGTTCACCCGGCCGGGCACGGTGGTCTGGCCGGTGACCAGGTCGATGCGGTTGCCGAAGGGGTCGTCGAAGGCCAGGTAGTCCGTGACGTGGCGCAGCCGGGCGCCCTCCTTCGAGCCGCGCCTGACCGTGAGGCCGGCCTGCTCGAGCTCGGTCTCGGCCTGCTCCAGGGCGTCCTCGTCGAGGACGGTGAAGCCGGTGCTCAGGACGCCGGAGCGGCCCTCGGTGAAGGCGAGGCAGTGGTGGCGCTGGTCGGCGCGCAGATACGCGGTGCCGTTCTCCTGGCCCACCAGCTCCATGCCCACGATCCGGGTGGCGAAGTCGATCGCGGTCTTCATGTCCGCCGTGCCGGAGCGGAGGTAGGCGATGTCCTGCAGTTCGATCATGAGTTTCGTTCCTCCCGGCTGATCCACAGCCAGATACGTGCCAACAACTCCGGCGCCACCGAGCGCCAGGAGTCCTGTTCGGACGCGGGCAGGGCCTGGGGCGTCCCCGCCGCGTTCGCGGTCGCGTTCAGCTGCGCGCTGGCCTCGAGCACCCACATCAGGGCCGTCGCCGAGGCGATGTCGGTCCCGGTGGTGACCGCGCCGTTGCCGCGCATCACGAGCCCCGGGGCGTCCGCGAGCGACTCCGCCAGAGCGGTGCCCGCGGCCTGGTCGCGCACCAATCGGGAGTCGGGGTGGACGGCGGTCTCGGGTCCCAGGAAGGCGCCCTGTCCGTGCAGCGGCCGGATCGGCACTCCGGCCGAGACCAGTGCGGTGGCCACGGGGGGCTGGCTGCGGCAGATCGCGCCGACGTCGGGGCGGCGGCGGTAGATCTCGTGGTGGATCCACGCCTCCTTCGGCACGCCGGGCGGGAGCTCGGCGGTCCCGAGCGGCACCGTCCGGACCTGGCCGGCGTCGAAGGCGTCCAGCGCGGTCGGCGGACTGATCACGAACGCGTCGCCCGTACGGATCGAGACATGGCCGAAAGCGGTGGCCAGGCCATGCCGTACGAGTGCCCTGCCCGCTCGGGCGAGGTCACTTCCCTGCTGGTCAGGGGGCTGCGAGAGCATCCGGAATCCTCCGCTCCTGTGACTGCGATCACGACTGGATGCACCGTACTCCAACATAGGAATATTGCAATAGTGGAATACTCCGAATCGAAACCTGTCTGTCATCTGCCGGAAAGGAGCGCGACGGGCCCTCGATCCACCCCCTCACCGGGGCCGGGGCTCTCGCTAAACTGAACCGTGTCCTTGAAGTACGCCCTGCTCGGAGTCCTGACCGCCCGGCCGATGAACGGCTACGCGCTGTCGCGCTACTTCGCGGGCTCGCACTACTGGGTCTGGACGGCGTCCCAGAGCCAGATCTATTCCTCGCTCAAGACGCTCGAGTCGAGCGGGCTGATCGAGGCCACCTCGGAGGAGGGGCTGAACGGCCTCGAGTCGAAGGTCTACGCGATCACGGGGCAGGGGCGGGACGCGTTCATAGAGTGGGCGGGATCGCCGCACAAGCTGACTCCGACGCGGGACGCGTTCGGATTGCAGGCGCTCTATTTCGACGCGATCGATCCGGCCGACGCGCGGGAAATCGTCGATCAATTCATCGCGGGGCAGGAGGAGTTGCTCGCCGAATGGCGTGAGCAGCGGGCCCTGCTCGCGGCCAAGGCGACGCCGCTGCTGAAGGAGCGGCTCGCCCAACTCCCGCCGGAGACCCATGATCGGGTGGCGCGGCTCAAGGCGCATGTGTTCGACGGTCTGATCAAGCAGGCCGAGGACCGCATCGCCTGGGCGCGGGAGACGTACGCGCTGCTCGGGGACTGATCCCGCCCGCGGTTCCACCGGACAGGTCAAGAACGTTCAAAATCGCGAGAATTGGTCTAGTCCACGCACACTCGGGGTGTCCTGGGGAAACAGCCGGTGCCGGTCGGCGGCGGTCCAGTCCCGCGTTGGTACGTACCATTGACCGGCCGCGTCGTTGACCGTTATTCCAGTAGGCGACGCCCCGCCGACCCGCCCGGAGGGGATACCCCCACCCCCTCACACCACGGGACCGACATGAGACGCCTGCGCCCCCTGCGCGCGATCCTCGCCGCTGCCACCGCCGTCGCCGCCGCCGGCCTGACCGCCCTCGCCGCGGCCCCGGCCGCCGAGGCCGCGACCCCCCTGCCGAACAAGGTCTTCGCCCCGTACTTTGAGGCCTGGGTCGGCGACAGCCCCGCCGCCCTCTCCGCCCAGTCCGGCGCGAAGCATCTGACGATGGCGTTCCTCCAGACCGCCACCGCCGGTTCGTGCACGCCGTACTGGAACGGCGACACGAGCATGCCGATCGCCCAGTCCGTCTTCGGCGCCGACATCGACACGATGCAGGCCCGCGGCGGGGACGTGATCCCCTCGTTCGGCGGCTACACGGCCGACACCACCGGCACCGAGATCGCCGACAGCTGCACCAACGTCACCGCGATCGCGGACGCGTACGAGAAGGTCGTCACCACGTACGACGTGACGCGTCTCGACATGGACATCGAGATCGACTCGCTCGACAACACCGCCGGCATCGACCGCCGCAACAAGGCGATCAAGATCCTCCAGGACCGCGCCGCCGCGGCCGGCCGCCCGCTGGAGATCTCGTACACCCTGCCGACCACCACCAGCGGCCTCGCGTCCAACGGTGTGGCGCTCCTGCGCAACGCCGTCTCCAACGGCGCCAAGGTCGACGTCGTCAACCTGATGACGTTCGACTACTACGACAACCAGCAGCACGACATGGCCCGCGACACCCAGACGGCCGCCCAGGGCCTGGTCAACACGCTCGCGAACCTCTACCCGACCAAGACCCAGGCGCAGCTGTGGGGCATGGTCGGCATCATCGAGATGATCGGCGTCGACGACTTCGGCCCGGCGGAGACCTTCTCCCTGGCCAACGCCCGTACGGTGTACGACTGGGCGGTCTCCAAGGGCATCAACACCCTGTCGTTCTGGGCCCTCCAGCGCGACAACGGCAGCTGCCCCGGCGGCGCGGCGTCCGACAGCTGCTCCGGCATCGCGCAGAACACCTGGGACTTCAGCAAGATCTTCGCCCCGTTCACGGGCGGGACGACCCAGCCGACGAACGACTTCTCCCTGACGGCGTCCCCGGCGTCCGGCTCGGTGGCGGTCGGCTCGTCGACCACGACCAGCCTGCGCACCGCGGTCACCTCGGGCACGGCGCAGTCCGTCGCCCTCTCGGCCTCGGGCCTCCCGGCGGGCGTCACGGCCTCGTTCAGCCCGTCCTCGGTCACGGCCGGCGGCTCCTCGACGCTGACGCTGTCCGCCTCCTCGACGGCGGTCAACGGCACGTACCAGATCGCGATCACGGGCACGGGCCCGTCGGCCTCGCACACGGCGACGTACGCCCTGACGATCACGGGCGGCACGAGCAACCAGTGCACGGCCCCGGCGTGGGACCGCACGAAGGTCTACGTGGGCGGCAACCAGGTCTCGCACAAGGGCCACGCGTGGAAGGCCAAGTGGTGGACCCTGGGCGAGGAGCCCGGGACCACGGGCGAGTGGGGCGTCTGGCAGGACCTCGGGGCCTGCTGATCTCTTGATACGGCGGCGGCTCTCGTCCTTCGGGGCGGGGGCCGTTCGCCGTTGGCTCCTAGAAGGGGTGTCCGTGTGGGCGGGCGCGGTCGTAGACCGCACGCAGCCAGGGTTCGCGGACGGCGGGCAGGCGGGCCAGGGTGTGCAGGAACACCTCGTGGTCCGGTGTGAACGGGCGCCAGGGATGCGGCGGCAGCGGGTCGTCGCGGTACACGCCTTCGGGCATGCGGTCGGTCGCGGGGCGTGGGAGCGGGTCGACGGGGAACGCCAGGGCGCTCCATACGGCGGAGGCCAGTGGTACGGGCGCGGTGGGTACGGGTGGCTGCCACGGGCGGCCCGTGCGGGTGTGGCGGGGGACGAAGGCAATGTCCGGGGGCGGCTGGGTCAGGGGGAGACCCGGTCCGGCCAGACCCGCGGTGCGTGCGGGCGGGCCCGGTGGGAGCAGCGCCTTGAGCGAGCGGCCGAACATCTCCGTGAGGAGCCCGGGCGGCAGCGCCACCGGTTCGCCCGCCGACGCCGCGAGCAGGTGGGCCAGCGCGTGGCCGGCCTCGCCCTCCCAGCGGTAGTCCCACCAGCCGCCCGGCTCCGTCAGCGGGCCTCCGCGCCACAGGGTCGCGGGTGACCTCGCGGGCGCCGGGCCGCTCACGACGCGTCCGCGAACGGCTGTCGGGAGGAAGCGGACCGTCTGCCACAGCGAGCAGTCGTCGATACGGGTCGCCACCTCCGCCCCACAGCCGCCGCACGCCAGGTTCGGGCCGTCCCCACCGGTCACGCCCAGGCAGTAGCCGTCGCACCGGCCCTCTACGAAGACCGTGCTGCGGGTGTCCCCCGGAGCGACTACGATCTCGCCGCGCGGGCCGAACGGAAGCGTCTCCACCGGCGCGAACAGCCCCCGTACCGCGGCTTCCTCCGCCGTGATCTCCGCCCAGCGCCGCCACGGGCGTCCGTACGGTTCCGGGTCGACGGCGTACGTGCCCGACTCCATCAGCGGGGGGAGCATGTCGTGGCCGAACGAGTGGCGGCCGTAGACGGGCATTTCCAGCCGGGTGAGCGGCGCGGTCAGTTCCTCGCCGCACCCCGCGCATACGAAGACGTCCAATGAACCCCCTGTCGCGAACCCCCCGAAGTATCCCGGGCCCGGACGGTCGCGGCCAACCGGATAGTCAGACGCTGACCTTCTCCGGGGCCGGGGTCGGGGTGGGGGTGCGGCGGCCCGGGAGCCACCAGTTGGCCTTGCCGCAGAGTTCCATCACCGCCGGCATCAGGACCATCCGTACGATCGTCGCGTCGATCAGGACCGCGATCGCCATTCCCACCGCCGCCTGCTTGACGGCGATGTCCGGGCCCAGGACCGAGGTCATGAAGACGGCGATCATGATGGCCGCGGCCGCCGTGATGACCCGGGCGGTGCCGGCGAGGCCGCGGGTGACCGAGCCGCGGGTGTCGCCGGTGCGTTCGTACTCCTCGCGGATACGGGAGGTCAGGAAGACCTGGTAGTCCATCGACAGGCCGAACAGGACCGGGAACATCGTCATCGGCACCCAGTTGGTGACCGGCATCGACGTGGGGAAGCCGAGGGCCGTGCCGAGCCAGCCCCACTGGACGATCGCGACGACCACGCCGAACGCGGCGCCGATCGACAGGATGTTCATCACCGCCGCCTGGAGGGCGATCGTCAGGGAGCGGACCAGGAGGACCATCAGGATCATCGACAGGGCGATGACGACCGCGATCATCAGGGGCAGCCGGCTCGCGGAGTCCTCGGAGACGTCGATGGTGCCGGCGTTCGGGCCGCCGAGGAGGACCGTGCCGCCGGTCCGCGGCAGGACGTCGTCGCGGAGGTGGTGGACGAGGTCCGTCGTCGCCTCGTCCTGATAGCCGGTGGTGGGGAAGGCCGTGAAGGTCGCGGCGCGGCCGTCGTCGCTGGTACGGGGCTCGGTCGTGTACGCGACGCCCTTCGTCGCGGCGACCGCCGCCGTGACCGGGGCGAGGTCGGTGTCGGTTTCGGCGGCGAAGATCAGCGGAGCGCCGTAGCCGGGGCCGAAGCCCCCGGCGAGGATCTCGTACGAGATGTAGCTGCTGCGGTCGTGGGGCTGGGTGCTGGCGTCGGGCTGGCTGAGGCGCATGGAGAGGGTGGGGATCGCCAGGGTCAGCAGGCTCGCGGTGGCCAGGAGTGCCGCGGTCAGGGGGCGGCGCTGTACGACGCCGGCCCAGCGTTCGGCGGGGGTGCGCGTCGCTCTGGCCTCGCGGGGGGTGCGGCGGCGGGGCAGGCGCAGGGAGTTGATGCGGTGGCCCGTGAAGCCCAGGAACGCCGGGAGGAGGGTGACGGCCGCGATCATCGTCACCAGGACGGCGACGGACGCGGCGACGGCCACCCCGGTCATCAGGCGCTGGCCCATGACGGTCAGGCCCATGAGGGCGATCACGACGGTCACGCCGGCGAAGAGGACCGCGCGGCCGGCGGTGGCGATGGAGTGGACGGTGGCGGTCTCGGGGTCCTCGCCTTTGCTCAGGCCGTCCTTGTAGCGGGTGACGATGAACAGGGCGTAGTCGATGCCGACGCCGAGGCCGATCATGGCGCCGAAGATCGTGGTGAAGCCGGGGGCGGGGACGATGTGTCCGACCAGCTTGATCAGGGCCAGGCCGGCCACGAGGGCCAGGATCGCGGTCACGATGGGCAGGCCCATGGCCACCAGTGAGCCGAAGGCGATGAAGAGGATCACCGCCGCCGCGAGGATGCCGACGCTTTCGGCGGGGCCCTGGGGCGGGGTTTCGGCCTTCTCCGCCATGTAGCCGCCGAGGCCGAGGGTGACGCCGTCGCCGGAGGCTTCCTTGACGGTGGCGACGAGGGGTTTGGCGGCCGTCTTCTCGAGGTCCTTGTCGGTGAGGGGGATGGTCGTACGGGCTATGTGGCGGCCCTTGGCGACGAGGGTTTCGTCGTCGTACGGGGAGGTCACGGGGCCGGTGAGGTCGGATTCGGCGAGATCGGCCACGACCTGTTCGATCTTGCGGCGGGCCGCGGGGTCGTCGATGCCCCGGTCTGCCTTGATGGCGAGGGTGAGGGTGTCGCCCGACTGCTGGGGGAAGTGCTGCTCGATCAGCTGCTGGGCTCTGGCCGAGTCGGAGTCGCCGCCGGAGAAGTCGTCGTCGGCGGGGGCGCCGTAGCCGAAGCCGAGGAACGCGACCGCGACGACGCCGACGATCCAGGTCAGGAGGACCCGGCGGCGACGCCGGAAGCAGAGGCGGCCGAGGCGGGCCAGGGGGCCGTCGGGGGTGGGTGTGCCGGTTGCCGTCATGCCGACGATCGTCCCGAGGGGGACGGGGGTTCGTCGTCCGGCGGGAGGACGCTCTGTGGGCTGCCACGGGCGCGGCAGGGGGCTACCGCGGGCGGGGTCGTGCTACCGCGGTCGCGGTATTCGGTGCGTGCGCCGGTCGCCTCACCAGTCGCGCGTCGAGTCCAGCCCCTCGGTCAGCCGGTCCACCGTCTCCTCGGTCGCTCCCGCCTCCCGGGCCGTCTTCGCCAGGACGTCGTACAGCTCCTCCCGTTCGACGGTCTCGATGACCCCCTCCTTAAGGTCGATCTTGTTGAAGCCCTCCCCGTACGCAGCGCCGATCGCGAATATTCGGTCCGGGTCCGCTCCCTCGGCAAGGGCCTTGGTGAGGTCGCGGCGGGTCTTCTCGTACTGCGCTGTCGAACGGCGGTAGGCCTTGCGGGAGATGTGATCGCGGCCGTCCCAGTCGCGCAGGGGGTTCTTGAGGTTGGCCGTCATCCAGTCGGGAGTGCGCGGGCTGTGTATGTCCACGTCGACACCCTGCCGGGCCTCGGGGGTCCACAGCTCGCCGGTCGCTGTCGCGTAGTCGGCGGGGATGTTGTGGAGCCTGAGGTTCTCGAGGTCGGGTACGTGGTCCGGCACGAGGACGTCCGTCGCGTCCATTCCGAAGACGCCCGAAAGGGTGATTGAGCGGAGCCGGGAGAGGTCGTTGAGGCGCACGGCATCGGAGAGGGTGCCGAGTTCGCCGATCAGGCCCAGGGTCGTCAGATTCGGGTAGCAGGTCGCGAGACGGGCGCAGTCGAGTTCGCCGACGGCGGAGACCCACAGGGTGCGGATGTCCGGGCGGGGGTCGTCCAGCGCGAGGTCGGCCGCCGGGCACTCGACGCGATGCGGGTCCGTCCAGGTCTCGCGGCTGCCGCTGTCCCAGAGGCGCTGGCGGGCCAGTTGGTATCCGCGGTTCCAGACGGGCGTGTAGCCGTTGGCACGTTCGGCGGTCAGCACCGGCAGCGTGCCCAGCACCTTGAAGCCCCGCGGCAGCACCCAGCTGTGCACGGAGTGGGCCAGGCCGCCCCGCCAGCTGTGGTGCGTCAGCCGCAGCGGCCGTATGTCCCCGAGGTCCGCGGGCGTGCCCGGCTCCGGGCCCGACCACTCCAGCTCCAGCACGTCCGCCGTCCGGGCCTGCGGGTCGACGGCCGTTATCTGCGCGGCCGTCCACTCACCGAGGTCGTCGGAGAGGACGGCGACGATGTCGCCCGGGGAGATGGGCCGCGGAGGGCTTGCTGTGACCATGGTCCGAAGGTAGCGGCCGGGTCCGACAATTCAGGGGCAGTTCCGCGGGTGCCGGACGGCCGCCGGGCAGCGTCCGTGCCGGTGGTACCAGCCGCGGGCGGCCGGCGCGCAGGGGTGCGCGACGGCGCGGCGGGGGGCGGCGCCCGGGTGCGGGACGCGGACGGGCCGACGGTGACGACGGGCGCTCCACCAGCTGCAACACATCGCGGGACTCCTCCTCTTCCCTGCCGCATCCGGACGCGGACATGGTTCCTCCACCGTCGATGCTCCCGCCCGGTGACCGGCGGGCCGGGCTCTTCGGCGGTATGCGACCGTAAGGGCGTGCGGCAGTGGTATAGACGTGTCGGCACGGGCCGTTACAGGAACGTGGCGAACACCGGTCGTCCCGCGGACAGAAGTCGACCGCTGACGTCCGTACGCTCGAAACACGGGCGATGAATTCCCGTGGCCCGCCCGGTCAGTACCGGTGAGCGAAGACAACTCCATCCCGTTCCACATCCGAAGCCCCGAGAGGTGCCCCATGTGTACGCATCAGCCCGCCTGCCCGTCCGCCGACAGCCCCGCCCGCGACGCCGCCCACACCGTGGCCTTCCACCCGGAGCAGGGCTGGAGCCGGCTCTGCAACGGCGTCATCGTGTTCGAGGACCTCGGCGACCTGCTTCCCTCCGGCGAGATCATCCCGGCCCGGGTCACGGTGGCCGCCTGAGCACTGCCCTGTCGTACGTACGCCGCCCATGACGGGGCCGAGCAGGTGACCACTCCCCTCGCTGCCCCCGCCACCGGATCGAGGATCCCGCTCTCCGGCACGGCGGCCCGTAAAACCTAGATCAATTCATTGGCGTCCCGGCTACGCTCGTTCGATGGCCCCCTCCGAACCCGAGCGTCCCGTCGTCGTGCCCGCGGATCCCCGATGGGCCGCGCAGGCGGCGGAGCTGATCGCGGAGCTTCGGCCCGTACTCGGTCCGCCGGCGGTGCGGGTGGCGCATATCGGCAGTACGGCGATCCCCGGGATGGCGGCCAAGCCCGTCCTCGACCTTCAGGTCAGTGTGCGGGAGCTGCGGGAGCTGCGGGAGCCGTTCGGGTCCGGGCTGCCGGCGATGGGGTTCGTGCGGCTGCCGTACGAGCGGGATCACGTCCCCGCGTATCTGAACGACGATCCCTCGCGCTGGGCCAAGCGGTTCTGGAAGCGGCGGGGCGGGCCCGGGGCGGACGTCAATCTGCATGTGCGGGTGTGCGGTTCGCCGAACGAGCGGCTGGCGTTGCTCTTCCGGGACTGGTTCCGGGCGCATCCGGGGGCGGTGGCGGCGTACGCGCGGTTCAAGGAGCGGCTGGCGGGGGTCGTGGGGGATGTGGAGACGTACGCCGACGTCAAGGATCCGGTGGTCGATCTGGTGATCAGCGTGGCCGAGGCGTGGGCGGAGGACACCGGGTGGACGGTGGAGGCGACCGACCGGTTCGGGGCGCGGGGCTAGCAGGTTTTGTCCCCCACTTCGGGGGCCGGGTTGTTCACATACCCGGAGTTGTCCACAGGGCGCGACGCGGTGTCGGCTCCGCCTCCTAGAGTGGCGTGCATGGAACTCCTGGATGCGGGTGACAGGCCCACGGAAGCGGACGGCGGCGAGGCGGCGGAGGTGCTGCGCCGCGTCTTCGGGTACGACGCGTTCCGCGGTGAGCAGCGGGAGATCATCGAGCATGTGGTCGGTGGCGGCGACGCCCTGGTGCTGATGCCGACCGGTGGCGGGAAGTCGCTGTGCTATCAGATCCCGGCGCTGGTCAGGCCGGGGGTCGGGGTGGTGGTGTCGCCGCTCATCGCCCTGATGCAGGACCAGGTGGACGCGCTGCGGGCGCTGGGCGTGCGGGCGGGGTTCCTGAACTCCACGCAGGACTTCGAGGAGCGCCGGCTCGTCGAGCAGGAGTTCCTGCACGGTGAGCTGGACCTGCTGTATCTGGCGCCGGAGCGGCTGCGCCTGGAGTCGACGGCGCAGCTGCTGGACCGGGGGAAGGTCAGTCTCTTCGCGATCGACGAGGCGCACTGCGTGGCCCAGTGGGGCCACGACTTCCGGCCGGACTATCTGGAGCTCTCGACGCTGCACGAGCGCTGGCCGGAGGTGCCGCGGATCGCCCTCACGGCGACGGCGACCGAGGCCACGCACCGGGAGATCGCCTCCCGGCTGCGGCTGGAGGACGCCCGGCACTTCGTGGCGAGCTTCGACCGGCCCAACATCCAGTACCGCATCGAGGGCAAGCAGGACCCGAAGAAGCAGCTGCTGCGCCTGATCCGCGACGAGCACCCGGGGGACGCGGGCATCGTCTACTGCCTGTCGCGGGCGTCGGTTGAGCGGACGGCGGAGTTCCTGGTCCAGCAGGGCGTCGCGGCCGTCCCGTATCACGCGGGTCTGGACGCCCGGACGCGTGCGGCGAACCAGTCGAGGTTCCTGCGCGAGGACGGGGTCGTGGTGGTCGCCACGATCGCGTTCGGCATGGGGATCGACAAGCCGGACGTGCGGTTCGTCGCCCATCTCGACCTGCCGAAGTCGATGGAGGGGTACTACCAGGAGACCGGGCGCGCGGGCCGGGACGGGCTGCCGGCGACGGCCTGGCTGGCGTACGGGCTGCAGGACGTCGTCCAGCTGCGGAAGATCATCGACTCCTCGGACGGGGACGAGGCGCACCGGCGGCGGATGGCCTCGCATCTGGAGTCGATGCTGGCGCTGTGCGAGACGGTGAGCTGCCGCCGGGTGCGGCTGCTGGACTACTTCGGCCAGCGCGGCGAGCCCTGCGGGAACTGCGACACGTGCCTCACGCCGCCGGAGACCTACGACGGGACCGTCCCGGCGCAGAAGCTGCTGTCGACGGTGGTGCGGCTGCAGCGCGAGCGGCGGCAGAAGTTCGGGGCGGGGCAGATCATCGACATCCTGCTGGGGAAGAAGACGGCGAAGGTCATCCAGTTCGACCACGACACCCTGAGCGTCTTCGGCATCGGCACGGAGCTGAAGGAGCTGGAGTGGCGGGGGGTCGTGCGGCAGCTGCTGGCGCAGGGGCTGCTCGCCGTCGAGGGGGACTACGGGACGCTGGTGCTGACGGAGGCCAGCGGTGAGGTGCTGGGGCAGCGGCGCGAGGTGCCGATGCGCCGGGAGGCGGTGCGGGCCAAGCGGGCGTCGGTGAAGACGGGGTCGGGGTCGGGCTCCTCCGGGTCCGGGAAGTCGCGGGCGGTGGCGGCGGACCTGCCGGCGGAGGCGGTGCCGGTCTTCGAGCTGCTGCGGGCGTGGCGGGGGGCGACGGCCAAGGAGCAGGGGGTTCCGGCGTACGTGATCTTCCATGACGCGACGCTGCGGCAGGTGGCGACGGTGCGGCCGACGACGCTCGAGGAGCTGTCGGGGATCAGCGGGGTGGGGGAGAACAAGCTGGCGAAGTACGGCAAGCAGCTGCTCGCCGCGCTGAACGAGGCTCCGGCAGGGGACTCCCCCGCGCCGGCGGCCGCCCCGGCCGCGGTGGCGACCACCCCGCCTGCGGCGCAGGCGGCTCCGGCGGACTTCGGGCCCGAGCCGGACTTCGGCCCCGAGCCACCGGAGTACGAGCCGGACTACGGTCCTGAGCCGGACTACGAGCCGGAGCCCCGGTCCGCGCCCATATCCGCACCGAGGGCTGCCGCTCGGGCTCCGCAGGACGAGGCGGATCCGCGCCTGGGCTGGTGACGGGCGGGGCGGTACCACCCCCCGGGCCTCAGTCCGGGCAGGGGGTGCCGCGAGGCAGCTGGTACGGGGCCGCGATGCGGTACGTGCCGGGGTGGGGGGCGTGGAGGCGGGTCCAGTCGCCGGATTCCGTGAGGCAGCCGTTGCGGTTGAGGTACGCGGTGCCGTCGTCGCTCCACTCCCCGACCACGCCGTCGTCCTCCGGCAGCTGGGCCGCCGGGTCCGCCGGGTCCAGGTCCTCGTCGTCGAGCACCTCCGGCGGGTCCACGCCCTCGCCCTCGGCGTCGACGAGCCCGAGCCACGGCGAGTACGGGACGCGCACCAGGATGTCCCCGGCCGACCGCACGGTGATGACCAGCTCGCCCTCGGAGGCGCGGGCCGCGGTGGCCGGCGGATCGACCAGCGGGGTGGGGTCCTTGACCTTGAACAGCCGCCAGTTGGAGTCCGCCCACAGCTCCGTCAGATACGGCTGCCCGGCCGAGACCAGCTTCGTCTCCCGCAGCGCCCCGGTGTCGGGCCGGTCCTCGATGGGCAGCACCACGTACCGCACCGACCAGCGCTCGAGCCACGCCCGGTAGGTCGCGGAGTTGAGGGTGCCGTCGTAGAAGAGGGCGTGGCGGTCCAGGTCCGCCTGCCGGTTCCAGCCGCGGGCCAGGTTCACGTACGGGACCAGCGCGGACGCCTCGCGGTGGCTGCGCACCGGGACGACCTCGACCCGGCCCTGCTCCGCGTCGACGCGGTTGAGCTGGTGGACCAGCGGCGCCAGCTCACGGGCCCAGGCGGCGTTCGGCGTGGTCATCACGATGTCGATCACGGGCTTGGAGATCTGCCAGCCCGCGATCCCGGCCGCCACCAGCCAGACGGCGGCCAGAAAGCGGGACCGGTGACGGACCCGCCGCTTCTGGTGCTCGACCGCCGCCAGGATCACGGTGCCGCCGAACATCAGCGCCAGCCGCTCCACATTGCTGCCGACCTGCGAGGGGATGACCCACGTCGCCAGCGTGCCGAGCCCGTAGATCACCGACCCGATCCGCACCGTCCGCCACTCCGGCGGCGCCAGCACGAACACGGCGACACAGCAGGCGATGGGCACCAGCGCCGATATCACCGGCATCGGCTGCGTCCCGGTGAAGGGGAACAGCCACGCCGACAGCGCCACCATCACCGGCGGCGGCAGCGCCAGCGCGTACGCGGGAGCCCGCCGCCGCTGCAGGAACAGCGCCGCCGCGACGACCATCAGGAACAGCCCGGCGACCGGACTCCCCGCCGTGGCCAGCGCCGTCAGCACCGCGACCGCCGTGAGCCGCAGCCCCCGCCGCCGCGCCACCTCCAGCGGCGTCCCCGCGAAGATCACGGCGACCGCCCCCAGCCCGAACATCAGCCCGAGCCCGAACGTCACCCGCCCCGACCCGGCGTTGCAGGCCAGCGCGAAGGCACCCCACAAGGAGGGCACCAACGGCCGCGACACCCCGCCACAACGCGTGACGATCAGCGCCAGCAGCCCCGCCGACAAGGTCCCGACCAGCATCATCGTGGTCCGCACCCCGAGCACGGCCATCAGATACGGCGAGATCACGCTGTACGAAACGGGATGCATCCCGCCGTACCACGACAGGTTGTACGCCGAATCCGGATGCCGCCCCGCGAACTCCGCCCAGGCGTCCTGCGCCGCCAGATCGCCCCCGCTGTTCGCGAAGACCATCAGCCACAGCACATGCAGCAGCCCGGCAAGGATCAGCGAGGCCGGCACGGGATGCAGCAGGGTACGCGCGTGCCACAACCGGCGCGTGGGCTCCGTCCCGGTGGAATCCGGGTCCGGAGGCCCCTCCGGAGCTGTGCGCCGCTCTGGCTGCACGGTGGTCACGGCGGTCTCCCCGTCAGGTCTCGCGTTCTCGTCCCCCGGGCGCGGCACTCGCGACGCTAGCACGCGCGTACGAGAGACGCCCCATACGTGTCATCGGGCGCCGGGTCGCACCCCGACGCCCGATACACGGCCGATCAGCCGATACGCGCGAGCTTGGCGCCCACACCCGGCTCGACCAGATCCTCCCGCAGCGCCACCGGCACCTCGACCTCGCCCTGACCGCCCCCGGTGGTCAGTACGCCGATCCGGTCGCCGGCCTTCGCCGTGTGCGGCACCTCCGTGCCGCCGTCGCCGAGCTCGAGTTCGACCTTCAGCCCCGACCAGCCCACGGCGGCGACGTCCTTGGTCGCCACCACCGCGGTGTGCCCCCCGAGCCCGTCGTCGACATACCCGACGACCTGGCCCTTCTTCACCACGGTCACCGCCTTCAGCAGCCCCTGCGCCTCGTCCATCAGCGCCTTGCCCGCGTCGAGCGCGCCGGTGAGGATCGAGTTGTCGCTCGCGGCCGGCGGCTGCGCCAGCACCGCGCCGACGATCAGCTGGACCTCCCCGCCGACCTTCTTCTCGGCGGCGAACATCAGATTGCCGCCCGCCTTGGTCGTCGTACCGGTCTTGATACCGACGACGCCGTCCAGGGGGACCAGGTGGTTCCAGTTGCCGTGGGGGTCGCCGCGGCTGTCCTCGTACCCCGGCAGCCGCACGATCTCCTTGAACAGCGGGTCCGCCATCGCCGCCTTCGCCAGCTTCACCTGGTCCTCGGCGGTCGACACGGTGGTCGCGTTCAGCCCGCTGGGATCGGTGTACGTGGTGTTCGTCATCCCCAGGTCCTTCGCGGCCTCGTTCATCTTGGCCACGAACGCCTTCTCCGACCCGGCGTCCCAGCGGCCGATCAGCCGCGCCACGTTGTTCGCCGACGCGATCAGGATGGCTTCGAGGGCCTCGCGCTGGCTGAGCTGCTGCCCCTCGTCGAGGTCGACGGTCGACTCCTGGGCCGTCGACCCGAGCTTCGCGTCCTCCACGGCCTTGCGGTCGACCTCGATCGTCGCGCCGTCACCCTTCTTCACGGGGTGGTCCTTCAGCATGACGTACGCGGTCATGACCTTCGCCACGGACGCGATCGGCACCGGCTTCTGGTCCCCGAACGTGCCGAGCCCACCGAGCCCGACCACCTCCACGGCGGCCTGCCCCGACTGCGGCCACGGCATCTTCGGCGCGTCGCCGTCGAAGGTGTACGGCGTGCTCGCGGTCAGCGTCAGCGCCGGCGCGGGCAGCGGGCGGATCATCTGCACGACGCCCAGCACGATCACCAGCAGGACGACCAGCGGCGTCCAGATCTTGATCCGCCGCACGACGTTGCGCAGCGGCGTCTCGGGCGGCGGCGGGGTGTTGGTCAGCTGGGCGAGCAGGTCGATGGGCCGGGCGTACGGGGGCAGCGGCTGCTGCGAGGTGCGCTCGCTCTCCGGCAGGACGGCGGGCGCGGCGGCCGGCTTGGGCGGCCCGGCGGGCTGCTCCGGCGGCGCGGCGGGGCGGGGCGGCGCGGCGGCAGGCACCGCGGCGGCGGGCTTCGGCGGCTCGGCGGGCTTCGCGGGCTCGGCGGGCTTCGCCTTCGGGCCGAGCACGCGGATGGCGGTCGTCGGCTGGTCCACGGGACGCGGCTTTGCGTCTGTTACGACCTTGGGCGCGGCGTCCTCGGGCGCGTCCGCCGGCTCGTCGTCCGGTACGGGGACGGCGTCGGCGGGCTCGTCCCCGGACGTCGCGGCGTCGTCCGCCGCGGGCTCGTCCGGCTCGTCGGCGGACTCGTCCGGTACGGCGTCCTCGGGCTCGGGCTCCTCGGGTGCGGCGTCCTCGGGCTGCACGTCCTCGGACGCGGCGTCCTCCGACTCGGGCTCCTGCGCCGCAGGCTGCTCGGCGGCCTCCGCCTCGCCCTCGGCCTCCTCGGCGTCGGCCTCCGCGCCGGGCTCGTCGCCGTCCTCGTCCTCGGGCTCCGCCTCCGCCTTGGCCACCCAGGCGGCAACGGCGTCACGCAGCCGTGCGTTGTCCTCGGGCTTGATCCGCAGGGCCGTGGTCTGGTCCGAACGCCGCTCCGGCTCCGCCTCGGGCTCAGCCTCGGCTTCAACATCGCCGGACGCCTCGGCCTCGGATTCCGCCTCCTCGTCGACGGCTTCGGAGCCCTCCTCGGCCACGGCCTCGTCCTCGACGCCGGCCTCGGCCTCGTCCTCGCGTCCGGGCTCAACCGCCGCAGCCACGTCCTCGGCCTCAGGCTCGGCCTCCAAGCCCCCGTCCCCCGCCCCGGATTCGCCCTCCGGCACCCCGTCCCCGGACTCCTCCCGGGGCGATGGAACCAAATCGCTCCCCGAAGCGTCCTCCTCCACGGCGTCACCCGTGGCCTCGTCCACCGCGTCCTCCCCGGACGCGGCCGTGCCCTCCCCGGACACCTCCGTCATGGACAGCGCCAGCCGAGGGTCGGCGGCGGGTTCCGCCGCCGTCCGTTCCTCGGTCGTAGTGGTCGCCACCCCCGACGACTCGTGCTGCCCGGACCTGTCGGGGGACTCGCCCGCCACCGACGCCTCCTTCGAATGTCGCACCAACCGCTGAAGAGCGAGGCCCACGATACGGTGCGCGACCCTCAAGCCAACGGCGCTTCTTCCGTACGACGAGAACGACATACCTACTGGTTCCCGCCCAAACCTCACACGCGCTCTCGACAGATGAATGTGAGAGGGGTCACCCTGTCGTACATCCACGCGGGGAGGCATGGATGGGCAGGAGCCGCAGAACGATTCCGGAGGAGCTTCTGCTGCTCGCTTTGGACCCGGCCACGGGTACCACGGCGCAGCCGCAGTCGCTCGACCTTGGCCTGGCCGGAGCACAGCTCGTCGAGCTGGCGCTGGCCGGACGGATAGCCCCAGACGGGGATCGTATCGCCGTGGTAATGCCACGGCCGACAGGAGATCCGACCCTGGATCACGCGCTGGAACTGCTGCGCAGACGCGGCAGTCCCGTACGCGCCGTGAACTGGATCGGCGGGCCCCGGCTGGGGCTGCGCCAGACCTATCTCACGCATCTGGAGCGGTGCGGCATGGTGCATGCCGTAACGGGTCAGATGTGCGGGGTGCTGCCGACGACTCGCTATCAGGCGACGGATTCGGCGGTCAGCCGGGAGATCAGAGCCCGGCTGGACAGCGCGATCCGCACCGGTGTGCCACCGGACCCGCGGACCGCGGCGCTGGCCGCGCTCGCCCATGCGATCGGGCTCGGCAAGCACCTCTATCCCGGCAACGAGGGGCGCTCCTCGCGCTCCAGGCTGCGGGATCTGATCAGGCACGACCCGATGGGCGGGCTGGTGGCCCACGCCGTGATGGACGTCCAGAACGGTGTCGCCGCACAGCCACGCCGCAGTCCGGGCGGCGGTGGCGGCCGAAAGCCGGCCGTGCGGTCCGCGGTCGCGGAGCCGGCCGGGATGCCCGTGCAGCCACGACGGGCGGGCCTGGCGGCCCGTACGGCGCTGGCACGCTGACGGGCGCCCCCTGAACGGCCCGCACCACCGGGCACCACGCACCACCCGGCCCTCCTACGGGGCCGGCGCACCGCACCTCGACGCAGGTACGGGGCCACCGCGCGAGCCGCGGTGGCCCCGAAGTGCCCTGTCCAGTCAAGTCCTCTGACCGGACAGGGCACTTTTTTCTGCGGAGACCAGCGCCGCAACGCGCAGTAGTGGCAGTCTGCTGGGCAGTAGTCGAACAGAATGCGGCACCGGAGGTGCAACCCCCTTGGCGACCAACGTCAATCCCACGGTCAGGCGTCGTCGCCTCGGCATGGAGCTGCGCCGGCTCCGCGAGCTCAAGGGCATGACGGCGGAGGAGGTCGCGGACCGGCTGCTGGTCTCGCAGTCGAAGATCTCCCGGCTGGAGAACGGCCGCCGCAGCATCAGCCAGCGCGACGTCCGCGATCTGTGCGGCGTCTACGAGGTCGAGGACCACCGGGTGGTCGACTCGCTGATGCAAATGGCGAAGGACTCCCGTCAGCAGGGCTGGTGGCACGCGTTCGGGGACATGCCGTACAGCGTCTACATCGGTCTGGAGACGGACGCCTCCTCGCTGCGGGTGTACGAGTCGCTGATCATCCCCGGTCTGCTGCAGACCCGGGACTACGCGGAGGCCGTGATCAAGGGCGCGCTGCCGGAGGTCTCGCAGGCCGATCTGGAGAAGCGGGTGCAGGTCCGGATGCGCCGCCAGGACCGGATAAAGGACGGCGAGAACCCGCTGCGGCTGTGGGTCGTGATGGACGAGTCCGCGCTGCGCCGGGTCGTGGGCAACAAAGCGATCATGCGCGATCAGCTCGATCATCTGGTGGCGCTCACGCAGCAGCCGCATGTGACCATCCAGGTGATCAAATTCGACATGGGTGCGCATCCGGGTGTGACCGGGCAGTACGCGATTCTCGAGTTCCCCGACGCGGCGGATTCCAGCGTGGTCTATCTCGAGGGCGTCACCAGCGACCTGTATCTCGAGAAGGCCAACGACGTACAGAACTACAGCGTGATGTACGAGCATCTGCGGGCGCAGGCACTGAACGCGGACGACACCCGGAAGTTCATCCTGGAAGTGGCGAAGGACTACGCCAACTGAGCCGCCGGCGGCCGGGGTTAGGGGTGTGCGCTGCGGGAAGGCGCAGCAATGTACACCCCCGCCCGGTCGCGGCGGAAGAGTCGACTCGATATGACAGCCTGTCGAGTGAAAGTGCGCTTCAGGCCGTGATGTTGGGCGGTACCGTCGGTCCCGCGTTGATGACCACATCAGCGCAAGATCCATCGATCCGCCATCAGCACAGGCAACGACCGGAGCAAACATGACAATCAAGCAGGGAGCCACAGAGGAGTGGACGAAGTCGTCCTACTCCGCGGGCAATGGCGCGTGCGTCGAGGTCAAGTCGCCGGTTACGGACCTTGTTTTGGTCCGCGACTCCAAGGACCCCGAGGGTCCCACCCTGGACTTCGGGCCGCAGTCCTGGGCCGCCTTCGTCACCGCGGTGAACGAGGGCGCGTTCGGCACCGTCTGATCCACCTCAGCAACACCTGGCACGGGTACGTTCAAGAGCCCTCTCGACTGGTCCGCCGTCCTGGCCGAGGGGGCTCGGCCATGCCTCCGGTGACAGTGTCACCGGGTATTCGCAGCCGCTGAACGACGGCTCCCTTCTGACGCCGCCCCCGGGGTCCCGCAACCCCGGGGGCGGCGTCGTCTCGTCTGCGTACGGTGTGTTCCCGTCCCGTGAAAGCGCTTGCCCATGGTGTGTTCCCGGCCATGGGGGTCACAACACCGGCAAGGGTCAAGGGGAGGTAAATTCGTTCGCGGTATTGGCCGCTGTTCATATACATGACCGTTCAAGGGCTTGACCGACCTCGGTCAGGACTGTTCAATCCTGGGCAGCCCCCTCCCGTACGGGCTCCGTTTCCGGCGAGTTGCGCTCTCCACGCGGCGGCTGCCGCATCTCCGGACCCCTGGAGGGGCGATGAACGGTCTCGACTGGGCAGTGCTCATCGGGTACTTCGGCGTGATGACCGCGATCGGCCTGTGGTCGCACCGGCGGGTCAGCGACGTCAGCGACTTCTTCACCGCCGGCGGCAAGATGCCCTGGTGGCTGTGCGGCATCTCGCATCACATGTCGGGCTACAGCGCGGTGATGTTCACCGGGTACGCGGGCATCGCGTACACCTACGGCGTGACGTCCTTCGTCACCTGGTCGTTCCCGATCGCGGTCGGCGTCTTCATCGGGGCGAAGCTGTTCGCGCCCCGGCTGAACCGGCTGCGGTCGCGGCTGCACGTCGCCTCGCCGCTCGAGTACCTCAAGAACCGCTACAACATCCCCACCCAGCAGGCCCTCGCCTGGTCCGGCGTCCTGCGAAGATCGTCGACGTCGGCGCGAAATGGGCGGCCATCGCCACCCTGCTGTCCGTCTTCACCGGCGTCTCGCTCAACCAGGGCATCCTGATCACCGGCGTGATCACCGGCGTCTACTGCACCGTCGGCGGACTGTGGGCGGACGCGCTCACCGAGATGGGGCAGTTCGTCATCCAGCTCTGTGCGGGGCTGGCGATGCTCGTCGCCGTGATGGGCGAGCTCGGCGGGTTCAGCACGCTGTGGACCGTGTGGGACGAGCCCGAGCTGCAGGGGCACGCGGACGCGACCGCGGGGCCGTACACGGTGACGTTCCTGCTGGCGTTCCTGTTCATCAAGACGTTCGAATACAACGGCGGCATGTGGAACCAGGCCCAGCGCTACATGGCCGCCCCCAGCGCCCGGGAAGCCACCCGGTCCGCGCGGCTGTCGGCGCTGCTGTGGTTCGTGTGGCCGATCGTGCTGTTCTTCCCCATGTGGTGCGCGCCGCTGCTGGTCGACGCGCAGAAGCCGGACGCGTCCGACTCGTACGCGCTGATGACCGAACAGCTGCTGCCGCACGGGCTGCTGGGGCTGGTCGTCGTCGGGTTCTTCTCGCACACGATGGCCATGTGCTCCTCCGACGCCAACGCCATCGCCGCCGTCTTCACCCGCGACATCATGCCGGTGCTCTCCCGGACCGCGCGGAGCTGGACGGACCGGGTGGGGCTGCTGGCGGCACGGATCACGACGGTGGCGTTCCTGGCGCTGTCGATGGCCGTGGCCACGCAGGTCAACTCGCCGACGTTCGACGACATCATCACCGTCGTGATCAAGTGGGTCGCCGGGCTGATGGGGCCGATCGCGATCCCGTTCATGCTGGGGATGCTGAAGACGTTCCGGACGTCCGGGCCGACGGCGGCGCTGACCAGCTGGGCGGCGGGGCTGCTGGCGTTCTGGCTGGTGAACTATCCGATCAGCTGGCAGGTCGACGGCGGGGTGCCGCTGCAGTGGCAGGTGTCGGTGCCGCTGGCCGTGTCGCTGGTGCTGTACGTGCTCATCGGGCGCGTGAAGCCGGAGGACACGCCGGAGCGGGACGCGCTGCTGGCGGAGATCAACGGCGACGGGGCGGGCACGGCGGTGCCGCCGCAGGGCGGGACCCGGGTCGTGGGGTCCGAGGGCGTGTGAGCGGGGGCCCGTGCCTCTCCGGGGGCAGGGGTACGGGCCGTGCTCGCCGTCAGGTGCGGGGGTAGCGGGCCTGCCAGCCGGGGGCCACGTGGTCCGCGGTGTGGAGGGCGGAGCCGTGGGTGGTCTCCAGGGCGAAGTCGTCCGCGAGCTCCAGGATGGTGCCGCGGCCCTCCAGCTCCGTCAGCCAGGCGGGCGGGAGGGCGGTGTCGCCGAGGAGGGCGCCCAGGAGGTTCCCGGTGATGGAGCCGGTCGAGTCGGAGTCGCCGCCGTGGTTCACCGCGAGGAGGAGGCCGTGGGCGACGTCCTCGGCCACGAGGGCGCAGTACAGGCCCATGGCCAGGGCCTCCTCCGCGACCCAGCCCTCGCCGAGCTCCGCGACGCGCTCGGGGGCCGGTACGCCGACCCGTACCTGGGCCAGGGCGCGCTGGAGGGCCTGGGTGGTCTCCTCGTGGCCCGGGCGGGTCGCCAGGAGGCTCAGGGCGCGCTGGGTGGCGGCGGGGAGGCTTTCGCCGCGTACGACGCCGTGTACGAGGACGGCGAAGGCCGCCGCGGAGAGGTAGCCGGTGGGGTGGCCGTGGGTCTGGGCGCCGCACTCGGCCGCGAGCTGGAAGACGAGGTGGGGTTCCCAGCCGACGAGGAGGCCGAAGGGGGCCGAGCGCATTACCGCTCCGCAGCCCTTGGAGTCGGGGTTCTTGGGGTCCGCCAGGGTGCCCATGCGGTCGTCCGACAGGCCGGAGAGGCAGGCTTTTCCGGGGGCTCGCTGGGCGTAGAGCCATTCTTCGCCTGCCAGCCAGCCGGTTTCGGGGTCGCGTTCGTCGGGGCCCCAGTTGTGCTGGGTGGTGTACCAGCGGCGGTAGGCGGCGTGGAGGTCTGTGGGTGGGTGCCAGGCGCCCAGGTCTCTTCTGGCCTGGGCTCTTATGAGGCCGTCTACTGTGAAGAGGGTCATTTGGGTGTCGTCTGTGATCGCGCCTCTTCTGCCGTAGGCCTGGGCGTAGTCCGTTAGGCCGGATGGGCCGTGTTTCTGGCGTATTGCGTCCAGTGAGTCGAATTCTATGGATGCGCCCAGGGCGTCGCCTATGGCTCCGCCCAGGAGGCAGCCACGGACTCGGCTGCGGAAGTCCTGCTGTTCGGTGCGCCCCCACGCGGTGTTGGTCATGGCTCGCACGATAACGCGTTGGCTGCGCATGGCGGTCCCGGTTCCCGGGGGCCTCCGTCGCGCGGCGGTGTGGGTCGGTCTTCGGCTTCCGGTTGCGTCGGCTGACGCGCATCCGGCCTTCGGCCGGAGGCCTCAAGCGCCGGCCGGGCTTTTCGGCGCTGCGCGCCTCGCCCTCAAACGCCGGGCGGGCTGGATAGGCGGTCTCTCTCCGCTGTCGGCTCGCTGCCGGGCGGGGGTGCACCTCGCCTTCGGCCGCGGTGCGCCGCAGTCCCGTCGTGGGGTCGGGGCCGCCCGACACACCTACGCGCGTACTGCCGCGTCGTGGTCCATTCATGCGCGTTTCCCGTACGCGCGCAGGCGTGTCGAACGTCCCCTTACTTTCGTCGGCGGCTACCGGATTGTCCCTGGTCACCGCCCCCTGTAGCCCGCCAACCGTGGGGAACTCCCCCGGAGCACAGGCCCTCGAACGGTCGCCCCCGCAGTCGCCCGCCCGCCCGGCGGCGCGCAGCGCCGACGCCTCACTCCACACCCCCCGGGGGCGCAC
>NZ_WEGJ01000062.1 GCF_009604385.1 Streptomyces smaragdinus
CAACGGCAACGGGCGGCGTGTGGGTGGGCATCCCCCGCGCCGAAGGCGCGGCAGGCCGACGACCCCCGGCCCACCCCGAACGTAACCCCACCCCCGCCGGAGGCGAACCGACACCGAAACCCCACCGCCGCCGGAGGCAAACCGACACCAGCAGACACCCCCCGCCGGAGGCGAACGACCCCAACACACCCCCCGCCGAAGGCGACGGCACCGCCCAGGGACCCCACACGTCAACCACCCCCCGGAGAAACAGAAATGCTCCGCACCGCCCTCCGCAACCTGACCGCCCACAAAGCCCGCCTCCTGATGACCGCCCTCGCCATCCTCCTGGGCGTAGCCTTCGTCGCCGGCACCCTCGTCTTCACGGAGACGATCTCCGACGCCTACACAAAAAGCGCCGAACAGGGCTACGACCACATGGACGTACAACTGAGCCCCGACAACAAGGAAGGCGAAGGCCACCCGGGCGCAGCCCCGAAGCTGACCCAGCACACCCTCGACGCCGCGGAGCAGCTCCCCGGCGCGAAGAGCGCCGTAGGCGTGGTCGGCGGCTTCACCGCCCTGGCCGACAAGGACGGCGACCTCGTCGGCGGCGGCTGGGCGACCACCGGCGCCAACTACTACGGCGAAACCGACCCCAGATACCCCCTCCAGGACGGAAAAGCGCCCACGAGCCAGGGCGAGGTGGCCATCGACGCCAAAACGGCAACCCGCACCGGCTACCACATCGGCGACACCGTAAGACTCTCCGTCAACGGCCCCATCCGCGAGGAAAAAGTCACCGGCATCTTCACCACTGACGACGGCAACGTAGCCGCCGGCGGCTCCCTCGTCCTCTTCGACACCGCGACCGCCCAGCAACTCTTCACCGCCGAGGGCGAGTTCTCCAGCATCGAGATCACCGCCAAGGGCGGCGTCGACCAGGCCGAGCTCAAGCAACAGGCTGAACGCATCCTCCCCGAGGAAGCCAAGGCCGTAACCGCCCACAAGCTCGCCTCCGACCAGGCCGCCATGGTCCAGACCCAGATGGACGGCCTCCGCACGGGGATGCTCGCCTTCGCCGGCATCTCCCTCTTCGTCGGCGTCTTCCTCATCGCGAACACCTTCACGATGCTCGTCGCCCAGCGCGCCAAGGAGCTCGCCCTCCTGCGCGCCATCGGCGCCAGCCGCCGCCAGGTCACCCGCTCCGTCCTCATCGAGGCGTTCGCCGTCGGCACGCTCGCCGGGCTCGCCGGCCTCGCCGCCGGCATCGGCATCGGGGCCGGCCTGCGCTCCCTGCTCGGCGGCACCGGGGTCACCGTGCCCGACGGCGCCCTCGTCGTCTCCCCGGCGACGGTCCTGGTCTCCCTGGCCGTCGGCATCGTTGTGACCGTCCTCGCCGCCTGGCTGCCCGCCCGCCGCGCGGCGAAGATCCCGCCGGTCGCCGCGATGAGCGCCCTGCACGCCGCGCCGACCGTCCGGGGACTGGTCGTCCGTAACACCATCGGCTCCATCCTGGCCGGCGCCGGCGCCGCCCTCGTGGTCGTCGCCACCGGTCAGGACGACGGCAAGGGCCTGCTCAGCCTGGGCGCCGGCCTGCTGCTGATCGGCGTCTTCGTCCTCACGCCGCTGCTCTCCCGGCCGCTGATCGCCCTGGCCGCGCCCGTGCTGCGGCTGTTCGGCGTCGCGGGCCGCCTCGCCCGGCAGAACGCCGTACGAAACCCCCGCCGCACCTCCGCCACCGCCTCCGCGCTGATGATCGGCCTGACCCTCGTCACCGGCCTCACGGTGATCGGCATGTCGATGGCCAACGCGATCGACAAGATGTCGTCGAACGCCATGACCGCCGACTACCAGATCACCATGGGCGGCGGCATCGGCACCCTCGCCCCCGAGGTCGGCGAGAAGCTGGCCGCGCTGGACGAGGTCACAGCCAGCACCCCCCTGCGCAGCGCCCCCGTCCGCCTCGACGGGGACAAGAGGGAGAACTGGGTCACCGGCCTCGACAGCGCCAGCGCGCCGAAGCTCATCGCGCTCGACTTCACCGAGGGCTCCTTCGCCGGACTCGCAGGCGACAAGGCGATTGTCGACACCCACACCGCCGAGCGCGAGGGCTGGCGACTCGGCGACTCCATCGCGCTGACCTGGCGCGACGGCACCCCGGGCAAGCTCACGATCTCCGGCCTCTACCAGGACAACCAGATGATCAGCGGCATCATGCTCGACAACGCGGTCCTCTCCCCGCATCTGGACCACCCCGCCGACATGATGGTCTTCGTCTCGGTGAAGGACGGCGTCGGCCAGGCCTCGAAGGACTCCCTGGAGGCCGCGCTCGGCGACAACCCCGCCATCCGCGTCATGGACGAGGGCGACGTCTCCGACGAGATCTCCGGCGTCTTCACCATGATGCTCAACATCCTCTACGCCCTCCTCGGCATGGCGGTGATCGTCGCCGTCCTCGGCGTGATCAACACCCTCGCGATGTCCGTCTTCGAACGCTCGCAGGAGATCGGGATGCTGCGCGCCGTCGGCCTGGACCGCCGGGGCGTCAAGCGGATGGTGCGGCTGGAGTCCCTGACCATCTCGCTCTTCGGGGGCGTCCTGGGCATCGTGCTCGGCGTCTTCCTCGGCTGGGCGGCCGGCGAGCTGATCGTCAACGCCGGCGTCCCGACGTACACCCACGTCCTGCCCTGGGGCCGCCTCGGTCTCTTCCTCGCCCTGGCGGCCCTGGTCGGCGTGATCGCCGCGCTGTGGCCGGCCCGGCGGGCGGCGAAGCTCAACATGCTCGCCGCGATCAAGAGCCAGTGACCGCGAAGGGCCGGGTCGGAGACCCGGCCCTTCCCCGGCGGTTACGAGCCCGCGCAGTAGCTCATCAGCCGGTCGTGGTTCGCCTTGTACGAGGCGTACACGGCCGCGTTGTCGATCTTCAGCAGCGTCTCGTCGTGCGCGCGCAGCGACGGGTACGTGTAGTTGTGGCTGCCGGTGAACACCAGCTGCCGGCCCGCGACCCCGTCGTACGTCCCGTTGACCAGGAAGTACTTCGAGTGCAGCCCCACGTTGGCCAGCCCGGAGCGGGTCTCGTTGCACTCCACGCGGGTGGTCAGCTTGCCGGAGATGATCGACTCCACGGTGCCGCTCATCGAGTCCGGGTCGGAGCCGTCGAACGCCAGATACACCTTGCAGCCGGCGTTCACCATGGACACCAGCTTGGTGGCGACCTCGTCGCGGGTGAACAGGTTCGCGGCCATCCGGATCTGGGTGCCGGACGAGCAGCTGACGTTGTCGAGGATCAGCTTGACGGTGTCCGTCGACGCGTCGTTGTTGTACGTCGTGCCCGAGGACTCCCGGCGCGGGAAGTGGTACGTCTTGTACGGGCCCGTCGTGCTCGTCGGCGTCTTGTAGTACGTCGCCAGCCCGGAGCCGGAGGCGCCGTACGCCAGCTGGTCGTTCCAGTAGTCGTTGTAGATCGAGAACAGCCCGGCGTCGACGAGCGTCACGGCGTTGTTGAACAGGTCCGTGCGCTGGATGCCGGTCTGGTTGGCCGAGGACTGCACCACCACGTTGCTCGTCCCGCCGGTGGAGGAGAACGTGAAGTACTTGTTGTGGTTGATCGGCCCCGTGCTGTCGGCCGTCAGATAGCGGTTGCCGATACAGCCCCGCCCGGACGGGCAGCGCAGGACGAACGACGACTGCGTACGGTCGGTGCCGAGCCCGGCGGCCAGGCGGGTGTACTCCGCGCCCGTGCCCTCGGAGCTCTGGTAGTCGACGATCACCTTGACGCTGACGCCGCGGTTCTTGGCCGCGACCAGGGTGTCCGTCATGACGTTGTCGGTCCAGGAGTACATCGAGACCTTGATCGAGCTGCCCGTGGGCGCCCCGTTCACCAGACCCACGATATGGGTTCGGATGCGGTCCTGGTCGGCCGTGGTCCCGGCCGGGTCGTTGAACACGGCGGAGTCGGTGACCGCCTGGATTCCGGTGCCGGACTCGGGCGGCGCGGCGGTGGCCGGTGTACCGGCACCGGAGGCCAGGAGTCCGGCTGCGGCCGCGAGGCTCAGCAGCCATGTGATGCGGCTACGCAAGGGAATTCCCCCTTAGGTTGGCATATCCATGACACATCAGGCCGCAAAAAGCCGGGGCACCGCGGACTCGTCCGCAGCGCCCCGGCCTCGTCGAGCCCAAGGCTCGAACGTATCAGTGTCGTACGGGGATTGCCCGGCTTTACGACACCGTGTCCCCGCGCCGGCCGCGTATCAGCAGGTCAGCCCCCGGAGACCGGCCCGCCCCACTCCCGCGGCCGCAAGTCCGTCCCGGACGTCCCGGAGTTGGGCGTACGGACCGCCAGGATCTGGTTCACCCCGATGCGGTTGTGCTCGAACGCCAGTGCCGACGCCGCCATGTACAGCCGCCACACCCGCGCCCGGCCCGGCGACGAGGCCGCCACCGCCGCCTTCCAGTTCGCCTCCAGATTCGCCACCCAGGCGCGCAGCGTCAGCGCGTAGTGCTCGCGCAGCACCTCCACGTCCCGGGCCTCGAACCCGGCCCGCTCCAGCGCCGAGAGCGTGTCGCCGAGGGGGGAGAGCTCGCCGTCGGGGAAGACGTACGCGTCGATGAACTCGTCGAGCTGGTACGTCTCCTCCGCCTGCCGGGGGCGCCGGGAGATCTGGTGGTTGAGCAGCCGCCCGCCGGGGCGCACCAGGCCGTACAGCTGGTCCGCGTAGCGCGCGTACTCCGCGGAGCCGACGTGCTCGGCCATGCCGATGGAGGAGACCGCGTCGAACGGGCCGTCGTCCACCGCCCGGTAGTCCTGCACCCGGATCTCGACCCGGTCGGTCAGCCCGGCCCCGGCGATGCGCTTGCGGGCGTACCCCGCCTGCTCGGTGGAGAGGGTGATGCCGACGGCCTCCACCCCGTACTCGCGGGCGGCGTGCAGCACCAGCGAGCCCCAGCCGCAGCCGACGTCCAGCAGGCGGTCGCCCTCGCGGAGGTTCAGCTTGCGGCAGATGAGGTCGAGCTTGGCGTCCTGGGCCTGCTCCAGGGAGCCGCCCTTCTGCCAGTAGGCGCAGGAGTAGACCATGCTCGGGCCGAGGACCAGCGCGTAGAAGTCGTTGCCCACGTCGTAGTGGTGGCTGATCGCCGCCCGGTCGCGGGTCAGGGTGTGCAGCGGGCCGCGGCGCCGGCGCACCTCCTCGGCGGGCGGCGGGGGCGGCGGCCAGGGGCCGGCGAGGCGGACGAGCTGCTTCGCGGCGGCCCGTACGGCGGGGTCCCGCAGCCTCTTCGGGGGCGTCGTCTCGCCCTGGTCCCACAGGAGGCCGGCCATCGCGTCCAGGGCCTCGTACAACTCGCCCTCGACGTCGATCTCCCCGGCCACCCACGCCCGGGCGAGGCCCAGCTCCCCGGGGTGCCACAGGAACCTGCGCAGGGCGCGGGGGTGGCGGACGATCAGCGCGGGTCCCTCCGGGGGGCCCGCCTCGCTCCCGTCCCAGGCCCTGATGCGTACGGGCGGGGAGGTCCCGGTGAGGCTTTCGACGATGTCGGACAGCCGCGATGCGGCGTCGGCCATGGCGCACCTCCGATGCGTCGGGGGGAAGTCTCTCTTCCCTGCCTAACACCTGTGCCCCGCCCGCGCAGTCCCGCCGCACCGGACGGGTCCGCGCGGTCGGCGCCCACCCCGGCGACTCGCGCCCCCTGCCCCGGGCCCCGGCTGCGCGCCCTGTGCCCCGGCCCCGCGCCTGCGGCGCGGCTGTTTCCCACCCGCAGCCGCCCGTTACCGTGCAGAGGGCCACCCTGGCCGGGGCGACCCAACGCCCCCACCAGCCCCGGCCACGACGTCTCCGCCCCCCACGAAACCCCGCCGCCGCGCCCCCCGTACACCCGCAGGCCCCCCACGAAGCCTCGGCGCCGCGCCCCCCCGTAGACCCGCAGGCCCCCCACCAAGCCCCGGCACGGTGACCCCATGCACGGCAACGGGCGGCTGCGGGTGGGACTCAGCTCCGCGCCGAAGGCGCGGAGGCCGGGGCGCAGCCGCACCCGACCGCATGACCCGACCCACACAAAAAGCCGGAGAATAGAGTCACCGCCCCGCGAGGTAAGCAAGCGCTCAGAAAATTGCGACCCGTCTCACAGCCACCGCAACGTGACCCGACCCCTACGCCCAGGTAGCTTCCGGAGAAGCACCCGCAGACCCCATCCCTCAGGGAGCCGTGATGCCCGAAGCCGTGATTGTCTCCGCCGCCCGCTCGCCCATCGGCCGTGCCGGAAAGGGCTCCCTGGTGGACGTCCGCCCGGACGACCTGACCACGCAGATCGTGCAGGCGGCCCTGGCCAAGGTCCCCGGCCTCGACCCCCGCGAGATCGACGACCTGATGCTCGGCTGCGGCCTCCCCGGCGGCGAGCAGGGTCACAACCTCGGCCGCGTCGTAGCCGTACAGCTCGGCATGGACCACCTCCCGGGCTGCACGATCACCCGCTACTGCTCCTCCTCCCTGCAGACCAGCCGTATGGCGATGCACGCCATCAAGGCCGGCGAGGGCGACGTCTTCATCTCCGCCGGCGTCGAGACCGTCTCCCGCTTCGTCAAGGGCTCCTCCGACGGCCTCCCCGACACCCACAACCCGCTCTTCGCCGAGGCCGAGGCCCGTACGAAGTGGACGGCCGAGCAGGGCTCCGACGAGTGGCACGACCCGCGCGAGGACGGCAAGGTCCCCGACGTCTACATCGCGATGGGCCAGACCGCCGAGAACCTCGCGCGCCTCAAGGGCATCTCCCGCCAGGAGATGGACGAGTTCGGCGTCCGCTCGCAGAACCTCGCCGAGAAGGCCATCGCCGACGGCTTCTGGGCCCGCGAGATCACCCCCGTCACCACCCCCGACGGCACGGTCGTCAGCAAGGACGACGGCCCCCGCGCCGGCGTCACCGTCGAGGGCGTCTCGGGCCTCAAGCCCGTCTTCCGCCCCGACGGCCGGGTCACCGCCGGCAACTGCTGCCCGCTGAACGACGGCGCTGCCGCGCTCGTCATCATGTCGGACACCAAGGCCCGTGACCTGGGTCTCACCCCGCTGGCCCGCATCGTCTCCACCGGCGTCTCGGCGCTGTCCCCGGAGATCATGGGCCTCGGCCCGGTCGAGGCCAGCCGCCAGGCCCTCAAGCGCGCGGGCATGTCCGTCTCGGACATCGACCTGGTCGAGATCAACGAGGCCTTCGCCGCCCAGGTCATCCCCTCCTACCAGGAGCTGGGCATCGACCTGGACCGCCTCAACGTCAACGGCGGCGCGATCGCCGTCGGCCACCCCTTCGGCATGACCGGCGCCCGGATCACCGGCACGCTGATCAACAGCCTCCAGTGGCACGACAAGCAGTTCGGCCTGGAGACCATGTGCGTCGGCGGCGGCCAGGGCATGGCCATGGTCATCGAGCGCCTCAGCTGACCCGTACCGGGACCCTTGGCCGGGCAGGCGGGCCGCCCGGCGAGCCCGCGTAACACCGTACGAACCGGACAGGACGAAGGTCCTGTCCGGTTCGTGTCCTTATGCACTGGGGGTGGGGTACCTCGCTCTGCCAGGCTGAGGTAGAAATTGGGGACCCGACCGCAACCAGGGAGTCAAGCCGTGAGCGCCACACACCTCGGTATCGCCGCCGTGCTGCTGATCGCGGGCACGGGCGCCGCGCTGGGCGGGGCCACCCTGCGTACGCTCCGCGGCCTGCGCCGCGAGGTCGCCGGCCTGCGTGCCGCGCTGCCCGCCGACCCCGCCGCCGGGGTGCCCGCGCCGCGTGAGGTCCCCGTCGCCGAGATACGCGCCGCCGTCGCCGAGGCCCTGGCCGAGGAGCGGGAGCGCGAGCTGGCCGAGGCCCGGGCGTTCTGGGCGGAGCAGGAGGCGCGCGAGGACGCCGACGCCCCGTTCTTCGGCGCCGCCGGCTCCTTCGACGGTCCCGTGTTCATACCGGGCCAGACCGACCTCGCCGCCCTCGCCGGGATGGAGCCGCTGCTCGACCCCGAGCCGTTCGCCGAGGTCCCCGAGGGCACGGACGAGGCCACCGCCGAGTCCGCGGAGCTGGCCGCCGCCCGCCGCCGGCACCCCTCGCACCCCGACTTCAAGCCGCACGGCGCCCCCGCGATCGCCGACCACGAGCGCACGATGAACCGCCTCGAGGACCTGTCCGCGCTGCACACCCCGCTGGTGGACGTGCGCCCCGGCCCCCTCGGCACGCTCGACGTCTACGTCTTCGCCGACGGCACCACGCTCTGCCTCTCCCCGGGCCACCGCGACACCGCGGAGAAGCTGTCGCAGGCCCTGAACGAGGGCGCGATGCCCGTCCTGCTGGGCGGCTCCGCCGTCTCCGGCGCCTTCGCGCTGACCTTCGCCTGCGGCGAGGAGAGCGTGTACGTACTGGCCGACCGGGTCATTGCCAGCCTCTGAGCCGGAGGACTCAGCGCACCACCCCGGCGCACGCCCGTACGAGCTCCAGCGCCCCCTCGAGTCCGCGCGCCCCCTCCGGCTCCGGCACGCCCCCCAGTGCCTCCGCCAGATCGTGCCCGGCGACCGCCACCTGGTCCCCCACGGCGAACAGCCCCACCTCGGGCATCACCCGCGCCTCCCGCCCCGGCGCCTGGAGCCGCTGCGCCCGTACCGCCAGCTCCCGGGCCAGCTCCAGCCCCGCGGCGCCCGCGTTGTGCCGCAGCCGGCTCTCGGGAAGTGACCGCAACCGGTCGGCGAGCCGGTCAACGGCGGTCAGCAGGGGATTCACGTCGAGCATCCCCCGAGCGTAACCCGCACCAAGTGCGCGATCGGTCAAAGCCGCTGCCCACGCATGGTTGCCAACTCCCGAATGCTGAGGCACGGTGCGTAGAAGGACTGCTTTCAAACGGCCCGGAGGCGCCGATGTCCCAACTCTCCTTCTCCGCGGAAACCCACAAGAACCTGCTCTCCAGAATCCCCCACTGCACCGGTCGTGAGGTCGCCGACTGGATGCGCACCGTAGAAGACGGACCCTGCTTCCTCCGTTTCGACGAGAAGGTCAGCTGGCTCCGCCACGAGCACGACCTCGCGTACGGCCACGCCAAGGCGATCATTCACGAGTACGACATGAGGCGGGCCGCGCGCCGACTGCTTTAGAGCAGGTGGGCAGCGCTCCCCCGGAAGGACGGGATACGACGAAGGACCCGTCCGAGGAGGTCCTCGGACGGGTCCTTTTCACGTCAGGACCAGGAGCGGGCCGTACGTCAGTCGCCCTGCAGCAGCGACACCAGCCGCAGCATCTCCAGGTAGATCCACACCAGCGACAGCGTCAGACCGAAGGCCGCCAGCCACGACTCCTCGCGCGGCGCGCCGTAGGTGATGCCGTCCTCGACCTGCTTGAAGTCCATGGCCAGGAAGCAGGCGCCGAGGATCACGCCGACGATGCCGAAGACGATGCCGAGGCCGCCGCTGCGGAAGCCCAGACCGTCGCCGCCGCCGAAGACCGCGAACATCATGTTCACCAGCATCAGCAGGATGAAGCCGATCGCCGCGGCGAGCACGAAGCGCTGGAAGCGGGCCGTGACCCGGATCAGCCGCGTCTTGTACGCGATGAGCACGCCGGCGAAGACCGACATCGTGCCCAGCACCGCCTGCATCACGACGCCGTCGCCGGCCCACTGGTTGAAGAACTCGCTCCAGATGCCCAGGAACACGCCCTCGAGCACCGCGTAGCCGAGGATCAGCGCCGGGGTGGGCTTGCGCTTGAAGGACTGGACCATCGCCAGGACGAAGGCGCCCAGCATGGCGGCGATGCCGATGCCGAGGTCCTTCTCACCGTCGAAGGCGACCCAGGAGACGACCGCGCCGAGGACGACGAGGCCGAGGGTCATGCCCGTCCGGGAGACGACGTCGTCCATCGTCATCCGCGAGCCGGCGGGGGACGCGTACGGCGCCCAGTCGGCCTGCGGCTGACCGGCCGGAGCATACGGGTTGGTGGCGGTCGGGTTGGTGCCGGGCTGCGCGTACGGGTTGGTCCCGGGGCCCCCGGCCTGCGGCGGCGCGTTGAAGCCCGCGGCGCCGCGGTCGCGGCTGAACCCCCGTCGCGAGAAGACCGGGTTGCTGCTCCTCATCTCACTCCTCCATGGCCGTCGGGACGGCCGCATGCGGGTACTGGACCCAAGAGTAATGGTTGGGCAAAAGGATTGCGCCAGCCCCGGGGCGGATCTTTATCCAAGAGTGCCCCTGCTGGGAAGACGATTTCCGGTACTTCCGGGTTCCTGCCCCGGGGGAACGTACTGGCGGGGACCGCCGCACCCCGGCGCGAGCGCCAGGGGCGGGACGACGGCGGTCCCCGCAGGGGACGTGGGCGCGGGGTCAGGGCCCCGCGGCGGCCACGTCCGGGCGACCTGAGGAGGTCCGGGAGCCGCTCCGGAGGTCCTAGGCACGCCGTTCGTGGGTGTCGGTTGGTTCGTCCGTCCTTCCGACATCCACTACTGTGCCCGAGCCGTGTTAACCGCGTGCTGCCAGCGCGTGACAGCCCCGTACCAGTTCTGCTGCGGCCGCCCGGGTCAGTCCCAGTCGGACTTGGCTCGGCGCTCCCTGCGGCGCGGCAGCCGCCAGCCCGCGTGCAGCGCGTTCACACCGAAGATCCCGGCCCAGGCGACGAGCAGACCCTCCAGGCCCTCGTTCACCGCGCCGATCGCCGACAGCGGGATCGCCAGGACGAGGGACACGGCGGCGAAGCCGAACCGCTCGCCGAAGGTGCCGTCGGCCGCCGGCTGCTGCTGGGGACCGGAGCCGCGGGCCACGACCATCTGCTGTTCGGCGAGCTGCCGGCGCATCCGCTGGTCGATGGTGCCGTCGAGGCGGCCCTGGATCTTGTCGAGAAAGCCCTCGACCAGTTCGTTCTCGTACTCCGGTCCGAGCTCCTTGCGCGCGTGCAGCGTCGCGTCGAGTTCTTTCCTGATCTCGGGGTCCCGCGCAGTCATGTCAAGCACGGTAGGCCCGCGGACCCGCTCCGGACAGTGGGGCTAGCCCCCCTCTTGCCCCGTTGCATAATTTCATGCAGAGTCAGGAATCGATGAATAGCGCATGCGGTACGGAGGAGTGGGCGTGACGGACGCCGGGGCGCGGCTGCAGAAGCTGTTCGAGGGGCATCGGCTGACGCCGACCCAGCGCCGTATCGCGCACTGCATGGTACGGCGGGCGTCCGACGCCCCCTTCCTGTCCAGCGTGGAGCTCGCGGAGCTGGCCGGGGTGAGTCAGCCGTCCGTCACCCGCTTCGCCGTCGCCCTCGGCTTCGACGGCTATCCGGCGCTGCGCCGCCACCTGCGTGAGACGGTCCCCGGCGAGAGCCCCGCCGCCGCGGCGGCCTCCGGGCTCAACGAGTACCAGCAGGCCATCGAGGCCGAGATCGACAACCTCCGCCGGCTGTCCGCGTCCCTCACCGACGCCACGGCCGTACGGCGCGCCGGCCGGCTGCTGGGGGAGTCCCGCCCGCTGCCGGTGCTGGGCCTGCGGGCGGCGGCGGCCCAGGCGCGCGGGTTCGCCTACTTCGCCGCCAAGGTCCACCCCGACGTACGGCTGCTCGACGAGGGCGGCTCGATGCTCACCGACCGGATCGAGACCGCCGCCCGGGCGGGCGCGAGCGCGCTGCTGTGCTTCTCCCTGCCCCGGCACCCCCGGGAGGTCGTCCCGGCGCTGGAGTGCGCGAGGGGCGCGGGGCTGACGGTGGTGGGGGTGGCGGACAGTACGTTCGCGCCGGTCGCCGCGCACTGCGACGTACTGCTGCCGGCGGCCGTCGGCACGGGGCTGGCGTTCGACACGGCGTGCGCGCCGATGCTGCTGGGGCGGGTGCTGCTGGAGGCCCTGTGCGACGCGCTGCCGGACGCGCAGGCGCGGCTGGAGGCGTTCGATACGGGGGCGGCGGCGCGCGGATTGTTCTTGGACTGAGCCGTTTTTGCCGGGCCTCATGCCATTTTCATGATCCGTCGGTAACCTCCCGCGGCAAGGGACTTCGGACTCATGTGTGGAGGTGCGGCGTGGCACGGGGCGCGGGTGTCGAGGCGTTGGCGAGGGTCGCGGTGCTGGTCCGGGCGGGGGCGGTGCCGCTGTTCTGGCCGGGACTGGTGGCCGGGGGAGCCGGGGCCTTCGTGCCCGGGCTGACCGGGCGGTGGATCGGGCTGTACGCCGGGCTGGCGCTGTTCCTGCTGGTCGCGCTCACCGTGTTCTTCGTACGCCGCGGCCGTTACGCGGAGCTCGCCGCGTCCGCCGGGAAGGCGCCGCGGTCGGTGATCCTCCAGGACCGGGCGGTCACGGTACGGGCCTGGCGGCGGGCGCACCGGTGGTGGCTGGTGCTGGCGTTCTGTGTCGCGGCGGGCGCCAACTTCGCCGTGCCGGGGGCGCTGGGGCTGGCGTTCGCGGGGGCCGGGTTCGGGCTGTGGGCCAAGTCGCTGTGGCTGGGCGGGCGGGAGCGTACGGCCGACGTGCTGCTCTGGGTCAGCCCGGACGCCGCCGCGCGGCGCGGTGGCCCGGCGGGCAGGCAGGTCGGGGCGTACCGGACGACGGGCATCGGCGCCGGCGACGCCAGGCCGGGCGGCACCCGGCGCGCGGGGGCGGGCGCGGGGGCGCGAAGGTAGCTTCGGGCGCGGCGTATCTTGCCTGGTGTGCCTTACGACGAGCTGCTGAACGACGCGGAACTCATCGCCGACCCCACGCTCGGCGACAAGGTGCTGGACGCCCTGGCGGACACCGCCGGCCGCCGTCCGGCGCGCCACTCGGGCGCCGTGCCGGCCCGCCCGTACATCTACGTCGGCAACGGCCTCCCGGCTGAGCTGCGCACGCCCCGGCTCCGCTGGTTCCACAGCTCCTTCGCCGGCAACGACGCCGTCCTGCGCGACTTCCCCGCGGGCGCGCTGCTGACCCGTACGGTCGGCCGGATGAACGAGCGGATCGCCCAGTACGTCCTGGGCTGGCTGCTCGCCGACGCCCAGTACGTCCCCGAGTACCTCGCCCGCCACGCCGCCGCCGAGTGGCACTGCGTCCCCGGCGACCTCGTCGCGGGCCGCCTCGCCCTGGTGTACGGCACGGGGCGCATCGGGGCGGCGGTCGGCGCCCTGCTGCAGCGGGTCGGCATCCGTACGGTGGGCGTGGCCCGGCGCCCCCGCCCGACGGCGGGCTTCGACGACACGGCGACGGCGCAGGAGGCGGACGCGCTGCTGCCGCGGGCGGCGTGGGTGGTGAACGTCCTCCCCCTCACCCCGGCGACGGCGGGCTTCTTCGCGTCCGACCGCTTCTCCGCGATGCGCGGCGCGCTGTTCGTGAACGTCGGCCGGGGCGCGACGGCGGACACGTCGGCGCTCGCGTCGGCCCTGCACGCGGGGACGGTCCGCCGCGCGATCCTCGACGTCCTCCCCGCCGAACCGGCCCCCCCGGACGCCCCCGCCTGGCACCTCCCGCACACGGTCCTGACGTCGCACTCGGCGGGCGTGACAACCCCGGAGGACGTGATCCAGGACTTCGCGGCGTGCTGGTCCGCGCTGCGGTCGGGGCGGAGGCCGGAGCTGGCGGTGGATGTGGGGCGGGGGTATTGAGGGGCTGTGTCTTGCCCGGCTCGGGTGCGGACCTGGAGCTGTACCGGGAGAAGTTCCGGCGCCGGCTGCCGGACTCGCTGGACGAACTGCGAGGGCCCACGGAGGGGATCGTCCGTCCCCCTGCCACCGTCGTCTGGTCCGGCCTGCGGGCCTTCGATCTCGGCGACGAGCGCCTGCGCGTCAGCCTTTACCGCACGGTCCTTGCGGAGGGCGTGCGCGGCGACTTGCCCGCCCTCCTGAACCGGGAGATTCTCCTGCGGCTGTGGCCCACGCTGCGGACCTTGACCTCGGACACGATCCGTGGTGTGTGGGAGACGGAGTTCCCGGAGCTGAGGGCATTGGCCGACGTCCCACCTGATCGGCCTCCAGCCCGCCGGGATACCGATGTTGCTTGATACGGGCCGTCGTTATCGTGGACCGATGTCACCGACGTTCCATCGCGCCGCCCTCATGGTCATCGACATGCAGGACGACATGAGGCCCCTCATGCACCGCCCGGCGCGAACCATCGCCGTGATCGCGGAACTCAGCGCCCGGGCCCGTGCCATGGACGTCCCGGTGATCACGGTCCGGCAGCGCGGCTGCGGAGACGTCCTGCCCGAGCTGGCCCCGCACGCCGGTGAACCGGTGGTGACGAAGTCCTCCGCGGACGCCTTCCTCGACACCGACCTGGGTTCGACACTGACCCGTCTGGCCGTCACGGAACTCCTGATCACCGGCTTCGCCACGGAGAACTGCGTCGAGACGACGGCCCGCCGCTCCCTCAGCGAGGGCTACGACCTGACCCTGGTCTCGGACGCCCACACCACGTCGCTCCGCCCCGCGGGCTCGGCGTTCGCGCCGCCGGACCAGGCGATCGCGCACCACAACGAGATCTACCGCCACATCGACTTCCCGGCCCGCTCGATACGGGTCCTGCCTGCGGCGGAGGTCGATTTCGGTGTGCCTTCGTCGCGCGGCGGTGTTCGGGGGTCTTTGGCTGGCGGTTGCGTTGGCTGACGCGCATCCGGCCTTCGGCCGGAGGCCTCAAACGCCGGCCGGGCTGGGGGTGGGTGTCTTGGCCCCTGGTTCGGTGCCTGGTCTGCTGGGGTTCGCCGCAGTCACGTCGTGGGTCGGGGCCGCCCGACACACCTACGCGCGTACTGCCGCGTCGTGGTCGCGTTGGGAGCGTTTCCCGTACGCGCGCAGGCGTGTCGGACGTCCCCTTACTTCCGCCGGCGGCTACCGGATTCTCCCTGGTCACCGCTCCCTCCAGCCCGCCAACCGTGGGGAACTCCCCCGAGGCGGGGGCATCCGTACAGTGACCCCTCGGATGTGGACGGCCCTCAGGGTCAGGGCAGGAGGTCGGCCTGCCCGGCCCGGATGCTTCTGGTGAAGAGTTCGTAGTCCTTCAGGGAGACGATCAGCACCTTGGCGTCTGGGTCGTCGACGTCCACGGAGTCGCGCAGGGCTACGACGCCGTCGACGAAGGCGATCTCCAGGCAGTTGTTGCCGCCGTTGGACATGTCGCTCTTCGCCCACGTCGCGTTGGTGAGATCGACCTTCTTGTTCATGGGGAGCAGTCCTTAATCAGGCCCAGGAGGAAGTGACGGGTCGCCTGCACGTCGAGGGCCTGATCACGCAAGGCATCGAGCGTGGACGTATAGCGATCCACGTCTTCATCCTCCTCCAGATACAAGGAAGTTGTCCTTGCTTCGACAAGGGCGATCGGAGGTCCGGCGGGAAAGTGCAGGAGCTGGAATGGGCCGTCGATGCCTGGGTGTGCCCCTCTGTCGAACGGCAGCACCTGTACGACCACGTGGTCATGCCGTTCCGCCGTCTCCACCAGATGCTGGAGTTGCGCCTTCATGACCGCTCGGCTCCCTACGACCCGTCGCAGCGCTGCCTCGTCCAGGACGCAGGAGACTCCGAGTGGGGCATCGCGTTGCAGAGCTGACTGTCGGGCCATCCGAAGCTGCACGAACCGGTCGACCTGGTGCTTGGAGGACCAGACCTGGCTGCGTTGCACGATGGAGGAGGCGTAGTCCTCGGTCTGGAGCAGCCCCGGGACGATGTGCAAGTACGACTCGGCCTTCGCCGCCATCCCTTCGAGGTGCAGGTACTCCTCGAAGCCGTGTGTCTGGATGGCCTCCTGGTATTCGTCGATCAGGTTCGTCCGCTTTCCGGACGAGGCCAGGGTGGCCATGGCCTTTATCTTGGTCCGTGTCTCCTCCGGCTCCACGCCGTAGATCTGCAGGAAGGCCGTCAACCCGAGGCCGGAGACCCGCTGCTTTCCGTTCTCGATCTTGCTCAAGGCCGATTTTCCGGAGAGTCCCAGTCGTTGGGCGGCGTCCTCCATGCTGAGACCCGCAGCGATGCGCAGCGAGCGTAGTGCGGAGCCGAGCCTTCGTCTGTGGACGTTCGGTCGCGCTTCTGCCATGCCTTCCACCTCCGTCGGGCGCAGCCTAAATCGCATTGTTGCCAGTTAATCCAGTTTCGGGGCTCATCACGCGTATGGGTGAATCGCGATATTAGAAACGTTTCTTGATGCAGGGAGTTGCCTATCGTCTGGAGAGCTAAGCCCGGTCCGTTCAGGGCCGGTTGCTCCCCTCGGAGGTAACGCCCATGAACAAGCCCGCGACCTGCTCCCACGGAATCGGAGCGCCCGGCTACAGCGAGACCTGGCCGTGTGAACCGCAGAGCGCCGGTCGCGCCCGGGCTCTGGTCGGAACGGCGCTGAGCGTGTGGGGGCTGAAGTGTCTGGCCGACCGCGCGACCCTCGTAGTGTCCGAGCTCGTCACCAACTCCGTGCTGCACACGAGATGCAGACTGGTCCGGGTCGGCATCGTCCGTCCGGACAAGGAACTCGTGTGCATCACGGTCTCCGACCGGTCAACGGTCCGCCCTGCCATTCGGACGCCCGATGAGGAGTGGGAAGCTGGTCGCGGTCTGATGCTCGTTGAGGCGATGGCCGATCGGTGGGAGGTCGATGTCCGGCGCTGGGGCAAGATCGTGCGAGTCGATTTGCGTGTGACAGCTGAGGGTTGACGGGCGTCAGCCGGCTTCCGGAATCAGAGCGGCCGACCGGGAGCTTCCACGGTGGTCATGACGCCGGATCCGCCGTCGAGTAGCCGTCCACGATCTCGTGCGCGTGAGGGTTGTCCGGGCCGAGGTCCCGCACCACTTGGCGGGCCTGCGGGATTCGGTCCGTCTCGCACAGCAGCCGGAGAAGGCAGTAGAGGGCGTAGCGGTCGCCCTCCTCGGCGCGGGGCCCTGAGGCCCGCGTCCATCCCCCTCTCGCGGAGCGCTCTGTCCAGCCTCCGCCGGGCGTGCACATCCGTGAGAGCGCGCTCGCCCAGCTCCGGGAAACGGTCCGCGCGGGCGAGCAGGTCCATGTGCCAGAGGTGGTTGTTGTGCTCGTTGTGGTCGGTGGAATAGCACGCCGCCCGCGCGCTCACCAACGCGATCGCCGCGTCCCAGTCCCCGCGCAGCTCCGCCGCCTCGGCCTCCTCGAACCACCTCACGCAGCCCAGTATCGCGCCACCGGACCAGCCCTCACCCCCCGAACCCCACCGCCCCCACCGCCAGTTCCCCCCGCGCCCACACCGCCGCCGCCAGCGGCACCCCCGGCCGGTACGCGAGGTGGACGTGGCTCGGCGCGTCCAGCAGCACCACATCCGCCCGCGCCCCCGCCGAAAGCCGCCCCACGTCCTCCCTCCGCAGCGCCGCCGCGCCTCCCGCCGTCGCCGACCACACCGCCTCGTCCGGCGTCATCCCCATCTCCCGTACCGCCACCGCGATGCAGAACGGCATCGACGACGTGAACGACGACCCCGGATTGCAGTCCGTCGACAGGGCCACCGTCACCCCCGCGTCCAGCAGCCGTCGCGCGTCCGGGTACACCGCCCGGGTGGAGAACTCGCACCCCGGCAGCAGTGTCCCCACCGTCGTCCCGGACGCGAGGGCGTCCACGTCCGCGTCCGTGAGATGCGTCAGGTGGTCCGCCGACGCCGCCCCCAGTTCCACCGCCAGGCGGACGCCCGGGCCCTCGGTTAGCTGATTGGCGTGTACGCGGGGGGTCAGGCCCCGGGCAATGCCCGCCGTCAGGATCGCGCGGGCCTGGTCGCCGTCGAAGGCGCCCTCCTCGCAGAAGACGTCCACCCAGCGGGCGTACGGCGCGCACGCGTCCAGCATCGGGCCCGTGACCATGTCCACGTAACCGGCGGGGTCGTCGGCGAACTCCGCCGGGACCACGTGCGCGCCCAGGTACGTGACCTCCTCCAGGTGCGCGGCGGCCACCGCCAGCGAGCGGGCCTCGTCCTCCACCGTCAGGCCGTAACCGGACTTCGTCTCCACCGTCGTCGTGCCCTGCCGCCGCATCTCCGTGAGGTGGCGCCGCAGATTGGCGTCCAGCACGTTGTTCGACGCCGTACGGGTCGCCGCCACCGTCGTACGGATCCCGCCCGCCGCGTACGACCGTCCCGACATCCGCGCGTTGAACTCCGCCGTCCGGTCCCCGGCGAACACCAGGTGCGAGTGCGAGTCCACGAACCCCGGGATCACCGCCCGGCCCCCGGCGTCCACGCTGTTGTCGGCGGGCGGCGCCCCCTTCGCGCTGCCCGCGTACACGACCCGTTCGCCCTCGATGACGAGGGCCGCGTCGGTCAGCAGGCCGAGCGGGCCGTCGCCGAGGGACGGGTCGTTCGTGACGAGGCTGCCGATGTTCGTCAGGACGGTGGACTGGCTCATACGTCGATCACCTGCCGGATGGCCGCGGTCAGCGCCGCGGGGACGTCGTCGATCAGGGTGTGCGCGCCGTCGCGGACGATGTGGCGCCCGCCCACGACCGTATGCCGGACGTCGGCCGCCGAGGCCGCGTACACGACGGCTTCCGGCGTGGCGCCGGAGCCGGCGGTCCGTACGGAGTCCAGCGCGACGACCGTGAAGTCGGCGAGCGCTCCGACCTCGAGCCGTCCCGCGCCGTCCCATCCCAGGGCGGCGTGTCCGGCGGTGCTCGCGGCGTGCAGCAGCTGGGCGGCGGACCAGTGCCCGCGCTCGTGGGTGCGCAGGCGCTCGTTCAGCTCCATCGCGCGCGCCTCCTCGAGGAGGTCCACGACGGCGTGGCTGTCGCTGCCGAGGGAGAGCGGGGATCCGGCCGCCTGTACGGCGACGGCGGGGCCGATGCCGTCGGCGAGGTCCCGCTCGGTGGTGGGGCACATGCAGACCCCGGTACGGGATCCGCCGAGCAGGGCGATGTCGTCCCCGGTGAGGTGGGTGGCGTGGACGGCGGTGGTACGGGGGCCGAGTACGCCGTGGTCGTGCAGGAGGCGGGTGGGGGTGACGCCGTGGGCTGCGAGGCAGGCGTCGTTTTCGGCGGGTTGCTCGGAGAGGTGTACGTGGAGGGGGCCGTCGATGGCGCCGGCGACTGTTTGGAGCGCTTCGGCGGGGACGGCTCGTACGGAGTGGATGGCGGCGCCGATGACCGTGTTGGCGTCGGGTTTGAGGGCGGCGGCGCGGGTGGCCCAGGCTTCGGCGTTGCCGTCGGAGAAGCGGAGCTGCTGGGGGGTGGGGTCGGCGCCGAAGCCTGAGGAGAGGTAGGCGGTGTCCAGGAGGGTGATTCGGATTCCGGCTTCCGCGGCGGCCTGGGTGAGGGCGTGGCCCATGGCGTTGAAGTCGCCGTAGCGGATGCCGCCGGGGGCGTGGTGGAGGTAGTGGAACTCTCCGACGGCGGTTACTCCGGCGAGGGCCATCTCGGCGTACGCGGCTCGGGCCAGGGCGAGGTAGGTGTCGGGGGTGAGGCGTTCGCTGACGCGGTACATGAGGTCGCGCCAGGTCCAGAAGGTGCCGTGGTCGGTCTGTACGTGGCCTCGGAGGGCTCGGTGGAAGGCGTGGGAGTGGGTGTTGGCCAGGCCTGGGATCGCGAGGCCTCGCAGGGGCTCGGCGCCTTCGGGGGAGGTGTCGGGGTGGAGGGCGGTGATCAGTCCGTCGGTGACCTCGATTCGTACGGCGTCGGCGATGGTGTTGCCTGTCCAGGCGTGTTCGGCCCAGTAGACGGTCATGCGGTGTCCTCCACGCTGTCGCGGCCAAAGGATGTGCCCCCGCCCACCCCTTCCCCAAGACGGATCCGATCCGTGGCGCTGGGGGCTGCGCCCCCAGGCCCCCCTATCGGCGCTTCGCGCCTCGGCCTCAAACGCCGGCCGGGCTGGAATGGGGCGATTTTGCGCCTCGGCCTCAAGCACCGGACGGGCTGGAATGGGGCGATTTTGCGCCGTGTCCTCAAACGCCGGACGGGCTGGAATGGGGCGATTTTGCGCCTTGCCCTCAAGCACCGGACGGGCTTGGGGCGCACGCCAGCTCCTCCAGCACGTCCGCCAGCGCCAGCACCCCGGCGACGCAGTCGTCCTCGGAGGCCGCTTCGGCCGGTGAGTGCGAGACCCCCGTGGGGTTACGTACGTACAGCATCGCCGTCGGTACGCTCCCGGCGAGAATTCCCGCATCGTGTCCCGCCCCGGTGGGCAGCAACGGCACCCCGCCGAGTCGAGCCGCCAACCGATCCCGCAGCCCGTGCTCGAACTCGATCACCGGAGTGAACGACTCCCGCGTGACGGCGACGGACGTCCCGTCCCGCCCCGCCCGCTCCAGAGCCGCCCGCTCGATGTCCCCGACCAGGGCGGAGAGCGCCTCGTCCGAGGCAGCCCGGGAATCCAGCCACCCCCGCACCAGCGACGGAATGGCATTGACCCCGTTCGGCTCCACCGCCACCTTCCCGAACGTGGCGCGGGCGCCTACCTGAGCCGCCTTCTTCCGGGCCGACAGCACCGTGTTCGCGTACGTCAGCATCGGATCCCGCCGATCCTCCATCCGCGTGGTCCCCGCGTGGTTCGCCTCCCCCCGGAAGTCGAACCGCCAGCGCCCGTGAGGCCAGATCGCCGAAGCGACCCCCACCGCATGCGGTGTCTCCCCGAGCGCCACCCCCTGCTCGATGTGCAGCTCGACGAACGCCCCGATACGGGAAAGCCGCTCCGGGTCGGCCCCGATCCCCGAGGGATCCTGCCCCGCCTTCTCCATCGCCTGCGGCAGCGAAACCCCGTCCGCGTCCCGCAGCCCATGCGCGTCGGCGACGCTCAACTGCCCCGCGGCCAGCCGCGACCCCACACAGGCGAGCCCGAACCGGGCCCCCTCCTCGTCGCCGAAATTGACGATCCCGAAGGGGCGGGCAAAGGAAACCTCCCGCCTCCGCAGCTCATCCAGAGCGGCGAAGGCGGAAACCACCCCCAGCGGCCCGTCGAAAGCCCCGCCGTCCGGTACGGAATCCAGATGCGACCCCGTGACCACGGCATCCCCGCGCGAGGGATCCCCCAGCCAGGCCCACTGGTTCCCGTTCCGGTCGACCTCGTAGAACAGCCCCCGGGCCTCCGCCTGGGCCTGAAACCACAACCGGCACTCACCGTCGGCCGGCGTCCAGGCAAACCGCCGGTACCCCCCGGACGCCCCACTGCGCCCGATCGGCAGCAGCGACGCCCACATGCTGTGGAAGGTCACGACGCGTCCTCACGCATGGGCACCCGCACACCCCGTTCCGAGGCGACCTCGTCGGCCCGCTCGTAGCCGGCGTCCACATGCCGGATGACGCCCATCCCCGGATCGTTGGTCAGCACCCGGCGGATCTTCTCCCCCGCCAGCGCCGTACCGTCCGCCACGGTGACCTGTCCCGCGTGGATGGACCGCCCCATCCCGACCCCGCCACCGTGGTGGATGGACACCCACGACGCTCCCGAAGCCACGTTGACCATGGCGTTCAGCAGCGGCCAGTCGGCGATGGCGTCCGACCCGTCCCGCATCGCCTCGGTCTCCCGGTACGGCGAGGCCACCGACCCGCAGTCCAGATGATCCCGCCCGATCACGACCGGCGCCTTCAGCGTCCCGTCCGCGACCATCTCGTTGAACCGCTCCCCGGCCCTGTCCCGCTCCCCGTACCCGAGCCAGCAGATCCGCGCCGGAAGCCCCTGGAAGTGCACCCGCTCACCGGCGAGCTTGATCCACCGGGCGAGGGACTCGTTCTCGGGGAAGAGCTCGAGAATCGCCCGGTCGGTCGCCGCGATGTCGGCGGGATCACCCGACAGCGCCGCCCACCGGAAGGGCCCCTTCCCCTCGCAGAACAGCGGCCGGATGTACGCCGGTACGAACCCCGGGAACGCGAACGCCCGCTCGTACCCCGCGAGCTGAGCCTCCCCCCGGATCGAGTTGCCGTAGTCGAAGACCTCGGCCCCGGCGTCCATGAAGCCCACCATGGCCTCCACGTGCCGCGCCATGGACTCCCGCGCCTTCTGCGTGAAACCGGCGGGGTCCTTCGCGGCCGCGTCCGCCATGTCCTCGAAAGCGACCCCCAGCGGCAGATAAGCCAGCGGATCGTGCGCGGACGTCTGATCCGTCACGATGTCGATCGGCGCTCCCGTCTCCAGCAGCCGCGGCACCAGATCCGCCGCGTTGCCGAGCACCCCGATCGACAGCGGCTTACGTTGCGACTTGGCCTCCTCCGCCAACCGCAGCGCGTGCTCGAGCGAGTCGGCCCGTACATCGAGATACCGGTGCTCGATCCGCCGCTCGATGGCACGCGGGTCACAGTCGATGCAGATCGCGACGCCGTCGTTCATCGTCACGGCCAGCGGCTGCGCGCCGCCCATCCCGCCCAGGCCGGCCGTCAGGGTGATCGTTCCGGCGAGCGTGCCGCCGAAGCGCTTGGCGGCGACGGCGGCGAAGGTCTCGTACGTACCCTGCAGAATCCCCTGCGTGCCGATGTAGATCCACGACCCGGCGGTCATCTGCCCGTACATCGTCAGCCCCAGGGCCTCCAGCCGCCGGAACTCCTCCCAGTTCGCCCAGTCGCCGACCAGGTTGGAGTTGGCGATCAGGACGCGCGGCGCCCACTCATGGGTCTGCATCACGCCGACCGGGCGGCCGGACTGGACCAGCATGGTCTCGTCCTGCTTCAGCCCCCGCAGGGTGCGGACCATCGCGTCGAAGGAGCGCCAGTCGCGGGCGGCCTTGCCCGTGCCGCCGTAGACGACGAGCTTGTCGGGGTGCTCGGCGACCTCGGGGTCGAGATTGTTCTGCAGCATCCGCAGGGCGGCCTCCTGCTGCCACCCCCGGGCGCTCAGTTCCGTACCGCGCGGGGCTCGCACGGGTCGGGGTCCTGACATGGCGCCTCCCTGAGACTCGGCTCTGAATGATCCGCTGCACATCCTGTCGCCATGAATAGTTTCAGTCAACAAGGCCCGGCCGTGGTCCAGACCACTGACGGAATCGCACCACTTCGTCCACCCTGTGGACACCGGCACGACAGGCTTTACCGCCGGGTGATTGACTGCCGCCATGGCTTTCGATCAGACCCCTCCCGCACCGCAGAATCTCCTCGCCGCCCGTCGTGACGCGGCTGTACGGGCGGCACTCGCCCAGGGGCTGGTCAGTACCGCCGAGCCGATCGCCGCGTTCCTCGACGCCGACGCGATCCGCGAGCAGGCGGGCGCGCTGCGGGCGGCGTTCGCGGAGGTCGCGGCGCCGCGGCAGAAGGTGCTGCACACGTTCGCGGTGAAGGCGGCCTCCCTGGTGCCGGTGCTGCGGCTGCTCGCGGCGGAGGGCATCGGCTGCGAGGTGGCCAGCCCCGGCGAGCTGGCGCTGGCGCGGGCGGCGGGCGTCGCCCCGTCCCGTACCGTCCTGGACTCCCCGGCCAAGACGCGGGCCGAGCTGCGCGAGGCGCTGGGCATGGGGATCGCGGTGAACGCCGACAACCAGGAGGAGCTCGGCCGCCTCGACGCCCTGATGGCGGACGGCATGAGCAGCTCCCCGATCGGCATCCGCGTCAACCCGCAGCTGGGCAGCGGCGCGATCGACGCGATGTCGACGGCGACGTCGACCTCGAAGTTCGGCGTCGCGCTGCGGGACCCGGGCGCGCGGGAGTGGGTCGTACGGACCTGCCTGGACCGCCCCTGGCTCACCTCGCTGCACACGCACACCGGCTCGCAGGGCATCCCGCTGGAGCTGATGGCGGCGGGCGTACGCGAACTGCACGCGCTGGCCGAGGAGATCAACACGGCGGCGGGCCGGCGGCAGATCACCACGCTCGACATAGGCGGCGGCCTGCCGGTGAACTTCGGCTCGGACGAGGTCACGCCGGCGTACGCGGACTACGCCCGGCTGCTGCGCGCGGAGGTCCCGGGGCTGTTCGACGGCCGGTACACGCTGGTCACGGAGTTCGGCCGGTCACTGCTGGCGAAGGCGGGCCTGGTGCTGGCCCGGGTGGAGTACGCGAAGTCGGCGGGCGGCCGTCCGATCGCGGTGACGCACGCGGGGGTGCAGGTGGCGGTACGGACGGTGTTCGCGCCGGACTCCTGGCCGGTACGGGTGGCGGCGTACGACGGCTCGGGGGCCCCGAAGACGGGCGAGGCGATCGCGCAGGACGTGGCGGGACCGTGCTGCTTCGCGGGGGATCTGATCGCGCGGGACCGGGAGCTGCCGCTGCTGGCGGCGGGGGATCATGTGGCGATGCTGGATACGGGGGCGTATTACTTCTCGAACCCGTTCGGGTACAACAGCCTGCCCCGGCCGGGGGTTTACGGCTTCTCCGCGGACCCGTCGACGGGGGATGTGCGCTTTGCGATGCTGCGGAGGCCGCAGACGGTGGCGGAGATTGTGGCGGAGTCGGGTGGGGCTTATGGGGATGCGTTGATGGGGCTTTGATTCGTGGGGGGTGCGGTTGGCGGGCGCCGGATCGGGGGTG
>NZ_WEGJ01000063.1 GCF_009604385.1 Streptomyces smaragdinus
TGGGTGGGCGGGCAGCCGGCGGTGGCGTCGCTCGTCGGGTCGCTGAGGGTCGTACTGCTGGCCACGGCGTTGCCGTACACCTGAGGGCGAACGTCCGCCGACCGGCACAGAGTCGGAACATGGCACTGATTGATCGGTAACGATCAATCCGCTTAGGCTTCAGCCGTCACAACGGGTACAGGTAAGGCCGCTTCTGATCAAAATCGATCGGCTGACCCGTTTCAGCGCGGGGGGAACCTCATGACGACCAAGCTCACGCTCTGGCACACCTACGGACTGCTCAAGGACCAGACGCAGCAGCAGAACATCCCGCAGGTGCGCTCCGACCTTCCGCCGCCGCTGCGGTCCAGGGTCAACATCGGCACGGACACCACGGGCGAGAAGTTCTTCGCCCTCCTCGAACGCGAGCTCCCGCCCGGCGGGATACCCGCGTATCTGGCGGCGCGCAAGAAGAACGTCCGCTCCTTCGTCCTCTGGGCCGACCAGCACCGCGACCGGCGGGTTGCCACCGTGGTCACCGAGCGGGCCGACGGCGGGGGCGCCACGTACCAGGTGCTCGACGAACACGGGCGGATCATCGCGACGATCGCCGTGCGGCGGGCGTTCCACGGCGGACTGCGCACCCGGTGGACCGTGCGCCGGCCCGGCGCCGAGGACGCGGTGGGCTACAAGGGGCGGCTCGTCTGGTGGCTGATGTACTGGCTGCTGTTCCCGCTGTGGGTGTTCATGGGCATCGCCGCGATCCTCGGCGGCGACGTCCCCCGCGCCCCGCGGCGTGTGATCTGGCGTACCGGCGGCCGGCGGGCCTTCGAGCACAAGGCCGGCGGCAACGATCTGCGGCTGTCCGAACCGGAGTTGGACCACCGGGTCGCGGCCGCCCTCCTGTGCCTCGTCCGCACCGACGACGGCTGGTTCGGCCGCCCCTGGGACGGCGATAAGGAGTAACGGAAGGCTTCCCCTCCGTGTCCGTCCGGGCAATTGCGCATTTCTGCAATTCGCTAGATGCTGGTCCGACGGGCACCGTCGCCCCGGGACCGGCGGCGTTCCGATCCCGCCGATCCAAGGGAGGGGCCGATGGTCGAATCCTTCGCCGAGCTGGCACTGGAGCGGGTCCGCCTGGCACGCCGGGACCTGGAGACCGCGGCGGCGGAGGACGACGCCTACGCGATCGCGTGCGCCGCGGACGAGCTGGACGACGCGATCCGGATCGCCCGGTCGCTGGGGCTCCAGGTGACGCCGGGCGACGGGGCGGCCGGTCCGGGAAGGGGTTGAGTGGGGGTGCGGGTGCCGTTGTACGAGGCGAAGGCGGAGTTCTTCCGGATGCTGGGCCATCCGGTGCGGATCAGGGTGCTGGAGCTGCTCCAGGACGGGCCGCGGCCGGTCCGGGAGCTGCTGGCGGAGATCGAGATCGAGCCGTCGAGCCTGTCGCAGCAGCTGGCCGTACTGCGCCGGTCGGGCATCGTCACGTCCACCCGTGAGGGCTCGTCGGTGACGTACGCCCTGACCGGCGGCGACGTCGCGGAGCTGCTGGGCTCGGCCCGGCGGATCCTGGGGGCGATGCTGGCCGGACAGGGGAGGCTGCTGGCTGAGCTGCAGGAGGCGGAGAGCCGCTAGGCCTTCTTGACCACGCTGGACTTCAGCTGCATGGCGCCGAAGCCGTCGACCTTGCAGTCGATGTCGTGGCCGTCCACCCCGTCGACCAGACGGATGTTGCGCACCTTCGTGCCGGCCTTGATGCCCGACGGGCTGCCCTTGACCTTCAGCGCCTTGACGACGGTCACGGTGTCCCCGTCCTGCAGCACATTGCCGACGGCGTCCTTGATCACCCGCTCCTGCGGGGCGGCGGCCGCCGCGTCGGCACCGCCCGGGACCCACTCGTGGGCGCACTCGGGGCACACCATCAGGGCGTTCATCTCGTAGGTGTACTCACTCGCGCACTTGGGGCACGGGGGCAGGGTCTCGTTCATGGCCACAGGATAGCTGACCTCGCAAATTGCAAAATTCTGCAATTCAATAGATAGTGAGGTGGTCAATGACCGGGCGGTCGCCCGGAAGAACCGAAGCGAGGAGAGCGGGTCCGTGGTGTCTTTGCCGCTGTGCAGGTTCGAGGTCGCGGCGAAGTGACGGACGTGCTCACCCGGGTCTGGCGCCCGGTCCGCTCACTGCTGCCTGCCCGCGCCGACTTCACGGCCATGCGCCGTGACCCGCGCCGGGACCTCCTCGCCGGTCTGACCGTCGCGATCGTCGCCCTGCCGCTCGCCCTGGGCTTCGGGGTGTCCTCCGGCCTCGGCGCGCAGGCGGGGCTGGCGACCGCCGTGGTGGCCGGTGCGCTGGCCGCGTTCTTCGGCGGCTCCAACCTCCAGGTGTCCGGGCCCACCGGCGCGATGACCGTGGTCCTGGTGCCGATCGTCGCCGAGTACGGGGCGGGCGGCGTCCTCGCCGTCGGCTTCCTCGCCGGGCTGATGCTGATCGCCCTGGCGCTGGCGCGGGCCGGCTCGTACATGCGGTACGTCCCCGCTCCCGTCGTCGAGGGCTTCACCCTCGGTATCGCGGCGGTCATCGGGCTCCAGCAGATACCCGACGCCCTGGGTGTCCCCAAGCCGGAGGGCGACCGGGTGGTCGTCGTCGCCTGGCGGGCGGTCGCCGACTTCGCCGCCGCCCCCAACTGGACGGCCGTGATCCTGTCGCTGTCGGTGGCGGCCGTCATGCTGGCGGGGGCGCGGCTGAAGCCGGGCATCCCGTTCTCCATTGTCGCCGTGATCCTCGCCACCCTCGCCGTCAAGGCCCTGGACCTGGACGCCACGCCCATCGGGGACCTGCCCTCCGGGCTGCCCGCCCCGTCGCTGGGCTTCCTGGACACCTCGGCGCTGTCCTCCCTGCTCGCGCCCGCCGTCGCGGTGGCGGCGCTCGCCGCGCTGGAGTCCCTGCTGTCGGCGACCGTCGCGGACGGGATGACCGTGGGCCAGCAGCACGACCCGGACCGCGAGCTGTTCGGCCAGGGCATCGCGAACCTCGCCGCCCCCCTGTTCGGCGGCGTCCCGGCCACCGCCGCCATCGCCCGTACCGCGGTCAACGTGCGGACCGGCGCCGGCTCGCGGCTGGCCGCGATCACCCACGCCGCGATCCTCGCGGTGATCGTCTTCGCCGCCGCCCCGCTGGTCGAGGAGATCCCCCTGGCGGCGCTCGCCGGGGTGCTGCTGGCTACGGCGGTGCGGATGGTGGAGGTCGGCAGCATCCGGGCGATGACCCGGGCCACCCGCTCCGACGCCCTGGTCTTCGTCCTCACCGCCGCGGCCACCCTCGCCCTGGACCTGGTCTACGCGGTGATCATCGGCCTGGTGGTGGCCGGCGCGCTGGCGCTGCGGGCGGTGGCCAAGCAGGCCCGGATGGACACCGTGAACGTGGTGGACGAGCTGCCCGCGCACTCCGCGGAGGAGCACGCGCTGCTCGCCGAGCACATCGTGGCGTACCGCCTCGACGGCCCGCTGTTCTTCGCTGCCGCCCACCGCTTCCTGCTGGAGCTGTCGGAGGTCTCCGACGTACGGGTGGTCATCCTGCGGATGTCGCGGGTGACGACCCTGGACGCCACCGGCGCGCTGGTGCTGAAGGACGCGGTGCAGAAACTGAACCGGCGCGGCATCGTCGTCCTGGCGTCCGGCATTCGGCCGGGGCAGCGCAAGGCGCTGGACTCCGTCGGGGCGCTGGACCTGCTGCGTCACGAGGGCCGTGAGTACGCGACGACCCCGGACGCGATCCGCGGCGCGCGGCGGCTGCTGCACGGCGCGGGGATCCTGCCGCCCGAGCCCGTGGACGTGCGCTCTTGACGGCCCGACTTGCCGTGCCCGGTTTCCCCGCGGGGGCCCATCCGCGCGAGGATGGGCGCCATGCCGACGAACGCGAGGACGCCCTGCCCGCGGTCCTGTACGAGGAGGGTGCCTTGAGCGCGCCGTTGTACCAGCTCAAAGCTGAGTTCTTCAAGACCCTCGGCCATCCGGTGCGGATCCGGGTGCTCGAGCTGCTGAGCCGCCGTGAGCACGCCGTATCGGAGATGCTGCCGGAGATCGGGGTCGAGCCGGCCCACCTGTCGCAGCAGCTCGCCGTGTTGCGGCGGGCGAACCTGGTGGTCACCCGGCGGGAGGGGTCGACGGTGTACTACTCGCTGACGTCGCCCGAGGTGTCGGAGCTGCTGACGATCGCCCGGTCGATCCTGTCCGGGGTGCTGGCGGGCCAGGCGGAGCTGCTGGCGGACCTGCGCTCGGCGACCCCGGGGGCCGAACCGCCCGCGTGAGCCCGTACCGGGGCACGAAAAAACGGGGCCTTCGCCCCGCCACTCTCAACGTATAGCGCATGGGGGGCCTTGCCACAAGGCCCCCCTCGTGCCGCAAAATCGCTGCTCGCAGGACGTCCGTCCGCGTCGTCCCCAAGGAGCCGATCACTTGACCCTCCAGACCACCAGCGTCTTCGCCCTCCCCGAGCGACTCGCCGCCAAGGCCGATCCGGCGCTCACCGCGTCCGACGAGCGGCACTTCGCCGCCGTCGCCGCCGCCCTCGACGAGTCCGTCGCCGACGTGTCCGCCCAGCTCGACGCCGCGCTGAAGGCCCCGGGCGGGGCCGGGCGGGCGGCGATGGACCGGGACGCCGAGGTGCACCGGCTGACCGGACGGCTGCGCGCCCTGCGCCGCTACGGGCTCGACCTGTGCCTCGGCCGCGTCGTCGCCGCGGACGGCGCCGAGCCGCTGTACATCGGACGCTTCGGGCTCACCGACAGTACGGGCCGGCGGCTGCTGGTCGACTGGCGCTCCCCCGCCGCCGAGCCGTTCTTCGCCGCCACCCACGCCGGCCCGATGGGCCTGGCCAGCCGCCGCCGCTACCGCTGGACCGACGGGCGGATCACCGACTACTGGGACGAGGTGTTCACCCCGGAGGGCCTGGTGGGGCACGCCGCGCTCGACGACCAGTCGGCGTTCGTCGCGAGCCTGGGCGCCAGCCGCTCGGACCGGATGCGGGACGTGCTGGCCACCATCCAGGCCGACCAGGACGCCGTCGTACGGGCGAGCTCGCGCGGCGCCCTCGTCGTCGACGGCGGTCCCGGCACGGGCAAGACGGTCGTCGCCCTGCACCGCACCGCCTATCTGCTGTACGCCGACCCGCGGCTGGGCCACCGGCGCGGCGGGGTGCTGTTCGTGGGGCCGCACCAGCCGTATCTGGCGTACGTCGCGGACGTCCTGCCGTCGCTGGGCGAGGAGGGGGTGCGGACCTGCACGGTGCGCGACCTCGTCGCCGAGGGCGCCGGGGCGCCGCCGGAGGCCGATCCGGAGGTGGCGCGGCTGAAGGCGTCGGCGGCCATGGTGGGGGCGGTCGAGCCGGCGGTACGGCTGTACGAGGAGCCGCCCGCCGCGGAGCTGGTCGTGTCGACGCCCTGGGGGGATCTGCCGCTGGGCGCCGAGGACTGGGCGGAGGCGTTCTCGGCTGCGGAGGCGGGGGTGCCGCACAACGAGGCGCGGGAGCTGATCTGGGACGAGCTGGTCACCCTCCTCTACGACCGGCTCGGCAACGAGGACGTACCGCCGGCGTTCTTCGGGCGGGCGCTGCGGCACGACAAAGAGCTGGTCACGACCCTGCACCGGGCGTGGCCGCTGCTGGAGGCCGCCGATCTGGTCGGCGATCTGTGGGAGGTGCCCGCGTATCTGCGGATGTGCGCCCCGTGGCTCGCCCCGGACGAGGTCCGCGCGCTGGCCCGCAAGGAGGCGCCGCAGGCCTGGACGGTGTCCGACCTGCCGCTGCTCGACGCGGCGCGGCAGCGGCTCGGGGATCCTGAGGCGGCGCGGCTGAAGCGCCGGCAGAAGGCCGCGGTGGCCGCCGAGCGGGAGCGGATGGCCGCCGTGATCGACAGCGTGGTGGCGTCGGACGACGACGGCGAGGGGGCGGTGACGATGCTGCGGGGGCGGGATCTGCAGGACCGGCTCATCGACACGGGCGCGGTGCCGGACGCCGATCCGGATCTGCTCGCCGGGCCGTTCGCGCACATCGTGGTGGACGAGGCGCAGGAACTCACCGACGCGGAGTGGCAGATGCTGCTGGCGCGGTGCCCGTCGCGGAGCTTCACCATCGTCGGCGACCGGGCGCAGGCGCGGCACGGGTTCACGGAGTCGTGGGAGACGCGGCTCGCCCGCGTCGGGCTGGACCGGGTGCGGGTGGCGTCCCTCGGGATCAACTACCGGACGCCGGAAGAGGTGATGCGGGAGGCGGCTCCGGTGATCCTGTCGGCGCTTCCGGACGCCAACGTACCGGCGTCCGTCCGCAGCTCGGGAATCGACGTCCGTCACGGGGCCGTGGCAGAGCTCGATTCGATCCTCGCCGAGTGGCTGGCGTCGCATGACGAGGGAACGGCGTGCGTGATCGGCGATCCGTCGTTCGCGGAGACGCCCCGGGTGCGGTCGCTGACGCCGGAGCTGTCGAAGGGGCTGGAATTCGACCTGGTGGTGCTGGTCTCGCCGGAGGCGTTCGGGGAGGGGATCGAGGGGGCGGTGGACCGGTACGTGGCGATGACCCGGGCCACGCGGGAGCTGGTGGTGCTCAGCGGGGCGTGAGGGCCCCGCGGGGGGTCAGCACTTGCCCCTGGCGCCGAGGACGAACGCCCCCTTGCTGTCTCCCGCCTGGTCCTTCGCCTCCGGCGGAATCGGCCCCGGGCCGGCGATCAGGAACCAGTCGCCGGACCTGAGATAGGACCCGGTGGTCGCGGACGTCTCCTCGACGGTCCAGCCGCGTTCCTTCAGATGTCCGACGACGCGCTTCACCTCGGCCTCCCCCGGGATCTGCGCGGTCAGCATCATGGCGTCGACGGAACACGGCCGGGGATCGTCCACGATCCGCAGCTCCCCGCCGAACTCCGCCGTCGCGTAACGGAAATCCGCCTCGACGTCCTTCTTCGCCTTCGCCTTCGCGGGCTTCGCGTCCGGCGGAGGCGAGGACTCGGACGAAGACGAATCGTCATCCGTCCGCGACCCCGCGTCGGCCGATGCCGACCCCGAGGCCGATGCCGAAGCACCCGCCGACGGCGCCCCGGACACGCTGTCCTTCGCCGACCCGTCCGACGCCGACGACGACCCGTCCCCACCGCACCCGGTGACCGCCAGCATCAGAGCGGCCGCACCGACCGCCGCCACGTACCCGAGCCCTCTCACGTATCCCCCAGCCCTCGCGAACCGCACGCCCGCCGCACGATCAGGCGGCGATTCTGGCACGCCCCGCGATCACCCGGACACGGATCACCGGAATCGGCCGGCGCCTCACGGCGTGACCCACCGCAGGTGCGCTGCCCCGCACCCGCAGTGGTCGGTGGGCGTCAGCCCACCGGCTCCGGGGTGGGGGCCGGCAGCACCTCCCCGGTGTCCAGGGCGATCAGCGCCACGCGGATCGCCGGGGGCGGCCCCCCGAGGCGGGCCCGGGACGACAGGGCGAACACCACCGACACCGGGCGGGAGGCGGCGTACAGACCCGTGTAGCGCAGGAAACGCCAGCCGTCGCCGTCGTCCCAGTGCTCGAGCAGACCCGAGCGCACCAGCGGGTTCAGCGTCTCCCAGGCCACGGACCGCTCCAGGAGCTCCACCGACCCCTCCACCGGCACCGCCGCCGGGTCACCGCCCAGCGGATGCCCGAGCAGCCGCAGCCGCAACCGCCGCAGCGGCACCGCCACGTCCGCGTGCACGGACACGACCACCGCCGCGCCCACCGCCACCAGCACCCCGGCGAGAACCGGCCGGTCCCCGGCGTACGACCACCACGCCACCGGCGCGAACGCCACCGCCGTCCCCCCGGCGGCGACCAGCCCCGCCCGGGAGAAGGCCCGTACCCCGATCGGGGCGTGGTCCGCGGCGGTGCACCCGCACGACGACTCCGGCGCCGTGGCCCGCGCCCACGCCAGATACCCGGTGAACACCAGCCCCAGCAGGGCCACCGCCCCACCGGTCACCGCACCCGGCAGGGCCAGCAGCGCACCGCCCAGAACCAGCTCCGCGCCTCCCGTCAGCCGCAGCACCGCCACCGCCCGCCCGATCCGCAGCCGGCGCTCCAGCGCCGTGTCCACGGCCTGGCCACGCAGCTTCGCCGCCCCGGAGAAGAGCTTCCCCGCCCCCGTGACGACCAGCAGCACGCCGACGACGAGCGCCGCGAGCCCTGCCATCAGTGCCCCACCGAGACCCGCGCCAGATCGATCGCCCCGTCCGACGGCCGCCACGCCCCGAGGACCCGGGCGTACTGCCCCATCCGGATGCGCGACAGGTCCTTCGTCAGCGCGCCCCCGGCGTACGAGGCCGAGGTGTGGTCGTCGTGGATCCGTCCGACCAGCTCACCGGCGTGATGGCCCATGGCCAGCCGGTTCTTGCCGATGCCCCGGATCACGACCTCCAGATTGACGATGTTCACCCACACCGCGTCCGCCGCGATGGTGCCGTCCGGCATCGCGACGCCCCGCGCGTACAGCCCGTCGCCGGGCTCCACCGCGTCGATGTCGACGGTGTACAGCTTCCACACGCTGGTGGCGTTGGTGATCCGTACGGAGTTGCGTTCGCCGTACGATCCGGCGACCTTCAGCAGCGAGCCGTCCTCGATCGCGGTGACCCGGCCCTCCACGAAGGAGGACGAGGGGACGGCCGGATCCAGGGGCTGGTGCTGCGCCGCGAACGCGGCGTCCGGGTCGACGCCGCCGAGCGCCGTGGCGCCGACGATCGTGGCGCCGCCCAGCGCCGCGGTGGAGAGGAAGCGCCGCCGGTCGAAGTCTGTGCTGGTCATCTCACCCTCCTCACTCGTAGATCTGGACGCCGGTCTTGCCGGAGTTCAACGACGCGATGGCCGAGAACGCCGCGGGTGTGAGGTCGAGGATCCGGTTCGTACGGCACTGGCCGCTGCAGCAGGTGGCCTCGCCGCAGAAGCTGTGGGTACGCGGACCGCAGTCCGTGATGGTGATGCACACCGCCGCCCGGCTGCACTGCTGGACGACCTTCATCACCGAACCGCAGCCGCGCCGCGGGATACCGCCCTCGCCGGAGCACAGGTCGGGGCGGGTGATGCTGTAGCAGGCGGCGGAGGCGTTCGGCCACGCGCCGTGGTACGAGCCGGAGCGGCAGTTGCCGCAGGCGCCGCCACCGGCTGATGCGCACGGCCCCCAGGCCGCGCCGCAGCAGAACCAGGTGGTCTCGCCGGCCCAGAGGTAGGTGTTGCTGCAGGCCATGACGTACTCCCTTCGTGGGGAAGGAATGTCCTGAACATGACAATCGAATCAGGACACGTCGAGCGCTGAACCCCTTGATATTGCTCCCGGGAACACGGGTCGGCCAGAGTGAAATCCGGACACGCTCGAGGGGGGCGGGGACCGTGGTCCCGCCCCCCTCGGAGACGATCGTCAGGCGGCGTCCTGGGACGTGGCCTCGATGTCGAGCGTGATCGTGATCTTGTCGCTGACGGCCGCGCCCGCCGCGCCGCCGGTCACGCCGAAGTCGGAGCGGTTGATCTGCGTGGTGGCCGAGAAGCCGGCGACCTTGCCGCCCTGGTGGTGGTCGCCGAAGCCGCCGAGCTCCAGGGACAGGACGATCGGCTTGGTGACGCCGCGCAGCGTCAGCTCGCCGTCGAGCAGGAAGGCCTCGCCGTCCTCGGCACGCACGCCGGTGGAGCGGAAGGTCATCTCGGGGAACTCCTCGACGTGCAGGAAGTCCTCGCCGCGGACGTGGTCGTCACGCATCTTGTTCGCCGTGTCCACCGACGCGGTGCTGATCACGGCCTCCACCGACGACTCGAGGTGGTTCTTCGCGGTCACGATCGTGCCCGAGACGTCGTTGAAGCGCCCCCGGACCTTCGTGACGCCGAGATGGCGGACCGTGAACGCCGCGTCCGTGTGCACGGGGTCGATGGTCCAGGTGCCCGCGAGGTAGCCGGGAATGTTCGCGGTGTCGGGGGTGCTGGTCATGAGAATGCGCCTCATCTCAGGGGGATCGGTCCAGGTGGTTGAACTCTCACCTAATATAGCAGAGAAAGGTTGAAACCTCAAGTACACGGTATGCTGGGGGTATGACCGACAGTGACTTCCGCTGGCTCACGGACGAGGAGCAGCGGGTATGGCGAACATTCATGCAGGCGTACCGCGATTTCAACGCTCACCTCGACAGGCAGCTGCGCCGGGACTCCGGGATGCCCGTGGCGTACTACGAGATTCTCGTGATGCTGTCCGAAGCGCCCGGCAGAGCACTGCGGATGGGTGAGCTGGCGGAGAAGGTGTCCTCCTCGCGCAGCCGCCTCTCGCACGCGGTGACCGCGCTGGAGAAGTCGGGCTACGTCTCGCGCTGTGCCGCCGACGGCGACCGGCGCGGCCAGGTGGCGACGCTGACGGAGACGGGCTACGCGACGCTCGTCGCGGCGGCCCCCGGCCATGTGACGGAGGTCCGCACCCACCTCTTCGACCTGCTGACCCCGGAGCAGCTGAAGGCCCTCGGGGACATAGCGGAGTCGATGGGCGCGAAGATGCGGGGCGTGTGCGAGGTGGAGCGCGCGCAGGACGACGAGGGGTGCGCGGACGACGGCTGCTGACCGTCTCCGTCGCCGGGGTGGGTGACCGGCCGGTACCCGTCGCGGACCGAGCTGACAGACTTGGACCGTGCCGGACCGAGACGAGACCCAGACGCCCGACGACCTCGCCGCGCCCGACCGCCCCGACGGAGGCGGACGTCCGGCCGGCCCGCAGGCCCCCGACGACCGCGACCGGCGCCACCGGGAGATGCCCTCCTGGCTGCCGAAGGCGCTGGCCGTCGCGCTGGCCCTGTACGGCTGCTTCCTGCTGGCCGAATGGGCCTTCCACCAGCTGCTCGGGCTGCTGCTGAACGTGCTGGTCGCCTGGTTCGTGGCCCTCGCCGTCGAACCGGCCGTGGAGCGGATGTCCGCCCGCGGGATGCGCCGGGGACTGGCCACCGCGCTGGTGTTCCTCGGGGTGCTGGTGTTCTTCGGCGGCTTCCTCGCGCTGCTCGGGTCGGTGCTCGCCGACCAGGTGCGGGAGCTGGTCGAGAACTTCCCCACGTACATCGACTCCGTCGTCGTCTGGCTCAACGACCGCTTCGACACCAAGCTCGACGCGGACAAGCTGCAGGCCGACTTCCTGAGCTCCGACTGGGTGCGCAACTATCTGCAGGACAGCGCCGACAACGTCTGGACGGTGTCCACGGCCGTCATCGGCGGCCTCTTCCGCCTGCTGACGATCACCCTCTTCGCGTTCTACTTCGCCGCCGACGGCCCGCGCCTGCGCCGCGCGCTGTGCTCCGTACTGCCGCCCGCCCGCCAGGCCGAGGTGCTGCGGGCGTGGGAGATCGCCGTGACCAAGACCGGCGGGTATCTCTACTCGCGCGGGGTGATGGCCGTGATCTCCGGCGCCGCGCACTACATCCTGTTCCTGATCCTGGGCATGCCGTACGCCCCCGCGCTGGCGATCTGGGTGGGCGTGATCTCGCAGTTCGTACCGACGGTCGGTACGTATCTGGCGGGCGCCCTGCCGATGCTGCTGGCGTTCACCGTGAGCCCGTGGGCGGCAGTGTGGGTGCTCGGGTTCGTGATCGTGTACCAGCAGTTCGAGAACTACATGCTCCAGCCGAAGATCACCTCGAAGACCGTGGACGTCCATCCCGCGGTCGCCTTCGGCTCGGTCATCGCCGGCGCCGCGCTGATGGGCGCCATAGGCGCGCTGATCGCGATCCCGGCGACGGCCACGCTCCAGGGCTTCCTCGGCGCGTACGTCACCCGCTACGAGGTCGACCCCGAGGCACACACCCCGAGCCGCCGGCGCGGCTCACGGCTGCTGAGGTGGGCCCGCGAGTCGCTGGGCCGGCGCCGGGACGGCTGACGTCACTTCTCCTGGGGCCAGTCCCACTTGGGCATCGTGCGCAGGGGGTGGAGCTGGTCGTCGGTCTCGGCGTGCGAGTTCTGGTACGCGACCTCCGTGCCGAAGTCGACGTGCTCGCGCAGGGCCCGGCGGAACGGCTCGTCGTCGGGCAGGCCGACGGTGTCGGCGGCGGCCAGATAGAGGTCCGCGAACCGCTGCCGCTGCTCCTCGGTGATCCTGTGGCCGCGGTGGACGTCGATGATGTGCTGAAAGCCGCCCCAGTCGCGGGTGAAGTCGTCGGGTCCGCCGAAGACCTCCGTGTCGAACGCGATCAGCGCCTCGACATGGGTGGGGCTGCCCTTGCCGAACAGCGGCTGGAGCACCGGGTCCTCGAGCAGGGTGGAGTAGAACACGTCGATGAAGCGCCGCAGGGCCTCTGCCCCGCCGGCGTGGTCGTAGAGCGAGGTCATGACGCCAGCCTCACAGCCGGTGTGCGGAATGGGCAAGTGCCGTTTAACGGGCGGCAGTCGGGGAAGCGAGCAGTTCCTCCACCGCCTCCGCCAGGCCCAGCCGGCGGCCCTCCGCCACCGCGTCGCGATAGCCCTCGTCGCCCAGGGCGGCGCGGGCGAGGCGTTCGGCCTCGCTGTGCGGGAGGTCGAAGTGGGCGGAGTGGAAGCGCTCCGGGCCGACCGTCTGCCAGCCGTCGGCGGCCCCGCCGTGCAGCCGCGCCGCCAGCGCCGGATCACGGGAGGCGACCAGCGGGGCGATGTGCTCCAGCGTCATCGTCATGCCCACCACGTCGCGGAACGTCCGCTTGATGGCCAGGCACTCCAGGCTGAGCTCCAGCGCCCGTACGGTCACGCCCCGCCGCCACAGGGTGTACCCCCAGGCGTAGAGGGTGCAGCTCCTGGCCCACAGCTCCCCGTGCTCCACGGCGAGGTCGTATGCCTCGGCCAGCAGGCCGAGCGCCTCGTCCGTGTCGCCGGCGAACGCCAGGCACAGGCCGAGCTGTGACTGCGCCAGCAGGGCGAGGCTGTCGAGCCGGCCCAGCTCGCGCAGCCGGTGCAGCACGTCACGCAGCGTCTCCACGGCCTGCTGTACGTCACCGGTGACCGCGTGCAGGACGCCCAGGCCCTGGCGGGTGTGCGCGCCGCTCGCGGCGTCGTCGGCGAGATCCGCGAGCCGCGCGCTCTCCAGCAGCTCCGCCCGGCCGGTGGCCGGTTCGCCCGCCAGGAGGTACAGCCAGCCCGACACCCACAGCGCCCGGGAGCGGGCGGCCGAGTCGTCGCTGCCGGCGGCCAGCGCACGGTTCAGCCACACCCGGCCCTCGGTCAGCCGGCCGCAGGCCAGCCAGTAGAACCACAGCGACGACGTGAGCTGCTGACCCAGATGCCCCTCCCCGGGCCGGCACAGACAGTGCTCCAGCGCGGACCGCAGATTGGGCAGTTCACGTTCGACCCGCCCCGGGACCTCGCTCTGCGCCGGGCTGAACCAGTCGAGCTCCGCCCAGACCGCCGTCCCCAGATACCAGTCCCGGTGCCGCCCCCGCAGCCGCTCCTCCTCCGCCGCGGACGGCAGCCACCGCGCACCGTACTCCCGTACGGTGTCCAGCAGCCGGAAGCGCACCTGCCCGCGCCACTCCTCGCGCACGACCACCGACTGGGCGACCAGCTCCCCCAGCACCTCCGCGACGTCCCGGCTGTCCAGGCCCTCGCCGCCGCACACGAACTCCGCCGCGTCCAGGTCGAAGTCCCCGGCGAACACCGACAGCCGGGCCCACAGCAGCCGTTCGGGCGGGGCGCACAGCTCGTGACTCCAGCCGATGGTCGTACGCAGCGTCCGGTGCCGCGCCGGGCGGCCGCGGCCGCTGGACACCAGCAGCCGGAACCGGTCGTCGAGCCGCCGCACGAGCTGCTCCGGCGTCAGCCCCCGCAGCCGGCCCGCGGCCAGCTCCAGCGCCAGGGGGATGCCGTCGAGCCGGCGGCAGAGGCCGGCGACGGTACGGGCCTGCTCGCCCTCGAGGGCGAAGCCGGGGACGAGGGTGCGGGCGCGGTCGGTGAACAGCCGGACCGCGTCGCCCTCCGGCAACGGGGCGAGGGGGAACATCCGTTCGCCGTCGACGGTGAGGGGGCGGCGGCCGGTGGCCAGCACCCGCAGCTCCGGCGCTCCGCGCAGCAGGGTGGCCGTGAGCTCCGCGCACTCGGCGCCGGCGCGTTCGCAGCCGTCCAGCACCAGCAGCGCCCGGCGGCCGGCCAGACGGCGTACCAGCAGGTCCGGGGGCCGCAGCCCGCCGGGGTCGGGCGGCGCCAGCGCCTGCAGCGCGGTGTGCGCGACCGTTCCGCCGGCCGTGGCGTCCACCAGCCATACACCGTCGGGGAATCGTTCCTTCAGTTGCGTGGCGGCGCGCAGCGCCAGCCGGGACTTGCCCACCCCGCCGACCCCGGTGACGGTCACCAGCCGCGCGCCGGCCAGGGCGCCGGCGAGGCGGTCGAGGTCGGCGTCGCGGCCGATGAACCGGGTCAGCTCGGCGGGGAGATTGCCGGGACACGGGGCTGGTGTGGTGTGCATAGCTAACGGAGCGTACTGGGGCGGGTGCCCAGGGTGCGACGGCATGGTCAATTACGCGCCAATCGAGACGGGTTGTTCGATGCGGCGGCGGGCGGGGCGGATCCCGTACGGCGCGCCGCCGGGCGCAGCTGTCCGGCGGCCAGGGCGCCGAGGACGACGATCCCGCCGAGCGCCTGCCAGCCGGTGAGGGACTGGCCGAGGGCCAGCCAGCCGAGCGCGGTGGCGACGACGGGGCTGAGCAGGCCGAGGAAGGTGACGTTGGCGGGGGTCAGGGAACGCAGGCCGCGGAACCACACCGCGTACGCGAACGCCGCGCCGACCAGCGTGAGATACGCGTACCCCGCGATGTTCCGCCCGGTGAGGTCCGCGGGCGGCGGGCCCTCGACGGCCAGCGCGAGGGGCAGCAGGACGAGTCCGCCGGCCACCAGCTGCCACCCGGTGGTCGCGAGCAGCGGCGCCGGGGACGTCCAGCGCTTGGCGAGGACGACGCCGAGCGCCATCACCACGGCGCCGGCCGCCGCGGCGGTCACCCCGAGCCAGTCCAGCGCCGCGTCGGCGCGCAGGACGAGCAGGCTCACCCCGCCGACGCCGGCGATTCCGGCGAGCACCGGCCGCGGGCTGAGGCGTTCCCCCAGGAGGCCGGCGGCCAGGGCGAGGGCGACGAGGGGCTGGAGGGCGCCGATGGTGGCGGCGACGCCGCCGGGGAGGCGGTACGCGCCGATGAAGAGCAGGGCGAAGAACGCGCCGATGTTGAGGGTGCCCAGGACCAGCGACCGCCACCACCACACCCCGCGGGGCAGCCGCCGGGTCAGGGCGACGAGCAGCAGCCCGGCGGGCAGCGCCCGCATGACACCGGCGAGCAGGGGGCGGTCGGGGGGCAGCAGTTCGGTGGTGACGAGGTAGGTGGAGCCCCAGACGGCCGGGGCGAGGGCGGTGATCAGGATGGTGGTGGTACGGCTGGCAGGCATCGCGTCCACTCCCGTGGGTCTCTTAGCGGTGAGATAAAACTACCTCAGCGCTAAGCTATCTGTCTCATCGTTAAGCAAAATCTCCCCGGGAGGGCCGGATGGCCGCCGAACCCATTAGCCTTACGCCCGTGTCTGATCACGTGGACCGCGTCCTTGAACAATGGGCCCGCGAGCGGCCTGACCTCGACGTCTCCCCGATGGGCGTGATCGGCCGGGTCTCCCGGCTGGCCCGGGTGCTGGACGCCGAACTGCGCGTCGCCTTCGCCGGGTTCGACCTGGACCGGGGCTCCTTCGACGTGCTCGCCACCCTGCGCCGCAACGGCTCGCCCCTGACCCCGACGGCGCTGATGCGCTCCGCCATGGTCACCTCCGGGGCGATCACCCAGCGCCTGGACCGCCTCGAGGGCCGCGGGCTGATCGCCCGCACCCCCAGTGCGTCGGACGGCCGCGGCGTCGAGGTCTCCCTCACCGAGGAGGGCGCCGAGCTCATCGACCGCGCGGTGGAGGCCCATGTGGCCAACGAGCACCGGATCCTCGCCGGCCTCACCCCCGAACGGCGCGCGGAGCTCGCCGGCGGCCTGCGTGAACTCCTCGAAACCCTGGGCGACAGACCCTAGCCGCGCCCGCCCGGGGTGATCAGCCCCGTCTCGTACGCCGCGATCACCGCCTGCGCCCGGTCACGCAGCCCCAGCTTCGACAGGATCCGGGCCACATGCGTCTTCACCGTCGCCTCGCTCAGCCGGAACCGCGCCGCGAGCTCCGCGTTGCTGTCGCCGCCCGCCAGGGCCTCCAGCACCTGCAGCTCCCGCGGTGTGAGCGCCGCCAGATCCCGGTGCAGCGACGCGCCCCGGCCGCCCGCGCCGGCGAACCGCTCGACCAGCCGGCGCGTGATCGCCGGCGCCAGCAGCGCGTCGCCGGAGCGCACCAGGCGGACCGCCGCCGCCAGATGCTCGGGCGTGACGTCCTTCAGCAGGAAGCCGCTCGCCCCGGCCGACAGCGCCGCGTACACGTACTGGTCGAGGTCGTACGTGGTGAGGATGATGATCCGCGGCGTCTCCGGGCCGCCCGCGAGGATCCGCCGGGTGGCCTCCAGCCCGTCCGTGCCGGGCATCCGTACGTCCATCAGCACGACGTCCGGCCGGGTGCGGCGCACCGCCGCCACCGCCTCCTCGCCGTCCGCGGCCTCGGCGACGACCTCGATGCCGTCCGCCGTGAGGATCATCCTGAACCCCGTGCGTACCAGCGCCTGGTCGTCCACCACGACGACCCGCGGTGCCCCGTTCACGTCGCCTCCAGCGGGATGACCGCCCGTATTCGGTAACCCCCGCGCGGACGCCTGCCGGTGTGGAGCGTACCGCCGTACACCGCGAGGCGTTCGCGCAGACCGATCAGCCCCCGCCCGTTGCCCTCCGCCCCCAGCGAGACGCCCCCCGAGTCGTCCACGTCGATGCGCAACTCGCCCTCCCCGTACGCGACCCGCACCGTGATCCCGGCCCCCGAAGCGTGCCGCACCGCGTTCGTCAGCCCCTCCTGCACCACCCGGTACGCGGCCAGATCCACCCCCGGCGCCAGCGGCACCGGTGTACCGTCCGTCCGCACCGCGACCGACGCGCCCGTCGCCCGCACCCGGTCCACCAGGTCCGTCAGCCGGTCCAGCCCCGGCTGCGGCGCCAGGTCCGCCGCCGCGGCCGGATCGGGGCCGGCGGAGTCCATCGTGAGCAGCCCCATCACCTGGCGCAGCTCCGCCATCGCCGACCGTCCGGCGGCCTCCACCGCCAGCATCGCCTCGCGCGCCTGACCGGGTGAGATGTCCAGAACCTTGCGGGCGGCGCCCGCCTGGATCGTCATCATGCTGACGTTGTGCGTCACCACGTCGTGCAGCTCCCGCGCGATCCGGTGCCGCTCGCGGTCCACGGCCAGGCTCGTCGCCGCCTCCTGCTCGCGCTGCAGCCGGCGCACCCGCTGCTGCCAGGCGTGCAGCGCGTTGGCGGCCAGCGCGACCGGCACCAGGACCAGCAGCGGGATCATGCCCCGGCTGACGTCCGGCACCAGATGGCTGCGCCACAGCAGCACCACCGTCAGCAGCAGACTCGCGGCGGCGGTCTTGCGGTGCGGGCTGTACATCGCCGCGCTGTACACGGCGATCAGCACCGCCGCGAACGTGACGGCCGTGGAGTCCGGGTTGACCTCGCCCAGATGGAACGCCGCCGTCCCGGCCAGGACCGACCACAGGACCAGCAGGGGCCGGCGCCGGCGGGCCGCCAGCGGTCCCACCGCCGCGACTCCCAGGGCCAGTTCCCACCAGCGGGCGTCCGGCAGCTTCTGCTCCATGACCTGTCGGAACTGCTCCTCGGGTATGCACGGCACGCCGAGGCGGTCGTCGGGAACTCCCGGCGGCGGGCAGACCGGCGGCGGCTCGGCGAGGTCCGGCGGCGCGGGCCCGTCCGCCTTCTGCTGCCACGGGGCGGACGGACCGTCCTCCACCCTCAGATAGACGCGGTCCAGGTCCGTGCTCACCACGCCGATCGCCAGCACCAGCGCCAGCAGCGCGTCCGCGACCCACGCCCAGCGCGTGAGCGGCCCGCCGGCCGCGCGGCCCGCGGCCGGCGCGAACGGCAGCCGCTTCGACGCCGAGCGCAGCCGCGCCGACCACCACCTGTCGCTGTCCACCGGACCAGTGTCCCAAGCGCCCGGCTCCGGCGAATCCCTCCCGAGAGGTCATCCCCCAGAGGGACGCGGGGCCGTTGTCCCCCGAGCGCGGTACGCGGATTGGACACTGCGGCCGACGTGCCGCCCCGCCCCCCGCTCGTAACTTCGTCGCACTGTGACGACCCAGGGAGACACGATGACCGACGTCCTGATCGACGTGCGTGAGGCACGCAAGGAGTACGACGACGGGCCGCCCGCCCTCGACGGGCTGACGCTGCGGGTGCGTACGGGAGAAGCACTCGCCGTCCTCGGCCCGTCCGGCAGCGGCAAGTCCACGCTGCTCAATCTGATCGCCGGCCTCGACCGGCCCACCTCCGGCACCGTCACCGTCGACGGGCGGCGGATCGACGAGCTCAGCGAGAGCGCCTCCGCCCGCTACCGCCGCGAACGCGTCGGCATGGTCTTCCAGTTCTTCAACCTGCTGGACGACCTCACCGTCACCGACAACGTGCTGCTGCCCGCCCAGCTCTCCGGCATGGGCCGCGCCGAGGCCGCCGCCCGCGCCGCCGAACTCCTCGACTACCTGGGCATCGCCCGGCACGCCCGCGGCTACCCCGGCCGGCTCTCCGGCGGCGAACGCCAGCGCGTCGCCGTCGCCCGCGCCCTGATGAACCGTCCGCCGCTGCTCCTCGCCGACGAGCCGACGGGCGCGCTGGACACCGCGTCGGGCGTGGAGGTCCGCGAGCTGCTGCGCGAACTGAACGCCGACGGGCAGACGATCGTCCTCGTCACGCACGATCTGACGCTCGCCGAATCGTGCGCCACCCGGACCATCGAGCTGGTCGACGGCCGGATCGCCCGCGACGTCACGGCGGTGGCACGGTGAGCGCGCTGGGCCGGGTCGTACGGGCCGGGGTGGGCCGCAAACGCGTGCAGACCGCGGTGATGGTGCTGACCACGCTGCTGTCCGTCGCCGCGTCCGTGCTGGCGCTGGGGCTGCTCGTCGCCTCCCAGGCACCCTTCGACCGGGCGTTCGCGCGCCAGCACGGGGCGCACCTCACCGCCGAGTTCAAGGGCGCCACCGCCGCGCAGGCAGCGGCCACCGCGACGGCGGACGGGGTGACGGACACCGCCGGCCCGTACCCGGTGACGACGCTGCGGCTGGCGCCCACCGACATGGCGGGCCCGGGGTTCGCACCGCCGCCCCTCACCGTCGCCGGACGGGCGTCGGTTCGCGGGGACGTGGACCGGGTGGAGCTGACGTCCGGCCGGTGGGCGAAGGGGAACGGCGAGATCGTGCTCGAGTCCGGCACCCCCTTCGCGGACCGGGGGACGGGCTGGTCGGTGAAGAGCGACGGTACGGAGCTGAAGGTCGTGGGGATCGCGACGTCCGTCGGGGCGAGCGCCGGCGCCTGGGTCACCCCGGCCCAGCTGGCGGCGCTGGACGACACCCCCTCGTACCAGATGCTCTACCGCCTCGACCACGCCTCCTCGCGCGCCGACCTCAAGGCCGCCCGCGCGGCCGTGACCGCCGCCGCGCCGCAGGGCACGGTCGGCGGCACCCAGTCCTACCTCGACGTCAAGCAGGCCGCCGAGGAGGCCACCGGCGCGTTCATCCCGTTCGTCACCGCGTTCGCGCTGCTGGGGCTGGCGCTGTCGGTGCTGGTCATCAGCATCGTGGTGAGCGGTGCGGTGAGTGCGGCGAAGCGGCGGATCGGGATCCTGAAGTCCCTCGGCTTCACCCCGCCGCAGGTGTGCCGGGCGTACGTGGCGCAGGCGCTGATCCCGTCGGCGGTCGGCGCGGTGCTCGGCGTGGCGCTGGCCAACGTGCTGGCCGTGCCGGTGATGGCCGAGGTGGCCCAGGCGTACAAGACGGGCGTGATGCTGATCCCCGTGTGGGTGAACGTCGTGGTGCCGCTGGGCGCGCTGGCCCTGGTCGCGCTGACGGCGCTCGGTCCGGCGCTGCGGGCGGCGCGGCTGCGGACGGCGTCGGTGCTCGGCGTGGGCCGGGCCGCGGAGTCCGCGCGGGGGCGGTCGGTGCGGCGGCTGCTGGGCTCGCTGCCGCTGCCGCGGCCGGTGACGCTGGGGCTGGCGGGGCCGTTCGCGCGGCCCGTGCGGTCGGTGACCATGGCGGGAGCCGTGGCGTTCGGGACGCTGGCGGTGGTGTTCGCGGTGGGGCTGTCGACGACGCTGTTCGCGATCCAGCGGGACGGTGAGCCGGACGAGGGCGGGGGGCAGGCGCTCGTCCGAACGGTGCGGATGATGACGGGGCCGCCGCCCGGCGCGTCCGACGGGCCGCCGCCCGAGCCGCAGGGGCCGGCCGATCCGGCGAAGGTGGCGGCGGCGATCGACGCGGCCGGCGGGACGGAGTCGTACTACCGCCGGGGGGAGACGGAGGTACGGGTCGCGGGGCTGAAGGACCCGGTGCCGGTGGTGGCGTACGGCGGGGACGTCTCCGGGGCCAAGCACACGATGACGGAGGGCCGTTGGTTCGAAGCCGACGGGGAGGCCGTGGCGGCGTCGCGGTTCCTGCTGTCGACCGGCGCGGAGATCGGCGACACGGTGACGCTGTCGGACCGGGACCGGTCGGTGCGGCTGAGGATCGTGGGGGAGGTCTTCGACCTGAGCGAGGACGGCATGGCCGTACGGACGACCGAGGCGTCGCTGTCCGCGCTGAAACCGGAGTACGAGATGACGGAGTTCACCGTCGGCCTCACGGACGGCACGGACGTGGGCGCGTACACGAAGAAGCTGGACAAGGTCCTCGAGCCGCTGGGGGCGGAGGCGGCCGTCAGCGAGACGGGCAAGTCGAGCGTGCTGGCCGCGATGCAGGCGCTGATCGCGATCCTGACGCTGATGCTGGTCACCGTGGCCTGCCTGGGCGTCCTCAACACGGTGGTCCTGGACACCCGCGACCGCGTCCGCGACCTGGGCGTCTTCAAGGCCCTGGGGATGACCCCGCGCCAGACGGTCACCCAGGTGCTCACACAGGTGGGCGTGATCGGCGTCCTGGCGGGGGCGATCGGCGTCCCGCTGGGCGTGGCGCTGCACCACTACGTGATGCCCGCGATGGGCGACGCGGCGGGCACCCGGATCCCCCCGTCGCACATCGACGCCTACGGCGCCGGCCAGCTGACCCTGCTGGCCCTGGCGGGCGTGGCGATCGCGGTGACGGGCGCGCTGCTCCCGGCGGGGTGGGCGGCGCGGACGGACACGGGGAACGCGCTGCGGGCGGAGTGAGGTGGGGGGCGGTCCCGGGGTGGGGCCGCCCCTCGCAGGCGCTCGTCAGGCCCGTACCGAGTCCCCGCGGACCAGCCCCGAGCCCGCCGGGGCCTCCGCGGCGTCGGCGCCCTCGCCGGTGATCGTGTTGTCGGCGTCGACGAAGACCACGCGGGGCTTCAGGGAGCGGGCCTCCGCGTCCTCGACCTGGGCGTAGCTGATGATGATCACCAGGTCGCCGGGGGCCACCAGCCGGGCCGCGGCACCGTTGATGCCGATGACGCCGCTGTCGCGGGGACCCGTGATCACGTACGTCGAGAGCCGGTTGCCGTTGTTGATGTCGACGATGTCGACCTGCTCGCCGGGGAGCAGGTCCGCGGCCTCCATCAGGTCCTCGCTGATCGTCACCGATCCCACGTAGTGCAGGTCGGCCTGCGTCACGGTGGCGCGGTGGATCTTGGATTTGAGCATGGTGCGCAGCATCTGCGGACTCCCGGGGTTTCGGCTCCCTGCCTGACGGCGCAGGTCAAGGGCTTACATCCGTACAGAGTACGCCGTCTCGCACACCCGTTGCACCGAGACCCGGGTCACGGCCCTGCACCGCGACGGGCCCGGCACCACCCGACCGCGTCCGTACGGGTGCGGTTTCGGGGGGCGCGTGTCGGTCGCCGGTCCCGCTCACGCCCCGTGAGAACAGTTAGTAATGAAGTACGACAAATACGATAAGTGGATCCCCTCGCGGCGCACCGCGCTCGCGGGAGCCCTCTGTCTCGGCGTCGCGGGCGCCGTCAAGCTGGCCACCGGCGCGAGCTCCCCCCGTACCGACACCCTCGCCGTGGACGACCCCAAGCCGGGCGCAGCCGCAGCCGCCGCTGCCGCCGCGGCCCGCCTCGCCCAGGCCCCCGCGTCGTACCGGCTCTACCCCAGCACCCACATCAGCGGCTACGGCGTCCCGAACGCCGCCCCCCGCGCCGTCCCGGTGCGCGCCGCCGCGCACGAGACGCTGCGCGGGCGCGCCGGGAGCCGGCTCATGGCCCTGACCTTCGACGACGGACCGCACCCCAGCCAGACCCCGGCGATCCTGCGGATCCTGCGGCGGTACGACGTACGGGCCACGTTCTTCGTGATCGGCGAGAACATCCCGTGGAACCGGGACGTGCTGAAGGCCGTGGTGGCGGACGGACATGTGGTGGGGAACCACTCGTACACCCACCCCCAGCTCGATCTCATCGGGACCGACCGGGTACGGCGGGAGCTGACCCGCACCAGCGACCTGATCGAGCGGACCATCGGCGCCCCGCCCCGGCTCGCCCGGGCGCCGTACGGGATGTGGGACGAGCGGGGGCTGCGGATCTGCGCGGAGCTGGGGATGGAGCCGTTCCAGTGGAACATCGACACCAACGACTGGGCGGAGCCCGGCACGCGGGCGATCACCTCGGCCGTGCTGACGGGTGCGCGGCCGGACGCGATCGTGCTGTCGCACGACGGGGGCGGGGACCGCTGGCAGACGGTGTCGGCGCTGGAGTCCTACCTGCCGCGGCTGCTCGACCAGGGGTACACGATGGTCCAGCCCTCATGAGGCGGCGGCTGGTCCTCCTGCTGGTCCTCGCGGTCCTCGGGCTCACCGCGGCCCCCGCCCCCGCGCAGACCCCGGCGGATCCGGTCGCCGAGGTCGCGGCGGCGCTGCGGGACGGCCCCGTGTACGTGCATCCGGGCGTGCGGTCCCAGCTCTCGCGCCCGGCGCAGACGGCGCTCGCGGAGCGGATCCGGGACGCCGGCAAGCCGGTGTTCGTGGCCGTCCTGCCGGCGAACGGCGACTTCGCCGAGTCGACGGTGTTCCGGGAGCTGCGCACCCGGGTGGGGATCGCCGGGGTGTACGCGGTGCAGCTCGGTGACGCCTTCGGGGCGCAGGCGGACGCGCGGGTGATGTCGCCGCGGTCGGTGGACAACCTCCTGGCCACCGTCCGCGCCGCGAACCCCGGCGACGCACCCGCCCAGCTCCAGGACTTCACCGGCCAGGCGCTGCGGGACGCCGCCGGCCGGGCGCCGACGTCGTGGGGCGGGGGCGGCGCGCCGGTCGGGTCGATCGTGACGGCCGTCGTGCTGCTGGGCCTCATCGGCGCCGGGGTGTTCCTCGTGCGCTCGCGGGGGAAGCGGCGGCGGGCGGCGCAGGAGCGGGCGGAGCTGGGGAAGCTGCGGGTGGTGGTGGACGAGGACATCACGGCGTTCGGGGAGGAGCTGACGCGGGTGAGCTTCGATCCGTCGGCGGGCGTGACCGACGAGGCGCAGCGGCGGGACTACGCGCGGGCGCTGGACGCGTACGAGACGGCGAAGTCGCGGATGGACGCCGCCCACCGGCCCGCCGACGTGGGACCGGTGACCCGGACGCTGGCGGAGGGCCGGTTCGCGCTGGCGACGCTGGAGGCGCGGCGGGCGGGCGCGCCGCTGCCGGAGGACCGGCCGCCGTGCTTCTTCGACCCCCGCCACGGGGTGTCCGTACGGGACGTCGAGTGGGCGCCCGAGGGCGGCGCGGTGCGGACGGTGCCGGCGTGCGCGGCGGACGCCGATCGGGTGACGAACGGTGAGGCGCCGGACGCACGGACGGTGGAGACGGCGTCGGGACGGCAGCCGTACTGGAACGCGGGGGCCGCGTACGCGCCCTGGGCGGGCGGCTACTTCGGGGGCGGGATGCTGCCGGGGCTGCTGATGGGGACGATGCTGGGGTCGATGATGTACACCCCCGGGGCCTGGGCGGCGGGGGACGGGATGACGGGGGCGGAGGGCGGGGACCAGACGGGGGCCGACTTCGACTCCGACGACTTCTCCGGCGGGTTCGGCGGCTTCGGGGACGGCGGCGGCGGGGACTTCGGGGGCGGCGGGCGGCGAATTGACGTCCAGCTCGCCGGCGACCAGCAGCACCGGCACGGACAGCGACCCGAGCGCGGCCCGCAGCCCGGCCGGATCGTAGGCCCCCTCGGCGTTGAAGCCCGCGGCGGCG
>NZ_WEGJ01000064.1 GCF_009604385.1 Streptomyces smaragdinus
CGACGAGCGGACCTTCGTGTCCATCGCCGTGATACTGCCGATGGCGCCCGCCCAGCAGGCCGAGCAGCACAAGACCCTCACCCAGGTGCAGGGCGTCTACCTCGCCCAGTACCACGCCAACCACGACACCAACCCCCCGCCGGCTACGGCAACAACGCCACCCCGAAACGGGCAGCCGCAGGAGGGCAACCCGCCCGCCCCGCAGGCACAGGGACGGCGCGACGCCCCCCGACCCCCACTCCCGCCGGAGGCGAAAAACCACGCCTCAGTTCAGCGCCGTCCGCCGCGGCCCCGGCGACGGATCCGGGGCCAGAACCCCCGTGGGCCGGAACGTCGCCGTCGAGGGATACATGAGCTGCGAGGCGGAGCCGAGGCGAGCCGAGGCCGGGGCCACGTAGCGCTCCTCCCCTGCCGAGGGGCCGGGGTCGCCGACCGGGGAAGGGGACGGAGACCCGATCACCGCGCCGCCCAGGGCGAAGGCCGCGAACGCCGCGCCGCCGACCGCGGCGAACGCCAGCCGGCGGCCGCGGCCACCGCTCCCGCGCGGTATCTCGTGGATCCGGAAACCGGTCCCCGAAGCCGGCGGCTCCGCCACCGGGAAACCGCCGCCGCCCCCGAAGGGACCGCGGTCCAAAAGCTCGTCGTCCAGCCCCGGCAGCCCCTGCAGCCGGGCCAGCAGTCCGTCCGACGGCGGTGGCGGCGCCACCGACAGGGCGGACTTCAGCTGCCGCTGCGCGTCGGCCTCGGCCTTGCACCGGCAGCACGTCACCAGATGCGCCAGCACCCGGTCCCGGTGGTCATGGCTGAGCTCGCCGTCCACCAGGGCGGCGAGTCTGTCTCCCAGATGCTGCTCGGCGGGCGAGGGCCCGCCCTCCACGCTCACGCGATCCTGCCCTCCTCGCCTGCGGACGGGGTAACGGCGGTAAGTGAGCGCTCGGCCCGGGCCTGGGGCGACCGATGCTTGAGGGCCTTGCGCAGATGCGAGCGGCCGCGGTGGATCCGGCTGCGCACGGTGCCCAGCTTCACCCCGAGGGTCGCCGCGATCTCCTCGTACGACAGTCCCTCGATGTCACACAGCACGACCGCGGCCCGGAACTCCGGCGCCAGGGTGTCCAGCGCCTGCTGGACGTCGGCGTCGAAGTGGGTGTCGTTGAAGTGCTGGTGCGGCGTGGGCTCGCGGCTGGGCAGCCGCTCCGCCGCGTCGTCGCCCAGGGCGTCGAAGCGGATGCGCTGCTTGCGCCGGACCTGGTCCAGGAAGAGGTTCGTCGTGATGCGGTGCAGCCAGCCCTCGAAGGTGCCCGGCGTGTACGTCGACAGGGAGCGGAAGACGCGGACGAAGACCTCCTGGGTGAGGTCCTCGGCGTCGTGCTGGTTGCCCGTGAGCCGGTAGGCGAGGCGGTAGACCCGTCCGCTGTGGGTGCTGACGATCTCCTCCCACGAGGGCGGAGTCCAGCCCGCAGCCCCGGCCGGGTCGTCCACCGTGAAGGTCGCGGTGGTGGGCGCGGTCACGGGGTCGGCGGCGCGGGTGTTGTCAGCGGTGTCGGTCACGGATTTCGGCTTGCCCGAAGGCCGGTGGAACAGTCGCGGCAGTACGCCGCGCTCACCGGTCGTCCGGCACGCCGCACCTCCCCTGTCGGCTCTGGTGATGTCCAGTAGGCCCCCTACCATAACCACCTCACCCGTTAGCTCCGGATAAGCTCATCCGCTCCGGCTTTTGCGGTGTTAAGCCCGGTTCAAGAACCGGGGCTCTCGCACTCGCACGCACTTACCTCCCGCTTAACGCACGGACCGCACGGCGGGTTCCCGGCGCCAACGGATACAGTCACGCCAGGCGTTACCCGGGGCGCGGCCCACGGGGACGGCAGGAGCGGAGCGGGAGGGGCCATTACCGGCAACCGGCAGGCGAACTGGTCGTTCGCCGAGGCGTACGGCGCGGCGGGGACGGCCCGTACGTCTCAGCACGCCCAGCACGCCGGGCTCGACCGCGCCGCGGTGGCGTCGAGCGTGCTCTGGGCCCGTCAGCGGGCCCGTGAGGCGGGCGTCACACCGGCCTCGGACGGCACCTGCGCCGCGCTGCGGCTGCTGGCGGCGACGGCGGACGCGAAGTCCGTGGTGGAGATCGGCACCGGCACCGGGGTCTCGGGCGTCCACCTGCTCCAGGGGATGCGGCCGGACGGGGTGCTCACCACGGTCGACCCGGAGCCCGAGCTGCAGCAGTTCGCCCGGCAGGCGTTTCAGGCGGCGGGGTTCGCCCCGAACCGGGCGCGGCTCATCGCGGGCCGGGCGCTGGACGTACTGCCGAGGCTGGCGGACGGCGGTTACGACCTGGTGTTCGCGGACGGTGATCCGTGGGAATCCGTAGAGGTTTTTGCTGAATCGTTGCGCCTGCTGCGTTCGGGTGGTCTCGTCTGTTTCGCCGGGGTTTTCGCCGAGGGCCGGACGGTCGATCCGGCGGTGCACCGGGGCGAGGTGCTGAAGCTGCGGGAGCTGCTGCGGGCCGTCAAGGAGAGCCCGGCGCTGCTGCCCGCGCTGCTCCCCGTGGGTGACGGTCTGCTGTGCGCGGTCAAGCGCTGAACCGTACATCCGCCCGCCGCGAGGGACGGGCGGACGTACGGAAATGACACCGCCCCGGCCGTAGGGCTGGCCGGGGCAGCTGTGTATGGTGACGTCGGCTTCGTCAGCCGACGACGTCCTTGAGGGCGTCGCCGAGGGCGTTCGCCTCATCGGGAGTCAGCTCGACGACGAGCCGCCCGCCGCCTTCGAGCGGAACGCGCATGACGATGCCCCGCCCCTCCTTGGTCACCTCGAGCGGGCCATCACCCGTCCGCGGCTTCATGGCCGCCATGCTCGTTCCCCTTCCTGAAACCAGCTTGTCGAACACAATTGTTCTCGGCCATTATCCCGCATCCCTGGTCCCGATGACCAACATCGGTTCGCATCGACTGCGCAACGCGCATTCGCAAAACCACTCAATTCGGCGACCGGACTGCGATACTGCCCCCTTCCCGGTCCGAACCCGGCCGGGAAAGATATCGCGCAGATCACACCCGGCCGCCGGATGTACTCCCCCGTTCTCCGTCATCCTGACGGAAGACCGGGCGTGCCGGCCCGGACCGTATGCCGCGACGAAGGGGTGCCGAGATGGCCGAGGCCGCCACCGAACCTGTCCTGTACGACGTGACCGAGGGTCTGGCGACCATCGCGCTGAACCGCCCGGAGGCGATGAACGCGCTGAACATCGCCACCAAGGTGGCCCTGCGCGACCGGCTGCGGGAGGCGGCGGCGGACGCCGCGGTACGGGCGGTGCTGCTGACGGCGACGGGCCGGGCGTTCTGCGTGGGCCAGGACCTCAAGGAGCACATCGGGCTGCTCACGGCGGACGCGGCCTCGGACGGGCCGTCGCAGGTCATGAACACGGTACGTGACCACTACAACCCCATCGTGACGGCGCTGGCCACCATGCCCAAGCCCGTGGTCGCCGGGGTGAACGGCGTCGCCGCCGGGGCGGGCGCGGGGTTCGCGTTCGCGGCCGACTACCGGGTGGTCGCCGACACCGCCTCGTTCAACACGTCCTTCGCCGGGGTGGCGCTGACCGCCGACTCCGGCGTCTCCTGGACACTCCCCCGGCTGATCGGCCCGTCCCGCGCCGCCGACCTGCTGCTCTTCCCCCGGTCGATCACCGCCGACGAGGCACGTGAGCTCGGGATCGCCAACGCCGTGGTGCCGGCGGCGGAGCTCGCGAAGGAGGCCCGGGCGGTCGCGGAGCGGCTGGCGGCGGGGCCGACGGCCGCCTACGCGGCGATCAAGGAGTCCCTCGCGTACGGCGCCGGCCACGGGCTGGCGGACACCCTCGCGAAGGAGGAGGAGCTGCAGGCCCGCGCGGGCTCGTCGGCGGACCACCGGATCGCGGTGGAGGCCTTCGTCGCCAAGCAGCCGCCGCGGTTCTTGGGGCGCTGAGGTCCCGCTAGCGGGCGCAGCAGTCCGCCAGGTGGTCGTTCACCAGGCCGCAGGCCTGCATCAGCGCGTACGCCGTCGTCGGGCCGACGAAGCGGACGCCCCGCCGTTTGAGCTCCTTGGCGAGGGCCTTCGACTCGTCGGTCACCGCCGGGACGTCCGCCAGGGTGCGGGGCGCCGCGGCGGCGTCCGGCGCGTACGACCAGATCAGCTCGTCGAGCTCGCCGGGGCCCCAGTGCGCGAGCGTCTTCGCGTTGGCGAGGGTCGCGGCGATCTTGAGGCGGTTGCGGACGATGCCCTCGTCGGCCAGCAACCTCGCCTCGTCGTTCTCGTCGAACGCGGCCACCTTGCCGATGGCGAAGCCGGCGAAGGCGGTGCGGAACGCGGGGCGCTTGCGCAGGATCGTCAGCCAGGACAGGCCGGACTGGAACGCCTCCAGGCACAGGCGTTCGAAGAGCGCGTCGTCGCCGTGGACCGGGCGGCCCCACTCCGTGTCGTGGTACGCGACGTACTCGGGCGCCGACAGGCCCCAGGGGCAGCGGGCCTTCCCGTCCTCGCCGGTGATCGCGCCGCCGGTCACCGGGGGTCCTCGGGGGTCTCCGCGGCGTCGGGGGCCAGGGCGGCCTCGGCGCGGACACCGGCCAGGGCGGCCTCCAGCTCGGCGATCCGCGCGTCGCGCTCCGCGAGCTCGGCGGCCAGCCGGTCGAGGGCGTCGTCGACCTCGGCCATGCGGTAGCCGCGCAGGGCCAGGGGGAGGCGGAGGTGGTCGACGTCCGCACGGGCCAGGGGGCGGTCGTGCGGGAGGGGGTCGGCGAGGAGTTCGGGTTCGGGGTCGGTGAGGGCTTCGCCTCCGCTCAGGAGGACCAGGGTCACGGCGGCGACCACGGCCACCATGGCGATGAGCAGGAACCAGAACACGGGGGGCTCTCCGAGGGTCGGGGGCTCGGGGCGTCAGCCTATGCGGGGCGGGCGTCGCGGTTCCAGTGCGGTTGCGCCCCCGGCGCGGTGGGGGTGTGTCGGTTGCGCCGTGCGCGTCGGCCCCCGCGCCTTCGGCGCGGGAATGTTCCCGCCCGCAGCCGCCCGTTGCCGGTCCCCGGGGGCACCGTGGCCGACGCGGAGGCATCCCCCCGGGGCGTTGCGGACGGATCCGCCTCGTCGCGGTCACCCCCGCTGACCTGCGTGTCCGGCCGGGGGTTCGGGGGTTGTCCCCCGGGCGGGCGCAGTATGGTCCTTGAGGGATCTCTGGGTTAGGGAGTGAGCGCGTTGCTGCGACTGGGTAAGCGGGAGTTCGGCGTCCACGAGCCGGTCATCATGGCCATCGTCAACAGGACGCCCGACTCCTTCTACGACCAGGGCGCCACCTTCCGGGACGAGCCCGCCCTCGAGCGCGTGGAGCAGGCCGTCGCCGACGGGGCCGCGATCATCGACGTCGGCGGGGTGAAGGCCGGGCCCGGGGACGAGGTCGGGCCCGGGGAGGAGGCGCGGCGGGTCGTGCCGTTCGTCGCCGAGGTACGGCGGCGTCATCCCGACGTGGTGATCAGCGTCGACACCTGGCGCCATCAGGTCGGCGCCGCCGCCTGCGAGGCCGGCGCGGACCTGCTGAACGACGCCTGGGGCGGCGTCGACCCCAAACTGGCGGAGGTCGCGGCCCGCTACGGCGCGGGGCTGGTGTGCACGCACGCCGGCGGGGTGCAGCCCCGGACGCGGCCGCACCGGATCGCGTACGAGGACGTGATGGCCGACATCCTGCGGGTCACCGTGGGTCTGGCGGAGCGGGCGGTGGAGCTGGGCGTGCCGCGCGAGGGCATCCTCATCGACCCGGGGCACGACTTCGGCAAGAACACCCGGCACTCCCTGGAGGCCACCCGCCGGCTCACGGAGATGACGGACACCGGCTGGCCGGTGCTGGTGTCGCTGTCCAACAAGGACTTCGTCGGCGAGACACTGGACCGCCCGGTCAAGGAGCGGGTGCTGGGCACCCTCGCCACCACGGCGGTCTCCGCCTGGCTCGGCGCCCGGGTGTACCGGGTGCACGAGGTGGCGGAGACCCGTCAGGTGCTGGACATGGTGGCGTCCATCGCGGGCCACCGGCCGCCGGCGGTCGCCCGCCGGGGCCTGGCCTGAGGATCCGTCACGGCACGGGGCGCCCGGGCGTCTCCCGGTCGCCCTGGGCCGCCATCTTCGACACCAGCCGCACCGCCTCGTCCACGTCGTCGGTGAGGTGGAACAGCTCCAGGTCCGACTCGGACGCCGCGCCGTGCGCGATCACGGTCTCCCGCAGCCAGCCGATCAGCCCGCGCCAGTAGTCGGTGCCGAACAGCACGATCGGGAACCGGGTGATCTTGCCGGTCTGGACGAGGGTCAGCGCCTCGAACAGCTCGTCCATGGTCCCGACCCCGCCGGGCAGCACGACGAACCCCTCCGCGTACTTCACGAAGCAGGTCTTGCGGACGAAGAAGTACCGGAAGTTGATCCCCAGGTCGACGAACGGATTGAGCCCGTGCTCGAACGGCAGCTCGATGCCGAGGCCCACGGAGAGCCCGCCGGCCTGCAGCGCGCCCTTGTTGGCGGCCTCCATCGCCCCCGGCCCGCCGCCGGTCATCACCGCGAAGCCCGCCTCGGCGAGCGCCCGGCCGATCTCCACGCCGCGCTCGTACCAGTGCGAGCCCGGTGCCGTACGGGCCGAGCCGAACACCCCGATCGCGGGACCGATCTCGGCCAGCGTGCCGAAGCCCTCGACGAACTCGGCCTGCATCCGCATCACCCGCCACGGGTCGGTGCGCACGTAGTCCGCGGAGCGCGGCGGGCTGTCCAGCAGATGCTGGTCCATCGTGCCGTGCTGGATCCCGCTGCGCCGCCGGACGACCGGCCCGCGGCGCTGCTCCCGCAGGGGCTTTATGACCTCGAGCGGATCGGTGGCCTCCGCGGAGTCCGGGGCTTCGGACGACTCACCCATACGACGTCTCCCTCCGTACGATCTCTGGCCCAGGTTAGGCGGACAGCCAGGCCCGCAGGCGCTCGGCGCAGTCCAGGATCAGCGCCGTGTCCACGTGTTCGTCGCGCTTGTGCGCGTAGTTCGGGTCGCCGGGGCCGTAGTTCACCGCGGGGACGCCCAGGGCGCTGAAGCGGGAGACGTCCGTCCAGCCGTACTTGGGCCTCGGCTCGCCCCCGACCGCCTCGATGAACGCCTTCGCGGCGGGGTGGGACAGGCCCGGCAGGGCGCCGGGGGACGAGTCGTCGACGTACAGCTGCGTGACGCCGCAGCCCTCGAAGTACTCGCGGACGAAGGCCAGCGCCTCGTCCTCGTCGCGGTCCGGCGCGTAGCGGAAGTTGACCGTGACCACGCAGGCGTCGGGGATGACGTTGCCGGCCACGCCGCCGGAGATCCGGATGGCGTTCAGGCCCTCCCGGTACTCGAGGCCGTCGATGACGACCGTGCGCTCCTCGTACGCCGCGAGCCGGGCCAGGATCGGCGCGGCGGCGTGGATGGCGTTGCTGCCCATCCAGCTGCGCGCGGAGTGGGCGCGCTCGCCGGCGGTGTGCAGCATGACCCGCAGGGTGCCCTGGCAGCCGCCCTCGACCTGGCCGCTGGAGGGCTCGAGCAGTACGGCGAAGTCGCCGGCCAGCCACTCGGGGTGCCGTTCCGCCAGCCGCTTGAGGCCGTTGTGCTCGGCGGCGACCTCCTCGTTGTCGTAGAAGACGAACGTCAGGTCGCGGTTCGGCGCCGGCAGCTGGGCAGCCAGCCAGAGCTGGACGGCGACGCCGGACTTCATGTCGGAGGTCCCGCAGCCCCAGAGGATGCCGTCCGAGTCCAGCCGGGAGGGCAGATTGTCCGCGATCGGTACGGTGTCAAGGTGTCCCGCGAGCACGACGCGCTCCGCGCGGCCCAGGTCCGTACGGGCCACGACGGCGTCGCCGTCCCGGTCGACGCTCAGGTGCGGCAGACCGCGCAGGGCGTGTTCGACGGCGTCCGCGAGGGGCTTCTCGGTGCCGCTGACGGACGGGATGTCGACCAGCCGCGCGGTGAGCAGCGCGGCGTCCGGGCTGAGGTCCAGTACGGGTTGCTCCATGCCCCCGACAGTACCCGGCGGGACCTTCGCACCCGCCCGTTCGCCCGGCCGGGGGGCCAGGCTACGGTGGCGGCGTGCAGAACCCCGTCCGCCGCCGCAGCAGCCGCGTGCTCCTCGCACTCGTGGTGCTCTGCGGGCTGGGCGCGTATCTGGTGATCCATCTGACCACCGGCGGCGGCGCCCCGCCGCGCTGCACCGTGCGGGACGCCGAGACCGGCGAGTCCCGCGACTTTGAGCCCGAACAGACCGCGAACGCCGCGACGATCAGCGCGGTGGCCTCCGCGCGCGGGCTGCCGCCGCGGGCGGTGACGATCGCGCTGGCCACGGCGATGCAGGAGTCGGACCTGTACAACATCCGGCACGGCGACCGCGATTCGCTCGGCCTCTTCCAGCAGCGGCCCTCGCAGGGCTGGGGCAGCGAGGAGAAGATCCTCGATCCGGTGTACTCCGCCGGGAAGTTCTACGAGCATCTGGCGAAGGTCCGCGGCTACACCCGCCTCCCGCTGACCGTCGCCGCGCAGCGCGTGCAGCGCAGCGGCTACCCGCAGGCGTACGCGAAGCACGAGCCGGAGGCCGCGCTGCTCGCCGGGGCGCTCACGGGCCACCGCCCGGCCGCGCTGACCTGCACCACGGCCAGGGGCGCCGAGCGGGAGCCGGGCGACCCGAAGACCGTACGGGAGCGGCTGGCCAGGGAATTCGGCGAGGAGCTGTTCGTCCGTCCCGACGGCGGGGGCGGCGGGCGGAGCGTGCGGGCGGCCGGGGGGAACGTCGTCATGGTGCCGGTCGCCGGGGAGGACCCGACGCGGCGCGGCTGGGAGCTGGCCCACTGGGCGGTGGCGCACGCGGCCGAACTCCGGCTCGCCGAGGTGGCGTTCGGGGACCGCGTCTGGTCCGCGGAGGAGTCGGGCGAGGGCTGGCGCGAGGCCGCGGAGCCCTCCGCGGACGTCAGGATCGCGACCGTCCACTAGTACGACCGGTCCCCCTGGGGAGTTAACCCGATCATGCGACAGGGCCGCCTTCCGGCCCCTTCCCGGCAGCCGCTCCCCGGGCCCCGAATCGGCGTGAATCCGCAGGCCGTACGGCTGTTACGGGGATCGACGGGACGTCCGTTTTTCCCGGGTTCCTCCGGAAACCGATTATGCGACGCATTACCAACTCTTTACCCGGGCCGACCGAAACCTTCCCGGCTGTCACGCGGTAGTCACAGCGTCCGCACGGCGGGCACCTGAAACACAACGGAACACCGCATTGGCACTTCCCCCCGAAGGAGCATCATGTCTCTCCCCTTCTCGCGCCGTATCGCCCGGGCCGCCCTGATCGTCGCCGCCGGCGGCGCCTCCGTCCTCGGCGCCGCGGGTGCCGCGAGCGCCACCACGGGCGTGAACGGGCTGGACGCCGACGCGCTGACCGGCACCGCCGCCACCGCGACGGACGTCGCGAGCGACACCGTTCTGCCGACCGCCACCCAGACCGCCGGCACCGTCGTGGAGACCGCGACGAAGTCCGGCGTCCCGGCCGCCCAGGGTGTGGCCGGCAACGCGGCCACCGCCGCCCAGGGCGCCCTGGCGAACGCGCCGACGAAGAACCTCCCGCTGGGCGGCTGACCCCGGATCTGCCCCGCGACGTTACGCCGGGCACCCCGGCCGACCCCTGTTTGTCCGGCTGGGGGTCCGGGGGTCATCCCCCGGAAAAACGCAGTGCGAAGGGCCCGGCGAGCATCCGCTCCCGGGCCCCGCGCATGCCCTCAGGCCAGCCGCCGTACCGCCTGCTCGACCCGCTCGTCCGTCGCCGTGAAGGCGAACCGTACGAAGTCCTTGCCCGCGGGCCCGTAGAACTCCCCCGGCGCCACCAGGATCCCGAGCTCCGACAGCGCCCCCACCGTCTCCCAGCAGGGCTCCCCGCGCGTCGCCCACAGATAGAGCGACGCCTCACTGTGCTCGACCGTGAAGCCCGCCCCGGTGATCGCCTCCCGCAGCGCCGCCCGCCGCCGCCCGTAGCGCTCGCGCTGCTCGTCCACATGCGCCTGATCCCCCAGCGCCGCGACCATCGCCGCCTGCACCGGGTACGGCAGGATCATCCCGGTGTGCTTGCGGATCGCCAGCAGCTCCCGGACCAGCGCCGGATCGCCGGCGAGGTACGCGGCCCGGTAGCCCGCGAGGTTGGAGCGCTTGGACAGCGAGTGCACGGACAGCAGCCCGTCGTGGCTGTCGCCGCACACCGACGGGTGCAGCACGGACACCGGTTCGGTCTCCCAGCCCAGCTCGATGTAGCACTCGTCGGAGACGACGACGATGCCGTGCGTACGGGCCCACGCGACGATCCGCGCCAGCTCCGCGGCGCCCAGCGTGGCGCCGGTGGGGTTGCCCGGGGTGTTCAGCCAGAGCAGCTTCACGCGCGCCGGGTCGAGGTCGGCGACCGGGTCACGGTACGTCACGGGCTCCGTCCGCGCGACCAGCGCGCCGATCTCGTACGTGGGGTAGGCCAGCTCCGGGTAGGCGACCTGGTCACCGGGCTCCAGGCCCAGCAGGGTGGGCAGCCAGCCGACGAGTTCCTTGGAACCGATGAGCGGCAGCGTCGCGGCCGGCTCCACCGCGGCCCCGAGCCGGCGGCCGAACCAGCCGGCGATGGCCTCGCGCAGCGCGGCCGTACCCCAGGTGAGGGGATAGCCGGGGCTGTCGGAGTGCGCGGCCAGGGCCTCGCGGATCACGTCCGGCACCGGGTCGACGGGCGTGCCCACCGACAGGTCCACGATGCCGTCGGGATGGGCGGCCGCGGCCGTCTTGTACGGCTCCAGCCGGTCCCACGGGAAGACGGGCAGCCGGTGCGACACAGGGCGCACGAGGGGTTCCTTTCGGGAGGTGCGGAACGGACCGGTCCCCGGGCGGGAGCGGCGGCTCCCGCCCGGGGACCGGACGGCGTTGTTACGGTCGGCGGGACCGCCGGATCACTCCGCGTGCTCCTGCGGGGGCAGCGCGGCGATGAACGGGTGGTCACGCTCGATCAGGCCGAGCTTGGAAGCGCCGCCGGGCGAGCCGAGCTCGTCGAAGAACTCGACGTTGGCCTTGTAGTAGTCCTTCCACTCCTCCGGAGTGTCATCCTCGTAGAAAATCGCCTCAACCGGGCAGACCGGCTCGCAGGCACCGCAGTCGACGCATTCGTCCGGGTGGATGTACAAGGACCGCTGGCCCTCGTAGATGCAGTCGACGGGGCACTCCTCGATGCAGGCCTTGTCCTTGAGGTCCACACAAGGCTCTGCGATGACGTAGGTCACGCTGTTGTTCCTCCTCGATAGGGCGCGGCGTCCCCTTGACGGACTGCGCCGCGGGCGCGCGGGAGCGCGGCGTCGTCGATGCCCGCGTCTAGTATCTCCGCTCCAGGGCATGGAACGAACAGGAGGGGCGGGGAACACTGTGGAATTCACCACTGGAGGCCGGCTCGAAATCCGTATCACCCCGGCTGACGTGGGGAAACGCGTATCGGTACGACGGCTGACGGGATCGGGTGTCTCCGGGGAGAGATTCACCGACGCGATCGGGGTGCTCACATCCTGGGACGCTGGGGTCCTCGGTCTCACCAGGCGGAACGGCGAGATCGTCCGGGTCGACGAGGAATCGGTGGTCGCGGCCAAGGTGGTGCCGTCCGCCCCGGCCCGCCGCCGCGGACCCGCCGCGAGCGTCCGCGAGCTCACCCGGGTGGCGGCACGCGGCTGGCCGGCGACCGAGACCGCCGCGCTCGGCGGGTGGACGCTGCGGGCGTCGGGGGGCTTCACCCGGCGGGCGAACTCCGTGCTCGTCGAGGGGGAGCCCGGGATGCCGCTGGACGAGGCGCTGGCGCGCGCGCAGGCGTGGTACGGGGCCAGGGGGCTGCCGGTGTACGTACAGACGCCCACGGGGGCGCCGGGGGCCGAGGAGGAGCTCGTGGCGGCGCTGGACGCCCGGGGGTGGACGGCGCAGGCGCACACGGACGTGCAGATCGCCGCGCTGGCGCCGGTGGCGGACCGTCCCGGGGACGGCGTGGCGCTGGCCCGGCGGGCGGACGACGGATGGTACGGGCTGTACCACCGGGCGGGAGCGGTGAGCGCGGACGCGGAGCGGGTGCTGCACGGGGGGCCGTCGGTGTGGTTCGCGACGGTGCCGGGCGCCTCGCCCGGGCGGCCGGCGGCGATCGGGCGGTGCGTGGTGGACGGGCGGTGGGCCGGGTTCGCGGCCGTCGAGACGGCGCCGGAGCAGCGGCGGCGGGGGCTGGCCACGCGGGTGATGGCGGCGCTGGCGGCGCGGGCTCTGGACGAGGGGGCCTCGGCGGCGTATCTCCAGGTGGAATCGGACAATGAGGGAGCCCGTGCGATGTACGCGGGTATGGGCTTCTCCACCCATCACAGTTACCACTACCGCCTGAGCCCGCAGGGCTGACCCTCCTACAGAACAGGGCACCCGTGACATTCGATCCGCGCCGCGCCTTCGCCGAGGCCGCCCGTGAGGACCGCCCCGACCTGGCCCTGCTGTGCCTGCTGCTGGGCACCGAGGCCGATCCGGGGTTCGGTGAACGCGGCATCGACGAGGCGCAGATCGAGCTCGACCGGCTGGCGGGACTGCTGCCCTTCGCCCCGGGCGACCCGCACGGCTGGGCCCACGCCACGGCGGACCTGCTGGGCGGGCGGCTCGGCTTCCACGGCACGCCCGGCGACTACCGGAAGCTGGAGTCGTCGCTGCTGCACGAGGTGCTGCGGCGCCGCCGGGGGCTGCCCATCCTGCTGTCGGTGGTGTGGATCGAGGTCGCCCGGCGGGCCGGTGCGCAGGTGTACGGGGTGGCGCTGCCGGGGCACTTCGTGGTCGGGTTCGGCGATCCGGGGGCGCCGGGCGGGCCGGTGCTCGCCGACCCGTTCGACGGGGGGCGGCCGCTGACGCCGCAGGACACGGAGACGCTGGTCGTGGGGGCGACGGGGCAGCCGCTGACGCCGTCGATGCTGACGCCGGCGGGGCCGCTGGACATCGTGCTGCGGGTGCTGAACAACATCCGGGCGTGGGCGGCCTCCCGGCCCGAGCGCTCCGACGTACAGCTGTGGGCGGTGGAGCTGTCGCTGCTGCTGCCGGCGCATCCCGCCCGGCTGCGCCTCGAGCACGCGCAGCTGCTGGTCGACCGGGGTGACTTCGTCACCGGGGCGGGGGAGATGGACGAGTACGCGGAGATCGTCGGGGCGGTGGACCCGGGGGCGGCGGGCATCATCCGCGATCAGGCGCGGGCGGCGCGGTCCCGGCTCAACTGACGCCCGTACCGGGCACGGTGGACATGGCGAGACCCGCGCCCGGTGATGCCAGGGTGTGGGCGCGGGTCTCTCGTCACTGAGCTCGGGTCAACGGGCGTCAGTGGCGTCCTCGGTGACCTCCGCGTCGGCGGTGTCCTCGGCGTCGGCCTCGGCGGCCTCAGCTTCGGCGGTCTCGGCCTCGTCCGCGGTGTCCTCGGCGGCTTCGGCAGCCTCCTCGGTGGCCTCGGCCTCGACCGTCTTGGTGACCTCGACCTCGGTCTCCGCCGCGGCCTCCTTCGAGACCTCGGCCTTCGCGTCCTCGGGCGACTCCGCCGGAGCCGGGACCGCCAGGTCCTCCTCCAGCGCGATGAGCGCCTTGTCGAGGACGATGTCCTCCTCGCGGGCCTCGGTGGTCGGGTCCTCCGGGAAGTGGCAGGCGGTCAGATGACCGCTGCGGTTCCCGCTGATCTGCACCAGCGGCGGCTCCTGCGAGGCGCACACGTCCTGCGCCTTCCAGCACCGGGTGCGGAACCGGCAGCCCGACGGCGGGTTGATCGGCGAGGGCACGTCACCGGCGAGCCGGATGCGCTCGCGGCTGAGGTCCTGCTCCTCCGTCAGGTCCGCCTCCGGCACCGCGGACAGCAGCGCGTGCGTGTACGGGTGACGCGGCCGGTTGTAGATCTCGTCCCGGTCGCCGACCTCGACGACCTTCCCGAGGTACATCACCGCGACGCGGCTCGAGAAGTGCCGGACGATCGCCAGGTCGTGCGCGATGAACAGGAACGCGATGCCCAGTTCCCTCTGCACGTCCTGGAGCAGGTTGACGACCTGCGCCTGGATCGACACGTCCAGCGCCGAGACCGGCTCGTCCGCGACGATCAGCTTCGGCTCCAGGGCGAGCGCCCGCGCCACCCCGATGCGCTGGCGCTGGCCGCCGGAGAACTCGTGCGGGAAGCGGTTGTAGTGCTCGGGGTTGAGGCCGACGATCTCCAGCAGCTCCCGGACCCGGGCCTCGCGGCCGCCGGCCGGGTTGATGCCGTTGATCTCCATCGGGCTCTTGATGATCGTGCCGACCGTCTGCCGCGGGTTCAGCGACGAGTACGGGTCCTGGAAGATCATCTGGATCTCGGACCGGATCGGCTCCAGCTGCTTGCGGCTGGCGTGCGTGATGTCCTGTCCACGGTACGAGATCCGCCCGGCGGTGGGCTCGAGCAGCTTGGTGATCAGCCGTCCGGTGGTGGACTTGCCGCAGCCGGACTCGCCGACGAGGCCGAAGCTCTCACCGGCGTGCACGGTCAGATCGACGCCGTCGACCGCCTGCACGGCGCCGACCCGGCGCTTGATCGGGAAACCGCCGTAGATCGGGAAGTGCTTGGTCAGCCCGCTGACCTCGAGCAGCTTCTCTCCGGTGGGCACCGTCTCGGCCGGCTCCGACTTCTCCAGGGTGAGGTTCTCACTCATGTCTCGTACTCCCTAGACCAGCCGGGGCTTGATCTGCTCGATGAAAAACGTCTGCTTCTGGTCCGCCGTGAGGTGGCATGCCGCGGCGCGGCCCGGCTCCAGCTCCGGGCGCTCGCTCGCGCACCGGCCGTCGGGAACCTCGTCGGTGAAGCCGCACCGGGGGTGGAACGGGCAGCCCGTGGGCGGGTTGAGCAGGCTCGGCGGGGTGCCGGGGATGGGGCTGAGCTTCTCGTTGACGTCGCTCGTCAGCCGCGGCATCGAGCTCAGCAGACCCCAGCTGTAGGGGTGCCGGGGGGCGTGCAGCACCTCGTTGCGCGTGCCGCGCTCCACCGCCCGGCCGCCGTACATCACCATGATGTCGTCGGCCATGTCGGCGATGACGCCGAGGTCGTGGGTGATGAAGATGATCGCGGAGCCGAACTCCTGCTGCAGGTCCTTCAGCAGGTCGAGGATCTGCGCCTGCACCGTCACGTCGAGCGCGGTGGTCGGCTCGTCCGCGATGATCAGCTCGGGGTTGCAGACCAGCGCCATGGCGATCATGGCGCGCTGGCGCATACCGCCGGAGAACTGGTGCGGGTAGTCGTCGACGCGGGTCTTGGGCTGCGGGATGCCGACCTTGTCGAGCATCTCGATGGCCCGGGCCCTGGCCTCCTTCTTGGAGGCGCCGGTGTGCTTCATGTACGGCTCGGCGATCTGCCGGCCCACCGTGTAGAACGGCGAGAGCGCCGTCAGCGGGTCCTGGAAGATCATCGCCATCTTGTTGCCGCGGAGCCGCTCCAGCGTCTTCTCGCGGGCGCCGATGAGCTCCTGGCCGTCCAGGGTGATCTGGCCGGTGATGTTCGCGAACTCCGGGTTGTGCAGACCCAGGATCGACAGGTTCGTCACCGACTTGCCGGAGCCGGACTCGCCGACGATGCCGAGCGTACGGCCCTTCTCCAGGTCGAAGCTGAGGCCGTCGACCGCCTTGACGAGCCCGTCCTCGGTGGAGAAGTGCACCCGCAGGTCGCGGACCGAGAGGAAGGGGTCGCCGCCGTCGGACTGTGCCGGGACTCCCTCGGTCTTGGTGAGTGTGGTCACGAGATCTCTCCTAGCCGAGGCGCACGCGCGGGTCGATGTAGGCATACGCGGCGTCGACGACCACGTTGAGCAGCAGAATGAAGGTCGCGCCCACGAGCATGACGCCCATGGTGAGCGGGAGGTCGATGTTGGTCACCGACTCGACCGCCAGCCGGCCGATTCCGGCGAGGCTGAAGGTCAGCTCGGTCACGATCGCTCCTCCCAGCAGGCCGCTCAGGTCCATGCCGAGGATCGTGACGATCGGGATCATGGCGCCGCGAGTGGCGTAGCGGAAGAAGACATAGACGCGCGACATGCCCTTCGCCCGGGCCGTGCGCACGTGCTCCTCCTGAAGCTGCTCGATCATGGTCGACCGCATCAGACGGGTGTACTGCGCGGTGAAGATCGTGGACATCACGAGCCAGGGGATGAGCAGGCCCAAGAACCACTTGCCGACGCCGTCGGTGATGGGGAAGTACTTCGGCGCGTCGAGCCAGCCGTGGTTCCACACCACGAGGCCCATGACAATGGGACCGAGGAAGTAGATCTGGAAGGAGCTGAGCACCAGCGACAGGGAGCTGAAGCCCTTGTCGATCAGGGTGCCCTTCTTCCAGGCGGCGATCATGCCGGTGCCGAGGCCGACCACCAGGAAGACGACGAAACCGCCGACAGTGAGGGACAGCGTGGTGGGGAACCGGTCGACGATCGTGTCCCAGACCATCTCACGGCTGTGGAAGGAGACTCCGAGGCACGGGGCGTCGCACTGGCCGATCTCGAAGGTACGGCCGACGAAGATGCCCTTCATGAATTCCCAGTACTGCACGGGAATCGACTCGTCGAGACCGAGGTTGCGGTGGATCAGATCGATCTGCGCCGGGCCGCAGTTCTTCCCGCACGAGAGGTACGCCGGGTCACCGGGCAGCTGGAAGAAGATGACGAACGTGACCGCGCTGATCAACAGCAGGATCACGAGGGCGCCGATCGTCCGGCGAAGGAGGAATTGAAGCATGAAGGTTCGCTGCTCTCAGGACGGCGGCGTGGACAAGAAGGTGGTACGAGAGCTGGGGCGTCCCCGGGGGCACACGCTCCGCCGTGTGTGCGCCCCCGGGGACAATTAGCCGAGCTTTACTTCTTCACGTACAGCTTGTTCCAGTCGTAGTAGCTGGTGAACGAGTTGTACTCGGCACCGCCGACCTTCGAGCCCTGGATCATGAACTGCTTGGTGAAGTACAGCGGGACCGCCGGGTTGACCTGCTCCACGATGTAGTGGTGCAGCTTGTTCCACTCGTCCGACGCCTTGGCCGGGTCCGTGATCGCGGAGATCCGCTTGATCTCGGAGTTGACCTTCGGGTCGTTGATGTGCGAGTAGTTCGACGCACCGTCCTGGATCTGCGTGCCGTCGTACGACGGCGGGATGACGGTGCCCGGGGAGGCCCAGTCCTGACCCCAACCGGTCATGTAGAGGTCAAGACCGTTCTTGATCTTGCCCATCTGCTCGTACCAGGTGGCCTGGTCCTTCTCCTGCTTCGAGACCTTGAAGCCGGCCTCGGTCAGCGCGTTCTCGATGACGACGGCCTGCTCCTGGCGGATCGGCGTGTTCGCGTAGGCGTACTTCAGCTCCATGCCGACCTTGCCGGCCTCCTTCAGGAGCTGCTTCGCCTTCTCGATGTCACCGGTGGGCTTCTTCAGCTTGTTGAACGGGTCGTACTTCGCCTCGAAGCCCGGCAGGGTCGGGGCGAGCAGACCACCGGCGATCTCACCACCGTAGGAACCACCGTCGATACGGACGAGCTCGCCGTTCGGGATGGCGTAGGTGATCGCGTCACGGACCTTCTTGTCCTTGATGCGGTCCATGTTCATGTTCAGCTGCCACACGTAGGGCTGGTAGCCCTGGATCGTGCGGGCCATCATGGCCTTGTCCTTGGTGACCGTGGGCACGTTGGACGTGTCGATGCCACCGGTGAAGGCGATCGCGGCCTGGTCCACGCCACGGTCCGACATGATGTGCTTGTCGATGTCGCCCGGGTCGTGGTTGAACTCGATGTAGAACTTGTCGACCATCTGCCGGCGGACCGAGTCGGTCGCCGGGTCCCACTTGTCGTTCTTGACCAGGGTCAGCGACTTGCCCGGCTTGTACTCGCCGATCTTGTACGGACCGAGGGCCTTGGGGGCCTTGTCGTACTTCTCCTTCGTGTCCTTCTTCTCGGGCACGATGGCGTAGCCGGCCATGGCCAGCGCCTGCGGGAAGTCCGGCTGGGCCGACTGCAGGTGGAAGATGACCGTCTTGTCGTCCGGCGTCTCCAGGATGGTGTCCGGGAGGTGCTTGCCCTTGAACGGGCCGTCCGGCAGCGCCTTGCGGTAGTCCGTGCCGGAGCCGGCCAGCCACTGCTGGATGTACGACGGGCCGTCCGTGATGAACGGGGCGAACTGACGCTCGAAGGTGTGGCGGACGTCCTTGGAGGTGATCGGGTCACCGTCCTCGTCGGTGATGCCGTCCTTCAGCGTGTACTTCCAGGTCTTGCCGCCGTCCTCGGTGAGACCGGTGTCGGTGGCGAGGTCACCCGCGACCTGCTTCGTACCGTCGTTGTTGACGCGGTTCGCGGTCAGACCGCGGTGCAGGATCGTGGAGAGCAGACCGGCGTCGGAGACGTAGATCTGGCCCGGGTCCAGGTGGGAGACGTCGTCCTGCGAGTAGACGGTGAGGGTGCCGCCCTGCTGGGCGCCCTTCACCGGCTCCGCCGGGCCCGTCGACTCCTCGGCGGTGGCGAAGGTCAGCGCTTCCTGCTGCTCCTTGGCGTTCTCCTGCCCGACGGTCTTGTCGTCCTTCTTGTCTTTGCTGCCCTCACTGCAACCAGTGAGCGCGAGCGAGCCGGCCACGAAGGCCACCGCTATCGCACGCGTGGTTCTCGAGCGAATCGGGTTCATGACGTCGAATCCACCTGCCTGTCGATTGTTTGACAACTGCGCTGCCTGACGTACCGGTCGCCCGGGGGCGGGGTGGCAGCCCCCCTGTACAAGCGGGCGATCAACGCCCTGATTTGGGGTCGAAGGCGTCGCGCACCGAGTCACCGAAGAGGTTGAAGGCGACCACGAAGATCACCATCGCCACACCCGGGAAGAACATGTAGGTGGGTGCGTTCTCGTAGATGTGTCCGGCCTTGGCGAACATCCGCCCCCAGTCCGGGGTGGGTTCGGTGAAGCCGACGCCCACGTAGGAGAGGAAGGCCACCGACAGCATCGTGCCGGGCAGCAGGTACGTGCCCTGCACCAGAATCGGTGTGACGACGTTGGGCAGCAGCTCCTTGCGCAGGATCCGCCACCGGGAGGCGCCCGCGACCCGGGCGGCCTCGACGTACTCCCGCTCGCGCAGGCTCAGCGTGACGCCGCGGATCAGCCGGGACATACCCATCCAGCCGAGGAACCAGAGCACCGCGATGATGGAGAAGGCCCGGATGTACGTCGGCACCTCCTCGTTCCTGCCGACGAAGAGCGACACCACGACCGGCGTGACCGCGATCATGAACAGCTGGCTCGGGAAGGACATGAAGAAGTCGGTGATGCGGCCCAGCCAGTAGTCGGTTCGCCCACCGGCGTAACCGCCGATGAGGCCGATGATCACGCCGGTCACGACCGTGACGATGGTGATCAGGAGAGCCATGTAGAGCGTCGTGCGCATCCCGTAAAGCAGCTGCGTGAACACGTCACGGCCCAGCCCCGGCTCGACACCGAACCAGAAGTCGCCCGAGATGCCGCCGTTCGGCCCGCTGGGCAGGCCGTAGTCGTCGAGGAGGTCGAAGTCCTTACGCGCGTAGAGCGTGTACGGGTCCTTGCCGTACAGCTTCGAGATCACCGGAGCCAGTGCGGCGATCAGGAAGAAGAACAGGACGACGCATCCGGAGATGACGCCCGTACGGTCCCGCTTGAAGCGGATCCACATGAGCTGGCCGGGCGAGCGGCCCTCGAGCTTCTTCGCATCCGCGCCGGCCGGCATCGGAGCTTCGGCTACGAGGCCGGCATCCTCTCCGACCACGGCAGCCTGGGATGGACTTGTCATTGGATCTGTGCCCCCGGCTCAGTTCGTGGTGAACCCGTGGCATGGGAGTGTGCCTTGGGATGTCCGGACTTTCGCAATCGATTCATCCCCCAGTCAAGGGGGTGGCCGGGGAAGTTGCAGGGGTGAAATGCTTCTTGAGCGGAAGTTTTGCAGATTGAGGTCCATACGTGCTTGACACGGAGCCGAGCCGTCCGGCATTCCGGACATCTCCTGATCAAGCGCGTTAACATTCAGGCAACTTGGCTGTCGCATCTCCGATATACGAACGCGCCACCCTGAGGAACGTACGGCCGTGCGGGTGCCGTAGTCCGGCCGGGGCGTTCCAGGACGCCCCGGCCGGAGCTCCCGGACCTTGTGGCATGCCCTGTACAGGTGTAGACCTGGTGGCCGGATGCGTCTCCTGGTTCCGCTGTCGTCTGCGGTGGTTCCCCTCGCGTCGTCGCTCCGGGGGCGACGACGCACGAGCCGCTCCTCTTCACGACGGCACCGGGGGCCGGCGCACACATGGTTGACGGACACATACTCGGGCGCGGCGCGCGCTGGTTCGGCAGTTTCGCCTGCGCGCTGCTCGCCCTGCTCTCGCTGGTCTGGATCGGGCGGGACCTCACCGTCACCGGATCCCTGCCCGATCTGTGGTGGTCCTGGACCGGCCTGCCGGCCGACCGGCCGGACGGGGTCCTGGTCAGCTCCCTGTACGACCCGGTGCTGGTCGTCGTGTACGCGGTGGCCGCCGCGACCGCGATCCGCTCCTCCGCCGCCGCGGGCATCCTGGGCTGCGCCGCCGTCGTCACGGTGGCACTGCGCGTCCCCGGGCTCTGGGCACTCAACGAGGACTGGCTGCGGGCGCCGGGCGGGCTGGACAGCGAGCTGCGCAACCAGGCACTGCTGAGCGCCGGCGCCGCCGCCACCCTCGCCACGGTGCTGCTGATCTCCGTGGCGGCCGCCCGCCGCCCCGCCGACGCGGACACCGGCTACGGGCTGCTGTCCCCGGAGGAGCGCCCGCCGCCGGCGCCGGGGGACGCGGCGGCGTTCGTCGCCTCGTTCTTCCTGTGGGTGGCGGCCGTCGGGATCGGCGGCTGGACCGTGTACGACGCGGTGGACACGGGCTGGTCGGCGTACTGGCACCAGCTCACCGGCGAGGGCACCCTCGGCTCGCTGCTCCAGCCGCCGCCGGCGTACGGGAAGTGGTTCACGGTGGGGCTGTGCCTGACCGCCGCCGTGGGCGCGCTGCTGCGGGCGCCGCTGTCGCGGCCGATGGGGATGACGGCGAGCGCCCTGGTGCTCGGCCTGGGCGGCGCGGACACCGCCCGGCAGCTGCGGGCGAAGGTCTTCGAGGACTTCGGGGCGCTGCCCACCGACCGGGCGCTGAGCGTGATCACCGCCCTGGTCCTGCTGCTGGCGGGGTTCGCCGCGCTGTGGGCACTGGCCGGACGGGCCCCCGAGGACCCGATGGCCCAGCCGCTGACCGGTTGGCGGGAATCCGGTTCGGCTCCCCCCAACTGGTAATCTACTGCCGCCTGTTGGGTCTGCGCCCCCTCCCATGCCCCTGTGCGCCTGATTTTGCGCGAGCACGGTTAGTTAAGATGCGTAGCGCTCTGTGGGTATGCAAGCTCTGGGTTGTCGTCGGTCTGGGAGGTGAGCCACGTGGCGCTGTCGATCTCGCTTGTGCTGCTGTTGGGGATCGTCGTCGTCTTGCTCATCAGGAAGTCCGGCCTCAACGCCGGTCACGCCGTCGTCTGCATGCTGCTGGGCTTCTACATCGCGGGCTCCTCGCTCGCGCCCACGGTGCAGGAGACCGTGTCGGGGGTGACGAAGATGATCAGTGACATCGACTTCTGACCCACCGGTCACGTCCCTGCCGCCGGGCCCCAGGCCGTAATCTGGCGGCATGAGTGCACCGCTGCCCGACCGCAGGATGCTGCTGGTCCACGCGCATCCCGACGACGAGTCGATCAACAACGGCGCCACCATGGCCCGGTACGCCGCCGAGGGTGCCCTCGTCACGCTCGTGACCTGCACGCTCGGCGAGGAGGGCGAGGTCATCCCGCCCGGGCTGGCGCATCTGGCGCCGGACCGGGAGGACCGGCTCGGCGAGTACCGGATCGGTGAGCTGGCGGCGGCGATGGCCGAGCTCGGCGTCACCGACCACCGCTTCCTCGGCGGCCCCGGGCGCTACCGGGACTCGGGGATGATGGGCCTGCCGCAGAACGACGCCCCGCGCGCCTTCTGGGGGGCCGACGTGGACGAGGCGGCCGGGCTGCTGGCGGACGTGATCCGCGAGGTACGGCCGCAGGTGCTCGTCACGTACGACGAGAACGGCGGCTACGGGCACCCCGACCACATCCAGGCGCACCGGGTGGCCATGCGGGCGGTGGAGCTCACCGCGGACGAGCCGTGTGCGGTGGCGAAGGTGTACTGGAACTGCGTCCCGCGCTCCGTCCTCGACGCCGGCTTCGACCGGCTGCGCGCGGCGGACGGCCTCTTCCCCGGGATCGCGTCGCCGGACGACGTGCCCGGCGTGATCGACGACGCGCTGGTCACGGCGCGGATCGACGGCGGCCCGTATACGGCGGCCAAGGCGGCGGCGATGAAGGCGCACGCCACCCAGATCGCCGTGGACGGCCCCTTCTTCGCCCTCTCCAACGACCTCGGGCAGCCGCTGCTGGGCACCGAGTACTACCGCCTGGTGCGCGGTGCCTCCGGCGCCCCGGCCGGTGAGCTGGAGTCGGATCTCTTCGCGGGGGTGGCGGCGTGACGGCGCCGCGGCTGCTCGGTATGGCGGGACTGGTCGTGCTGGGGGTGCTGGCCGGGGCGGGCGGGACGCTGATGCAGGCGGCCTGGTTTCCCGGCGGGCTGGTGCTGGCCGTGCTCGCGATCGGCGCGCTGTGTCTGGGCGGGGTGCGGCTGACGGGCACCCGCGGCGGCGGGTTCGCGCCGGCCGGGGGGTGGATGCTGGCGGTGCTGCTGCTGCTCTCGACCCGGCCGGAGGGCGACTATCTGCTGGGGGCGGGGGGCGGGTCGTATCTCTTTCTGCTCGGCGGTATCTTCGCCGCTGTGATCTGCACCACCGTTCCGCCGGTGCCGCCGCACACTCCCGACGGGGTCAAACTCGCCCGCTGACGTGGGCGTTTGGGCCCCTTCGGGCCCACCGCCGGCCGATACGTTCAACCGCTCCGGACATCCGCGGACGCGCCGCCCAGTAAGGTTGTGCGCGCCGCCGAGTTCCCCGCGCATGCCTGACGGGGGGCGGAGCCGATCAGGAGACCTGCCTTGAGCCGAGAAACTGACAGTCCGCCGCCCGGCGGCGACGCCCCGTACCCGCCCGGGACCCCGCCCCTCCCCACGCGGGACGGGCAGCGGGCCGGTGCGGACGCCCCGGGCGCCGATGACGGCCCCAGGACCGAGACGACGCTCACGACCCGGATCCGGATCAACATCCCGGGGTCGCGGCCGATCCCGCCGGTGGTCGTGCGTACGCCCGTCGAGGGCGGCGCCCCCGAGGAGGGGCAGCCGGCCGAGGACCGGGGCGCCGCGGCTTCGGCCGCCGCGCCGGGCGGCCCGTCCGGTTCGCCGGGATCATCCGGTACGTCCGGTGCGTCCGGGTCCGGCGGCGAGAAGGCCAGCGACTGGTTCGCGCCGCGCAAGGGCTCGGACGAGCGCCCGCCCGCCGGCGGCCCCCCGCCGCGGCACGACGCGGCGCCGCCCGTGCCGGACACCCCGCGGTTCGACGGCCCGCGCGACACCCCGCCGGCGCCCGACGCCCCGGCCGAGTCCACGCCGCCGTTCGGCACGCAGCACGACACCCCGCCGTCCGAGTCGACGCTGCGGATGCCCCCCGTGCGCACCGACGGCCACGGGTTCGCGGCCGACGACCCCACCAACTCCTCCCCGGTACGCCCCTCCGGCCCCACGAGCGGCCCGGCCACCGGCGGCTTCCGCCTGCCCCCGCTGCACTTCAAGGCGTACGACGCGAAGGCGTCCTTCGACGGGACGGCGGTGTCCTTCCGCTGGTTCTGGACGGGTGCCTCCTCCGCGAAGTGGAAGGCCGGCGACCAGACGTTCGCGGTG
>NZ_WEGJ01000065.1 GCF_009604385.1 Streptomyces smaragdinus
GATCACCTCCTTTCTAAGGAGCACTTCTCCCGAACCTCTAGGTTCGGGCAGAGACCAGTACATCGGCGAACGTCCGATGCTGGAAGCTCATGGGTGGAACGTTGACTACTCGGCAAGGCCACGGATCCGTCGGTGCGGCGGACCCAGGAGGGGGTGCGGACGGGGGGCGTGCGGGACGCATCGGGAGCCGCCCGGCGTACGGCGCGGACGCCGAGCGTCTCGCGGTCCGGGACCGGGGCCGGGGCGGGCGGGGCGCCGGCGGGGGCGCCCCAGGCGATCGGCGTCGGCTGCGGGGGGCGTGACGCCTGCCAGGCGGACGCGGGCGGGGCGGCCTCCGGCGCCTCCTCGGGCGGGGCCGGGCGCTGCGCCGTCACCCGCGGGGTCTCCGGCGTCCCGCCCCAGGCGTCCGCCGCGCGGGGGTCGGCGGGCGTGGGGGTGGGGGTGGGCGTCGGGGTCGGCGTCGGAGGCGCCGGGGCGAGCTCGGGCGGGGCCGACGCCGCCGGGGGGAGCGCCGTGCGTTCCGGGGCCGGGGCCAGTTCCGTGAACCGCCGCTCCCCCGTGCGCATCTCGTCGAAGAACACCGGCCCCGTCTCCACCATCGCCGGCGGCGGCGGGGTCACCGCCGGGACCGGCGTGAGCGAGACGCCGGACGGGACGGGGGACGGGGCCTCCTCCGGCACCGGACGGCTCGTACCGGGCACCCAGGCCGTACCGCTCCAGTACCGGATGTAGCCGGGGATGGACGGGTCCGGGTAGTACCCGGGCCCGGGGATGCCGGAGCCGGAGGCGGGAGTCGGGGCGCTCATGTCGCCCACATTAGCGACCAAACCGGTCCCGGACGGGCGCCCTTGACGCACATCCCCCGATGTGCTGACAGCACCGTCATTGCTCCGACCGGGTATCCGTCGGGGGCCCCTGGCGCGCCGCGGAAGTTTTTCCGCGGAAGTCGCGTAAGAGCGCGCGATCCGGTCTCTCTCTATACCCGGCGGCGCGCCCCGCCGCCCGCCCGTGGACGAAGAAGGAGAGGGGACCATGCACACGCCCACGCACACCGAGGTGGTACGCGATCTCGACGTCAGACTGGTGCTGTCGCCGGACCGCGGCGTCGACGTGCCGGCCCGGCTGACGTATCTGACCGCCGACCCGTACGCCGTCCGCTTCACCTTCCACACCTGCTCGCCCGCCCCCGTGCACTGGACGTTCGCCCGCGAGCTGCTGGTGGAGGGGGTGTTCCGGCCGTGCGGCCAGGGGGACGTACGGCTGTGGCCGACGAAGGTCGACGGGCGGAACGTGGTCTGTCTGGCGCTGGCCTCCCCGGACGGCGACGCCCTGATCGAGGCCCCGGCGGCGGCCGTGTCGGCGTGGCTGGAGCGCACCATGCGGCTCGTACCGCCCGGCCGCGAGACGACCCGGCAGGAGCTCGACGCCGCCCTCGAACGCCTGTTGGCCCCCACGGTCCGGGAGGCCTGCGACGACCTGTGGGCGGCGGAGCCGTGGCCGTCGGAGGACCCGGGGCCGGAGGCGTGAGCGGCAGGCCGGGCGGTTCGCGCGGGGAGGAGGAACCGCCCGGCCGCCCGTCGTCAGGCGCGGTACGCGCTGAGCAGCAGGCTCGGCGGACTCTTCAGCAGCCGGTCCAGGTCCGCCTCGCGGCCGGTTCCCTCGCCGGTGTGTCTCAGGTCCTCCCAGCCGACCCGGGTGAACCCGGCCGACTCCACGGCCCGTACGAGGCTGTCGGGCGGCCAGTAGTGCACCGAGACCGTGGCGGGGGGCTGTGCGGCGATCGACACGGTGAACGGGGCGCCCTCGCGGCGGTCCTCGGGGAGGTCGACGACGAAGCCGAACTCCCGCGCCGCGTCCGGGTCCGTGTCGACGTTGCCGACATAGGCGAGGAGCCGGCCGCCGGGCGCGAGGTTGGCGGCGATCCGCTCGCACATGCCGACCAGCGCGCCCTCGCCGTCCGCGTAGTGCAGGACGTTGACGGCGACGGCCACGTCGAAGGAGCCGAGCACCGGCATCGCCGACACGTCGTGCACCTCGTACCGCACTCCCAGCGGCTCCGCCTTCTCGGCGGCCCGGCCCAGGGCGACCATCTCGGCGGAGGAGTCCGTGGCGACGACCTCCTCGGCCTCGCGTTCGGCGACCATCCGGGCGTAGACGCCGTCGCCGCAGCCGACGTCGAGGATCCGCTTGCCGCGTACGGAGCCCAGGGCGCGCAGGAACGAGGGGAATTCGATGTGTTTGCGGTAGAAGTGGATGATCTCCTCGATGTCGGTGAGCCGTTGTGCGAGCGCGTCGTATTGCGCCATGGGTTCCTCTCACTGTGCGGGTGGGGCCCTCGTCACGCCGGGCGGATCGTGGCGTACGCCTGCCGGGGCGAGGGCTGGAGCAGGGTGCTGCCGGAGAAGACGAGCTCCGCGAGGGGGAGTTCGCGGTGGTAGAAGTTGAGGGACGACGGGACGCCGAAGATGTCGCTGGAGGCGAGGAAGAAGGGGAGTTCGGCGGTGAGGTAGCGGGTGGCGCGTTCGATCTGGCCGTCGGTGGGCGGGCCGTCGTGGCCGCGTCCGCGCAGCACCTCGCGGCTCATGTCCGCGCAGACCCGGCCGAGTTCGCCGCCCTCGCGCAGGGCCTTCTCGCAGTCGGCGAGGGCGTCGCGGTAGACGTCGCCGGAGTCCAGCTCGGACATCCGGTGCAGTCCGTCGGCCTCCCGCGGGCCGCCGGTGGCCTGCCAGGCGCGCAGCACCCGGTTGCACAGGACGTTGATCTCGGCGCGGGTCTTCTGCGCCGCACGCCGCGGGGTGTAGCCGAGGGCGTGGTACGTGTGGGTGAGGCCGGAGTCCGGGACGACGACGTCGACGCGGTCGAACTCGCCGGAGAGCCAGCCCAGCAGCCGCTCGAGGGGTTCGCCGCGGAAGTAGCTGTTGCCGGGGCTGATCCCGCACACGACGTGTTCGCGCCGTTCCCAGATCCGCCGGGAGGCGTCGTCGAAGGGCTCGACGTCGAACGTCCCCGCGCCCGCCGGGTTCACGTCCACCTGCCGTGGCCGGGGTGGCCGGCTCCGGTCAGATGCTGTCTGCGCAGCTGTTCCCGGAGGATCTTGCCGGTGCCGGTGCGGGGCATCTCCTTGAAGCCGATGACCACGGGCTCGGCGAGCTCGGGGAGGCCGCGTACGGCCGTCTCCCAGACGTCCTTCGCCAGCTGCCCGTCGGGGCTGGCGACGACGGGGACCGGCGGGCTGCCGGGGACGGGGAGGAGGGCGATGTCGTGGCCGTCGGGGAGGCGGTCGACGAGGGTGTCCTCGAGCTCCAGACAGCTCATGCCGGTCGCGTAGTTGACCTCGCGGTCGAGGAGCTTGAGGGCGCCGGTTCTGGTCATGACGCCGATGTCGCCGGTGTTCCACCAGTCGCCGACGGCCTTCTCCTGCCAGCGCTCGGGCTCCTTGTAGTAGCCGACGCACCGGGCCTTCGTCCGCGCGAGCACGATCCCGGGTTTGCCTCTGGGCACCGGCGCGAAGGTCTGGGGGTCGACGACCTTGAGCTTGACGAACCCGGGCATCGGCCGGCCGACCTTGCGCGGGCCCGGCATCTCGTCGCGCCGCTTGTTGGCCTTGCGGCGGGTGATGGCGGTCATGCCCATGCCGCCGGTCTCCGACTGCCCGTAGCCCTCGCGCCAGACGGGGAAGCGGTGCCTGGAGGCGTTGAGGAAGGCGCGGATGACCGACCAGTGCATGGCGTCGAAGTTGCCGATGAACATCCGTACCGAGGCGAACGCGTCGCCCTGCCCCTGCCGGGTGAGCTCCGCCATGCGCAGGAAGTCGATGGGCAGTGCCTCGATGGAGGTCGGGCGGTGCTTCAGGAACATCGGGCCGACCGTTTCCGGGTCGTTCTCGCTCATCAGCAGCACCGTGGCGGGCGAGAGCGTCAGCACCGAATAGATCCAGGTGAACGAGCGGGCGTGGACGTACGGCAGGAACATCGCCACCGTGTCCTTGCGGCCGAAGGTGATGGGCGGCAGATGCCGGCACTCCAGGCGGGCCATCTGGCCCTGGAGTTTTTCCGGCGTGTACATGATGAGCTTCGGAATTCCGGTGGTTCCGGAGGTGTGCGTGAGCATCATCAGTTCGTCGTCGGCGCGGTGTACCGGGGGTGGGGCTGAAGCGCCGAGGACGTCCGTCAGGGATATCGCTTCGGGTATTCCGCCGTCGAGCGACAGGACGCGGTCGCTGAACTCGGAAAGGGCGGCGCCGTCGCTTCCGCGCTGTTCCAGCAGACGCCGGCCGCTCACCAGGAGTCTGGGTTCGGTGCGCTGCAGCAGGGGGCGTACGGTGTCGGGGTCCATCAGCCCCGACAGCATGACCGGGACGGCGCCGACGCGGACGCCGGCGGCGGCCAGCAGCAGGCAGTCGAAGTGGTTCTCCTTGTAGACCACGACCCGGTCGCCGGGCCGGACACCGGCCTCGTGCAGCGCTCCCGCGGTCGCCCGGACGACGTCGGCCATGGCCGCCACGTCGAGGAGGGTCCGGCCCTCGGGGTCGATGTCCATCGGGCGGCTCAGATGGAAGTCCATGGGCTTTCCGATTTCCGACCTGCGGTCGAAAAGAAGCCCGATGCTGGATTCCCATAACTTCATTGCAGGCAATTGATCCTCCCATTGTGTGAGGCGATCACCGCGAACGCGTCGAGAGTATGGTTTTGCCTTCTCGGGGGTCAAGGCGGCGTAAACACCAAATGACGGGGTTCGTCCGGCGCGGACCGAATGGTCGGAAATTGATCGGAGGATCCGTGCAACCGGAATGCAACCGGAATACAACCGGGGTGCAACCACAAAGAGCTGAACGCACGGCACCGGGTTTACGGTCCCCGGGCCGGGCCCTCGGACCTAGGACGGACGTCCCGTCCGGACCCCGTCCATATACAGGCGTCATTCGGGCCTACACCCCTTACCCTGACCCTCATGACCGACATAGCCGCCGATCAGGGCGTCAGCGCCGCCGCCCCCGCCGGGGAGTTCCCCCGCGAGCCCGGGGTGCTGGGCAGGCAGTACCGGGCGCTGAGCCTCGGCATCGTCACCGTGGTGCTCCTCATCGCGTTCGAGGCGACGGCCGTCGGTACGGCGATGCCCGCGGCGGCCAAGGCGCTGGACGGGGTGGGGCTGTATGCCTTCGCCTTCTCCGCGTACTTCACGACCGCCCTGCTGGCGATGGTCGTCTCCGGCCAGTGGTGCGACCGGGCGGGGCCGCTGAAGCCCCTGGCGCTGGGCATCGCGTGCTTCGTCGCGGGACTGGTGATCTCCGGTACGGCGAGCGGCATGTGGGTGTTCGTGCTCGGCCGCGCGGTGCAGGGGTTCGGCGGCGGGCTGGACATCGTGGCGCTGTACGTCGTGGTCAGCAGGGCATACCCGGAGCGGCTGCGGCCGTCGATCCTGGCCGCGTTCGCCGCGTCGTGGGTGGTGCCGTCGGTCGTCGGACCCCTCGCGGCCGGGGCGGTCACCGAGCACGCGGGCTGGCGGTGGGTGTTCCTCGGCATCCCGCCGCTGGTGGTGCTGCCGCTGGTCGTCGCGCTGCCGGCGATACGGCGCCGGGCGAACGGCCCCGTGGACCCGGACAAGGTGCCGCCCGTGGACCGGCGGCGGATGAAGCTGGCGTTCGCCATCGCGGCCGGCGCGGGGCTGCTGCAGTACGCGGGGCAGGACGTCCGGTGGGCGTCCCTGGCGCCGGCGCTCGCGGGGGTGGCGCTGCTGGTGCCCGCGGTGCGGGGGCTGCTGCCGCGCGGGACGTACGCCGCGGCGCGGGGGCTGCCGACGGTGGTCCTCATGCGGGGGATCGCGGCGGGGTCGTTCATCGCGGCGGAGTCCTTCGTACCGCTGATGCTGGTGACCCAGCGGGGGCTGTCGGTGACCGAGGCGGGCATGTCCCTGGCCATCGGCGGGGCGTCGTGGGCGTCCGGCTCCTGGCTGCAGGCCCGGCCTCGGATGGAGCGGCACCGGGAGCGGCTCGTACGGGTGGGGATGTGCCTGTCCGCGGCCGCGATCGCCGCGGCGCCGCTGGCGCTGGTGGAGGCGGTGCCGCCGCTGGCGTTCATCGCGGTGCTGTGGCTGTTCGGGTGCTTCGGGATGGGGATGGTGATCTCCGCGACGAGCGTGCTGCTGCTGAAGCTGTCGCCGCCGGCGGAAGCGGGGAACAACACGGCCGCGCTGCAGCTGTCCGACAGCCTGTCCAACGTGGTGCTGCTGGCGGTCGCCGGGGTGGTGTTCGCCGCGCTGGGCGGCGCGGCGGTGGGTGACGGCCCGCTGTCGGCCGCGGCGGCGGACGGGGGGCATCCGTGGGCGTTCGCGGCGGTGTTCCTGCCGATGGCGGCGGTAGCGCTGGTGGGGGCGGGGGTGGCGGGGCGGCTGCGCGTTCACTGATCCGCGACCACAATGCCCCCATGGGAACACGCATCGGAGATGTCAGCACGCCCTCCCGGGTCGCCGCGCCCGACGAGGGGATCGGCCACGACGAACTCGCGCTCGCGGCACGCAACCACGGCCTGCCGCTGGAGGCGCTGCGGTACGACGTGACGCCCCCCGGCCTGCATTACGTGCTCACGCACTACGACGTCCCGTTCACGGACCCGGAGCACTGGGAGCTCACGATCTCCGGCCTCGTCGACCGGCCCCTGACCCTCACCCTCGACGAGCTGAGGGCGCTGCCCTCCGAGACCCACCGCGTGACGATGGAGTGCGCCGGCAACGGCCGCGCCCGCCTCACGCCCCGCCCGGTGAGCCAGCCGTGGCTGACGGAGGCCGTGGGGACCGCCGAGTGGACGGGCGTACCGCTGCGGGAGCTGCTCGCGGAGGCGGGGGTGTCGCCGGACGCGGTGGACGCGGTCTTCACCGGCGCCGACCACGGCGTGGAGCGGGGGGTGGAGCAGGACTACCAGCGGGCGCTGTCCGTGGCGGACGCGATGGGTGAGGCGCCGGTGCTGGTGGCGTACGCCATGAACGGCGCCCCGCTGCCGCCGCAGCACGGGAGCCCGCTGCGGCTGGTGGTCCCCGGCTGGTACGGGATGGGGAACGTCAAATGGCTGCGCGACGTCCGGCTGACCGGGGAGCCGTTCGACGGCTTCCAGCACTCCGCGTACCGCTACCGCGCGTCGGCCGACGACCCGGGCGTCCCGGTGACGAGGATGGCGCCGCGCGCCCTGCTCGTACCCCCCGGCTTCCCGGACTTCATGTCCCGCGCCCGCTTCGTCCCCCCGAACCCGATCCGCGTCGAGGGCCGCGCCTGGTCGGGCCACGCCCCCGTCACGTCGGTGGACCTGAGCACGGACGGCGGCACCACCTGGACCCCCGCCACCCTGGAGGACGACCCGACCACCCACCCCTGGGCCTGGCGCCACTGGACAGCGGACTGGACCCCCACCCCCGGCACCCACACCCTGACGGCCCGAGCCACGGACGCCACGGGCGAAACCCAGCCCCTGGAGGAGCCGTGGAACCGGGGCGGCTTCGGCAACAACCTGGTCCAGGAGGTCAGGGTGGTGTGCGTCCGCGGCATGGACGGCTGATCCGGACGCACATGTGACCTGGCTCCCACTCCCGGGCGGTACCCCCGCGTATCCCCGGGGTGGGAGGCGTCGTCCCGGTAGGCTGACGCGGTTGCCGCGCGGGGGTTCCCGGCGGACGTGAGATGTCGTCGACCAGCCTGCGGAGACCGTGAGTACCGCCACCTCGCATCATCTGTCCCCCGCCTTCCCCGGCCGCGCCCCGTGGGGTACGGCCGGGAAGCTCCGTGCCTGGCAGCAGGGGGCGATGGACGCCTACCTGAGCAAGCAGCCCCGGGACTATCTGGCCGTGGCGACGCCCGGCGCCGGGAAGACGACGTTCGCGCTGACCCTCGCGAGCTGGCTGCTGCACCATCACGTCGTGCAGCAGGTCACCGTCGTCGCGCCCACCGAGCACCTGAAGAAGCAGTGGGCGGAGGCGGCGGCGCGTATCGGCATCCGGCTGGACCCCGAGTACAGCGCCGGACCGGTCAGCAAGGAGTACCACGGGGTCGCCGTGACGTACGCCGGTGTGGGCGTCCGCCCGATGCTCCACCGCAACCGCTGCGAGCAGCGCAAGACCCTCGTCATCCTCGACGAGATCCACCACGCCGGCGACTCCCGCTCCTGGGGCGAGGCCTGCCAGGAGGCGTTCGAGCCGGCCACCAGAAGGCTCGCCCTCACCGGCACCCCCTTCCGCTCGGACACCAACCCGATCCCCTTCGTCACGTACGAGGAGGACCGCGAGGGCATCCGCCGCTCCTCCGCCGACTACACCTACGGCTACGGCCACGCCCTCGCCGACCACGTCGTGCGCCCGGTGATCTTCCTCTCGTACAGCGGCAGCATGCGCTGGCGCACCAAGGCCGGCGACGAGATCGAGGCCCGCCTCGGCGAGCCCATGACCAAGGACGCCACCGCGCAGGCCTGGCGCACCGCCCTGGACCCGCGCGGCGAATGGATGCCGAGCGTGCTGCGCGCCGCCGACCAGCGCCTCACCGAGGTCCGCAAGGCCATCCCGGACGCCGGGGGTCTGGTCATCGCCACCGACCAGGACTCGGCCCGCTCGTACGCCAAGCTGATCCGCGAGATAACGGGCACCGGGGCGACCGTCGTCCTCTCCGACGACACCGGCGCCTCCGACCGGATCGAGGAGTTCCGCGAGAGCGAGGACCGCTGGATGGTCGCCGTCCGCATGGTGTCCGAGGGCGTCGACGTCCCGCGCCTGGCGGTCGGCGTGTACGCCACGACGATCTCCACCCCGCTGTTCTTCGCCCAGGCGGTGGGCCGTTTCGTACGGTCCAGGCGACGCGGCGAGACCGCGTCCGTGTTCCTGCCGACGATCCCCAACCTCCTGCAGTTCGCGCACGAGATGGAGGTCGAGCGCGACCACGCCCTGGACAAGCCGAAGAAGGACACCGAGGAGGACCCGTACGCGGAGTCCGAGAAGGAGCTCGCAGAGGCGGAGAAGCAGCAGGACGAGGACACCGGCGACCAGGACATGCTGCCCTTCGAGGCCCTGGAGTCCGACGCCGTCTTCGACCGGGTCGTCTACGAGGGCGCCGAGTTCGGCATGCAGGCCCACCCCGGCAGCGAGGAGGAGCAGGACTACCTCGGCATCCCCGGCCTCCTCGAGCCCGACCAGGTCCAGATGCTCCTCCAGAAGCGCCAGGCCCGTCAGATCGCCCACAGCAGGAAGAAGCCGGCCGAGGAGGCCGACCTCCTCGAACTCCCCGCCGACCGCCGCCCCGTCGTCACCCACAAGGAGCTCCTCGAGCTGCGCAAGCAGCTCAACTCCCTGGTCGGGGCTTATGTCCACCAGAGCGGCAAACCGCACGGAGTGATCCACACGGAGCTGCGCCGCGTGTGCGGCGGGCCACCCAGCGCCGAGGCGACCGCCGGACAGATCCGGCAGCGGATAGCGAAGGTGCAGGAATGGGCCACCCGGATGCGGTGATCAAGCCGGATCGGCGCCCGGATTCTGGACGGGGTCTTCCGCTCAGCGGTGCGGCTCGCTAGGTTTCCCGTCACCGAAACTTTCTGTGAGGTGACTCACGGACGTTTCACGGAAATCGAGAACGCTCCGGGGCAATGCCGGCCCGGGGCGCGCCGGTGCCCTGCGACCGGCGGCGTCACCTCCGGGACCCCGGGAACAGCCGCCAGACCCCGAGGAGGCGGCGTGACCGCGGAGACCTCCCAGACCCTCGACAGAGGGCTACGTGTACTGAAGCTGCTGGCCGACACCGACCACGGTCTGACCGTCACCGAGCTCGCGACCAAGCTCGGCGTGAACCGCACCGTGGTCTACCGGCTGCTGGCCACCCTCGAGCAGCACGCCCTGGTCCGCCGCGACGTCGGTGGCCGGGCCCGCGTGGGCCTCGGCGTCCTGCGCCTGGGCCGTCAGGTCCACCCCCTGGTCCGGGAGGCCGCGCTGCCCTCCCTCCGCGCGCTCGCGGAGGACGTCGGCGCGACCGCCCATCTCACGCTCGTCGACGGCAGCGAGGCCCTCGCGGTGGCCGTGGTGGAGCCGAGCTGGACGGACTACCACGTCGCGTACCGCCCCGGCTTCCGGCATCCGCTGGACCAGGGCGCGGCGGGCCGGGCCATCCTCAAGGGCCGGGGCCTGGGCGCCGGCGCCACGCACGACGACGCGGCGTCCGCGTACGCGTTCACGCACGGCGAGCTGGAGGCCGGCGCGTGCGGCGCGGCGGCGCCGCTGCTGGGCGTGACGGGGATCGAGGGCAGCGTGGGGGTCGTGATGCTGTCGGACACGATCCCGGAGCAGGTCGGCGTACGGGTGGTGGACGCCGCCCGGGAGGTGGCGGCGGCCCTCAGCTGAGGTCCATTAGATTGACCCCGTGCGCACACCCAGGCTCTCCCGCCCCCTGTACCTCTCGCTCTGCGCGCTGCCGCTGCTCGGGCTGCTGGCGGCGGCCGTCTTCGCGCCGCTGCCGTTCTCGATCGCCTTCCCGGGGTCGACGACGGACGTCCTGGGCAAGGACAAGGGCGGCGAGCCGGTGATCACGGTCACGGGCGCGAAGACGTACCCCACGCGGGGCCAGCTGCGGATGACGACGATCACCGCCACCTCCCCGGACACCACCGTCCGGCTGCCCGATGTGGTGGGCAGCTGGTTCGACAAGGGGGAGGCCGTGATGCCGCGGGACTCCGTGTACCCGGTGGGCGACTCCGTGAAGGAGATCCGCGAGTACAACGACGAGGCCATGCGCGACTCCCAGTCCGCCGCCACCGCCGCCGCCCTGAACCACCTGAAGCTCGACCCCGAGAAGGTGAAGGTCGACCTGCGCCTCGCCGACGTCGGCGGCCCCAGCGCGGGCCTGCTCTTCTCCCTGGGCATCATCGACAAGCTCGGCGCCGACGACCTCGCCGGGGGCCGGGTCATCGCCGGTACGGGCACCATCGACGCGGCCGGGAAGGTCGGCGCCGTCGGCGGGGTGCCGCTGAAGACGCAGGCGGCTAAGCGGGACAAGGCGACGGTGTTCCTCGTACCGAAGGCGGAGTGCTCGGAGGCGGAGGCGGAGCTGCCGTCGGGGCTGCGGCTGGTGCCGGTGACGACGCTCAGCGGCGCGATCGACGCGCTGGGGGCGCTTCGGTCGGGCGGGAAGGTCCCGTCGTGCTGACGGACGGCAGGCTGTCCATCGTGCGCCAGACCGGGAAGATCGCCGGGCACAGGGTCGTGGCGAGGTAGATCCCGCCGAGGGTCAGCAGGCCCGCGGTGAGGCCGGCGGCCTCGGTGAGCAGACCCGTACCGAGCACGGCGAACGGGATGACGGCCATCACACCGGCCTGGGTCACGCTCTGCACGCGGCTGCGCAGCTCCTCCGGGACCAGCTCGAAGAGGAGCGGGCCGAGGATCGGGTTCAGCACCCCGGCCGCCGTCCCGCCGACGGCCATCACGAGGGCCAGCGGCGCGAACTCGGGGACGAGGACGGCGAGGAAGAACCGCGGGGCGCCGTCGATCAGGAAAGCCGCCGTGTACACCGGCCAGCGGCGGAAGCGGCCCGCGAGATGCCCGTACACCAGCGAGCCGAGGACCGCTCCCCCGCCGAAGATCCCGGCGAGCAGGCCCATGCTGACCGAGCCGCCGAGGTTGGTGTCGGCGTGCAGCGGCAGCAGGACGGACGTCCAGCCGTGGTTGAGGCCGTTGGTGACCGTCACCATCAGCACGATCGCCAGCAGCAGCCGGGTCCGGCGGAGGAACCGGAAGCCCTCGCCCAGCTCGCTCCGGTACGTGCGCAGACTGACCCGCGGCGCGTCCTTCACCGGGGCCGCCTGCGGCAGCCCGCGCAGCCCGACGGCGATCAGGGCGGCGGAGGCCAGGAACGACGCGGCGTCCACCCCCAGCGCGACGGTCGGCCCGAAGGCGGCGATCAGCACGCCGGCGAGCGGGGCGCCGAGGAGGCGGGCGAGCTGGCGGCAGCTCTCGAAGTACCCGGCGACCTTGGCGAGATCCCGCCCCGCCAGGTCGGCCAGATGCGGCATCAGCACCCCCCGCGCGACCTCGCCCGGGGAGCGTCCGAGACCCACGACGGCGACCAGGACGCACAGCATCCAGTACTGCAGCACCCCGGCGGCGTGCAGCACGGGCACCAGCCCGGTGGCCAGGGCACCGGTCAGGTCGGTGAGGAACGCCACCCGCCGCCGCCCGAGCCGGTCGATGAACGGCCCGCCCAGCACGGAGGCGACGACGAGCGCCAGCCCCTCGAAGAAGGCGACCAGGCCCATCCGGGCGGCGCTGCCCGTGGTCTCCAGCACGAACAGGGGCACGGCGATGAGGCTGAGCGAACTGCCGGTGACGGATATGACGTTGGCGGTGAGCACGGCGGCCAGCGGCCGGCGGTCGGTCATATGGATCCCCCCTCGTTTGATTCAGTCGTTCTGCTGCGGGAAGCCGTGCAGATGGATGCGGACCTCGCGGGAGCCGGCCGTGTCCTCGGGGACGCGGTCCTCGTACTCGCGGATCACGTCGAACATCCGGTGGTACAGCTCGTACGCGAGCTCGGGCGTGAGCCGGACCTTGAAGTTGCTGAGGGTCCAGCGGTCGCGCCACTCCTTGGGCCAGTCGCGCATCGCGGCGAGCGCGGCGCCGACCTCGAGGGTGTGCTCGGCGGCGATCTCGTGCAGATAGATGTCCATGGCGCCCCTGACCTGCGGATCGGGGCTGTCCAGGAACTCCTCGGCGCTCTCGATCTTCAGTCCCTGGTAGGCGCGCCGCCACCAGCGCTCGCGGCCCTTGCCGTGCTCGGGGTCGTCTTCGATGAGGCCGACGGCGGCGAGCTGCCGCAGGTGGTAGCTGGTCGCGCCGCTGGATTCGCCGAGCCGGTCGGCGAGTTGGGAGGCGGTGGCGGGGCCGTGCTCGCGCAGGGCGTTGAGCAGGCGCATCCGCAGGGGGTGCGCGAGGCCGCGCAGGGACTGCGGGTTGAGGTCGTGGAGCTGCTTGCCTGATTCGGTCACGGAGCTACCGTACGACTTGCAAAGAACCTTTGCATAGCTTTTTTGCAAAAGACCTTTGCAACTCTCAGCCCTCCTTGACGAACCCCTCCTCCACCAGCCAGTCCAGCGCCACGTCGTGCGGCTCGCGTCCGTCGACGTCGATCTCGGCGTTCAGCCGCTGGGCGACCTCCGTCGTCAGCTTCTTCGTGATGGGGTTCAGCACGTCCGCGATCCGCGGGTGCTCGCGCAGTGTCTTCTCGTTGACCATCGGGGCGGCGTTGTAGTTGGGGAAGAAGTTCTTGTCGTCCTCCAGCACCACCAGCTTCAGCGCCGGGATCCGCCCGTCCGTCGCGAACACCGAACCGGCCAGGCACGTCCGCCCGTTGGCGGTCTCCGTGTAGACGATGCCGAGGTCCATCTTGCGGATCCGCCCGGCGGGGACCTTCATCCCGTACGCCTTCGCCATGCCGGGAAAGCCGTCGTCGCGGGTGGCGAACTCCGCGCCCATGCAGTACGTGACCTTCGCGCCGCTGTTGTTCAGCCGCGCCAGGTCGGAGAGCGTCCGCAGCTTGTACCTGGTCGCGTTGGCGTGGTTGACGGCCATCGCGTACGTGTTGTCGAGGGGCGCCGGGGGCAGCCAGTCGATGCCGTTGCGCCTCAGGTCCTCGGCGCGCAGCTCGCGCCACTGCTCCTTCGGGTCGCGTACGGGGGTGTCGTGGCCGAGGTAGGTGATCCAGCCGGTGCCGGTGTACTCGTACATGAGGTCGGCCTCCCCGGTCCGTACGGCCTCGCGGGCGCCGATGGAGCCCTGGATGCCCGTACGGTCGACGACCGACGCCCCGGCGGCCTTCAGCGCGAGGCCGGCGATCTGGCCGAGGAGCAGCTGCTCGCTGAACTCCTTGGACGTCACCGTCAGATCGACGCCTTCCAGGGGCTTCCCCTGCCCGACGCTCCCGGGCGAGACGGCCGTGACGAAGGGCGAGCCGCTGGACAGCCCGCAGCCTCCCAGCGCGACGAGAGCCGCGAGGACGCAGGTCAGCCGGGCGTGCCTCACCGGCTCACCTCCAGCCCCTGCGGGCGCAGCAACAGCTCGGCCAGCGAGGCGAGCCAGTCGACGAACAGCGCGAGCGTCACCGTCAGCACCGACCCGAGGATCAGCACCGGCATCCGGTGGTTCGTGATCCCGGAGGTGATCAGGTCGCCGAGTCCGCCGCCGCCGACGAAGAACGCCAGCGTCGCCGTACCGACGTTCAGCACCAGCGCCGTCCGCACCCCGGCGAGGATCAGCGGGACGGCGAGCGGCAGCTCCACCTTGCGCAGCACCCCGCGCTGCGACATGCCGATGCCGCGGGCCGCCTCGATGAGGGTGGGGTCGATGGTGCGCAGCCCGGCGATGGTGTTGGCGAGGACGGGCAGCAGCGCGTAGATCGTCATGCCGACGACGGCCGCCTTCATGCCCACGCCGACCCAGATCACCAGCAGCGCCAGGATGCCGATGGACGGCGACGCCTGGCCGACGTTGGCGACCGCCATGGCCACCGGCTGGACGCGGCGGAAGCGGGGGCGGCTGAGCAGGATGCCCAGCGGGATGGCGATGATCAGGACGAAGAAGGTGGAGACGGCGGTGAGCCAGATGTGTTCGCGCAGCCGGATCCACATGTTGCCGCCGGCCAGGGAGTTACGGGACACGGAGTCGAGGTCCGTGCCCTCGTACCAGAGCCAGGTCACGAGCAGCACGAACGCCAGCACCGCCGGCATGAACACCAGCTTGCGCCAGGTGATCCGCCGCGCGCCGGGCCCCGGCAGCCGCTCCTCGACGGCGGCCTCGTCCTCCAGTACGCCGACGGGCCGCGGATTCTCCCCGCCGCCGGGCACCCCGCTCACGCCGCGCCTTCCCGCCGGGACTCCGCCGACTCGCGGAGGTGCTCCTCGGCGGCCAGCCGGTCGGCCTGCAGCATGTCGTGCACGGCGGCCGTCAGGGACGCCATGTCGACGACCCCCAGCCGCTCCCCGTCGGGTCCGGTCACCGCCGCCCGTCCCGCGGGGTCCGTGAGCACCGCCTCCAGCGCGTCGCGCAAGGTGGCGTCCTCGGCGAGGCTGCGGCCTACGGGGGCGCCGTTCGCCGCCTGTACGCCGGCCAGGTCCCGTACGCGTGTCAGGTTCAGCCGCTTGAGGGCGGCGCCCGCGCCGACGAAGCCGGAGACGAAGTCGTCGGCGGGGCTGGCGAGGATGGCCTGCGGGGTGTCGAACTGGGCGATGCGCGAGCGTTCGCGCAGCACCACGATCCGGTCGCCCAGCCTGATCGCCTCGTCGAAGTCGTGCGTGACGAAGACGATCGTCTTGCGCAGTTCCCGCTGCAGCCGCAGCAGCTCGTCCTGCAGACTGGCGCGGGTGATCGGGTCGACGGCCCCGAACGGCTCGTCCATGAGCAGCACCGGCGGATCCGCGGCCAGCGCCCGTGCCACCCCGACGCGCTGCTGCTGCCCGCCGGACAGCTGACGCGGGAACCGCTTCCAGTACTCCCCCGGCTCCAGGCCGACCAGCGTCAGCATCTCCTCGACGCGGGCGGTCACCCTCTCCTTGTCCCAGCCGATCATCTTCGGTACGAGGGCGATGTTCTGGGCGACGGTCATATGGGGGAAGAGGCCGGAGGACTGGATCGCGTACCCGATCTTCCGCCGCAGGCCCACCGGGTCGATGCCGGTCACGTCCTCGTCCGCGATGAGGATGCGGCCGGCCGTCGGCTCGATCAGCCGGTTGATCATCTTCAGTACGGTCGACTTGCCGCTGCCGGACGGCCCGACCATGACGAGCAGCTCGCCGGGCTCGATGTGCAGGCTGATGTCGTCCACCGCGGGGAGCGTGGAGCCCGGGAAGGTCTTGGTGAGGTGCTCGAGCGTGATGGCGGCGCCGGAAACCCCGTCGGTGTGTACGTCAGGCACGGATCCCCCTGGAGATGGTCAGCCGTCCGAGGAGGACGTAGGCGGCGTCGAAGAGCAGCGCGAGGACGATGATCCCGAGGGTTCCGGCGAGGACCCGGTTGAGGGCGTTGGCGCTGCCCAGGCCGGAGATGCCGCGGAAGATCTCGTTGCCGAGCCCCGGGCCGGAGGCGAAGGCGGCGATCGCGGCGATGCCCATCAGCATCTGCGTGGAGATCCGGATCCCGGTGAGGATCGGCGGCCAGGCGAGGGGCAGCTCCACCCGCAGCAGCCGCTTCATCCGGGACATGCCGATGCCGTCGGCGGCGTCGATGAGCTGCGGGTCCACGCCCCGCAGCCCGACGATGCCGTTGCGGACGACGGGGAGCAGCCCGTACAGGATCAGCGCCGTGACCGTGGGCGGGACGCCCAGGCCCATGATCGGGATCAGCAGACCGATGAGGGCCAGGGAGGGGATGGTCAGCAGCGTCGAGGTGGACGCGATCGCGAGGTTCCCGGCCCATTCGGTGCGGTACGTCAGGACGGCGATGAGCACGCCGAGGAGGGCGGCCGCGATCATGCACTGGAAGACGGCGGAGGCGTGCTGGAGACCGTCGGCGAAGAGCTGCGCCCTCCGGCTGCCGAGGTACTCCCAGAAGCTCACCCTGCCCTCACTCCTCCAACAGCGCCGCCTGCTTCACCAACGGGACGATCCGTAGCGGAACGGGGTTCTCCATGACGATCGCCGTGGAGGCCCGGACGATGCCATCAAAACCCACGACCCGGTCGATCACCCGCTGGAGATCGGCGTTCGAGCGGGCGACGAGACGGCAGAGCATGTCGCCGTGCCCGGTGATCGTGTGCAGCTCCAGCACCTCCGGGACGGCCGCCAAGTGGGCCCGTACGTCGGCTCCCTGACCCTGGCTGATCTCCAGCGTGGCGAACGCGGTCACGGGGTAGCCGAGGGCTCCGGGATCGACGTCCGGGCCGAATCCCCGGATGACTCCATTCGCCTGAAGCCGGTCCAGCCGCGCCTGCACGGTCCCCCGGGCGACGCCGAGGCGGCGGGAGGCCTCCATGACGCCGATCCGGGGCTCGGTGGCGAGGAGGGTGAGGAGGCGGCCGTCGAGACCATCGATCATGAGTCACCTTTCGTGACGGTGGTCACACCGTACAGATCTGGCCCGAGTGGGCCCTTTCAGCTGTACAGAATGCCCAGCCAATCCCGGAAGTGTTGCGCACCTAGCGAATCGGCGCGACTCTTCGGCCATGACTGAGATCCAGGATCACCCCACCCCCACCCCCCGGCAGGACGACCCCTTCCCGGTCAAGGGCATGGACGCGGTCGTGTTCGCGGTCGGCAACGCCAAGCAGGCCGCCCACTACTACTCCGCCGCCTTCGGCATGAAGCTCGCCGCCTACTCCGGACCGGAGAACGGCAGCCGCGAGACAGCCTCGTACGTCCTGGTCAACGGCTCCGCCCGGTTCGTCTTCACCTCCGTGGTCAAGGCGTCCACCGAGCGCGGCAAGTGGCTGGAGAACCATGTCGCCACTCACGGCGACGGGGTGACCGACCTGGCGATGGAGGTCCCGGACGCCCGCGCCGCGTACGCCCACGCGGTGTCGATGGGGGCGACGGGCCTGGAGGAGCCGTACGAGCTGACGGACGAGCACGGCACGGTCGTCCTCGCCTCGATCGCGACGTACGGGGAGACGCGGCACACGCTGGTCGACCGCTCGCGCTACTCCGGCCCGTACCTCCCCGGCTACGTGGAGGCGTCCCCGATCGTCGAGCCGCCGGCGCGGCGTACGTTCCAGGCGATCGACCACTGCGTGGGAAACGTCGAGCTCGGCAAGATGAACGAGTGGGTGGGCTTCTACAACAAGGTCCTGGGCTTCACGAACATGAAGGAGTTCGTCGGCGACGACATCGCCACCGAGTACTCCGCCCTCATGTCGAAGGTCGTCGCGGACGGCACGCTGAAGGTCAAGTTCCCGATCAACGAGCCGGCCGAGGGCAAGAAGAAGTCGCAGATCGACGAGTACCTGGAGTTCTACGGCGGCCCCGGCGTCCAGCACGTCGCCCTCGCCACGAACGACATCGTCAACACGGTCCGCACGATGCGGGCCTCGGGCGTCGAGTTCCTGGACGTGCCGGGTTCGTACTACGACACCCTCGGCGAGTGGGTCGGCGACACCCGGGTGCCGCTCGACGAGCTCCGTGAGCTGAAGATCCTCGCGGACCGGGACGAGGACGGGTATCTGCTGCAGATCTTCACGAAGCCGGTCCAGGACCGCCCGACGGTCTTCTTCGAGATCATCGAGCGGCACGGGTCGATGGGCTTCGGCAAGGGCAACTTCAAGGCACTTTTTGAAGCAATCGAGCGCGAACAGGACCGTCGAGGCAACCTGTAGCGCTCAGGTCACGTCTATACGCGCGGACCCACCGCGCCGGTCAGGTTCATTCGGGGGAGTTGACCGGCGCGGTGTCTTTTTCTTGTACGACCTTCTGTGCCGCCTCGAGCTGCTTGATCTGCCGCCGCACGATGTACAGCGGGATGACGCCGAAGACGCCGAACGAGATGTCGAGCAGCGTCCACCAGAAGGGGATGTCCCGCACGGGCCCGGCGAAGACGGCGAGGGGGACGATCATCGCGCAGGCGATCATGCCCCATTCGATGACCCAGATGTTGCGTACGGGATCGCGGTACGGCCCGATGAACGCGACGGCGATCACCAGATGCGCGAAGGCGAGCCAGTCGGTCCCGTAGGCGATGAACGGGTACTGGGCGTCGGTCTCCTCCAGCCCCGTCCGCACCCGGGCGATCCACTCGACGAGCCCGTCGGGGGCGAAGGAGATCCCCCGCACGGCGTCGTCGAGGATCCGCACCTCGGTCTGCAGGGGGAAGGCGGTGACGCCGCTCAGCACCAGCCCCACGATGAACACGACCAGCCAGACCCGTATACGCCGTTCGAGGCGCGCCCCCACGTCCATGCTCCCGAGGGTACGCCGCGCCTCTCAGGCACCCCGGGTTGGGCACCTCTTCTCGGCGCCCACCGAGAGCCGACCTGCACAAACCTGGCCGGTAACACCGAGAAAGGGTGCCCGATCATCCCTCTAGCGCACGGGGAGGACGCTGAACTCGGTGCCGTCGGGGTCGGTCATCTCGACGTGACCGTCGTCGCCGGTGCCGACGTGCTTGGCGCCCAGGGATACGAGGCGGGCGATCTCGGCGTCGCGGTCCTCGCCGGCGGGGACGACGAGGTCGAAGGTCAGCCGGTTCTTGCCCTGCTGGGGCTCGACGGGCGGCCCACCCCAGGTGATCTTCGTGCCGCCTTCGGGGGCCTGGATGGCGGTCTCCTCGTCCTGGTCCCAGACGAGGGGCCACCCCAGGGCCTCACTCCAGAAGTACCCGACGGCCTGCGACCCGTCACAGGCGAGGGCACCGATCTGCCCGGTCCCGGCGAGGAAGTTGTTCCCGGCCTCGATGATGTCGAGCTCGTTCCCGTCGGGATCGGCAAGCACCACGTTGGGGGCATCGGACCCCTGCCCGATATCCAGATGCCGCCCCCCGAACACCAGCACCCGCTCCACGATGGCCTGCTGCTCCTCATCGGTGGCGCTGGTCAGATCAAAGTGCATCCGGTTCTGCCCAACCTTGGGCGCCTGACTCTCCACAAACCGAATCCGCAACTGCCCCACGTCCCCCGCAGGCAACTCCACCCCACCACCCCTGGCCCCCGGGTCGACTTCCCGCCCCAACACCCCACCCCAGAACCGAGCAAGCTCCGCGGGCCGCGTGGCCCCGAAGCGGATCGCGTAGAGCTGACTGGCCATCCCTGGCTCCCATCCGATTGACGCCACGACGGACCCAACCCTAGGAAGCCTCCTCCGGCCCCGCACCCGGATTTGCCCCTGCAGCGACGGCCCTACGAGGGCGCCTCCGGACGGGGCCACACCTTCAGGCGCTTGCTGACCACGCGTCCTCCGCCCACTGCCGGTCGGCGTCAGAGGTCGGATCGTCCAGGCGGTCTTCCTCGACGATCTCCCGGAGCTTCGCCAGGGCGAGCCAGCGTTCGAGGGCCTCGGAGACCACAGAGGAGAGGCCGGACTTGCCGGTGCGGTCCTCACCGCTGACCCCGGCTTACGTGCACTCCGTGCTCAAGTCCGCCCTGGAGCATGCGGTACGCGAGGAGGAAAACCCGCGCAACGTCGCCCGCAACGTCCGCACTGGGACACCCCGCCCCCGTCGCTTCGAACCCCTCACCGCCGACGAAGCCCGCAAGTTCCTGACCGCCGCCAGCGGCCATCGGTTGCAGCCGCTGTTCGAACTCGCTCTGCATACGGGGCTCCGCAAGGGCGAACTCCTCGGCCTGCGCTGGGAAGACCTCGACCTGGTCGGCGGACTCGCGAGCATCCGCCGTACTCTCCAGCGGACCAACTCCGGCGGCCTGACAGCCCTCCCGACCAAGACCAAGAGTTCCGAACGACGCATCGCCCTGCCGACACCGTGCCTGCGCTCCCTCGAACAGCACCGCAACCGGCAGCGTAAAGAACGCGACCCGACGGAGCCCCGATCGAAGGAGCCACGCTGACCCGGCACTTCAACATCCTGCTCCGCCAGGCAGGACTCCGCCGCATCCGGTTCCATGACCTCCGGCATTCGGCAGCCACCCTCCACCTGGAGCAGGGCGTGGAACTCGTCGTGATCAAGGAGCTGTTTGGGCCACGCCCATATCGGCGTCACCGCCACCGTGTACGCCCACGTCCGGCTCCGCCTCCAACGCGATGCCATCGACCTCCTCGGCAACGCCCTCCACAACCCCCGTCGGGACCACCGGCAAGCCCGACGAAGGCAACGAACCACCGCTCTGCGCGGCACCCGTCCGCTGACGTTGCCGTCAACTACTGCCGTCAAGAGCCCAGAAGCCCTCCCCAGGACGTACCACGGGGAGGGCTTCTATCATTTGCGCTTATTCACAGAGCGCTAATTGAGGCCGCTATAAAGAATTACCTCTTCGCGCGCCGGTCCGGTCACGGGAATCCGCTTCCACCACCATTCCCGTTCACTTCCAGGGCGAGCGTCCACCTTTTCAACACGGAGCAGATCATCCGGCTCCGTGAAGGAGATAAAACGGCTGTCGATTTCCGAGAGGAGGATTTCGAAGCGGGATCTCAGTGCGACCTCAAGAGCACTCAGTCCACCCTGGATGAAATCCCGGAGGACCAAAGCAGCAACCAAGTCGTGCACCCCCCATACAGACCTGTCCGAGCTGGGCAAGGAGAGATCTTCCTCAAGCTTCTCTACGTGAGCCTTCCAAGAAGCCAGAAGACAGGGAAGGGTAATACTCCGCTGACGAGAGAGGTGGACGACCACCCCCTCCAATGCGCGAAGATCATCGGGGGACATTCGTCCAGAAATCCAGGACAGGTCAGAATTAGTCACGACGGTCACGGCTTTCCAAGCGAGCCGGGGTAATAGGCCGTACTTTTCCACGGCATATCATAGTTGACAATTACCCTGACGCCACCGTGGTCAAACTGGGCAGAGTTCTGTTTCCCTATACGAACCGGCCCAGCCTTGCGCAAAGTCGTCTCAATTTCCGCCTGACTTGGTCTACCCATCGCCGGGTTCCCACCTCCTGTGTGTCCATGAACAAACTGCACGATCTCATCAAGCGAGTAGTCAGAGCCATGAAAACCGTCTCCACCAGAACGATTCCCGGGCCTGTCGCGTGGTTTGTGTATGCCCGGTATGACCGGTTGGCATCAGAGTGACTGGTGCCGGGAAGGATCATCATGGGCAAGGCACGTGGCTCCCACAACAGTTCGGACATCGTACGCACGGGAGCCGAGTTGATGCAGCAGCAGGAGAAGGACGCGG
>NZ_WEGJ01000066.1 GCF_009604385.1 Streptomyces smaragdinus
CAACGGCTCCGCGGCGGCGAAGAAGCCCGCCGCGCGCAAGCCGGCGGCGCCCGCCGCGAAGAAGACCGCCGCCCCCAGGCCGGGCGGCGCCCCCGCGCCCAAGCCGGGCGGGCCCCTGCCGGGTCCGCGCCTGCGTCAGCGCCGGCTGCGCCAGCACCCGGTGTTGCGCCATGACGTGCAGCAGCTCACCCTCGCGCAGCGGGAAGTCCGGCCCGAGGTCCCCGCGGTCCGCCCGGGACCGCAGCCGGGCGAGACGCGTCGCCGCCGTGACGTACTCCGCGACGGCCTTCCTCGCCGGCTTCCCGTGCGTACGGGTCACGAGGTCCCGCGCCAGCTTCCGCGCGCGGAAGGACGCCAGCGCGTACGGCTCGGGGACCGTCAGCCAGCCGGCCGTCGCGTACCCGGGCAGCGTGTCCCGCAGGACGCCCAGCTCGGCGCCGCGCGCGGAGATCGCGAGCCAGATCAGCAGCCCGAACACCGGCATCATGAACAGCGTGTACACGCCCAGGAAGCCGGCCCCGCCGAAGACCAGCGAGCCGTTCCACATCCCGTGCATCACCATCGCCGCCAGCAGCCCGGCGATCGGCAGCAGGATCCGCCGTGCCTTCTTCCCCCGCGCGGCCCGGGCCGCCAGGGCGAACCCGATGCCCGTCATCGCGGTGAAGAGCGGATGGGCGAACGGGGAGAAGATGCCGCGCATCACGAACGTGACGACGGTGACCGACACCCCGCTGTCGTAGCCCGGGTTCTGGTCCTCGCCGAACGCGGAGCCCAGATAGAGGATGTTCTCGGTGAACGCGAAGCCCGTCGCCGCGAGCCCCGCGACGACGATGCCGTCCACCAGCCCCGTGAAGTGCCGGCGCCGGAAGAGGAACAGCAGCAGCAGCGCGCCCGCCTTCGCGGACTCCTCCACGACCGGCGCCACCAGCGACGCCGTCCACAGATCGGCCTCACGCGCCCGGCCCACGGGCATCCCGGACGCGATCCACTCCGCCGCGAAGCTGTTCGCGATGATCGCGACCAGGGTGGCGGCGCAGGCGCCCCAGGCGAAGGCGAACGCCACATTGCCCCAGGGCCGGGGGTCGACCCGGTCGATCCAGCGGAACGCCAGCACGAGCAGCGGACTGGGCAGCGTCGCCAGGATCGCGCCGACGATCAGGCCCTGGGTGCCGGTCTGCTTGTGCACCATCAGCAGCATGATCACGCCGCACACGGCGAACAGCGCGCACACCACCGCGAGCCGCGGCCCGCGGCGCCGCCACATGGCGACCTTGGGCGGCGGCACCCACGGCGGATACGCCGCGACCTCCGGATACCCCGGCTCGGCCCCGCCACCCGCGGGCGGCGACTGTATACCCCCGTCGTGCGGCGGCTCTGCACTCTCGGCTTCGTGCTGCACCCGTCGACCTTAGCTTTCGCGTACGACACACGCGACGGTGCGTACGGGCTGACGCCTCAGACCCGGCGGAACAGCAGGTCCCGCACCCGGTGTCCCTTGCCGAGGCCCTGCCCCTCGAAACGCGTCCGGGGGCGGAAGTCCGGTCGCGGTGCGAAGCCGTCGTGCAGGTTGGCGAAGCGCTCGTCCGCCGTGAGCGTCTCCAGCATGTGCTCCGCGTACGGCTCCCAGTCCGTGGCGCAGTGCAGCACCGCGCCCGGGGCCATCCGGGAGGCGGCCAGGTCCAGGAACTCCGGCTGGATGATCCGCCGCTTGTGGTGCCGCTTCTTGGGCCAGGGGTCGGGGAAGTACACCCGGATCCCGGCGAGGGAGGACTCGGGCAGCATCTCCCGGAGCAGGATGATCGCGTCCCCGTTGGCGACGCGTACGTTGTCCAGCCCCCTGGCCTCGATCAGCCGCAGCAGGTTGCCCTGCCCCGGGGTGTGCACGTCGGCGGCGAGAATCCCGGTGCCGGGCTCGGCGGCGGCCATCTCGGCGGTGGCCTCTCCCATCCCGAAGCCGATCTCGAGGACGACGGGCCGCCCCCCGAAGAGGGCATCGAGGTCGAGCACGCTCCGCCCGTCGATGTCATGCCCGTACTCCGGCCACAACCGCTTCAGCGCGTCCTCCTGCGCGGGGGTGACACGACTGCGCCGCGGCTGAAACGACCGAATCCGCCGCTCATGATGCGACCCGGCCGGGTCAGCGGCGGGCCCACCGGGATACTTGGTCGCCTTCGGCGTAGGACGGGGGACGCCCTTCCCGGTCAGGGAAACGGGACGCTCGGAACCGGACGCGGGCTCGGGAGAAGATGCACCAGACACAATGTCCCGATTCTACGCACGACCCTGCGGGCCCTCCCGTCGCCCGGTCGCACAGACCGCGGAAAACGCCCCCGTGTCCAGCCCGGCCGGCGTTTGAGGCCTCCGGGCGAAGCCCGGATGCGCGTCAGCCGACGAAACCGCACTTCAGCCTGGCCGGCGTTTGAGGCCGAGGCGCGAAGCGCCGACCAAGCCCGGCCGGCGCTTGAGGCCTCCGGGCGAAGCCCGGATGCGCGTCAGCCGACGCAAACCGCACCCTACGACTCCCGCAAAACCTCAAGAACGCGCCGAGCGACCTCCCGCCCAATGGGCAACGACGCCGTAGCAGCCGGAGAAGGGGCATTGAGCACATGCACGGTCCTGGGCCCCTCACCGAACAGGAAGTCATCCACCAGCGTCCCGTCCGAAAGGACGGCCTGCGCCCGCACCCCCGCAGCAGCCGGCTCCAGGTCCGAGGCCCGCACCGCGGGAAGCAACCGCCGGACCTCCCCCGCATAAGCCTCCCGCGACAGCGAATGCCGCACCTCGGCCGCCCCGTACCGCCAGTGCCGCCGCGCTATCCGCCACGCCCCCGGATACCCCACCGTCCCCACCACATCCCGCACGGACACGGTCCGCCACCGATACCCCTCCCGCGCCATCGCCGGCACCGCGTTGGGCCCCACATGCACGGAGTCATCGACCCCCCGGGTCAGATGCACGCCCAGAAAGGGAAACGCCGGATCCGGCACCGGATAGACCAGCCCCTTGACCAGCGACGGCCGCCGCAGCGTGAAGTACTCCCCCCGGAACGGCACGATCCGCATCCCCGGCCGATCCCCGGCCAGCCGGGCCACCCGGTCGCAGTGCAGCCCCGCACAGTTCACCAGCGCCCGCGCCCGGATCACCGTCCCGTCACCGGTCCGCACGGCGACCGACCCGTCCCGCCGCGAGATCCTCCGCACCTCCGACCCGTACAGCACGTCGACGTCCGCCGCGAGCTGCGTCGCGACCGCCGCGAAGTCGGCCACCCCCGTCGTCGCGACATGGATCGCGGCGAGCCCCGTCACCTCCGGCTCGTGCTCCGCTATCTGCGCCGGACCCAGCTCCCGGACCGGAATCCCGTTCTCCCGCCCCCGCTGGGCGAGCGCGTGCAGCCGCGGCAGCTCGTCCCGCGTCGTGGCGACGATCAGCTTCCCCGTCACCGCGTGCGGCAGCGCGTGCTCCGCGCAGAACTTCACCATCTCCGTCGCCCCACGCGTCGCGTACCGCGCCTTGAGCGACCCCGGCCGGTAGTACACCCCGCTGTGGATCACCCCGCTGTTGCGTCCGGTCTGATGCCGCGCCGGCCCCGGCTCCTTCTCCACGACCAGCACCCGCATCCCCGGCGACTGCCGCGTCAGCGCGTACGCCGTGGCCAGCCCGACGATGCCGGCACCGATGACCAGCACCTCGCAGTCGTACGCCATCAGCACCTCCCGGAAAGTCGGATACGCACGATGATGCCTTGACCCACCGACACCCGCACCAAACCTGTCCACCGTCGCGACACCGTGACGGTCCCCCGGGACGGTGTCCCGCCTATCCTCGACGCATGGCCGCCACACCCCCCGAACGCTCCGGCATCCGCGTCTCCAACGCCGACCGGGACGCCGTGATCGACCAGCTGCGGGACGCCGCCGCCGAGGGACGCATCGAGCTCGACGAGCTCGAGGAGCGCGTCGAACTCGCCCTCAAGGCCCGGACGTTCGCCGACCTCGCGCCGCTGACCGCCGATCTGCCGGTGTCCCTCCCCGTACAGAGCGCCCCGCCGCTGACGCTCAAGGGCGGTATGCACGGCGCCCGCCGGGTGGGCGCCTGGGAGGTGCCGGAGCGGATCGAGGCGCACGGCGGGATGGGCGGGGTACGGATCGACTTCACGCGGACCGAGGTGAGGCTCCCCGAGGTGACCGTCGAGGCGTACGGGGAGATGGCCGGTGTCACGGTCGTCGTCCCGGACGGCTGGGCGGTCGACACCACCGGCTTCGATCCCGGCACGGGCGGCCTGAAGGACCGCACCACACCGGACCGCGCCCCCGGCACCCCGCTGATACGGCTCACCGGCGCGGGCGGCATGGCGGGCGTCGCGATCCGCCACCCGGGCCGCTGGGAACGCCGCAAACTGCGCACGAACCCGGCGAAGTAACCCGGCCTCAGCGCCCCCCGTCCACGCTGCGTTCTCCGGGGGCAACCCCCGGACCCCCGGCCGATACCGCCTCAGCGCCCCCCATCCACGATCACCGGCGTCCGGCTCCCCGACCCGCACGGCACCGCGTACACCGCCCCCTTGGCGGCCGCCTCCTTGAACGCCTTTATGCACTCCGCGTACAGCACCTTGTCCGTCAGCGACCCGTTCAGCAGCCTGTTCGCCCGCGCCACGCTCTCCGCCTCGATCTGCCGCCGCTCCGCCGCCGCCTCGGCGTCGATCTTCGCCTTCGCCGCCTGGGCCTCCGCCGTCTTCGCCGCCTCCTCGGCCAGGACGGTGGCCTGCTCCTGCTCCATCATCCGGTCGATCCGCGCCTGCAGCTCCTTCGACGGCTCCACGTTGCGCAGATTGACGGTCGTGACGGTGATCCCGCGCGGCGCGAGCCGCTCCCTGACCTCCTCGGTGATCTCGACGGCGATCTGCGGACGGGCCGTCGAATAGCCCTCGACGGCGGTGTGCCGCGCGAAGACGTTACGGACGATCTCCCGGCTGTCCGGCTGGACGAGCCGCTCCTCGATGGAGTCCTCGTCCCCCGCCAGCTCGTACAGGTGCACCGCCCGGCCCGGCGTCACCGACCACTTCACCGTCAGGTCGGCGTTCATGGCGCCGCCCTCCGAGGAGCGGACCTCCACCACGTCCTCGCCGGAGAAGTCCAGGTCCACCGGCCGGGTGGAGTACGTGGTGACGGAGGTGACCGGCGACACGAAGTGCACGCCCGACTGCAGCGAACCCCCCGTCTTCCCGAGGGTCACCGGGACGCCCACCTCGGAGGCGCCCACGACATGGACGCAGCTGCCGGCGACGAACAGCGCGCCCGCGACGAGCGTGCCGATCGCCCAGCCCCTCAGCCCGCCCCGTACACCGGTCACGCCGAGCGTGAACAGCACGACGGCCGCTATCAACAGGAATACAGCGAAGTAGAACAACGGGTCCCCCCACCTGATCCGGTGCCGGTCGGCACGTGTGTCAGGTATGTCGCCGCCACGGCCAACCGCAGGGTTGCCCCACATGAACACCGGCCGCACCGACGGGGAACATCCGGTGAACTACGCCGGCGCCACCAGCAACGGACGAGCCCGCTCCCGCAGTTCGACCACCTGGGGCTCGTTCCCGTACGCCTCCATCCGGTGCAGCAGATCCCGTACGTACTCCGTCGTCCGCGCCGACGAGATCCGGCCCGCCACCTCCACCGCCCGGGTGCCCGCCTCGCACGCGGCGTCCAGGTTCCCCGACTCCAGCTCGGCTACGGCGGACACCACCAGGCGCAGCCCGTGCGACCGTACGAACGCCTCCGTCGGCTTCGACAGCGCCTGCTCCGTGAACCGCCGTACCTGACGCGGGGCCTTGAGGTCCCGGTAGCACTCCGCCGCGTCCGCCGCGAGGCGGTCGTAGGCGTAGAAGTCGAGCCACGAGGGATCGGGGTCGCCGTCGCGGGAGCGTTCCAGCCAGCCCTCCGCCGCCGCGAGCGCCGCGCCGGCCGCCTTGTCCTCGCCCGCCCGGGCGTGGGCGCGGGCCTCGATCATGTGGAAGAAGCTCATCGTGCGGGCCGTGGCCAGCCCCCGGTTGCGCTCCAGCGCCGCCTGCGCCAGATCGACGCCCTCGTCGGCGTATCCCCGGTAGGTGGCCTGCAGCGACATCGATGCCAGGACGTACCCGCCCAGCGGCACGTCGGCCGCCGCCCGCGCCAGGCGCAGCGCCTGGATGTAGTACCGCTGCGCCGCCTCCTGCTGCCCCGTGTCGAACGCCATCCACCCGGCCAGCCGCGTCAGTTCCGACGTGGCGCCGAAGAGGGAGCGCCCCACCTCGTCGCTGTACGAGCCCAGCAGCAGCGGCGCCGCGTCCACCCGCAGACACTCCGGGACCATCGATGCGCGCCAGTCCCCGCCGCCGTACTTGGAGTCCCAGCGGCGCGCCTCCTGCGCGGCGTCCTTCAGCTTCGCCACGTCGCTGTGCCCCACCCGCACCGTCGTCCCGCCGTCCTCGCCGGAGCGGGCCACCGAGCTGTCGGCGGGGGTTATCAGCCACCGCGAGGCGGGCGTCGCGTACGCGCTGACCGCGAACGATCCCGCGAGGGACTGCCAGATGCCCCCGCCGCCCGCCCGCCGGCCCGCGTGGTCCATCCGGTACAGCTCGGTCGCCGAACGGACCGCCGCCGCGATGTCCCGGGGGAACGCCAGACCGACCTCGGGGGCGGGGTCGGAGTCGGCGAGGCCGATCTCGTGCAGCGGCACGGGGCGGCCCAGCTTGGCGCCGATCGCCGCCGCGATGAGATGGGGGGCGGCGCCCTGCGGCACCATCCCCTTCGTCACCCACCGGGCGACGGACGTCTTGTCGTACCGCAGCGTCAGTCCGCGCTGCGCGCCCAGGTCGTTGACCCGGCGCGCCAGCCCCGCGTTGCTGATTCCGGCGAGGGCGAGGAGCGCTCCGAGCTTCTCGTTAGGCCCGCGTGGTTCCTTCGCGTTCATGGGCACCCCTCGACCAGGGACGGCGTACGCCGCCCCGCCGCTTCAGCCGCCCTCTGTCGAGTCATGACAGAGGCATACGTATACCCAGCGTAGTTCCCCATGTCCCTACCGTTAAGGGGATGGATTCCGGATGGCGTGATCCGGGCAATCCGCCGTCTACGGCGCGAACGTGTGCGACGGGCGCGTGTGGCCGTGCGCCCGTGGTGCGCTCTGGGCGCGCCGAACTGACAGCGCTGTCATGGGATTGCGTGGGTCGGCCCGCCGTAGGAGCGGGCCGGGGGACACCGCCGTCTCAATCCCCGCGGACGGCGGACGGGACCGGGGGGTGTAGGGCGCCTCCCGGTCCGCGCAGGGCGACCGTTTGCTGATGCGTGCGCGGAGAATGGCTGAATGCTGCCGCTGTTCGATTGTGTGCGGAGGGTGTTCCGGCGTCCTCCAATTCGGCGCGGCACGCCACATGAGCGGCCCTCCGCACCTCAAACGCGCCCCCGTCGTGGCAGCATGGTGCTGGAGAAGCGGCAGTTCCCCACCCATGCCCACACGTTGACCCGCGGCCCTGCTCCGCGGCTGTCTCCTCCGTCGCCGGTTCGCGGCGGTGTGTTCGGCGATCCCGGGCGCTGCCCCCTGTCCACAGGCTGTGGAGGCGCCGATGCGGTGGCTGGTCGGATGGAGCAGCACCACCACCGGTTCGGCGTTCCCGGACGAGGGCGGCTGGCACTACGACGTGCAGCCCGTGGGCGCCCAGCAGGTGTGGGGCGGCCCCGATCCGCTGTGGGCGGTCGGCGACTGGCGGCCGGACGAGGTCCGGGTCGTACGGGTCGCCCCGGCCATACGGCTGGCGGTGTTCGGATACTGCGGCGCCGGTGACGAACAGCTGCGCGCCGGGCTGCTGTCGTCGCGCGGCGGGGCGGTGCGGCATCTGTCGGCCTGGCCCGGCGCGTACACCGCCGTCGCGCAGGTCGACCGGCGCACCACCGTCCTCGGCGATCTGGCGGGCGCCCGCCCGGTGTTCCACACGCCGTGGGCGGGCGGCACCGCGTACGCCACGGCCGCCCTGCCGCTCGCCGACCTGACGGAGGCGGAGCTCGACATCGGGCTGCTCGCCGCCCAGCTCGCCTGCCCCGAGTCCCCGGAGGCGGCCGGCGACCGCACCCCGTACACGGGGGTCCGCCGGGTGCCGCCCGGACACGCGCTGATCCTGCGCGAGGGCGCGCGGGAGATCGCCGGGTACGAGCCGCGGGCGTCGCTGGCGGTCGCCGCGCCCGAACTCGACACGGAGACGGCGCTGAAGGGCGTACGGGAGGCCCTCATCGAGTCCGTACGGGCCCGTCTGGCGGCCCCCCGGCACGCCCCGGCGACCGAGCCCCGGGACCCCGGCCCCGTGCCGGGAATGGGCCCGTACGAGCGGCGCGCGCATCTGGGCCCGGCGCCCGGCCTCGGCGCCGACCTCTCCGGCGGCGCCGCGTCCGGCACCCTCGCGCTGCTCGCGGCGGGGCTGCCCGGGATGCCGGGGACGCCGCTGGGGCTGGGGTCGGGGCAGGGGGAGCGGCTGCTGGCCGTCACGTTCAACGACCTCGCCACGCAGCCCACCCCGGCGCGGACGGCGGAGCTCGAGCGGGCGCGCAGCCTGGCGGAGAGCCCCCGGCTGCACCATGTGGTGGTCGCCGCGCACGAGGAGGGGCTGCCGTACGCCGATCTGGAGAGCCTCTCGCTGACGGACGAGCCGGGGCCGTCGCTGGTCTCCGCCGGCCGGCACCGGCGGCGGCTCGCGGCGGGCAGCGCCGACCATCTGATGGGGGCGGGCGCCCGCGAGGTGCTGGACGCCCATCCGGCGCGGCTGGCGGACCTGCTGCTGGACCGGCGCCGGCGGCATCTCGTACGGCCCGTCACGGCGCTGGCGCGGACGTCCGGTTCGTCGCGGTCGGTGATGGTGCCGTGGACGGTGTACCGGGCGGCGCGCCGGCTCGCCCGCACCTCGTACCGGACGGGCATCCAGGACGCCGGTGACCTGCTGCTCGACGACCCCGGCCATACGCCCGTCGCCCCCGGTGCCGCCGTCCGTGCGTCCCTCGCCGCGATGGCGTGGGCGCGGCCCGGGCCGGCGGCGCGCTGGCTGACGGGGGAGGCCCTCGCCGAGGTGTCCGTCCGGCTGACGGCCGCCGCCGACCGCGTCCCGCCCTCCGCCCGCCCCGGCGAACTGCGCGCCGCCGCCGCGCTGGCCCGGCGGGCGGCGGACCACCGGGTGCTGGAGCAGGCGGTGGAGGTGCGGGGTCAGCGGCTGCACGTGCCGTTCCTGGACAACCAGGTCGTACGGGCGTGCCGGGCACTCCCCGACGCCCTGCGCGTCCAGCCCGGCGCCCGGGTGGCCGTCCTGCGGGCCGTGCTGGACGGGGCGGGGATCCGCGAACTGCCGCCCGGCTTCGGCGCCCCGTCGGCGGGCGTGCACGCGTCCGCCGCGCGCGCGGGGCTGCGGGTGTCGGTGGACGAGGTCGCCGCGCTCTTCGACCGCCCGCTGCTGGCGGACGCGGGCCTGGTCGACGGCCGCGTGGTCCGCGAGGCCCTGCACGCGGCGGCCTCCGGCGCCTCGGTCCCCCTGTCGGGCTTCGCGGACCTGGTGTCGGTGGAGGTCTGGCTGCGCAGGCTCCTCGCGCGCCGCGGCTCGTGCTGGACGGGAGAGGGAGCGCCCCGCCAGCGGGCGGTGGCGGGAGGAATACCGAAGCGACAGCCGTCACTGCCGTAGGGGTGACTGGCTAAAGGCAGGACGAGGGTTACCCCACGGCGGCCAGGGTGACCCCTCTGCACGGTAACGGGCGGCTGCGGGTGGGAATCATCCCGCGCCGAAGGCGCGGGGGCCGCCGCACGCGAGAATAACCCCCGTGCGCTACCTGATCCTCGGCCCCACAGAAGCCCGCGCAAGCGACGGCACACCCGTGCCCCTGGGCGGCGCCCGCCTGCGAGCCGTACTGACAGTGCTCGCCCTGCACCCAGGCGCCACGGTATCCATCGACACCCTCACCGACGAGGTATGGGCCGACGACACCCCACCCTCCGACGCCCCCGCAGCCGTACAAGCCCTGATCGGCCGCCTGCGAAGGACTCTCGGCAAGGAAGCTGTCGGATCAACGCCCAACGGCTACCGCCTCGAAGCCGGACGGAACGACGTAGACCTGACCCACTTTGAGGACCTGGCGAGCCGTCCCGACGGCGACCCCCCACACAAAACCGCCGCCCGCCTCCGCGAAGCCCTCGCCCTCTGGCGCGGCGAAGCCCTGACAGACCTCCCGGGCAGAGCCCAGGCGGCAGCCCACGCCCAAGCGCTCCGCCGTACCGCGACCCACCGCCTGTTCGAGGCGGAACTCACCCTCGGCAACGCCGAAGCCCTGATCCCGGAACTCCGCGCGGCGGTGGCCGACCACCCCCTGGACGAACGCTTCCACGCCCAGCTCATGACCGCCCTGAGCGCCGCAGGCCGCCCGGCGGACGCCCTCGCCGCGTACGAGGACGCCCGCCGCACCCTCGCCGACACCCTCGGCACCGACCCCGGCCCGGAGCTCAAAGCCCTGCACGGAGAGCTCCTCACGGCCCCCGAACCGCTCCCGGCCGACCGCAAGACCAACCTCCGCGCCCGCCTGACCTCCTTCGTCGGCCGCGCCGACGACCTCCGCACGATCCACGCCGACCTCGGCGGCAGCCGCCTGGTCACCCTCACCGGCCCCGGCGGCTCCGGCAAGACCCGCCTGGCCGAGGAGGCCGCCGCCCGCACCGAACGCCCCGACGGCGTCCGCCTCGTCGAACTCGCCCCCCTGGACGACCCCTCCGCCGTCCCCGGCGCCGTCCTCAGCGCGCTCGGCGGCCGCGAGACGGTGATGCTCTCCGGCTTCGACGGCGCCCGCCGCTCCGAGGACCCCACGCGGCAGCTGCTGGACCACTGCGCGCACCGCGACCTGCTGCTCGTCCTCGACAACTGCGAGCACGTCATCGAGGCCGCCGCCGCCCTCACCGCGACCCTCCTCGAACGCTGCCCCCGCCTCACGGTCCTGGCCACCAGCCGCGAACCCCTCGGCGTCCCCGGCGAACTCGTCCGCCCCGTCGAACCGCTGCCCCCACCGCACGCCCTGCGCCTGTTCGCCGAGCGGGCCCGTACCGTACGACCCGACTTCGACCCGGCAGAGGACACCGACGGCGCCATCGCCGAAATCTGCCGCCGCCTCGACGGCCTCCCCCTCGCCATCGAACTGGCCGCCGCCCGGCTGCGCATGCTCACCCCCCGCCAGATCGCCGACCGCCTCGACGACCGCTTCCGCCTGCTCACCGGCGGCAGCCGCACCGTCCTGCCCCGCCAGCAGACCCTCCGGGCGGTCGTCGACTGGTCCTGGGACCTCCTCGACGACCGCGAACGCACCCTCCTGCGCCGGCTGTCGGTGTTCGCCGGCGGCTGGACCCTGGACGCGGCGGAGAGCGTCTGCGGCGACGACGCCCTCGACCTGCTCGGCTCCCTCGTCGACAAGTCCCTCCTCGGCACCGACACCACCGGCCCCGAGGCGCGCTACCGGATGCTGGAGACCATCCACGAGTACGCCGCCGAACGCGCCGCCGAACACCCGGCCGACCGCGAGGCGACGATCCGCCGCCACACCGCCCACTACCGCGCGTTCGTCACCGCCGCCGAACCCGAACTGCGCTCCGCCGGACAGCTGGAGTGGATGCCCCGGGTGGAGGCGGAACTCGACAACCTGCGCGCCGCCCTGCAGCACACCCTCGACGCCGGCGCGGAGGACGACGCGCTCGCGCTGATCCTCGCCCTCGGCTGGTTCTGGTCGGTGCGCGACTACCGCGCCGAGGGCGCCGCCTGGTGCGCCCGCGCCGCCGCGCTGTGGCCGCCCGCCGACGACGAGGACCACCCCGCGTTCTGGCGGCGCCTGGACCTGCAGCTCCTGCGCTACTACCTGATCGTCGACACGATGAACCGCGCCGACATGCAGTCCCCGGAGATCCAGGAGATGCTCCGCCGCGGCCTCGAGCTGTACTCCCGTCCCGGCGTGCCCGGCGCCCGCTTCCCCGGCCTCATGTGGCCGTTCTCCGCCTTCCTGCTCACCGGCGACCTGCCGCTGCTGGAGTTCCTGGACGCCGCCGCCGAGAACGTCCGCCGCTACGGCGGCGACTGGGAACTCGGACTCGTCCTCACCTTCCGGCTGCACGTCGTCATCGACAGCCACGGCGGCATGGAGACGGCCCTGCGCGACCTCGCGGTGACCGAGGAGGCCGCCGCGCGGGCGGGCGACCGCTGGATCCTCGCCCAGGCGGTCTCGGCGAAGGGCGAGATGGCCGTCTACCGGGGCAGGTACGAGGAGGCCCGCGCCGCCTACGAGGAGGCCATCCGCCTCAGCCGCGAGATAGGCGCCCACACCGAGGTGCCCATGCTGCGCTCCCGGCTGGCCGAACTCGCCTTCCGCGTCGGCGACCTGGAACGGGCCGAGCGGCTGATGGACCAGGCCGAACGGGAGGCCGCCGACCGCGGCCACCACGACATCCGTACGTACAACGCCGTCGTGCACGCTGGCATCGCCCTCTTCCGGGGCGACGTGGCGGGCGCCCGCTCCTGGTACGAGACGTCACGCGCGGAGGTCATGCGCACCGCCGTGCCACCGCTGTTCGAGGTGCTCCTCGGCTGCCTCGGCGCACAGATCGTCGCGGCGGAGGGCGGCACGGCCGAGGGGCTGAAGAGCCTCGCGCAGTCACTGCGCGCCGGCGTCGGGGCGAACTGCACGGAGGCGATCCTGGCGTCCGTCGCGGAGGCCGGCGCCCAGGTGCTGAGCACGGCGGGCGCACACTCCCCGGTGCCGTCGCTGATGGGCGCCGCGACGGCCTGGCGGGGCACCGCGCCCCGCGCCGTACCGGAGGAGGACCGGGCCGCCGCCGTGGAACGCGCGGCACGGCGGGCGCTGGGCGACGGGCCGTACGAGGAACTGCACGCGCGCGGCCGCCGGCTCACGCCCGAGGAGGCGGCGCGGCTGCTGGAGACGTCAGCGGCAGCTGATGGCTGACATCGCCCAGTCCGCCACCACACCCTGATTGCCCTCGCCCTCCGGCTCCACGACCAGCCGCAGCGTCCGTTCCCGCCCGCCGAGCGGCACATGCACGGGGACGGCCCGCTGACCGCCGTGCACCCACGCGGACCGCCACAGCCGTACGCCGTCGCCGTACACGGCGAAGCGCACCGTGCCGAGGCGCGCCATCATGTCGTCGACCCCGGCCAGCGCGTCGAACGCCGTGCACCGCGCCCCGTTCAGGGCGATCGTCACCGACGACCTGGCGTGCACGGTGATGCCGTGCGCGTACGAGGTGCCGGCGATCGACAGGCCCTGGCGCTGCCACCACCAGGCGCTGTCCCGGACGACGATCTCGGGGCCGGTGCCGTCGCCGAAGACGTCCGAGTCGATGGAGCCGACGCGGTACGTGCCGACCGCCGGGGGCGTCGGGCGGAGCTGCGGTTTCGGGCGGGGGCGCGGCGTCGGGGAGGGGGCGAGCGGCGAGGGGGTGGGTGACGGTTTCTGCAGCGAGGGCGTCGGGCTGGGCGACGGCTCCTCGGGCGCGGGGGACGACGGTTCGGGTTCGGGTGCGGGGGTCGTCGGCGCGGCGGCGGAAGGTTTCGGCGCCGCCTTCGCCTGGGGCTGCGGTTCGTCGCCGAGCAGCCCGAGCGCCAGCGCCGTGGCCGCCGCGGCGGCCACCACCCCGGCCGCGATGCCGACCTTGGCGGGCACCCCCAGCCCCTCCGCCGCGGCACCTCCGGCGGCGGCACCGGACGAGGCACCCCCCGCGGCGGCGGCAGCCCCGCCGGCGGCGGCCACGGCACCGGCCGCACCGCCCACCGTCGCGAAGCCGGCCGCCTTGATCGCCGTACCGGCGGCGAACCATCCGACGACAGCCACCGGAAGCAGCGCCCGCAGCCGCGAATTGACGTCCGCCACCTCGAGCGCCGCGACGGAACACTTCTCGCAGTCCTCCAGATGCTTGCGCAGCCCCCGCTCCGCCCGCATCCGCAGCCCCCCGCGGGCGTACGCCCCCAGCCGGTCCGCGAACCGCGCGCACTCCCCGCCGCGCGTCAGGGACGTCGACACGTGCGCCTGCAGATACGCCTGCTTCAGCCCCTCGCGCGCCCGGTGGGCCAGGACGGCCGTCGCGTTGGCGGTGAGCCCCAGCAGCGGCGCCACGTCCTGCGGCGACTCGTCCTCGACGGTGGTGTGCCACAGCACCGTCTGCCACCGCTCCGGCAGCGAACGGAACGCCTGCACCGCCATCGACTGCTCCGCGGCGTGCATCGCCCGTACGTCCGCGCCCAGATCGAGGGTGTCGTCGTCCACCGAGGGCCGCGCCGCCTGCGTGGCGAACACGGCGAAGTCCTCGACCAGCTGCTCCCGCCGCGAGGTCCGCGTCCACCCCGCCGCCACCCGCCGCACACTGGTCAGCAGATACGCCCGTACGGCCGTCCGCGGCCCCGCGCCGCCCCGCACCGCCTGCAGCGTGCGGGCGAACACCTCCGCCGTCAGATCGTCCGCCGTGTCGGCGTCCCGGCAGCAGGTGCGCGCGTACCGGCGCACCGCCTCGGCGTGCCGCCGGTACAGCTCCTCGCACGCCGTGTCGTCACCGGCGCGCAGCCGCTCCATCAGATCGGTGTCGGACGGCTCGCCCGAGGTCACCCCGGTGTCGTCGCGTAACCGCTGCCGGGGGAAGCCGTCATCGGCGCCGGTGACGGCGTCACCGTCACCGCCGCCGTCCTGATCCTCAACTGCCATACCAGTGGCCCCCGTAGACAATCGCCTGCCGAATCACCGGCAGAGCGTGCCACAGGCGAAGCTGCCCACCGCGGGGGGTTTTCCGTCAACCACTCGTCCGGATTGTTCTCGCGGCAGGCGGTTTCAGAAGTCACCCGTGTGGGGGAACTTCGACAAACGTATCGTTCTACTGTCCGTCACCGGGTCGTGACCGAAGGCCCGCCAGCAGGATGTCGAGCAGCCGCGCGGACGCGGCCTCCTGCTGCTGCGCGTCCGGCAGCGCGGGCGCGGCGGTCGCGATCACCAGCAGCACATCGGACACCGATACGTCGGGACGCAGCTCCCCGGCCGTCCGGGCCCGTTCCACCAGCCGCCCGACCACGTCGAGCAGCGCGTCCGCGCCCGTCCCCTCGTACGGCTGGCGCTGCTCCAGCACCCGCAGCGCCGCGGCGTCCTGCCGCTGCTGCGGCACCCGCGCCGCGCCGTCCGCGCCGTCCGTCCCGACCTGCAGCACCTGCGGCGGCAGCAGCCGGCCGGCGCCCGAGGCCACCGCCCCGCGCAGGAAGCGCTCCAGCGCGGCCCACGGCTGGTCCTCCTGCCCCAGCGCCGCCCGCGCCTGATCCGTCAGCCGCGCCGTCTCCTCCTCCGCGATCCGGCGGACGAGGACCTCCTTGCTCGGGAAGCGGCGGTAGACCGTGCCCACCCCCACGCGCGCCCGGCGCGCGACGTCCTCCATCGGCGCCCCGTACCCCGACTCGCCGAACACCTCCCGCGCCGCCCGCAGCACATGCTCCAGATTGCGCTGGGCGTCGACACGAAGCGTGGAACGGCCGTTGCCGTCCGTGGCCGCGGCGACCGACGCGCCGTCGGCGAGCAACGTACTTCCGTGAGCGCCGGTACGTCCTTGAACACGCATACATTCCCCCGGTTATCGGTCGTCTCCCCCCGGAGACTCCCCACCCTTGCCGACGGGAGCGGCAGCGGCATCCGTACCGTGAACACATCCCGACGACTTACGAACATAGTTCAGGCCTGGACAAGAGAGAAGAGGGATTCGCCCAGCCCGCCAACTTCAGGGACCCGGGCAAAAGGATCGAGCCACCCCACCGGAGGACCAGTGGTCCACAAAAACCCGCCCCGCCTGTGGACAAACCCGCAGGGGGGTGCCTCACTGGGATGCCGAGCACGCCGCACCAGCCTAGGAGGGACGATGTCGGACCGACCGGCACGCATCCTGGTCGTGGGCGGAGGCTACGTCGGGATGTACACGGCCCTGCGCCTGCAGCGCCTCCTCAAGCCCGGGGAAGCGCACGTCACCGTCGTCAGCCCCGACCCGTACATGACCTACCAGCCCTTCCTGCCCGAGGCGGCCGCGGGCCTCATCTCCCCCCGCCACGTCGTCGTCCCCCTGCGCCGCGTCCTGAACCGCTGCACCGTCGTCGCCGGCGACGTCATGTCCGTCGACCACGCCGCCCGCACCGCCCAGGTCGAGACCCTCGCCTCCCGCGAGGCCGGCACCGGACCCGCCCCCGTCGCGTACGACCAGCTCGTCCTGTGCCCCGGTTCCGTCTCCCGTGTGCTCCCCGTTCCGGGCCTCGCCGAACACGGCATCGGCTTCAAGTCCGTCGAAGAGGCCATCGGCCTGCGCAACCACGTCCTCGAACAGCTCGACATCGCCTCCTCCACCCGCGACGTCGCCGCCCGCCAGGCCGCCCTCACCTTCGTCTTCGTCGGCGGCGGCTACGCGGGCGTCGAGGCCCTCGCCGAGCTCGAGGACATGGCCCGCTACGCCTGCCGCTACTACCACAACATCCGCCCCGAGGAGATGAAGTGGACCCTGGTCGAGGCCAGCGACCGCGTCCTCCCCGAGGTCGGCCCCCAACTGGGCGTCTACACCGTCCGCGAACTCCGCCGCCGCGGAATCGACGTCCGCCTGGAGACCCGCCTGGAGTCCTGTACGGACCGCGTCATCGCCCTCTCCGACGGAGCGAGGTTCAGCGCCCGCACCCTGGTCTGGACCGCGGGCGTCCGCCCCCACCCCGTACTCGCCGAAACCGGCCTCCCCCTCGACGACCGCGGCCGCCTCACCTGCACCCCGTCCCTGCGCGTAGACGGCGTCGAGGACGCCTGGTCCGCCGGCGACGCAGCCGCCGTCCCCGACCTCACCCGCCCCGGCGAGCTCTGCCCCCCGAACGCCCAGCACGCCGTCCGCCAGGCCCGTACCCTCGCCGCCAACGTCGCGGCCACCCTCCGCGGCGGCACCGTCAAGGACTACCGCCACAGGTACGCCGGATCGGTGGCCTCCCTCGGACTGCACAAGGGAGTCGCCCATGTGTACGGGCGCAAGCTCAAGGGCTACCCTGCCTGGCTGATGCACCGCACCTACCACCTCAGCCGCGTACCCACCGTGAACCGCAAGGCCAGGGTGGCCGCCGAGTGGACCCTGGCGGGCCTCTTCAAACGTGAGATCGTCTCCCTCGGCTCCCTCGAGAAACCCCGGGCCGAATTCGAACTCGTCGCCGAATCGGTGCGCCGCCCCGAACGGGACGAACGCTAGACATGTGACCATGGTGGAGCGACCGGGGGCCTGCCCCGCGTGACCCAGGACTTAGGTGTTGAGAGCCGTGAACTTCACCCGCTGGAGCCCCCGGCTTCCCGGCACCCCGCGCCGCGGCAGCTCCGCCGCGGCCGCCCGGGCGGCCGGCGGCCCGGTCCCCGCGGCCCGCACCGGGTCCGGCGAACCGCAGCCCCCGGCGGCCGGCCTGTCGGTCGCCGAGACCCTCGGCCGGCTCCCCGCCCTGATCGCGGTCGTCCACGGACCCGAGCACCACGTCGGCTATCTCAACCCCGCGTGGGAGGAGGTCTTCGGCCCCGCCGACCCCGACGGCGACCCGGCCGCCGCCGACGCCCTCCCCGAGCTCACCGAGATCGGCGTCCTCCCCCTCATGGAGCAGGTCCTGCGCAGCGGCAAACCCCGCACGGCCAAGGCCCGCCGCGTCCCCGGCGGCCGCTCCTTCACCTTCACCTGCAGCCCCCTCGACGTCGGCGGCACCCCCGGCGTCCTCGTCTTCGGCGCCGACGTCACCGACGAGGTCAGCGCCGTCGAACGCATCCGCCACGGCGAGCGCCTGCAGCGCGAGGCCGCCGTCGCCCTCCAGCGCAGCCTGCTGCCCCAGGGCCTCGAACAGCCCGACGACCTGCGCGTCGCCGCCACCTACCAGCCCGGCGGCACCGACGCCGCGGTCGGTGGCGACTGGTACGACGTGATCACCCTCGGCGCCGGCCGCACCGCCCTGGTCATCGGCGACGTCATGGGCCGCGGGGTCCGCGCCGCCGCCGTCATGGGCCAGCTCCGCACGGCCGTCCGCGCGTACGCCCGCCTCGACCTGCCGCCGCACGAGATCCTGCACCTGCTCGACGACATCGCCGCGGAGATCGACCCCAACCAGATCGCCACCTGCCTGTACGCCGTCCACGACCCGAACGAGGGCCACCTCGTCCACGCCTGCGCCGGCCACGTCCCCCTCCTCCTGCGCACCCCCGACGGCGCCGTCCACCGCGTCGAGTCCCCCACCGGCCCCCCGCTCGGCACCGGCGGCTGGATGTACACCTCCGGCACGATCGACATGCCCCCCGGCACGAGGGGTGTCCTCTACACCGACGGCCTGATCGAACGCCGCGGCGAGGACATCGACGTCGGCGTCGCCGCCCTGGAACGCGCCTTCGCCGGCGCGTCCGGCGCCCCCGCCGTCGTCTGCGACCGCCTGATCCGCACCCTGGGCGTCACCGCCGAGCACGACGACGACGTGGCCGTCCTCGTCTTCGAGCACCCCGCCCACGAGGGACCCGAGGCCGAGCTCTTCCGCGGCGCGGCCCTCGACCTCCTCGGCGGCGTCGAGGCCGCCCCCCGCGCCCGCGCCTTCGCGTCGGGCGTCCTCACGTCCTGGCGCTTCCCGACGGAGCTGCACGACACAGGGGTGCTCGCCGCCAGCGAACTCGTCGCGAACTCCCTCCAGCACGGCACCCCACCGATGCGCCTGCGCCTGCGCCGCACCGACCGCCGCCTGATCATCGAGGTCACCGACGGCGACGACCGCCTCCCCCGCCGCCGCCAGGCGGCCCCCGGCGACGAGAACGGCCGCGGCATCTCCATCGTCGCCACCATCGCCGAGACCTGGGGCGCCCGCCGTACTCCCGGCGGCGGCAAGTCGGTGTGGTGCGAGTTCACCCTCCCGGGTTAGGCAGCCACCTCTACGGCACCGGCCGTATTGCCGGTGGCGACCACCTTGCTCGGCAGCGGTACGGGCCGGTCCTGCTCCGGCGTCAGCCGCCGCCCCAGCCACAGCGCCACCGCGCTGATCCCCAGCGAGCTGACAACGACCATCACGATGTACGCCCGGTACGCCCCGGCCCCCGCCAGCAGCCCGCCGACCGCCGGCCCAAGGGCCAGCGCCAGCTGCTTGACCAGCGCGAACGTCGCGTTGTACTGCCCGATCAGGGAAGCCGGCGCCAGATCCGCGACGAGCGGCGCCACCGTCGGCGACAGCATCGCCTCACCGAGCCCGAAGAGCGCGTACGTCGACACGATCGCCGCCGTGGCCATCGCCTGCCCGCCCGCGACCCACCCGGAAGCCCCGGCCGCCAGCCACGCCACGGTCCACACCAGCCCGACCGCCGCGATCACCCGGCTCCGCCGCCGCCGCTCCACCAGCCGCAGCACCAGGAACTGCGCCACCACGATCACCGCGGTGTTCGCCGCCAGCGCCACACCCAGCATCGCCGGGGTGATGTGCGAGACCTCCAGCGCGAACGCCGACAGCCCCGACTCGAACTGCCCGTAGCAGGCGAAGAACAGGACGAACCCCAGCACACACAGCTGCACCATGGCCCGGTCCCCGACGAGCGCCCGCCACCGCCCCCCGGCCTGCGCCGGCGCCGCGTCCGCCGCACCCGCGGCCTTCGGCAGCCGCACACTCACCACGACGGCGGCCAGCACCAGGAACATCGCCGCCTCGATCCCGAACAGCAGCGCGAACGACCCCGGCCGGTCCTCGTCCACCAACAGCCCCCCGAGCAGCCCGCCGATCCCCAGCCCCAGATTGGCCAGGAAGAACTGCATGGCGAACGCCCGCGACCGCGTCCCCGGCGTCGACGACCACACGATCATCGTGGCCAGCGCCGGCTGAATGACGGCGATCCCCCCACCGAGCACGAACGTCGACACCAGCACGGCCCCCGCGGAGGCCGACAACCCCAGTGCCAGCGCACCGACGGCCGAGGCGACCGCCCCCACCAGGGCGACGGGCAACGGCCCGCGCTGATCGATGACCCGCCCGGTGAAGGGCAGCACCAGCAACGCGGCCACGGCGAACCCGGCCAGCGCGATGCCGGCCGTCGTCGACCCCAGGTCCCGCACCTGCGACACATACAAGAAGGTGTAGGGGACAGTGAAGCCGTTGCCGAACGCGCTCAGCGCGTTGCCCATCTGGATCCGGCGCAGCGCAGCGCCCATCGCGGTAGTCACACTCACCTACTAAGTCGAAGTCTTCAACGTTAAAGTTCAATGCTAAAGACTACATGACTGAGGTCTTAGACCCGAACGCCTTTAGGGGTGACGTGCCATACTCGGCGCATGGCCGAGCCGACCCTCGAAGAACAGATCGCGGTGTACCAGCGAGAGTTCAGCGACCTCGACCCCGAGGTCGAACGGGTGGTGTCCGCCGTGACCAGGCTCGCCCGCCGGATGAACACGGCATACGACCGCCACCTTGCCGACCTTGAGATCGGCACCGCGGAGTTCCAGGTCCTCAAGACCCTCGTGGTCTCCGGCGACCCGTACCACCTCAGCCCCGGCGAGCTGGCCAAGGACCTCGGCCTCACCCCCGCCGCCATGACCCACCGCATCGACCGCATGGTCCAGGCCGGCCTGGTCACCCGCGAACGCGACGAGACCAACCGGGTCCGCGTGATCGTCGGTCTCACGGCCCTGGGCCGGGAGAAGTGGCTGGACGCGATGCGGATGGGCGCCGACTTCGAGGAGAGCCTCCTCTGCGACCTGTCGGCCGACCAGCGCACCTCCCTCGGCGACATGCTCACGCTGCTGTTGCGCCGGGTGGAGGACGCAAGTTGACACCGACCCCCAAGGGTCCGTAAAGTTCTCCGGGTTGCCACAGAGCCGGAACGGTTCTGCGACGACACCTCCGCCGCTGCGAAGCGGCAAACCCACTACTCAGTACGTTCCCTTCACCGGGTCAATTTCGGCGTGCCCGAAATTCGAGTCGGAAGGCCCGATTAGGCGCCTGGAAGGAAATCCGCTAACGTAGTGACCACCGCGAGGACGGAACGCGAAA
>NZ_WEGJ01000067.1 GCF_009604385.1 Streptomyces smaragdinus
ATCGGCGAGGGACTTGGCCAGCCCGGCGACGGTCGGCGACTCGAACACCGCCCGTACCGACAGCTCGACGTCGAGCGCGGCGCGGATCCGGCTGACGCGGGGTATCGCGCCCGTGTCGCCGACGCGGGGGATCGCCCCCGTGTCGCTCACGCGCGGTATCGCGCCGGTGTCGGTGACCCGGGGTATCGCCCCCGTGTCACCCGCGGCCTGCTGCCGCCTGGAACCCGCTCCGTGCCTGCCCACCCGCGCGTCAGCTCCCGCCCCGCTCGGCCAGCAGATCACCGAACGCCCTGGCGACCACCCGCGGATACTCCATCATCGCGACATGCCCCGCGCGCGGCAGCACCAGCAGCCGCGAGTCCGGGAACGACCGGTGCGCCTTACGGGCCATCCGGACCGACACCAGCCGGTCCCGCGCCCCGTACACGAGCAGCGTCGGCGCCAGCACCCGCCGCGCCTGCCGCCACAGCCCGTGCTGCCCGCCGAGCGTGTACGCGTCGACGATGCCGCGGGCGGAACGCTCCATGACCTCCCAGTGGTACGGGAGGGTCAGCCGGCGCTCGTACTCCGTCACCGCCTCCGCGAAGCCCTCCGGCGAGACCCGGGCCGGATCGCCGTAACACAGCGCCAGCACCGCGCCGGTGCGCCGCTCGGGCGTCCAGTCCTTCGTCAGCCGCAGGAACACCGAGCCCGAGCCGGGGATCGCCAGCAGCGCCGTCGGCACGGCCGAGCGCTGCGGCCGCAGTTCGGGCAGGGCCGGGGAGACGAGGGTGAGCGTCCGTACGAGATCGGGGCGCAGCGCCGCGACCCGGGTGACGACGGCGCCGCCCATCGAGTTGCCGAACAGGTGCACGGGGCCGCGGCGGGCGGCGTCGAGATAGCGGATCACCGCCCGGGAGTGTCCGGTGATCGAGTAGTCGCCGTCGTCCGGTGGCGGTGAGTGACCGAAGCCGGGGAGGTCGATCGCCTCGCCGTCGACCCGGCCGGCCAGCTCACCGGCGAGCGCCGTCCAGTTCAGGGCGGATCCGCCGAGGCCGTGGACGTACACGGCGGGCTCGAGGCCCTCGCGCTCGGGAGTCCGGCGCCGCACGACAAGGGTCGCGCCCTGCAGTGCGACATGACGCACCGTGACCGAATCGTCGCTCTGCGGGGCGGCGGGTGGCGTCTGAGGCACCCCCTGGGTCCGGGGCAGCTCGGTAGACGACATGGGCACATGTTACGAGAGAGTCAAGCCGTTGGTACGGGTGTTCACGGTCACAGATCTTGGGAGGCGTCCGATCGCCTGGCGGGCGGCCCCGCGCTCTCTTAGGCTCGAAGCAGGAGACCGTCCCGCGCCGCCCGCACCCGCGCATGCCGCCGGACGCCGGCCCCACCCCAGAGAGGGGGACGTCATGACTCCCGATCCCCAGGAACCGGAGACCTTCCAGAACACGTCCGACGACCAGACCGGGGTCGAGGTCCCGGAGGCGGACGCCGCGGAGCAGCGGACCGAGCTGACCCCGGACGAGGACACAGCCGTCGACGAGCGCACCACGGACCACGCGAATCCCGCCGATGCGGCGGAACAGGCACGGTCCGTCGCGACCGGTGAGGACGAATATCGGTGACCTGCGGAGATTTATCCGGGTTCCGCGCACGCGGCTGACGTGAAATCCTTCAATGGCGCCGGGCGCACCCGGGTTACCCGAACGTAGGATGGCTGACACGCAAGTGTCCGGTTACCTCCGTCACACCTCGGTGCGGCGCGGTAATCCGACGATCTTTGGGAGGCGGTGTGACAGCCATCGAGCAGACCGAGGCACGTCCGCGGAGCACCCGGCTGCCCCGCCGGGCCCGGCGGAACCAGCTGCTGGGCGCGGCTCAGGAGGTCTTCGTCGCGCAGGGCTACCACGCCGCGGCCATGGACGACATCGCCGACCGGGCGGGGGTCAGCAAGCCGGTCCTGTACCAGCACTTCCCGGGGAAGCTCGAGCTGTACCTGGCGCTGCTGGACCAGCACTGCGAGGCGCTGGTGCAGTCGGTGCGCGGGGCGCTGGAGTCGACGTCGGACAACAAGCAGCGGGTGGCGACGGTCATCGCGGCCTACTTCGCGTTCGTCGAGGACGAGGGCGGGGCGTTCCGGCTGGTCTTCGAGTCGGACCTGACCAACGAGCCGGCGGTGCGCGAGCGGGTCGACAAGGTGAGCCTGGACTGCGCGGAGGCGGTCTGCGAGGTCATCTCCGAGGACACGGACCTGCCGTCCGAGGAGTCGATGCTCCTCGCGGTGGGCCTGTGCGGAGCGGCGCAGATCACCGCGCGGTACTGGCTGGGCTCCGGCCAGCCGGTCCCGCGGGACGCGGCGTCGAAGCTGATCTCGTCGCTGTCGTGGCGCGGCATCGCGGGCTTCCCGCTGCACGGCACGGAACACTGACGTCCGGTACGTCCGTGTTCGCTGCGGGCGTTTTCGTCCGGCGCCCCGATGACGCGGCGCCGGGTAGTGTTGCTGCAGTAACGCAGGACACCTTGAACGTCGGAGGGACCATGGCCGTAGAGGTCAAGATCGGCGTGCAGCACTCGCCCCGGGAGATCACCGTCGAGTCGGGGCAGGCTGCCGAAGAGATCGAGCGCGCGGTTGCCGACGCGCTCGGCGGCAAGGAACCGCTGCTGAGCCTGGTGGACGAGCGCGGGCGGAAGGTGCTGGTCCCGGCCGAGAAGATCTCCTACGTCGAGATCGGCGCCCCGGCCGTCCGCAAGGTGGGCTTCGGCGCGGTCTGACGCGAATCGGAGAATCAGCACGAGAACCCCGGCGCGACACGCGCCGGGGTTCTGCTGTGTCTGTGTGGCTACAGCCTCAGGACGTCGGCCGTGACCGCCCGCGTCGCCCTTTTCCCGTCGCGCACCAGCAGCGACAGCAGCGCCGCCGCCACCGCCCCGGCGACGACCACCGTGGCGACCGGCTCGTCCCCGCCGAGCGCCGAGTGGGTCAGGCCCGCCCCGACGAGCGCGGCGGCCGGACCGGTGGCCAGCGTCAGCAGCCGTTGCGGGAATCTCGCCGGCCAGCGCCGTACGGCGGCCATGGCCAGACCGAAGCCGATGATCATGCTGCTCAGAGCTTCCAGCAGTATCACGGAGCACCCCACCCTCGCCGTCTCATTCCCCGGTGAACGGACGCGGTGGGTCTACCCGGCACCCCGGGCGGGCAAACGGAATGACGCCGTGCGCGAACGGACGCCCGACGGGACGGGCGCCGGCGAACCGGCGCCGTCCTCTTCGGCGGTGTTACGCGGCCAGCCCCAGCGCAGCCATCCGCTTGGTGTGCGCCTCGGTGATCCGGGAGAACATCTTGCCGACCTCGGCCAGGTCGAAGCCCTCCGCGACCCCGCCGACCAGCATGTTCGACAGCGCGTCCCGCTCCGCGACCACCCGTTGGGCCTGGCTCAGCGCCTCGCCCATCAGCCGCCGCGCCCACAGCGCGAGCCGGCCGCCGACCCGCGGATCGGCCTCGATCGCCGCCCGGACTTTCTCCACGGCGAACGACGCGTGCCCGGTGTCGTCCAGCACCCGCAGCACCAGGGAGCGGGTGTCGGAATCCAGCCGGGCGGCGACCTCGCGGTAGAAGTCGGAGGCGATCGAGTCGCCGACGTAGGCCTTCACCAGGCCCTCGAGCCAGTCGGAGGGCGCCGTCTGGCGGTGGAACTCGTCCAGCGCGGTGGCGAAGGGCCGCATCGACTCCGTCGGGTCCGCGTCGATCTCGGCCAGCCGGTCGCGCAGCTGCGCGAAGTGGCCGAACTCGGCGGAGGCCATCGCGGCGAGCTCCGCCTTGTCGGCGAGCGTGGGAGCGAGTTTCGCGTCCTCCGCCAGCCGCTCGAAGGCGGCCAGCTCACCGTAGGCGAGGGCCCCCAGCAGGTCCACCACGGCGGCCCGGTACTGCGGGGTCGCGCAGGCCTCGGCCCAGTCCTGCGCTGCGATTCCGGTGTGCGCCGATGCGTCAGAAGGCGTGTCCATGGGGTGCACGATAGCCGCCCCGGCGGCCCCCGGAAGGGGGTGGTCACGGGAGGTCGGATCCATCACATCCGTCACGTCCGCGCAAACCGGCCCTGACGTATGTGCGCGTTTCCGGGGTACAGTGGTATAGCACCCGCCGCATAGGTACGGAGGGTGCGTGTATGAGGATGCCCGGTCGGTGGCCCGATCGGCTCCACCGACCCCCTCGCGGCTCGAGCGGCCGGGTGAAGGCAGAGGTCCTGCGCATTAGCCCGCGCGGTAGCTATGACCCCCTTCGCCGCCGCACGCCGCGTCCCTCACAGAAGAGGCAGCACCCTGACTACGTTCAGAGATCTCGGGATCCTTCCCGAAACAGCCGAGGCCCTCGAGGCCGTCGGCATCACGTCCCCGTTCCCGATCCAGGAGATGACCCTCCCGGTGGCCCTGTCGGGCACCGATGTGATCGGCCAGGCCAAGACCGGTACGGGCAAGACCCTCGGTTTCGGCCTCCCCCTGCTCGAGACGGTCGTCGTCCCCGCCGACGTCGAGGCCGGGCGCGCCAGGCCCGAGGACCTCACCGACGCGCCGCAGGCGCTGATCGTCGTCCCCACCCGCGAGCTGTGCACGCAGGTCACGAACGACCTGCTGCAGGCCGGCAAGGTCCGTAACGTCCGCGTCGTCGCCATCTACGGCGGCCGGTCGTACGAGCCGCAGGTCGAGGCCCTGAAGAAGGGCGTCGACGTCATCGTCGGCACCCCGGGCCGGCTGCTGGACCTCGCGGGCCAGAAGAAGCTGCGTCTGTCGCAGGTCAAGGCGCTCGTCCTGGACGAGGCCGACGAGATGCTCGACCTGGGCTTCCTGCCCGACGTCGAGAAGATCATCAACCTGCTGCCGGCGAAGCGGCAGACCATGCTGTTCTCGGCGACCATGCCGGGCGCGGTCATCGGTCTGGCCCGCCGCTACATGTCGCAGCCCACGCACATCCGCGCCACCGCGCCGGACGACGAGGGCCAGACCGTGGCGAACACCACGCAGCACGTCTTCCGCGCCCACTCGATGGACAAGCCGGAGCTGGTCGCCCGGATCCTGCAGGCCGAGGGCCGCGGGCTGGCGATGGTCTTCTGCCGCACCAAGCGCACCGCCGCGGACATCGCCGAGCAGCTCGGCCGGCGCGGCTTCGCGTCCGGCGCCGTGCACGGCGACCTGGGCCAGGGCGCCCGGGAGCAGGCGCTGCGGGCGTTCCGCAACGGCAAGGTCGACGTGCTGGTGTGCACCGACGTCGCCGCGCGCGGCATCGACGTCGAGGGCGTCACGCACGTGATCAACTACCAGTCGCCGGAGGACGAGAAGACGTACCTCCACCGCATCGGCCGCACCGGCCGCGCGGGCAACAAGGGCACGGCCGTGACCCTGGTCGACTGGGACGACATCCCGCGCTGGAAGCTGATCAACAAGGCGCTGGAGCTCTCCTTCGACGAGCCGGAGGAGACGTACTCCACGTCGCCGCATCTGTACGAGGCGCTCGGCATCCCCGAGGGCACCAAGGGCATCCTGCCCCGCTCCGAGCGCACCCGCGCCGGGCTGGGCGCGGAGGAGCTCGAGGACCTGGGCGAGACCGGTGGCCGCGGCCGCCGGGGCGGGCCCAAGGCCGCCGCGGAGGAGGAGCGCCCCAAGCGCACCCGGACGCCGCGCCAGCGCCGCCGTACCCGCGGCGGGGCCGTGCCGGAGGAGGCCGGGACCGTCGAGGCCGCCGAGGCCGCGGCTCCCGCCGAGGTGACCGCGGACGCGCAGGCGGAGGCCGGCGCGGAGACCCCGCGCAAGCCGCGCCGCCGGCGCCGGACCCGTACGGACGGGGCGAAGGCTCCGCAGCCGGCCGAGGCCGCGCAGGCGGACGCCCCGAAGGCCGGTGACGGCGAGGCCCCCAAGGCCCCGCGCCGCCGGCGCCGGACCCGCGCGGCCGCCCCGGCGGCGGAAGCGCCGGCCGAGGGCTGACGGATCGACACGGTGCGGGGCGGGTTCTTCGGAGCCCGCCCCGCACCGTTTCCGTACGCGCTACAGCCCCCGCGCCCCCGGCCCGTACCGCTCCCCCATCCGGTCCTCCGGGTTGGCGAGCGCGCACCGGTCGATGGACAGACAGCCGCAGCCCACGCACTCCGTCAGGTTGTCCCGCAGCCGCTCCAGATGCCGGATGCGGTCGTTGAGCTCGTCCCGCCAGCCCTCCGACAGCCGCGCCCAGTCCGCGCGCGTCGGCGTGCGTTCCTCCGGCAGCAGCGCGAGGGCCTCGCGGATCGCCGCGAGGGGGATGCCGACGCGCTGCGAGGCGCGGATGAACGCCACCCGGCGCAGCGTGTCGCGGCTGTAGCGGCGCTGGTTGCCGGTCGTACGACGGCTGCTGATCAGCCCCTGGCGTTCGTAGAACCGCAGCGCCGACCGGGGGACGCCGCTGCGGTCGGAGAGCTCGCCGATGGACGCCTCACGGGCCGCGGGGGACAGATGCGCGTTCATGGGCCCCAGCGTAAAACCTCTGGTCAGCGACGGGCGTTGGGCGACAGGATGAGGGCATGAAGCGTCCCGCGACCGGGGCTCTCATCGGGCTCGCGCTCGGTGACGCGCTCGGCAAGCCCACGGAGTTCCTGCGCAGCACCGGCCGGATCGAGGAGTCGTACGGCCCCTGGCGGGAGCTGCCGCTGCCCACGCCCGCACTGGTCACCGACGACACGGACATGACCGTCGCCGTCGCCCGCGCCCTGCGCACGGCCCTCGGACGTGGGGATCTCGCGCCGCTGCGGCTGACCGCCCCGCTGCGCGAGGAGTACGTCGCGTGGGCGTTCCGCCCGCAGGCCGGGCGGGCTCCGGGGCGTACGTGTCTGCGGGCCGTCGCGCTGCTCACGGACGAGAAGCGGCCCTGGCACGACGCCTCCCAGCTCGACTCCAAGGGCTGCGGCGCCAATATGCGCGTGGCGCCGATCGGCCTGGTCCCGGGCCTGTCGGACACCCGGCGCTCCGCCGCCGCCCAGCTCCAGGCGGCGCTCACGCACGGCCACCCCACGGCGCTCGCGGCGGCCGACCTCACGGCGCGGGCGGTGCATCTCCTCGCGCGGGGGACGCGGCCGGACGATCTCGTCCCCGAGCTGATCGCGTACGCGCAGGAGCAGCGGCGGGTCTATCACCGGGCGTGGCTGGGCACCCTGTGGCTGGGGACGCCGAACCCGAGCGGCGAGGACTACATCGAGTTCGGCTGGGACGAGTGCCTGAAGGTCCTGGGGTGGGTCGACTCCGCCCGCCACCACGCCGACCCCGAGTCCGACCCGTGCGTCTACACCGGGGAGGGCTGGATCGCGGAGGAGGCGCTGGCCACCGCGCTGCTGTGCTTCCTCCTCTTCCCCGACGAGCCCCTCCTGGCCGTACGCCGCGCCGCGTGCACGGCGGGGGACTCGGACTCCCTGGCATGCGTGACGGGCGCGCTGGCGGGCGCGTACCTGGGCGCCGACGCCTGGCCCGCCGAGTGGGCGGACCGCGTGGAGTTCGGCGAGGAGCTCCGTACGTTCGGCGCGGAGTGGGACGCCTAGGCGGAGGCCGACCCCCAGAAGTCCGCGAGCGCCCCCGCCGTCACCGCCGGATCATCCACGTTCGGCGAATGCTCCGCCCCCGCCACCACCGTCCGCCGCGCCCCCAGCCGCAGCGCCATCGCGTCCAGCCACTCCACCGGCCAGGCATAGTCCCGCTCACCCGACAACACGTGCGTCGGCAGCCCCACCTCCGCGAGCGCGTCCACCCGGTCCGGCTCCCCGACCAGCTGCCGCCCGGTGGCGATCAGCTGCGCGGGCGCCGTCCCCAGCCACCGGCGGTGCAGGAAGTCACCGATCTCCGGCGGGGTCCCGTCCTGGGCGGCCTCCGGGGGATCCAGGGCGCGCATCGCCTGCCAGACGGACTCCATGTCCATCGCCTCCAGCGCCCCGACCAGCATCGTCACCCGCTCCCGCTGATCCTCCGCGACCGCCGCGGGCCCGGAGCTCAGCAGCGTCAGCGACGCGAACGGCGCCGGGTCACGCAGCACGGCGGCGCGGGAGACCAGCCCGCCCAGCGAATGCCCCACGACATGCACCCGCCCGTCGAGCGCGCGGGCCTGCGCCAGCAGATCCTCCGCGAGCTCGCCCTGCCGGTACGGGGCCTCGTCCCGCTCGGGCCCCGGCGTCTCGTACTGCCCGCGCCCGTCCACCGCGACCACGGCGAATCCCCGGGCGGCCAGCGGCCCGAGCAGGGCGATGAAGTCCTCCTTGCTCCCGGTGAACCCCGGTACGAGGAGCGCGGTGCCGCGCTCGCCGCTCCCGGCGCGGTGCACGGCGAAGGCGCCGCGCTCGGTGTCGAGGGTGACGGCCCGGGCGCCGGGCGGGAGATCGAGGAAGGGTGGCTTGCTCATGCGGCGAGGCTAGCCAACACCTGTGAACGGGACGGTTCCAGGGAGAGTCTTAAAGCCGCCGAAACATTTTGTTAGCACGCGGAATTATTGGTGCTGCCATCGTGTTGTGAACAGACAGTGGGTGAACCGCTCGTCCCCGGAGGCGAGTCGGCCGTAGAGCACCCACCGTTCGTGTATCGAGACGAAGGGAGAGGTCAATGGACTTCGAGATCGTGCGCCTCGACGACGTCAACGGCTCCGCCGTGGACAGCACCGTCGTGGACGCCGCCTCCGTCGACCGCATCGTGCGCCGTGCCGCCGAGACCGGTCAGCGTCTGCTCATCCGTCCCGCGGCCAAGGCGGCCGTCGGGTTCGGGGAAGCCGGCGGCTACGCCGCCTGAATGAAGGCGGTGACGCCGTTGGCGATCTGCTGGACAGCGATCGCCGCGAGCAGCATCCCCGCCAGCCGGGTCATCAGGACGACACCCCCGTCCTTGATGATCCGGATGATCACCAGAGAGAACCGCATCGCCAGCCAGAGCACCACATGGATCACGGCGATGGCGGCCCACACCGCCAGCTGCTCGCCCGCCCCGTCCGCCCGCTGCACCGCGAGAATCACGGTGACGATGGCCCCGGGACCGGCGAGCAGCGGCATGCCCAGCGGTACGAGCGCGGCGTTGACGTCCTTCGTCTGCGTCGGCTCGTCCGCCTTGCCCGTCAGCAGATCGAGGGCGACGAGCAGAAGCAGCAGCCCGCCCGAGACCATCAGGGCGGGCACGCTCACATGCAGGTAGTCGAGGATCTGCTGCCCGGCTATGCCGAAGAGCGCTATCACCCCGAACGCGACGGCCGCCGCCTGCCAGGCCATCCTCCGCTGCACCTTCACCTGGCGCCCGCCGGACAGGCCGAGGAAGATCGGCGTGATCCCGGGCGGGTCCATGATGACGAAGAGGGTCAGGAAAACGGAGCCGAAAAGGGCGAGGTCCATCGGAGTTGCCTTGCTTGTGCTGGGGATTCGGTACGAGGTGGGGCTCAGCGGCCGGTGATCGGCTCCGCGCCCGACGCGCGGGCGACGAGACGTTCGTAGACCTCGGGGTCGGTGGTGTGGGCGCCGAGCCGGACGGTCTTGCGGGTGCCGTGGTAGTCGCTGGAGCCGGTCGCCAGCAGATCCAGGTCCGCGGCCAGCGCGCGCAGGGACGCGCGGGTGGCCTCGTCGTGGTCCACGTGGTCGACCTCGATGCCGTCCAGCCCCGCGGCGGCGAGCTCCCCGATGGCGGCCACCGGCACCACCCGGCCGCGTTTGACGGCCTGCGGATGCGCGAAGACGGTCACGCCCCCCGCGGCCTTGACCAGGCGGATCGCGTCGTACGGGTCGAGCTCGTGCTTGCTCACGTACGCCCGCCCGCCGCTCCCCAGCCACGCGGGTGTGAACGCCTCGTCGATGCTGCCGATGACCCCGGCCTCCAGCAGCGCGCTGGCGACGTGCGGCCGCCCCACGGCGCCGCCCGCGGCGATCTCCAGCACCCGCTCCCAGGTGACGGGGGCGCCCAGCTCGACGAGCTTGCCCGTCATCGCCCGCGCCCGGCGCACCCGGTCGTCCCGTACGAGCTCCCGCTCCCGCGCGAACTCGGGCTCCGCCGGGTCGAAGAGGTACGCCAGCATGTGCAGGCTGACGCCGTCGAGCCGGCACGACAGCTCGGCGCCCGGTACGAGGGTCAGCCCGGCCGGCAGCGCGGCGGTGGCCCCGGCGTAGCCGGCGGTGGTGTCGTGATCGGTGATCGCGACCACGTCGAGCCCGGCCGCGGCGGCGGCCGCGACCAGCTCGGCGGGGCTGTCGGTGCCGTCGGAGGCGGAACTATGGGCGTGGAGGTCTATGCGCACATCGCCCAAGATACGTCCTCGGGAACACCCCTCAGTCGAGAAGCCTCGGGGACAGCGCCCCGCACGGGAGGAGGTCGAGCTCCGCGCCCGCGTCCCGCAGGTCGGTGAGGACCAGCTCGTCGTACATCAGCAGCCCCGACTGCTCGGGCCAGACGATCGCCCACAGCCACAGCCCCAGCGCCTCCCCCGCGTACACGGCGCGGTCGGTCGGCGTACCGGCGACGTGCCACAGCGGGGTGGGCCGGCCGGCGGCGACGACCTTGGCGTGCGGCGGCTTGTCGGCGCAGATCGCGGGCCCGGGGTCGGGGCCGTCGACGCCCGCGAAGCGCGCGCCCAGGCCCACGCCCAGCTCCTCGGCGACGAGCAGCAGCTCACCGGCGCCGCCCAGCGGTCCCGGGCCGGAACACGCGACGGCGGTCGCCCGGCCCCCGCTGCGGTCGTCGCCGGCGTTGGCGACGCCCGTGAACAGCCAGCCCAGCGGCAGCGGCCACGGCATCCACACGGGAACCTGCGCCCGGTGCACGACGACGCCGAGCGCCTCGACGCTCGGCGGGATGACGGGCTGCAGCGGCTGTACGGGGCCGTGCAGCGCACACTGCCAGGAGTCGGCGAACAGCCCGGGCGCCCGGACCCGTCCACCGCACTTCGGGCAACTCGGTTCGCCCCTCATAGGGCCATACGGTCCTCCCTGCCTGACGCCGCGTCAAGGACGATCACCCGTCCGGAGGGCTTCCCCCCGGCCGTACGGCGGTGAGCCGGCCCCCGTCGCCGTGGCCCTGCGGGCGACGGGGGCCGACGGCTCTCAGGCGGCGACCGGCGCCGGCGCCGCGGCCGGGGCGGGTGCCGGGTGCAGGTGCTCCGCCTCGACGGTGAGCGCCGAGCGCCGCACCCAGACGATTCCGGCGCCGACGACCGCGGCTCCGGCGGCGACGACGAACGGGATACGTACGTCCGTCCACTCCGCGATCTTCGGTGCGAGCCAGGGCGCGGCGGCCGCCGCGAACCAGCGCACGAAGTTGTAGCCGGCGCTGGCCACCGGCCGCGGGGCGTCGGAGACGCCGAGCGCGAGCTCGGTGTAGACCGTGTTGTTCAGCCCGAGGAAGGCACCGGAGACGACGGTCCCGACGACGGCCGCGGTGTGCCCGCCGTAGCCGAGGACCACCAGGTCCGCGGCCATCAGCAGCAGCGATCCGCCGAGCACCCGCAGCGATCCGAAGCGGGCCTGCAGCCGCGGCGCGACGAACACGGAGAAGACGGCGAGCAGCACGCCCCAGCCGAAGAACACCAGGCCCGACCGGTACGGCGACATGTCCAGCACGAACGGGGTGAACGCCAGCACGGTGAAGAACGCGTAGTTGTAGAAGAACGCGGAGGCCGCGGCCGAGGCCAGCCCGCCGTGTCCGAGGGCCTTCAGCGGATCGAGCAGCCCGACCTTGCGCGCGGCCCTGGGCTGCTCCTTGAGGAACACCGTGATCGCGACGAAGCCGACGGCCATCAGGGCGGCGGTGCCGAAGAACGGATAGCGCCAGTTCATGTCACCGAGTACGGCGCCCAGCAGCGGGCCGCAGGCCATGCCGACGCCGAGCGCGGACTCGTACAGCAGGATCGCGGCGCCCGCCCCGCCGGAGGCGGCGCCGACGATGACGGCGAGCGAGGTCGAGACGAACAGCGCATTGCCCAGCCCCCAGCCGGCCCGGAAGCCGACGAGTTCGGCGACGGAGCCGGAGGTGCCGGCGAGCGCGGCGAAGACGACGACGATCGCCAGACCCGCGAGCAGCGTCTTGCGCCCGCCGATCCGGGAGGACACATAGCCGGTCACCAGCATGGCGACGGCGGTGATCAGGAAGTACGAGGTGAAGAGCAGGGAGACCTGGCTCGGCGAGGCCTTCAGCCCCTCGGCGATCGACGGCAGGATCGGGTCCACCAGGCCGATGCCCATGAAGGCCACGACCGCGGCTCCCGCGGTGGCCCAGACCGCTCGGGGCTGCTTCAGCAGATTGGAGGTCTCGGCCCCCTCGTCGAACGGATCCATCGAATGCCGTCCCCTTTCCGGTGATATTTAGTTGCGCTAACAAATGTAGTGTACACCTATATCTCCGCGGGAAACCCCACCCGGGCCGTACGCCCCGCCTCAGTCCAGCGCCACCGGCCCACGCAGCGGATCCCGCAGATCCACCCCGTGCCGCAGCCACCGCTCCTCGAGCTCCGCCGCCCCGTGCACCCGCTTCCACGCCGCCTCGTTCGGCGTCATCGGCAGCAGCGGCAGGAACCGCACCGGCTCCATCGGCGCGTCCAGCTCCAGGTCCTCCACCAGCCCGCCCGGCTCCCCCACCAGCACCGACGTGAACCCGGCCCCCGGCCACAGCGGCTCACCCACGTCCAGCGAGGCGCCCGGCGCCACCACCAGACCCTCGACCTGCGGGGTGGACGCCAGCACCGCGAGCGCCCGCAGCACCCCGTCGGTGTCCGCCCGGCCGGCGCGCACCGTGAGGACCAGTTCCGCCCGCGGCCCGCGCAGCGGATCGGCGACCGTCGCGGTGGGGTCGGTCATCGGCTGCGCGGACATGCCGAGGGTGACGTAGCGCACGAGCGGGGGCGCAGTTTTGCCACCGCCGCCCTCACCCAAACCTCCGCCAGGTTCAAGGAAGCGCAAAACCTCGATGCGGTCGGCGCCCAGGAAGGTCACCGCCGCACGCGCGTCGGGCTCCCCGAAAGTCATGGTCAAACGCGCCTCAACCAGCGCAGATACATCGCCCCGTGCGGTCTCGCTCATGGACGCCAGCATAGGACGCGGCGAGCGGGAGACCCCGGGGCGGCGGAGGTACGTCACCTGGCGCATCCGCGCGGCTATCGTCTGCTGGTAACCTTTGCAACCGGGTATTCGGGGCATCCGTTGTACGGAGTAAAGCCCGATCGACCCGCACAGATCGTCCCCTTCGGGGACCGGCCGGAGGAGGTGGGGCTGCGGTGGATCCTAGTCGACCTTGCAGTACCAGCCGCTCTTCCGTCCAGCACGCCTCTCGCTGACCCTGGGACGATCAGGCACCCGGCTCCACGGCCGCGGTGACTCCCCCGCGGTTCGCGGTTCTTTCTCCCGGGCCGTGTGACGACGACGGTCGAGCACTCGTTTCACCGAGTCATTTCCACCATGCCGTCGTTGACCGCGGCGCCGTCAGCCGTGCCCGCTTTGCGGACGTGCCCGAGCCGTCCCGTGCCCCGTGCCGGGAGGCCCAGCCGGCTCGTCCTCGTTTCGGGCATTGCTGCCCACCGCACCGGCGGCAGGACCGCGAAGGAGCCTGCCATGTCGATGATCCGTGACCTGCGCGCCGCCGTACGACCGGGACCGCGCACCCTGGACCGTCCCGCCTACGCGTACGACACCACCCGCGACCCGCGCACCCCGAGCGCGGTCGTCGACTGCGCCGTCTACAAGAACGGCCGCCGCGTCACCGACCGGCTCGACTCCGCCGACGCGATGCGCCGGGTGCGGGCCGAGGGCGGCTTCGCCTGGATCGGGCTGCACGAGCCGACGGAGGCCGAATTCGCCGGGATCGCCAAGGAGTTCGGGCTGCACCCGCTGGCCGTGGAGGACGCGGTGCAGGCACATCAGCGGCCGAAGCTGGAGCCTTACGACGGGTCGCTGTTCACCGTCTTCAAGACGATCCACTACATCGAGCACGCGGAACTCACCGCCACCAGCGAGGTCGTGGAGACCGGCGAGGTGATGTGTTTCACCGGCCGGGACTTCATCATCACCGTGCGGCACGGCGGGCAGGGGTCGCTGCGGTCACTGCGGCATCGGCTGGAGGGGGATCCGGAGCTGCTGGTGAAGGGGCCGTCGGCGGTGCTGCACGCTATTGCCGACCAGATCGTGGACTCTTATCTCGCGGTGGCCGACGCCGTGCAGGACGATATCGACGAGGTCGAGATCGCCGTCTTTTCGCCGGACGGGCGGCGGGGGCGGAAGGGTGGGGACGCGGGGCGGGTTTATCAGCTCAAGCGGGAGGTGCTGGAGTTCAAGCGGGCCGTGTCGCCGTTGCTGCGGCCGATGCAGTTGCTCTCCGAGCGGCCGATGCGGTTCGTGGACTCCGAGATTCAGAAGTACTTCCGGGATGTGGCCGATCATGTGGCTCGGGTTCATGAGCAGGTCGTGTCGTTCGATGATCTGCTGAACTCTATTCTTCAGGCCAATTTGGCTCAGGCCACTGTGGCGCAGAACGAGGACATGCGGAAGATCACTGCGTGGGCTGCGATTTTTGCGGTTCCCACCATGATTGCGGGGGTTTACGGGATGAACTTTGACTACATGCCGGAGTTGCGGTGGAAGTTCGGGTATCCCATGGTGATGGTGATGATCTTTGCGATCTGCGCCGTCATGCGGAGGGGCTTTCGCCGGAACGGGTGGCTTTGAGGGTGCGGTTGCGTCGGCTTTCGCGCATCCGGCCTTCGGCCGGAGTCCTCAAACGCCGCATCGCCCCGGAGCGAAGGCGGAGGAAGCGCAACCGCACCCGACGACGCGACTAGGCGATGGGAGGGCTGGGGGTCGTGTTCCTCCGGCGGCCGCCCAGTACCACCAGGACCAGGCCGCCCAGGATCACCGCCAGGCCGACGTACACCCCCGGCGGTGGGGTTTGGCCGAGCCAGATTGCCGCGATCAGGGCCGCTCCCGGGGCCTCCAGGAGGATTGCCGTCGAGGTGACCGTGGCGCCCAGGCCGTGTACCACGCGGTTGAACAGGGTGTGGCCCAGGAGTTGGGCCGCCACGGTCAGGGCCGCCAGCTTCAGCCACGTCTCCGCCGTGTAGCCGGCGCCCAGGTCCGTACCGGACACGAGGCACGTCGCCAGCAGGGCGGCCGCGCAGACGCCGTAGCACCACAGGGTGTACGACGTGGTGGACACCGTCCGGCGGACCTCCGCGCCCAGCAGGACGTAGCCCGCCGCCGCGATGCCGCCGCCCAGGGCCAGGGCGTCGCCCAGCAGGGCCTCGGGCGAGAGGGTGAGGTCGACGCCCGTGAGGACGATCACGCCCGCCATCGCCAGGGCCGCCCCCGCCCAGACCAGGGGAGCAGCGCGGTGGCCGCGCAGGCGCAGGAGGAGCAGCGTCCAGACCGGGGTCGTCGTGCCCAGCGCCGTCGCGGAGGCGACCGACGTCAGCTTCAGGCTGGGCAGCCAGAGACCGAAGTGCACGGCCAGCAGGGCGCCGGAGGCCACGCAGAGGGTGAGCGTGCGGCGGCTCATCCCGCGTATCTCCGCCCGCAGTCCCCGGCGGAGCAGGACCGTCGGGGCGAGGACGCCCACGGCCATGGCGTTGCGCCAGAAGGCGATCGCCAGCGCCGGGGCGGCCATCGACGCGATGAGCGGCGCGGAGAAGGAGACGCCCGTGACGGCGACCGCCAGCAGCATCAGGTCCACCGGCGCACCGGTCGCCCGCACCGGCCCGGCGAGGGGCGGAGCGGGGCGTTCGGTGGCGGTGACCTGGGGCATGACGTCAGTGTAAGGACGACGTACACCGCCGTCGTACCGCCCGCTACCCTCGATCACATGACGACGCTCGGCACCGCCCTGATCGAGGAAGCCTCGAAGAAGTCCGGCCTGCTCTGGGTCGACGGCCGTGCCCTGTGGCACGCCTGGCTCGACGGTGCCGTGCATGTCGTCGGCGGCGGGCAGGAGCAGCCGCTGTCCGGGCTCGAGGAGGGCGCGCTGGTCCGGGTCGTCGCCCGCAGCAAGGACAAGGGCGGGCGGATCGTCGCCTGGGACGCGAAGGTCAGTGAGCTGGCGCCGAATGGTGAGGCGTGGACGGCGGCCGTGGCCGAGCTCAAGGGCAAGCGGCTGAACGCCCCCGACGGGGAGCAGATGACCGGGCGCTGGGCCCGCGAGTGCCGCGTCCTGCGCCTCGAGGCGACCGGCGCCCCCGACGAGCGGCTCCCGGACGACTCCCTGGCCGCCCGCCCCGTACCGACGCCGAACATCACCCGCCGGCCGATCCCGGCGGGGCTGCCGAAGCTGCTGTTCCGGCGCCGGGGGAAGTAGCCCCCTCAGTCCCCGGCGACCTCGTCCCCGTAGTCCACGACCTCCTCCTTGCGCGGCGCCTTCACCTCGAACTCCTCGCCCCAGGAGCCCAGCTCCAGCACGCCCGCACCGCCCGCGCGCTCCACCCGCAGCGGATACGGGGTGCCCTCCAGGGACACCGCGAGGCTGCCGCCGTCGCCGCCGTCCACGACGATGCCGATGGTGCGGACGCCGTCCACCTCCGTGCGGTCGCCGGTCTCCACGTCGCCGTGCAGTTCGATCAGCCCGTCGAGCAGCACCTTGCGGTCGGTGAAGCCGTACAGCTGCTTGTACGAGGCGTCGTCCTCCGGCACCTTCACGAACATCCCGTCGAGCTTCTGCGCCGCCTCGACGTCGCCGTCGGTGGGCTCCTTGCCGGCGGAGCCCTTCTCCAGCCAGAAGTTGTCGTCGGCCTTCAGATAGAGGTCCTTGTCGACCCGCAGCACGGAGAACGTGCTGCCCTTCGTCGAGACCTCGCCCGTGCCGCCGTCGTTCGTCAGCCGCATGTCGAGCGTGAAGACCTTGCCGCCGGAGACCACGCTGCCCGACAGCCGCACCGAGGACGCCTTGCGCGCCGCCGCCAGCGTCTTGGCCTCGATCTGGTCCGCGGGCAGCTTCCCGACGCCGTTGGTGCCCTTGTCCGGGTCCTCGTCGCCCGGCAGGAGTGAGCAGCCGGATCCCAACGCCGCGACCACCGCGCACGCCACCGCCGCCACCGCCGCCTGCCTCATCACCACTGCCTCTCGTCCGACCCCGCGGGCTGCCGGAGAGAGTACCGGGCGTGTCGGACCTCTCGTCCCGGGGCGGTGGGGCGCGGCACCCGACCGGCCGTACTCTGGGGGGCATGGCTCCTACGGAAGATGCGGTGCGCGAAGCACTCGCGACGGTGAACGACCCGGAGATCCACCGGCCGATCACCGACCTCGGCATGGTCAAGTCGGTCGAGATCGGGGCGGACGGTACCGTCGCGGTCGGCGTCTATCTCACGATCGCCGGCTGCCCGATGCGCGAGACGCTCACTTCCCGGGTGACCGAGGCGGTACAGCGGGTCGCGGGTGTGACAAGCGTCACCGTCGAGCTCGACGTGATGAGCGACGAGCAGCGCAAGGAGCTCGCGACGAGCCTGCGCGGCGGCCAGGCCGAGCGCGAGGTGCCGTTCGCCAGGCCCGGCAATCTGACCCGGGTGTACGCGGTGGCATCCGGCAAGGGCGGCGTCGGCAAGTCCTCGGTGACCGTCAACCTGGCGGCGGCGATGGCAGCCGACGGGCTGAAGGTCGGCGTCGTCGACGCGGACATCTACGGCCACTCCGTCCCGCGCATGCTGGGCGTCGAGGGCAAGCCGACCCAGGTCGAGAACATGATCATGCCGCCGTCCGCCAACGGCGTGAAGGTCATCTCCATCGGCATGTTCACCCCGGGCAACGCCCCGGTCGTCTGGCGCGGCCCGATGCTCCACCGCGCGCTGCAGCAGTTCCTGGCCGACGTCTTCTGGGGCGACCTCGACGTCCTGCTCCTCGACCTGCCGCCCGGCACCGGCGACATCGCCATCTCCGTGGCGCAGCTGGTCCCGAACGCCGAGATCCTGGTCGTGACGACCCCGCAGCAGGCGGCGGCGGAGGTGGCCGAGCGGGCCGGTTCGATCGCCGTACAGACGCACCAGAAGATCGTCGGCGTGGTGGAGAACATGTCCGGGCTGCCCTGTCCGCACTGCGACGAGATGGTGGACGTCTTCGGCACCGGCGGCGGGCAGAAGGTCGCCGAGGGCCTGACGAAGACCACCGGCGCCACCGTGCCCGTCCTCGGCTCGATCCCGATCGACGTCCGGCTGCGCGAGGGCGGCGACGAGGGCAAGCCGGTCGTGCTGACCGACCCCGACTCCCCCGCCGGCTCGGCCCTGCGCGCCGTCGCGGGCAAGCTGAGCGGGCGCCAGCGCGGGCTGTCGGGGCTGTCGCTGGGGCTGACGCCGCGCAACAAGTTCTGATCGCCCGGTCGTACGACGAAGGGGCTTCCCGCCGGCCGGCGGGAAGCCCCTTCGCTCAGGTGCGGGTCACTCGTAGCCGCTGATGTCCTCGATCGCCGAGAAGGCCAGCCCGTACGCGCTCATCCCCCGCCCGTACGCGCCCACATGCACACCGCTGCGGGCGCCGCCGGCCAGCACCCAGCCGTACTCGGACTCCCGGTAGTGGAACGGCACCGGCTCGCCGTCGACCGGCAGCGTCAGCGTCGACCAGCCGGGTCCCTGCAGCTCGTCCGCCAGATCCCAGGCGACGCCCGTCTGCTGCGCCAGCCAGTCCTCGCGCATCGAACGCTCCATCCGGGCCGGCCAGGTGCAGCTCAGCAGCCCCGAGCCGGCCAGCCACGCGGCGCTGGACACCGAGGTGGCGTCCAGCACGCCCGTACCGTCCTGGCTGCGCCGCACCGGGCGGCTGGCGACCGTCACGACGACCGTGAAGCGGTGGTCACGCAGACCCGCCTCGGCGAGATAGGAGGGGGTGTCACCGTGGCCCGTGGCGCCGTGCTCGACGTCGCCGTCCGCGCCGATGCCCGTCCGCAGCAGCCAGCGGCTGCCGGTGAAGGCCTGGTCCAGCCCGTAGAAGGGGAACGACGCGCGCAGGAATCCGTCGACGACCCGCGACTCCCCCGGCGGCGCGGTGGCCTCCTCGGGAGGTGGTGCCGCACTCGCCGTCCCCGACCGACTCGTAGTCTTCATGGTTCATGAGAATAACCACCCGGGTGCGGTGCCCCAGACATTCTGTCTGATATCTGGTCCGTTCAGGTGGCGGTCGCGTCGCGGTCAGGTCGCGTCCGCGTCGTACGGGGCGACGCTCTTGCCCTCGGCCGGGGTTTCCTTGGTCAGGCTCGTGCGGGACTTCGTGTCCGTGTCACCCCTGCCGTCCTCGCGTACGTCGCCGACCGTCCGCGCCGCGTCGCTGACCTCGGCCATCTCCTTCTTGAGGTCGAAGCTGCCGGTCAGCTCCTTCAGGCCCAGGTCCTCGTTGTCCAGGAGGTGCTTCTTGGCGAACTTCTTGGGGTTGAGGTCCTCGAACTCGAAGTCCTTGAACTCGGGGCCGAGCTCGCGCCGGATGTCCTCCTTGGCGCTGTCGGAGAACTCCCGCAGCTTGCGGATCATCCCGGCGACGTCCTGGATCACCTTCGGCAGCTTGTCGGGACCGAAGATGAGCACGGCAAGGATGATGAGCGCGATCAGCTCGAGGGGTCCTATGTCGAAGAACACCTGGCGTCTCCTTGCAGCAGTTACCCGACGGCCCGCGGCTCGTGGCCGGACCGGAACCCATTCACAGTACCTGGCGCCCGGGGGAGCGCGGGGGTAACGGACCGGCAACGGTCGGCCGCGCACGGCCGACCGTTGGATGAACTACCTGGTCAGGACTTGATCAATCACCGTTCGAGGCGCCCAGCACGACGTCGACGGAGCGCTTGGAGCCCTCGCGCTCGATGCTGAGGGTGAGCTTGTCACCCGGACGGTGGGCGCGGATCCTGATGATCAGCTCCTCGCCGTTGTGCACCGGCTTGCCGTCGACCGCGGTGATCACGTCGCCCGCCCGGACGCCGGCCTGGGCGGCCGGACCGCCCGGTGTCACCGAGGACGTACTGCCCTCGGACTCGCCGACCTTGGCGCCGTCCCCGGCGAACTGCATGTCCAGTGTGACGCCGATCACGGGGTGCTCGGCCTTGCCGGTGTTGATCAGCTCCTCGGCGACGCGCTTGCCCTGGTTGACGGGGATCGCGAAGCCCAGGCCGATGGAGCCGCCCTGGCTGCCGTCCTCGCCGCCCTCGGGGGCGTCGGCGGCGCGGATCGCGCTGTTGATGCCGATCACGCGGCCCTTCTTGTCGAGCAGGGGGCCGCCGGAGTTGCCGGGGTTGATCGGGGCGTCGGTCTGCAGGGCGTCGACATAGCTGACGTCGCTGCCCTCCGTCTCGCCGCCGGCGGTGATCGGGCGCTCCTTGGCGCTGATGATGCCGGAGGTCACCGTGTTGGCCAGGTTGTACGGGGCACCGATCGCGATCACCGGGTCGCCGACGGCCACGGAGTCGGAGTTGCCCAGCGGCAGGGGCTTGAGGCCGGAGACGCCGCTGACCTTGATCACGGCGAGATCGTAGCCGGAGTCGCGGCCGACGATCTCGGCGCGGGCGGACTCGTTGTGGTTGAACGTGACGGTGATGTCGCCGCCCTCGGCGGCCGGCTCCACGACGTGGTTGTTCGTCAGGATGTGGCCGGACTTGTCGAGGACGAAGCCGGTGCCGGTGCCCTGTTCGGAGCCCCCGCTGACATGGATGGTGACGACGCTGGGCAGGGCGGCGCGGGCGATACCGGCGACGCTGTCGGGGGCGCGGTCGAGGTCGCCGTCGACGGGCGACTGATCGAGGCTGATGGAGCCGCCGACGCCGCCGTTGCGCTCGTACCAGATGCCGAGGCCACCGCCGACGCCACCGGCGATGAGGGCGATGAGGAGGGCGCCGACAACCATGCGGACCCCGTGCCCCGGGCCTTCGACTCCCGCGACGGTCCCGGATCCCCGCCGTCACCCCCGTCCGACGTACAGCCCGCGAGGAGCAGTCCGACGGCGGCGAGTACGGCGGTCACAGTGCGGCGTTG
>NZ_WEGJ01000068.1 GCF_009604385.1 Streptomyces smaragdinus
CAGTGACCACCGCCCACACGAGCTTGCCCAGTGGGCGGTCGTCCATGCCCCACTGGTTTGCCAGTGTCTCGACGATCCACAGACCCCGCCCACGTTGGCGTTCTGCGGATTCCGGTCGGAGGCGAGGTCGCGCCCCGGCGGCCGGCAGCGGTCATCACGATGATCACGACGACGCAGAGCACGGCCTGACCGACGGTCGTGGCGAGGGAGAGCTTGCCCTCCGTGGTCTGCCCGACGTCGGACCAGCCCGGATAGCGACCCGCCATCGCCGCATCGTCGAGCGACGCGCCCCCGCCGAGACTCAGCCCGATCATCTCCCGCACCGCGAGGTACAGCAGCACCGCCGCCAGCGTCACCGCGCCGCCCCGGGCCGCCGCCCGTCCCGTCAGCGCCAGCGCGCCGAGCACCAGCAGGGCGAGCGCGAACACCGCGTCGTACACCATCGGAGTCCCGCCGATCACCACACTGTTCTGGAACGAGGCGTCCGCCAGGTGATGGAAGTAGTCCTCCGTACTCAGGCTGTACGTGTCCGATGCCAGCAGGCGCACGATCCAGGCCACCGCCACCGCCCCGAGGAACAGCAGCAGCGCACCGCCCACCGCCTGCGGACCGCCCGGAACGGGCGCCGGGGCGTCCGGATCCGGCAGCATCAGCATGATCAGCACCGTCACCGAGATGAGCACCGCGGCCACCCATGTGGTGACGACCACGACCTCGAGGTCGCTGCCCCGCATGTACATCGCGCGGAACCCGTCCGACTTCGCCAGTCCCGTCAGCTCACGGGCGGAGACCGCCAGCATCACCCAGGCGGCGACCAGGGCCCCGCCCCGTGCCCCCGGACGCTGCGCCGCCGCGAGGATGCCGACCGTCAGCAGCACGACGGTCATCGCCCAGATCTGCGGGCCGAACAGCTCCGGGCCCGCGTACACCCGCGGATCGAAGAGCCCCTGGAGGAACTTGCCGGGGCCGACCTCGGCGAACTCGAAGTCGTAGATCATCCAGGAGACGACCGTGAGCCCGAACAGCAGCAGCAGAACCCCGGCTGTCACCGTCGCGCCGGCCCGCGGCCGTCCCATCGGCGGCGCTCCTGGTATCGGTCCCGGATATGCCATGGCCGACCTACCCCCTGTAGTCGCGTCCCGTCCGAACCCGCCCATCATCCCGGGGCGAACGGGCCTGAAGCTGCCACTGTGGCAGAGCTGTGACCGCAAGGAAACGGTGCGCGCGCCTCCGGCGCCCTCACCCCGCCCGCAGCATCAGCCCGATCCCCGCCACCATGAGCACCGCCGCCGCCATCCGCGGCGCCCCGAACCGCTCCTTGAAGAACACCGCCCCGATCGCCGCCCCCACGATGATGCTCGACTCCCGCAGCGCGGCCACCGGACCGAGCGGCGCCTTCGTCTGGGCCCACAGGACGAGGCCGTACGCGGCGGACGACATCAGGCCGCCGACCAGCCCGCGCAGCACGTACGGGCGGATCTGCCCGGAGAGTTCACCGCGCCGGGTGACCAGCGCGTACACCGGGATGATCGGACCCATCAGGAAGATCAGCCAGGCCGTGTAGCCGATCGCGGTGTCCGAGCTCCGGACCCCGACACCGTCGACCACGGTGTACGTCGCTATGGACAGCCCCGTCGCCACCGCGGCGGTGATCGCCGGCCAGTGCGGGCGCCGGCCGCCCTTGCCCCGTATGCCCCACAGCGCGATGGCCAGCAGACCCGCGGTCGCCAGCGCCACCCCCAGCGCCTGTGCGCCGGACAGCGTCTCGTCCACGGCGAACACCGCCACCACCGTGACGACCAGCGGCGCCGTGCCGCGCGCTATCGGATACGCCTGCCCGAAGTCGCCCAGCGAGAAGGACCGCATCAGCAGCGCCTGGTAGACGATGTGAATGGCGACCGAGGCCAGCAGCCACGGCCACGCACCGGCGGCCGGGACCGGGCTGAACACGACCAGCGGAAGCATGAACACCGTGTCGGCGACACCGATCACCGTGAAGGCGATCAGCTGGTCCCTGATCCCGTGCGCGATCGCGTTCCACGACGCGTGCAGCAGGGCCGCGGCCAGGACGGCCGCGACCACCGTGCCCGTCAAGACCGTTCGCGTACGTCGGCCACCGTCGCCCCGGCGTGCGCCACCAGCGCCTTCGGCTCCATCGGGAACACCGTGTGCGGATCACCCGCCGCCGCCCACACCACGTCGTGCTCCAGCAGCCCCCGGTCGGCCAGCACCCGGGTCCGCTCGACGTGCCCAAAGGGCGGCACCCCGCCGATCGCGTACCCCGTCGTCCGCCGCACCAGGCCGGCGTCCGCCCGGCCCACCTCCGCCGCGCCCAGCTCGGCCCGTACGAGCTCGATGTCCACCCGCGACGAGCCGTCCATCAGCACCAGCACCGGCCGCCCGTCCGCCTCAAAGATCAGCGACTTGACGATCTGGCTGAGCGCGCACCCCACTGCCTCGGCCGCCTGCGCGGCGGTCCGGGTGGCGTCCGGGAAGCGCCGTACCTCGACCTCCAGCCCGAGCTCGGCGAGGGCGGCGGCGAAGCGGGGGTGGGCGAGGCTGTTATCGAGAGACATGGACAGGAGGCTAATGGTTCAAGCATTAGCCCGTCGAACGACTTCTCAGCCCGCCGTCAGCAGCGCCCGGACCAGCGGACCCGCGAACTCGCCGCCGTGCCCCGTCTCCGGGACCACCGCCGCCGCCGCGATGTCGTCGCGGTACGCGGTGAACCAGGCGTTCGGCTTCTTCTGCCCGTCCACCTCCGACGTGCCCGTCTTGGCGCCGACGTCACCGCCGACACCCTTCAGGGCCTCCGCCGCCGTGCCCCAGATCACGGTCTCCTTCATCATGCCGCGCAGCTGCGCCAGCGACTCCGGCTTCATCGTGCGCGGCGCCTTCGCCAGCGTGCGGCCGTCGTACGCGGGGTCGACGAGGTACGGCTGCTTGAAGACACCGGACTTGACCGTCGCCGACACGGACGCCATGACCAGCGGATTGGCCCGTACGCCGCCCTGCCCGATCAGCGAGGCGGCCATCTGCGCCTTCGTCTGCACGGGGACGCGGCCGTCGAAGGTGGAGACGCCGGCCGCCCAGTTCAGGCCGATGCCGAAGACGTCGCGGGCCTGCTTGGTCAGGTCGTCGTCCTTCAGCTTGGGGGCCATGCCGATGAACGCGGTGTTGCAGGAGTTGGCGAAGGACTGCGCGAAGGTCGAGCCCTCGGGGAGCTCGAACTTGTCGACGTTCTGGAACTTCCAGTTCCCGTACGTCACGTACTTGGGGCAGGGATGCTCCTTGGTGCTCTCCGCGAGCCCCTTGTCCAGCAGCAGCGACGCGGTGACGACCTTCATCGTCGACCCGGGCGCGAGGGAGCCCTGCAGGGCGGTGTCGAAGCCGCCGGCCGGGGAGTTGGCGAGGGCGAGGATCTCGCCGGTGCTCGGGCGCACCGCCGTGACGGACGACTTGCCGGCCTTCTTCACCTGCGCCTCGGCGACGGCCTGCAGCTTCGCGTCGAGCGTCGTCTTCACCGAGCCGGGCTTGCCCTCGGCCAGCACGAGGAGGGTCTCGGGGGAGGTGGCCTTCTCGCCCTTCTCCGCCTTCGCGGGCTCGATCCAGATCTCGACGTCGGCGCTGCCGCCGGCCTTCTTCCCGTACTTCTCGCGCAGGCTGTCGACCACCGGCGCCAGCGACGGATACGTCTTGAGGTCCAGCTCCTTGCCGGTGCGGTCCAGCGCCTTCACCGGCGGGGCGTCCTGCTCGCCGAGGTGCAGCGTCTCGCCCTCGCCGAGCTTGGGGTGCAGGATCGAGGGCTGCCAGTCGATCACGGCCCGCCCGGTCCGCTTGTCCCGGACGACGGTCAGCTGCGCCTCGTACGACCACGGCGCCGTCACCTCGCCGTGCTTCACCTGCGCGCGGACGGTGTACGGCAGCTTCCCGCCCAGCGGGGTGCCGGGGGAGACGGCGAGCTTCGTGACGGCGACGTCCGTCGTGTACGCCTGCAGCGCGGCCTGGGCGCCGGTGGCGTCGTCGGTGAGGACGGCGGCCTTCGCGGTCTGGCCGGTGGTCCACGCCTTGAGGAATCGCTTGCCGGTGGCGCCGACCTCCTGGGCGGTGGGGGGCGCCGTGTTGATTTTGGCGGCGGTCTCCTGGACGCCGGGGCCCTCGTCGCCGCCGACCATGGCGTACGTGCCGAATCCGGCGGCGGCGATCACCACGGCCGCGGCGCCCCCGATGAGGGCCCACTTCTGCCACGGGGGCTTCTCGGCGGGCTTACGGCGGCGGCCGCCGTGGGTGGGCGGTTGCGCGGGAGGGTGCGCGGGGGCCGGTGGGGTCGCCTGCTGCTGGCGCATCGTCTGGTAGTAGCCGAGCCGGGGGCCGCCCTGTTCGGGGACGGTGGGCGGCTGCTGTCCCCCGTGGGCCGGCTGTCCGTACGGTCCCGGCTGCTGCTGCCCGTACCCGTACCCGTACCCCTCCTGGCTCCTGTCCCGTGAACGGCCGGCGCCCCCCACACCGCCCTGCCCCTGCTGGCCGTCCCACATAGTGCCGCAGCTCCCTCGCCGCCTCGCGAATACCACCCCTGTGCCTGGCACCCTAAGGCACGGGGCTGGGCCCGGGTACCCGGTCAGTGTCCGGCGGCGAGCTCGCCGGTGAGCCGTTCGCGCAGTTCGGCGCTGGGGGCGTTGAGGCCGGTGATCTCGACGGTCTTGCCGTGCCGGGCGTACTTCGCCTCGATCGCGTCGAGGGCGGCGACGGAGGAGGCGTCCCAGACGTGGGCCGCGCCGAGGTCGATCACGACCCGCGCGGGGTCGCCGGCGTAGTCGAAGCGGCCGACGAGTTCGTTGGAGGAACCGAAGAACAGCTCACCGGTGACCCGGTAGACCACGGTGCTGCCGTCGGGGTCCGTGACGGCGGTGACGTCGGCGACGTGCGCGACGCGCTTGGCGAAGACGACCATGGCGGTGAGGGTGCCGGCGACGACGCCGATCGCGAGGTTGCTGGTGGCGACGACGCAGGCCACGGTGATCGCCATGACGGTGATCTCGCCGCCGGGCATCCGCTTCAGCGTCCTCGGCGCGATCGAGTGCCAGTCGAAGGTGGCGACGGACACCATGACCATGACGGCGACCAGGGCGGCCATCGGGATGTCGGAGACGACGGGCCCGAAGACGACGCACAGCACCATCAGGAACACCCCGGCGAGGAACGTCGACACCCGGGTGCGGGCACCGGACACCTTCACGTTGATCATCGTCTGCCCGATCATGGCGCAGCCGCCCATACCGCCGAAGAACCCGGTGACGATGTTGGCGAGGCCCTGCCCGATCGACTCGCGGGTCTTGTTCGAGGACGTGTCGGTGAGGTCGTCGACCAGGGTGGCGGTCATCAGCGACTCCATCAGCCCGACGAGCGCCACGGCGAGCGCGTACGGGGCGATCGTGGTCAGCGTGTCCATGGTGAACGGCACGTCCGGCAGCCCCGGCACGGGCAGCGCGGACGGCAGCTCACCCTTGTCCCCCACGGTCGGTACGGCGATCCCGGCGGCGACGGTGATCACGGTGAGGACGACGACGGTCACGAGGGGCGCGGGCACGACGCGGGTCACCCTCGGGAAGAACACCATCAGCGCCAGACCCCCCGCGACCAGCGGATACACGGCCCACGGCACGTCCCGCACCTCGGGAATCTGCGCGGCGAAGATCAGGATCGCCAGCGAATTCACGAACCCGACCATGACGCTCCGCGGCACGAACCGCATCAGCCGCGCGATCCCCACGGCCCCCAGCACGATCTGGAACACCCCGGCCAGAATCACCGCGGCGACCAGATACCCGAGCCCGTACTCCCGGTTCAGCGGCGCGATGACCAGGGCCACGGCCCCCGTGGCGGCGGAGATCATCGCCCGCCGCCCCCCGAAGACCGAAATGGCGACGGCCATGGTGAAGGAGGCGAACAGCCCCACGGCGGGCTCGACCCCGGCGATCACGGAGAACGAGATGGCCTCGGGTATCAGCGCCAGCGCGACGACCAGCCCCGCCAGCACCTCGGTCCGCCACACCCTCGGGTGGGACATCCAGGCGGGGACGAGGGCGTGGGGAGTACGTATACGTATCGGAGAGGAAGACACCAAAAACCTGTCGCGCTCGGGCTGACCCCGAGGGGACAAGCAGGGACCGTACGGCTGACGCCCGGGGCCTCGCCGTACGCCACGAACAACTGTACCCGCGGGCTCTCCCGGCGCCCGGCCTCCGCACGGGGGGTGACCTGCCCGGCAGGCGTGTCGGTGCTGTGGGACACCTCGCGGCCGTACGAATCCTGCTCGGGGCGCGACGGGGGGAGTCGTGGACTCCGTCATGGGGATGGGAGCGCTCCTGGCCCAGCCCCGACGGCGATGGCGTCGCGGCGACGATCCGCCACAGCCACCTGGACCGCTGCCATGCGGACCTGACCCGCCCACAGCCGTACCGCACCCCGGTCCACGTCATCGCCGCCCGCTGGGACCTCCCGAACGCGACGGCGTTCAGCCGCAGCTTCCGCGCCCTGCGCGCACGACTCCGCAGGCGTATCGCGCGGAGGTGCTGGTGTCGGACGAGCGGTCAGCGCGCTCGGGGCTTGTTCATCCCCACGGGTGAACTCCGGGTAGCAGAAACGAATTTGCGGGTGGGGGTGCGTTTAGCGTCAGAACTATGGTGAGTTCATCTCATGAGGCGATGCATCGGGTATTCCAGGAGGATCCCGGCGTCTTCGCCCGTACCTTCCGCAGGCTGGGGCTGGAGTTCGCCGATCCCGTATCGGTGACCCAGCTCCCCTCGGACCTGACGGAGTTCAAACCGCTCGAGCGCCGCGTGGACACTCTCATGCGTTGCGACAACCCGGACGGCTCCAGCTATCTGCTGGCGGTGGAGGCCCAGGGCAAGCCGGACCCGGACAAGCCGTCCAGCTGGGCGTACTACATGGCCCATCTGTACGCCAAGTACACCGTCCCGCCGGTGCTGCTGGTCGTCTGCCAGGACGAACGAACGGCCCGCTGGGCCCAGAAGCCGTTCACCATCGGCCCACCTCAACTGGAGGCCATCACCCTGCGCTGCCTGGTCCTGGGCCCGCACAACGTGCCCCGCGTGACGGACGAGGCAGAGGCGGCGGCGGACATCGCTCTCGCCACGCTGTCGGCGATCGTCCATGCCCGTGAAGTGGACGCCGATGTCATACTGAGAGCGCTGGCGACGGCACTGACAAAGCAGGACGAAGAGACCGCACTTCCGTATGCCGAACTCGCCGAGAGTGGTCTGAGTTCCGTCCCGGCAGCACTGGAGATCTGGAGAAAGCTGATGACCATGGACATCTCCCAGTACCAGGGCACACTCGCCCAACGCCTTCGCGCCGAAGGCGAGGCCCAGGGTAAAGCGGAGGGCGGGATCGACGCGGTGTTGTTCGTCCTTGAGCGGCGTGGCATCGCGCTGGCCGATGAGCAGCGTGCCCACGTGGTCGCGTGCACCGACTCCGACACCATTCGCACCTGGCTCGACCGCGCGCTTACCGCGTCGACCGCCGACGAGGTTTTCGCGCAGCGGTAGCCGGAGACCAGATCCCCCTGTCCGAGCGTCGAAACGGGTCACCGGAGCATCAGCCGGTGACCCGTTGGCGTTGCCGAGGGGCTTCTGACGCCCCCCACCAGGCTCCCCGCACGCATCGCGAAGAAGTGCCGCACGGCTCGCACAGGCCGGAGATCCTTTCCGGCCTAGGCTCCCCGACGTGGGGTCAACGGGCGGACGCGCCCGGGCCCGCAGACCACGACTGATCGACAGTGCGGGCTGGTGGTAACCACCCGCCCGAAGGCTGACTGACCAGGGGGAAACGGGGGGCGCCAGTGCCCCGGTCGTTACGGCCGGGGCACTGCGCGCAGTTCGCGCCTGCCGAAGACCACGAACAGGACGCCGCAGGTCGCGAAGACCACCGCTCCGAGGCCGGTGTTCGCGGCGGAGATGCCGGATCGCTGCACGTACTGTCCGAGAAGCGTTCGCGTCACGGCTATCGTGCTGCCGGTCCGACTGCGCGACTCCAGCCTGACCCGCCCGCCGCGTACCCCGCCGTCCGAGCGGAAGACCCCCCGGCAGACACGCGTCTCCCCGTCGGGGCTCGCGCAGTGATCGAGCCGCACCGTCCCCGCCGGCCCGGCGCCGAGCGCCGCGACGCAGTCCACGGCTTCCCACCCGACCCCTCCCAGCGAGAGCACGGCGGCAACGAACCACCCCACGGCGTAAAGCCTGCGCCCGCGCCCCGCCCCTAGATCCACGTCGGGAACCACATCCGGTTGCTCCACTCCTCGCGGGGGATCGTCTGACCCGTATAGATCGGGAAGAAGTAGACGAAGTTCCACACGATCAGCAGGACCAGCACACCCCCCGCCACCACCCCCACGGCCCGCCGCCGCTCCGACGACCCCGGCGGTCCGGCGAGTGCGCCCAGCAGCTGGGCCGCCGCGAGGCAGAGGAACGGGACGAAGACCACCGCGTAGAAGTAGAAGATCGTCCGCTCCTGGTACCGCAGCCACGGCAGCCACCCCGCCGCGAGCCCGCACAGGATCGCCCCCGAGCGCCAGTCGCGGCGCAGCAGCCAGCGGTAGATCGCGTAGACCGCGGCCGCCACGCCCAGCCACCACAGCAGCGGCGTGCCCAGGGCGAGGACCTCGCGGGCGCAGTCCTGGCCGGCCGAGGCGGGGCAGCCGGCCTGGCCGGGTTTCGGGCCCTCCCAGAAGTACGAGACGGGGCGCCCCGCGAGCGGCCAGCTCCACGGGTTGGACTCGTACCGGTGCGAGGCGGTGAGGCCGACGTGGAAGTTCCACACCTCGGCGTGGTAGTGCCACAGCGACCGCAGCGGCTTCGTCCACTCCCACCCCCCGCGGTCCGCCGCCCAGTTCCGGTAGTAGCCGTCCGACGTCGCGAACCATCCCGTCCAGCTCGCCAGATACGTCGCGACGGCGACCGGCACGACCGCCAGCGCCATCGGCACATCCCGCGCCAGCGCCCGCAGATGCGCCCACCGCGCCCCCGCCACCCGCCGCGACGCCGCGTCCCACAGCACCATCAGGATCCCGAACGCCGCCAGATACACGGCCCCGTTCCACTTGGTCCCGGCCGCCAGCCCCAGGAACACCCCCGCCCCCAGCCGCCACGGCCGCCACAGGAACATCAGCGACTGCGCCACGGCGGCATCCGGCCGCCCATCAGGGGGCAACGCGGCGGCCAGCCGCGCACGGAACCGGTCCCGGTCCACCAGCAGGCACCCGAACGCCGCCAGCACCCAGAACATCACGATCAGATCCAGCAGCGCCGTCCGGCTCATCACGAAATGCAGCCCGTCGACCGCCATCAGCGCCCCGGCCAGACACCCCAGCAGCGTCGACCGGAACAGCCGCCGCCCGATCCGGCACAGCATCAGCACCGACAGCGTCCCGAGCACGGCCGTCATGAACCGCCAGCCGAAGGGCGTCAGCCCGAACATCCACTCCCCGAGGGCGATCACCCACTTCCCCACCGGCGGATGCACCACATACGCCGGATCGGCGGAGAGGGGGATCGTCTGCGGATCGGCCAGGATCTTCGCGTTGGCGTCGTTCGGCCACACCCCCTCGTACCCCTGCTGGAGCAGCGACCAGCCGTCCTTGGCGTAGTACGTCTCGTCGAATATCACCGCGTGCGGACTGCCCAGCCGCCAGAACCGGATCAGCCCCGCGAACAGCGCCACCAGCAGCGGCCCGCCCCACGCGGACAGCCGCACCAGCCGCTCGGCGCCCGCCGGGCTCGCGCCCAGCAGCCGCCACACCCCCGCCCCGCCGCGGGCGTACGGCGGGACCAGCCGGTCCCGGCTGGTGACCGGCGCCGGCGCCACGTACCCGAAGCGCCGCAGCCGGGCCGGCCACCAGCGCGCGGCGTCGTCGTCCACCTGGGGTGCGGCCTCGGTCGCCGTGTCGCTGCTCACGAGGGGCATCCTAGGGGCGCTCCCCCTTGCCCGGGGTGGGCCCGAGCCCCGATGCCCCGTTACGCGCGTCATGCACCGCGCAGGGCAGACTGACCCCGTGGACACCGCACCCAGCCCCACGGGGCTTCTCGTACTGGCCGGTACCCCCATCGGCGACCCCGCCGACGCCTCGCCGCGTCTCGCGGCCGAGCTCGGCGCCGCCGACGTCATCGCCGCCGAGGACACCCGGCGGCTGCGGCGGCTGACCCAGGCGCTGGGGGTGGAGCCGCGGGGGCGGGTCGTGTCGTACTTCGAGGGCAACGAGTCCGCCCGTACGCCCGAGCTCGTCGAGGCGCTGACCGGCGGGCAGCGGGTGCTGCTGGTCACCGACGCGGGGATGCCGTCGGTGTCCGACCCCGGCTACCGGCTGGTCGAGGCCGCGGTACGGGAGGGGATCACCGTCACCGCCGCCCCCGGGCCGTCCGCCGTGCTCACCGCGCTGGCCGTGTCCGCGCTGCCCGTGGACCGCTTCTGCTTCGAGGGCTTCCTGCCCCGCAAGGCCGGCGAGCGGCTGACCCGGCTGAGGGAGGTCGCCGGGGAGCGCCGCACCCTCGTCTACTTCGAGGCCCCCCACCGCGTCGCCGACACCCTCACCGCGATGGCGGAGGTCTTCGGCGCCGAGCGGCGCGCCGCCGTGTGCCGGGAGCTGACCAAGACGTACGAGGAGGTCCGCCGCGGCCCGCTGAAGGAGCTCGCCGGCTGGGCGGCCGACGGGGTACGGGGCGAGATCACCGTGGTCGTCGAGGGCGCCCCGGAGAAGGCCCGGACCTGGACGCACGGGGAGCTGGCGCGCCGGGTGGAGGTCCGCGAGGCCGCCGGGGAGCGCCGCAAGGAGGCCATCGCGGCGGTGGCGCAGGAGCTGGGGCTACCCAAGCGGGACGTGTTCGATGCCGTGGTTGCGGCAAAGAACGCGGACGGTGACGGTTTCGGCCGGTAAAAGTCACGGCCAAGCGGAAACGCGCAGAGTAAAGGGCTGACCACGGAGGAAAGCCGTTGTCCCATGCACCGGGAAAATCCGTCTCAAAACGGGGCGGGGCGGGCTGCGGGCGGAGTCGATCGGGTGTCCACTGGAAGGCAGGGAAGAGGGGCACTCCGGCAGGAGGCGGACGGCAATGAGCGAGGCAAGCCAGACGATCACCGAGGCGTATGCGTTCGCGTGCATGAGGTGCGGGCACGCCTGGGAGCAGAGTTACGAGATCACGCACCACACCGACGCCAGGGGCCGTCCCTTCGTGACCTACCACGCGGACGGCGAACGGGTGCCGTCGCCGCTGACCCGGCCCACGTGTCTCAACTGCGGCGAGCACGTGGTCCGGATCATGCGGTCCGGGCAGGTCAGGTCGGCGGTCAAGGGCTGGGAGAGCCACTACCACTGAGGGTGGCCGCTGGGCGCCAGTAGAGTCACCCGTATGACCAAGACCGCGCCGCCGCCCCTGCCCGAGCCGCTGCGGGTGGCCGTCGCTGACTCGCACACCCATCTGGACATGCAGGACGGCACCGTCGAGGACGCCCTCGCCAAGGCCGCGCAGGTCGGCGTGACGACCGTCGTCCAGGTCGGCTGCGACGTGAAGGGCTCGCACTGGGCCGCCGAGACCGCGGCGGCCCACGCGAACGTCTGGGCCGCCGTCGCCCTGCACCCCAACGAGGCCCCCCGCATCGTCCACGGCGACCCCGACGGCTGGTCCCGCCAGGGCGCCCGCGAGGCCGGCGGCGACACCGCGCTGGACGCCGCCCTCGCCGAGATCGACACCCTCGCCGCGCTGCCGCACGTGAAGGCCGTCGGCGAGACCGGCCTCGACTACTTCCGCACCGGCGACGAGGGCCGGGCCGCGCAGGAGCTGTCGTTCCGCCGGCACATCGACATCGCCAAGCGCCACGGCAAGGCCCTGGTCATTCACGACCGCGAGGCCCACGCCGACGTGCTGCGGATCCTCGGCGAGGAGGGCGCGCCCGGGCGGACCGTCTTCCACTGCTACTCCGGCGACGCGGACATGGCCCGCGTCTGCTCGGACAAGGGCTACTACATGTCCTTCGCCGGGAACGTCACGTACAAGAACGCCCCGCAGCTGCGCGACGCCCTCGCCGTGGCCCCCCTGGAGCTGATCCTGGTCGAGACGGACGCCCCGTTCCTGCCGCCGGTCCCGTATCGCGGGCGCCCGAACGCCCCGTACCTGATCCCGGTCACCCTGCGCGCCATGGCGGAGTCGAAGGGCGTGGACCTGGATACGCTGGCCGCGGCGGTGGCGGCGAACACGGCGCGCGCGTTCGCGTACTGACGGACGGCCGTAACCTGTACAGGTGAGTGCCACTACCGCCGACGGCCCCCTGCTCGGGCCCGCCGACATCCGGGAGCTGGCCGCGGCTCTGGGCGTACGCCCGACGAAGCAGCGCGGCCAGAACTTCGTCATCGACGCCAACACCGTCCGCCGCATCGTCCGCACCGCCGGCGTGCGGCCCGACGACGTGGTCGTGGAGGTGGGGCCGGGCCTCGGCTCGCTCACCCTGGCGCTGCTGGACGCGGCGCGGTGGGTGACGGCGGTGGAGATCGACGACGTGCTGGCGGCGGCCCTCCCCGCCACGGTCCGGGCCCGGATCCCGGCGAAGGCGGACGCGTTCGCCCTGGTCCACGCCGACGCGATGACGGTACGGGAGCTGCCGGGACCGGAGCCGACGGCGCTGGTGGCGAACCTGCCGTACAACGTGGCCGTCCCCGTGCTGCTGCACATGCTCGCCCACTTCCCCACCGTCGAGCGCACCCTGGTGATGGTCCAGGCGGAGGTCGCCGACCGGCTCGCGGCGGCCCCCGGGTCGAAGGTGTACGGGGTGCCGTCGGTGAAGGCCGCCTGGTACGCGGAGGTCAAGCGGGCCGGGTCCATCGGCCGCAACGTCTTCTGGCCCGCGCCGAACGTCGACTCCGGGCTGGTCTCCCTCGTACGCCGTGACCCGCCGGAGACGACGGCGTCCAGGGCGGAGGTCTTCCGCGTGGTGGACGCCGCCTTCGCCCAGCGGCGCAAGACCCTGCGCTCGGCCCTGTCGGGGTGGGCGGGCTCGGCCCCGGCGGCCGAGGACGCGCTGCGGGCGGCGGGCGTGTCGCCGCAGGCGCGGGGGGAGGCGCTGACGGTGGAGGACTTCGCCCGTATCGCGGAACACGGGCCGCGCGCGGGGGATTGAGGGCGGCTCATCCGAAGAAGTCGCCTCCTATGGCGGTGATTTCCGTAATCCGGGATGCTTCTGACCCGGGAGGCGGGTACCTTCCGGGGGCAAGTCGGGGGAGGGACGGGCCATGGCGGTGCGGCTCATCGTGGTCGACGACCACCGTTTGCTCGCGGAGGCGCTGGCCTCCGCGCTGAAGCTGCGCGGGCACCGGGTGCTCGCGGCGACCGCGCCCGCGGCCGGATCCGCGGAGCTGGTCATCGGCAGGGCGCCGGAGGTGTGCCTGCTGGGGACGAGCCGGCCGGCCGACCCGGGGGCGTTCGACCCGGTCGTACGGATCAAGCAGGAGCGCCCGCAGGTGGCCGTGGTCGTGCTGGGCCCGGTGCCGTCACCGCGCGGGATCGCGGCGGCGTTCGCGGCCGGCGCCTCCGGCTACGTACGGCACGACGAGCGGATCGAGGGCGTCGAGCGGGCGATGGTCAAGGCCCGCGCCGGGGAGTCGGCGGTGGCGCCGCAGCTGCTGCAGGGGGCGTTCGCCGAGCTGCTGAACCCGGCCGCCGCGCCCGACGACGAGGGCGCGCGGCTGCTGGAGATGCTCACGCCGCGCGAGGTGGAGGTGCTGGTCCGCGTCGCGGAGGGCGAGGACACCCGGCTGATCGCGGCCGGGATGGGCATCGCGCCCTCGACGGCGCGGACGCACGTGCAGCGGGTGCTGATGAAGCTGGGCGTCGGCTCCCGGCTGGAGGCGGCGGCCCTGGCGGCCCGTACGGGCCTGCTGGACCGCGCCTCCGTAACGGGAGCCGACGACGGGATGTAGCCCTCGGTCAGTGCACGTCGGGCCGGTCCATCGCCTCCGCGATCTCCTCCGCCGACGGCGGTTCGACCGGCCGCAGGTACATCCACAGCAGGAACAGGATGCCCAGCGCCAGCATGGCCAGCCCGGTCCACAGATTGATGTTGACGCCCTGCGCCTTCTCCAGCTCCGAGTCGGACGGGGCGATGCCCATCGCGGTGACGATGATCCCGTACACGACGAAGAGCGCGCCGATGATGCGCCGGATGTCGAAGAGCCGCGCGGCGGACGCCGACTTGGCCTCCAGCTCCTCGACCTCCTGGGCGAGGGCCTCCGTCTCGGTCAGATGCGGGGGAAGGGGTTCCTCGTTGCTCATGCTTGGTGCTCCCTACAGCGGATGGGGGGTGGGCGGGGGCGGGATCAGAAGAACGGCACGTAGCACAGCGCCGCCAGGATGACCGCGCCCCAGCCGAGCAGCGCCGGCCGGCGGTACCAGGCGTCGTCGCCCCGCGCGGGCGCCTCCGCCAGACCGGGGGAGCGGGTCCCGTACACCAGGCCCTGCAGCTCGCTGACCGGCTTGGGCCGGGTGACCAGCGTGACGATCCCGATGACGACCGCGCCGGCGACGAACGCGACGATCGACGAGACGAAGTTGGCGCCCTGGTCGGAGGGGATGGAGATGATGTCCTGCTTGTACAGCAGGAAGTAGTTGAGCATCGCGGCGACGGTGCCGGTCAGCAGTCCCCAGAAGCCCGCCTGCGGGGTCATCCGCTTCCAGAACATGCCGATGATGAAGACGCAGAACAGCGGCACGTTGAAGAACGAGAACAGGGTCTGCAGATAGTTCATGATGTTGCTGAAGGACGACGCGATGAACGCCGTCCCCATCCCGATCACGACCCCGACGGCGGTGACCACCCGGCCGGTCGACAGATAGTGCTGGTCGCTCATGCCGGGCTTGAGGTACGGCCGCCAGATGTCGTTGGTGAACACCACGTTGAACGACGACACGTTCGCCGCCATACCGGCCATGAACGCCGCCAGCAGCCCGGTGACCGCGACGCCCAGCACACCGTTCGGCAGCAGGTCGCGCATCAGCACCGGGATCGCGTCGTTGTACTCCAGCCCGCTGCCCTCCTTGCCCAGCGTCGGCTCCATGACCAGGGCGATCAGCCCCGGGACGACGACGATCAGCGGGATCAGGATCTTCGGGTACGCGGCGATCAGCGGCGTGCGCTGCGCGGCGGAGAGGTTCTTGGCGGACAGGGCGCGCTGCACCTCGGCGAAGTTCGTCGTCCAGTACCCGAAGCTCATCACGAAGCCCAGGCCCAGGATGATCGTCAGCCAGTTGGCGCCCAGCGGGTTGGGGTTGCCGATGCCCGTACCGCCCCAGGCGGTGAGGAAGTTGTCGCCGTGGCTGGCGGTGATGCTGTCGCTCAGCCCGCTCCAGCCGCCGACGTGCTTGAGGCCCAGGACGGTCAGCGGGATCAGGGCGGCGAGGATGACGAAGAACTGCATGACCTCGTTGTAGATCGCCGAGGACAGACCGCCGAGGGTGATGTACGCGAGGACGAAGAACCCGGCGATGACGATGGCCACCCACTGGTCCCACCCCAGCAGGGCCTCGAGCACGATCGCCATCGCGTAGAGGTTCACGCCGGCGATGAGCACCGCCGAGACGGCGAAGATGATCGAGCTCAGCAGATGGGACGCGGGGCCGAAGCGGTGCAGCAGGAACTCCGGCACGGACCGGACCTTGGAGCCGTAGTAGAACGGCATCATCACCAGGCCCAGGAAGACCATGGCTGGGATGGCGCCGATCCAGTACCAGTTCACGGTGTACACGCCGTACTGCGCGCCGTTGGCGGCCATGCCCAGGATCTCCGTCGCGCCGAGGTTGGCGGCGATGAAGGCCAGACCGGTGATCCAGGCGGGCAGGGAGCGCCCGGAGAGGAAGAAGTCCAGGCTGGTCTTGATACTGCGGCGGGCCATGAAGCCGATGCCGAGGACGACCAGGAAGTAGATGACCAGGATCAGGTAGTCGAGCCCGTTGACCGGGAGTCGAAGGTCTTCGGCAGCGTGAGTCATGGCGGCAGGATGCACCATACGGTGTCGGATTGTAGGTATTTGCCCTCTGGTGGCTTAATATGGGGTCCATTGACGGAGCTGTTCGATTGTGATGGAGTGTGTTCGGCTCTGTTTGATTTTTTGGGGAGAGGCTCCTGTGCACAAGACCCCGACCCGGCTCGCCGACGGACGTGAGCTGATCTACTTCGACGCCCGGCCGACCCCCCGCGACGCCGTGGACAAACGCCCGCTGGAGCCCACCAGCACCGCCTCCGAGGCCCGCTTCGACCCGCTGCTGCGCGAGTGGGTCGTCGTCGCCTCCCACCGCCAGGGCCGCACCTACCTCCCGCCCGCCGACCAGTGCCCCCTGTGCCCCACCGCCGGCGACCGGCTCACGGAGGTCCCCGACGCCGACTACGAGGTCGTCGTCTTCGAGAACCGCTTCCCGTCCCTCACCGGCCCGCCCGGCCCCCCGGCGGGCGACGCGCTCTTCACCCGGATGCCGGGCGCCGGCCGCTGCGAGGTCGTCGTCTTCACGTCCCGGCACGACCAGTCCTTCGCCGACCTCACCGAGGACCGCGCTGCCCTCGTCCTCGAAGCCTGGACGGACCGCACCGCCGAACTCTCCCGCCTCCCCGGCGTCGAACAGGTCTTCTGCTTCGAGAACCGCGGCAAAGAGATCGGCGTCACCCTCGGCCACCCGCACGGCCAGATCTACGCGTACCCCTTCGCCACCCCGCGCACGGAACGCATGCTCGCCGCCCAGGCGGCGTACGGCGCCGGGAACCTCTTCGACGACCTCCTCGCCGCCGAACTCGCCGCCGGCGCCCGCATCGTCCTGGACACCGAGCACTGGGTCGCGTTCGTCCCGCACGCCGCGCACTGGCCGTACGAGGCCCACCTCTACCCCCGCCACCGCACCCCCGACCTCACCGGCCTGGACGACGCGTCACGGGCGGCGTTCCCCGGCGTGTATCTGGAGCTGCTGCGGCGCTTCGACCGGGTCTTCGGCCCCGGCGAGCCGCCCACGCCGTACATCGCCGCCTGGCACCAGGCGCCGGTGCGCGCCCCCGGACGCGAGGACTTCGCGCTCCATCTGGAGCTGTTCACCATCCGGCGCTCGCCGGGAAAGCTCAAGTTCCTCGCCGGCTCGGAGTCCGGCATGGACGTGTTCATCAACGACGTACCGCCGGAGCAGGCGGCGGCGCGGCTGCGGGAGGTGGCGACGGCATGAGGTATCTCGTGACGGGCGGGGCGGGTTACGTGGGCAGCGTGTGCGCGGCGCATCTGCTGGCGGCGGGACACGAGGTGACGGTGCTCGACGACCTGTCGACGGGCTTCCGGGAGGGCGTGCCGCTCGGGGCGACGTTCGTCGAGGGCCGGGTGCAGGACGCGTCCCGCTGGCTGGACGCGTCGTACGACGGGGTGCTGCACTTCGCCGCCTGTTCGCAGGTGGGCGAGTCGGTGACCGACCCGGAGAAGTACTGGCGGAACAACGTCGGCGGCACGATCGAGCTGCTGGCCGCGATGCGGCGGGCGGGAGTGCGCCGGCTGGTCTTCTCGTCCACGGCCGCGGTGTACGGGGAGCCCGCCTCCGTGCCGATCCAGGAGGCCGCCGCGACGGTGCCGACGAACCCCTACGGGGCGACGAAGCTCGCCGTGGACCACATGATCACGGGGGAGTGCGCGGCCCACGGGCTGGCGGCGGCCTCGCTGCGGTACTTCAACGTGGCCGGGGCGCACGGCGCTTACGGGGAGCGGCACGACCCGGAGTCCCATCTGATCCCGCTGGTGCTGCAGGTGGCCCTGGGACGCCGGGAGTCGATCTCGGTGTACGGCTCCGACTACCCGACGCCGGACGGGACGTGTGTACGGGACTACATCCACGTCTCCGACCTGGCGGAGGCGCATCTGCTGGCGCTGACGGCGGTGCAGCCGGGCTCGCACCTGATCTGCAACCTCGGCAACGGGAACGGCTTCTCCGTACGGGAGGTCATCGAGACGGTGCGGAAGGTCACGGGCCACCCGGTGCCGGAGGCCGCGGCGCCGCGCCGGGCGGGAGATCCGGCGGTGCTGGTCGCCTCCGCGGCGGCGGCGCGGGAGCTGCTGGGGTGGGAGCCCCGGCGGGCGGACCTGGCGGGGATCGTGTCGGACGCGTGGGAGTTCGCCCGGGGGGTGGCCCGGTGAGTCCGTCGGACGCGGTGTCGGCCTTCTCCGCGCTGTACGGCGGGGAGCCGGAGGGGGTGTGGGCGGCGCCGGGGCGGGTGAACCTCATCGGGGAGCACACGGATTACAACGCCGGCTTCGTCATGCCGCTGGCGCTGCCGCACATGACGGTGGCGGCGGTACGGCGCCGGGACGACGGGGTGCTGCGGGTGCACTCGGGGGATTCGCCGTCGGGGGTGGTGGTGCTGTCGGTGGAGTCCCTGGATCCTCCCCCAAGCTCTCAACTCCGCTTCGCTCCGTTCGAGCAGGGGGTACCCCCATCCGTCGGCGGCGACCGGGGCGGTTGGGCCGCGTACCCCGCCGGCGTCCTGTGGGCGCTGCGGAAGGCGGGCCTGTCCGCGGGCGGGGCGGACATCCACTTCGAGAGCGACGTGCCCACGGGGGCGGGCCTGTCGTCGTCGGCGGCGCTGGAGGTGTCGACGGGCCTGGCGCTGAACGACCTGTACGGGCTGGACCTGTCACGGCCCCGGCTGGCGCAGCTGTGCCAGGTCGCGGAGAACGCCTTCGTGGGAGTACCGAGCGGGATCATGGACCAGATGGCGTCGGCGTGCTGCGAAGCAGGCCACGTCCTCTACCTGGACACCCGTGACCTGACGCAGCGCCAGGTACCGTTCGACCTCGCGGCGGAGGGCCTGACGCTGCTGGTCGTAGACACGCGGGTCAAGCACGCACTGGGCGACGGCGAGTACGCGAAACGCCGGGCGGGCTGCGAGGAGGGCGCCCGCCTGCTGGGGGTCCCGGCGCTGCGGGACGTCCCGTACACGTCCCTGGACGACGCGCTGGCCCGTCTCACGGATCCCACGATCCGCCGCCTGGTCCGCCACGTGGTCACGGAGGACCACCGGGTGGAGGAGGTCATCACACTGCTGGACGCGGGCCGCCCCCGGGACATCGGCCCGGTCCTCGTCGCGGGCCACGCCTCGCTCCGGGACGACTTCGCGGTATCGGCCCCGGAGCTGGACCTGGTGGTCGACACGGCCCTGGCGTCCGGCGCCCTGGGGGCCAGGATGACGGGCGGCGGCTTCGGCGGCTCGGCGATCGTCCTCGCGGAGGTATCCCGGGCGGATCGGATCCAGGCGGCGGTGGAGTCGGCGTTCGCGACGGCGGGGCATCGCGCGCCGCGGACCTTTCCGGCGACACCGTCCGCGGGGGCGCGGCGGGTTGCGTGAGGGTTCGCCTCCGGCGGGGGTGGGGGCGGGGGTG
>NZ_WEGJ01000069.1 GCF_009604385.1 Streptomyces smaragdinus
CCTCGTCGGCTTCTACGGCGACCGAATCGACCTCGACGGACTACCCCTCGCCACGAACGAGTGACCAACTAGAACTAAACCCCCAAGACGTCAAAGAAAGGGCATACACAAAACTCAAGACATTCCCGCGACGGAGGCGCGGCGTGCGATGGAGATATTGAAGGGGTCACTCCCGCGCGCGAGGGTCGTCCACTCCACGCCGACCTTCGTGAGGGTGTCTCCGCAGAGCTTGCGGATGTCGTCGGACTTGTTGCTGAAGAAATAGCGCGGGTACTCGTATCGCTTTGGCGCGCCGCCGATGGTGCGCACGGTCCAGTTGGTGATACGACAGCCGTCGGAGTGGATCAGTCCCCGGATGAACTCCCAGGGGTAGGCGTCGACGAGCTGCTGCTGCCAAGGCTCGAGCTCGATACGCCGCTCATGCTTCCTGCCTTTCCCATGCTGTGGGAAGAGGCACCACAGATGCGTGTAGTACAACAGGAGGTTGTGGCACCCCTTGGCTGGAACGCGGCACACGCTCTTGCCGGGGAACACGGCGCGCATCGCACGCTCACACTCGTCCATGAGCCCTGGCCATTCGTTGCCGCAGGCGATTCGTAGGCTCGGCGTCCGGTGCTTGTGGTACTGGATGATGTGACCGTCGCCCAGATACAGACCGAGTAGGTATGAATACGCGGCGCTGTCCAGTGCCGCTCCGTCGCATCGTGGGCATGGAGCCGCCGTGCGGCCGGGTAGAGCGTTCCGCCTGGCTCGATCCGTGTGCAACCAGCTACCGACCGTACCCACGGGCACATTGAGGTGACGTGCCACGTCCTTGTTCCTGTGCCCGTTGCGGAGCATGGCCAGGGCTTCGTCACGTACGCGAATATCGTGATGCATGACCGTAACGGTGCGTGATGACATCGATCGATCTAATCACAATGTGCAATAATCATGCGATCGAGTGAATTGGTACCGGGTACGGGACTCGAACCCGTATGTCCTCTCGGACAGATGCTTTTGAGGCATCCGCGTCAACCGTTGCGCCAACCCGGCATTGCTGCTCTACGGAGTGTACCGGTTCTATGCCAGAACGCGCAGGTAGGTAACCTCTTACGTGCATCCCTGCCGGACCTCCAGAGGAGCCCCCGTGAGCCCCGCCGACGCACCCGATGACCTCACCCCCGACGCCACGGAGACCGCCGATGGCGAGGGCGGAGCGCCGCAGGCGACCCGTGTCGTCATCGCCGAGGACGAGGCCCTCATCCGTATGGACCTCAAGGAGATGCTCGAGGAAGAGGGCTACACCGTCGTGGGCGAGGCGGGGGACGGCGAGACCGCCGTCAAGCTCGCCGAGGAGCACCGGCCGGATCTCGTGATCCTCGACGTGAAGATGCCTGTCCTGGACGGGATCTCCGCCGCCGAGCGGATCTGCGAAGCGAGTATCGCTCCGGTGTTGATGCTGACGGCGTTCTCGCAGCGGGAGCTGGTGGAGCGGGCGCGGGATGCCGGGGCGATGGCGTATCTGGTGAAGCCGTTCAGTAAGAGTGATGTGGTGCCGGCGATCGAGATGGCGGTGTCGCGGTACACACAGCTGAAGCAGCTGGAGAGTGAGGTCGAGGATCTCACGCAGCGGCTGGAGACGCGGAAGCTGGTGGATCGGGCGAAGAGTGTGCTGCAGACGCAGTACGGGCTGACGGAGCCGGCGGCGTTCCGGTGGATTCAGAAGACGTCGATGGACCGGCGGCTGTCGATGCGCGAGGTCGCGGAGGCGGTCATCGAGGACGACGCCGAGAAGAAGGCCAAGAAGAAGCAGTAGCCGCGGGGAGCGGACAGGCGGTCACTCTCCGTGAGGGAGGGGGATCGCCGCTTCGGGCTGTATGGGTTCCGCCTTGAGTTCCAGGCGTACGGGCTGCGCGTTTCGGGGGATGTCGAACCAGAGGTCGTAGACGGTGGTGCCGAGGGCGGCGACCTCGGTTTCGGCGGGTTGGCGTTTGATCTGGGTGACCTGCCAGTCGATTTCCGTTTTGGTGCCGTTGTCGAGGACGAGGCGGTGGAGGCGGTTGTCGATGGTGGCGAAGGTGCTGCCGGTCATCGTGGCGGCGACGCGTATGCGGCAGAGCTGGCCTTTGGGGTAGTAGTCGAGGTGGGTGCCGGTGATGACTTCGATGTGGCAGCGGATGCCGAGGGGTCGGAAGAGGATGAGGCCGCTGCGGTGCTCCTTGCCGTCGAGGGGGTGCTCGTCCTCGCGGAGGGTGGTGATGCGGGGGGTGTGGTCGGGGGTGGGCCAGAGGGTGGCGGCCGCGCCGGCGGTGAGGGTGGCTCCGGTGAGGATTCCGGCCAGTGAGATCGCGACGATTTTCGGGGTTCGGGGGTGTGCGCGGGGTGTTCCGTTGGGTGTGGTTGGATTATCTCGCCCCTTGAGATCCGTGCACTCTACATCTTGTCCATTTTGTTGAGATTCTCCGGTAATGCCGGAAAGCTCGGTTTTCCTGACGTGTCCCGTCTCGTCACCCATGTGCCAATCATGGTTCCCTGAACCGGAATTGGCGATTCCGAAAGGGAAATCTCGGGCCATCCGTCCGTTCACCGGTAAGGACTGTTCTGTTTCCGGCGCATGTCAGAGGTCACAGCCGGATCACACTTCGCCTGGTTGTCTACCTGTCGCGGAGTAGGGGCAATAGATTCCGGGCCACGTCACACGGACGTGTGACCTGCGGCGCCCTTCGAACCAGGTACCGCAGAGATCTTGCCGGCTCCAGGGGGTCGAACAGTGTTCAAGAAGACCATAGTCAAGTTGGCTGCTCCGGTGGCCGTCGGCGCGCTCGCGCTGGGTCTGACCGCCTGTGGTGATGACGGCGGCGACTCGGCCTCGGGTGGCGACAGCTACAAGATTGCCTTCCAGGGTCCGCTCTCGGGTGACAACGTCGCCCTCGGCCAGAACATGGAGCGCGGCGTGAAGCTGGCGCTCAAGGAGGCCGAGGCGAAGGGTGACCTCGGTTTCAAGGTCGAGTACCTGGCCGTGGACGACCAGGGTGACCCGGCGAAGGCCACCGCCGCTGCTCAGAAGGCGATCGACGACAAGAGCGTGATGGCGCTCGTCGGCCCGGCGTTCTCCGGCCCGACGAACTCCGCCGCTCCGCTGCTCGGTCGCGCCGGCCTGACGGCGATCAGTCCGTCGGCGACGAACCCGACGCTGACGGAGGGTCACAAGTACGCGACCTTCCTGCGTGGTGTGCCGAACGACAACGCGCAGGGCGCGGGTATGGCGACGTACTACGCCAAGAAGCTGAAGGCCAAGAAGGTTTACCTGCTGGACGACAAGACGGACTACGGTGTCGGTCTGGCCACGGTCGCCGAGCAGGGTCTGAAGGACGCCGGTATCGAGGTCGTCAAGAAGTCCGTGCCGCAGAAGACGCCGGACTACTCGGCCACGGCCAAGGATGTCGTCAACTCCAAGGCCGACGCGCTGATTTACGCGGGTTACTACCAGGACCTGGCTCCCTTCTCGAAGAAGCTGAAGGAGGCCGGTTACACCGGTGCCGGGATTTCTGGTGACGGCTCGAACGACATGAAGTTCGTCGAGCTCGCGGGTGACGCGGCCGAGAACTGGTACCTGACGTGCCCGTGCACGGATGCTTCGGTCGAGCAGGCGACGAAGGACTTCGCGGCGAACTACCAGAAGGAGTACAACGTTGCTCCGGGTACGTACTCGGCCGAGGCCTACGACCTGACGAACATGGTCCTGGAGCAGATGAAGGGCCTGGGCAAGGGCAAGGTCGACCGTAAGGCGCTGTACACCGCGCTGTCGAAGGCCACGTACAAGGGTCTGACGAAGGAGTTCTCGTTCGACGAGAACGGTGAGTTCGGCGGCACCGACATCTACCTGTACCAGGTGAAGGCGGGCAAGATCGCCTACCAGGGCAACATCAACGAGCTGGCCGGTAGCTGATCCGGCTGTGGGGGGCCGCACCTGATCCGATGGATCCGATCCGTCGGTGGCGGTGCGGCCCCGCCGCTGTCCCCGCACGTCCGCGGGCCGGAGTGCAGGGGTGATCCCTGTCCGGCCCGTTCAGTTCCCACAAGGAAGTCAGCTCGATGTCCCTTCATGAGTTCTGGGACTTTCTCGTCCTAGGGGTGGTGCTCGGCTCCATTTATGCCGTCATCGCCATCGGTTACACCCTCGTCTATGGTGTGCTGCAGCTGATCAACTTCGCGCACAGCGAGGTTTTCATGCTCGGCGCCTACGGTGGCGTGCTGGCCCTGACCGCGGTGGAGCCGGGGAGTAATCCCTCCGCTCTCGGTTCGGTGGCCTACGTCGCCCTCGGTATCGGTGCGGGCGCCGCGCTCGGCGCGCTCACCGCGTTCGGCCTGGAACGGGCCGCGTACCGTCCGCTCAGACGCCACGGCGCGCCTCGCCTGATCTTTCTGATCACCGCGATCGGTGCCTCGTTCTTCCTGTTCAACCTCGCCGGCAAGCTGTTCGGCCGTGATCCCACGTCCGTGCCCGAGATGTACGACAACAACACCGTGGCGACGGTTTTTGGCGCTCAGCTGAAGACGACGCAGGTGCTGCTGCTGGCCTCGGCCGTGGTGATGATGGTGGGTCTGGACCTGATCGTGCACCGCACGAAGCTGGGCGCGGGTATCCGGGCGGTGTCGCAGGACGCCGAGGTGGCGAGCCTGATGGGTGTGGACATCGACAAGGTGGTGTCGCGTACCTTCGTCATCGGCGGTCTGCTGGGTGGCGCGGCCGGGTTCCTGTACGGCAACTTCGTGTCCCAGGTGAAGTTCGACATGGGCTTCATTCCGGGTATCACGGCGTTCGCCGCCGCCGTTGTGGGCGGTATCGGCAATATCCGGGGCGCCATGCTGGGTGGTCTGATGCTCGGGATCGTGGAGACGCTGACGGTGCCGCTGTTCGGTGACGAGTGGCGGAACGTGGGTGCCTTCGTGGTGCTGATCCTGGTGCTGATGTTCCGTCCGACGGGCATCCTCGGCGAGCGTGTGGGGAGGACCGCATGAGTACGCAGACTTCCTCTGCGCGGTCGGAGGCCGCGGCGCGGCTGCGGAAGGTGAACTGGTATCAGCAGCCGATGGTCAAGCGGCTGTTCGGGATGCTGGTGCTGGCTCTCGTGGTCAATGCGATGACCGGTGAGCAGGGCAGTTCGAGTGATCTGTTCCTGTCGCTGAAGGACGGTTTCCCCAGCACCCGGATGTGGATCATCCTGGCGATCGCGATCGCGATCTGGGCGACGCGGGAGTTCGCGGCGGAGCCGGTGAAGTCGGGTTCGCGTTCGGTGCGGGATCTTGTCACGCAGGCTCCGGCGGTTGTGACGGTGCGTGAGCGGCTGCAGCGGGACAAGTGGACGCGCTGGGGTGTGCTGGCGCTGGTCGTGGTGCTGGCGCTGGTGATTCCGGGGCAGCTGACGGGTTACTGGCAGACGGTGCTGGTGGACCAGATCGCGATCTTCGTGCTGCTGGCGATCGGGCTGAACGTGGTCATCGGCTGGGCGGGTCTGCTGGACCTGGGTTTCTTCGCGTTCTTCGCGGTGGGCGCCTACTCCGCGGCGTACTGGACGGGTTCACTGCCTGTTGAGCCGCCGATCGAGCTGAACAACTTCCTGGTGATCCCGGTCGCGATGGTGACCTGTCTGATCGCGGGTGTGCTGCTGGGTGCGCCGACGCTGCGGTTGCGCGGTGACTATCTGGCGATCGTGACGCTCGGTTTCCACGAGATCGTGTACATCGTGGCGAAGAACGCGGACAATTTCACGGGTGGTCCGCAGGGTGTGCCGCAGATCCCGCCGTTCAAGGCGTTCGGTTACGAGTTCCCGGTGGACCCGATGCCGTACTGGTATCTGCTGGTGGCGCTCGTGGTGATCATCGTGTTCGCGTTCTCGCGGCTGGAGCACTCGCGGGTGGGCCGGGCGTGGACCGCGATCCGTGAGGACGAGGTGGCCGCGGCGGCCAATGGTGTGGACACCATCCGGTTCAAGCTGCTGGCGTTCGCGATCGGTGCGTCGTCGTCCGGTGTGGCGGGTGTGGTGTACGCGAGCAAGGTTGGGTACTTCAACCCGGAGAACTTCGCGATCCTGAACTCGATTCTGGTGCTGGCGTACGTGCTGTTCGGCGGTATGGGTTCGATTCCGGGTGTGCTGGTGGGTACGGCGTTCCTGGTGTGGCTGCCGGAGATCCTGCGGGACAAGGTGCCGCCGAGTGACCGTTACATGTATCTCGGTGCGCTGCTCGTCGTGATGATGATCTTCCGCCCGCAGGGTCTGTGGCCGTCGAAGCGCCGGCAACGTGAGCTGAAACAGGCCGAGGAGGGCATCGGTGACGCCGATGCGATGTCCGAGCCGGCGGGAGGCAGGATCTGATGGCTACCGATGTGACGACTCCGGTCGATTCCTCGGAGCGGTCGGCGGACACGGTGCTGTCGACGGCGGGTGTGACGCTGCGGTTCGGTGGCCTGACGGTCCTGGACGACGTCAATGTGACGATGCGCCGCGGGGAGATCCTGTCGGTGATCGGGCCGAACGGCGCGGGCAAGACGTCGTTCTTCAACTCGCTCACCGGGGTGTACACCCCGCAGCAGGGCAAGATCACTTTCCGGCCGCGGTCGGGTGGCGAGAAGCAGCTGCTGGGGCGCAAGCCGCATCTGGTGAACCGGATGGGTCTGGCGCGTACGTTCCAGAACATCCGGCTGTTCGGGGCGCTGACGGCGATCGAGAACGTGAAGATCGCGGCGGAGACCCGGCTGAAGTCGGATCCGGTCTCGATCATGCTGGGGCTGCCGCGGGCGCGTAAGGCCGAGCGGGCCAGCGACGAGAAGGCGCTGACGCTGCTGCGGTTCGTGGGCCTGGAGAGCAAGCTCAACGAGCTCGCGGGTTCGCTGTCGTACGGCGACCAGCGTTCGCTGGAGATCGCCCGGGCGCTGGCGACGGATCCGGAGGTGCTGCTGCTGGACGAGCCGGCGGCCGGTACCAACCCGACGGAGAAGCTGGAGCTGGAGCAGCTGATCCGGCGGATCAACGCGGAGCTGGGTGTGAGCGTGCTGCTGATCGAGCACGACATGCGTCTGGTGATGTCGGTGGCGGACCGGGTCGTGGTGCTGAACTTCGGCAAGAAGATCGCCGAGGGCACCCCGTCGGAGATCCAGCGGCATCCGGCCGTGATCGAGGCGTATCTCGGTTCCGGTGCGGACGACGCCGCGGCGGTCGAGGAGATGATCGCCGAGCTCGAGGCCGAGCATCCCGCCCAGGACGGCGCGGACGGTGCGGAGGAGGACCAGTGAGTGAGACCGTCGCTTTGAAGAAGGATTCCGGCGGGAGTGCTCCGGGTGCCACCCCGTTGCTGGAGCTGCGCGGGCTGCGGGTCGCGTACGGTGCGATCGAGGCGCTGAAGGGCATCGATCTGACGGTCGGCGAGGGCGAGATCGTGGCTCTCCTGGGCGGTAACGGTGCCGGGAAGACGACGACGCTGCGCACGATATCCGGCATGCTGTCGCCCCGTTCGGGTGAGGTTTTGCTGGGCGGTGACCGGATCGACGGCATCAAGTCGCACGACCTGGTGCGGTTCGGCATCGGGCATGTGCCGGAGGGCCGGCGGGTGTTCCCGCGGATGTCCGTGCAGGAGAACCTGCAGATGGGCGCGTACCGCTTCAAGAGTGTGGACGCGGCGCAGCTGGGCCGGGTGTACGAGCTGTTCCCGCGGCTCGCGGAGCGGCGTACGCAGCTGTCGGGCACGCTGTCGGGCGGTGAGCAGCAGATGCTGGCGATCGGGCGGGCCCTGATGGGCAAGCCGGAGTTGCTGCTGCTGGACGAGCCGTCGATGGGTCTGGCGCCGCTGGTGGTGCAGCAGATCTTCGAGATCATCAAGGAGATCAACGCGGCCGGTACCACGGTGCTGCTCGTGGAGCAGAACGCGGCGCAGGCGCTGGCGCTGGCCGACCGCGGGTATGTGCTGGAGACGGGTTCGATCGCGATGTCGGGTCCGGCGCGGGAGATGCTGGCCGATTCGCGGATCCGTGCGGCGTACCTCGGTGAGGGCGCTGTCTGATCCCCGTGTCATGACGAAGGGGGCCACCGCCGGACGGCGGTGGCCCCCTTCGGTCGTGCGGGCCGGTTCACATGGCGTTGGCGGCGGGGGCGACGGCGCGCAGGAGGCAGGTGAGGCGGGCGGTGCACACGCGGCGGTCCTGGTCGTCGGAGATGACGATCTCGTAGGTGGCGGTGGTGCGGCCGCGGTGTACGGGGGTGGCGACGCCGGTGACGAGGCCGGTGCGCAGGGAGCGGTGGTGGGTGCAGTTGAGGTCGACGCCGACGGCGAGTTTGGTGACGCCGCCGTGGAGCATGGCGCCGACGGAGCCGAGGGTTTCGGCGAGGACGGCGGAGGCGCCGCCGTGGAGCAGTCCGTAGGGCTGGGTGTTGCCCTCGACGGGGAGGGTGCCCACGACCCGTTCGGGGGAGGCCTCCAGGATCTCGAGTCCCATGCGCTCGCCGAGGTGGCCTGCGGAGAACGTCTTCTCCAGGTCCACGCCGGCGCCGGCGAACTCGTCGATGATCTCCTGGGGGAACTTGGTCGCTGCCATCTGCGGCGGCTCCGTTCGGCTCGTGCGGGTGCTTGCGTTGCGTGCAGTGTGCACCTTAGGCGGCCGTGGGCGCAGTGACGGCGGTCTCCAATGTGATCACGACGGACTTGCTCGCGGGGGTGTTGCTGGTGTCGGCGGTGGCCTCGAGGGGGACGAGGACGTTCGTCTCCGGGTAGTAGGCGGCGGCGCAGCCCTTCGCCGTCGGGTAGTGGACGACGCGGAAGCCCGGGGCGCGGCGGCGGGTGCCGTCGGTCCATTCGCTGACGAGGTCGGCGTAGCTGCCGTCGGGGAAGCCGAGGGCGAGGGCGTCGTCGGGGTGGACGAGGACGACGCGGCGGCCGCCGGTGATGCCGCGGTAGCGGTCGTCGAGGCCGTAGACCGTGGTGTTGTACTGGTCGTGGGAGCGCAGGGTCTGCAGCAGCAGCCGGCCCTCGGGGACGGCGGGGTACTCGACGGGCGCGGCGGTGAAGTTGGCCTTGCCGGTGGGGGTGGGGAAGCGGCGTTCGTCGCGGGGGGCGTGGGGGAGGGTGAAGCCGCCGGGGCGGTGGACGCGGGCGTTGAAGTCCTCGAAGCCGGGGACGACGCGGGCGATGCGGTCGCGGATCAGGGCGTAGTTCCCCTCGAAGTCCTCCCAGGGGGTGGTGCTGGCGGGGCCGAGGACGCGGCGGGCCAGGCGGCACACGATGGCGGTCTCCGACAGGAGGGTGTCGCTCGCCGGTTCGAGGCGGCCGCGGGAGGCGTGGACCATGCCCATGGAGTCCTCGACGGTCACCACCTGCGGGCCGGTGGCCTGCAGGTCGCGTTCGGTGCGGCCGAGGGTGGGCAGGATGAGCGCGCGGGTGCCGGTGACGACGTGGCTGCGGTTGAGCTTCGTGGAGATGTGCACCGTCAGGCGGGCGCGGCGCATCGCGTCCTCCGTCACGCGGGTGTCGGGGGAGGCGGCGGCGAAGTTGCCGCCCATCGCGACGAACACCTTCGCCTTCCCGTCGCGCAGGGCGGCGATGCCGCGCACGGTGTCCAGGCCGTGGTGGCGGGGCGGGGTGAAGCCGAATTCCTTCTCCAGGGCGTCGAGGAACTCCGGCTCGGGGCGTTCGAAGATGCCCATGGTGCGGTCGCCCTGGACGTTGGAGTGGCCGCGTACGGGGCAGACGCCGGCGCCGGGGCGGCCGATGTTGCCGCGCAGCAGGAGGAAGTTGACGATCTCGCGGATCGTGGGGACGGCGTGCTTGTGCTGGGTGAGGCCCATCGCCCAGCACACGATGATCCGGTCGGCGCCGGTCACCATGGCGTGGGCCCGCTCGATGTCCTTCCAGGCCAGGCCGGTGGCGCGTTCGGTCTCCTCCCAGTCGAGGTCGCGGGCGGCGGCCGCGTACTCCTCGAAGCCGTGCGTGTGGGTGCGTACGAACTCCTCGTCGACGGCGCCGTCGGTGCCCAGGATCAGTCCGCCCAGCGCGCGGAAGAGGGCCTGGTCGCCGCCGAGGCGGATCTGCAGGAAGAGGTCCGTCAACGGGGTGCCGGTGCCGACGACGCCGCGTACCTCCTGCGGGTTGCGGAAGCGGACCATGCCGGCCTCGGGCAGCGGGTTGACCGTGATGATCTTCGCGCCGGCGGCCTTGGCCTTCTCCAGGGCGGAGAGCATCCGGGGGTGGTTCGTACCGGGGTTCTGACCGGCGACGATGATGAGGTCGGCGCGGGGGAGGTCGTCGAGGAGGACGCTGCCCTTGCCGACGCCGATGGACTCCGTGAGGGCCGAGCCGGACGACTCGTGGCACATGTTCGAGCAGTCGGGGAGGTTGTTCGTACCGAATTCGCGGGCGAAGAGCTGGTAGAGGAACGCCGCCTCGTTGCTGGTGCGGCCGGAGGTGTAGAAGAGGGCCTCGTCGGGAGAGTCGAGCGCCTTGAGCTCCGCGGCGATCAGGTCGAGGGCGCGGTCCCAGGACACGGGCTCGTACGTGTCGGAGCCCTCCGCCAGATACATGGGTTCGGTGAGGCGGCCCTGCTGGCCCAGCCAGTAGCCGCTGCGGCCGGCCAGGTCGCCGACGGTGTGTTCGCGGAAGAACGCCGGGGTGATCCGGCGCAGCGTGGCCTCCTCGGCGACGGCCTTCGCGCCGTTCTCGCAGAACTCCGCCTTGTGCCGCTGCTCGCCCTCGGGCCAGGCGCAGCCGGGGCAGTCGAAGCCGTCCTTCTGGTTGATGCGCCCCAGGGTGAGGACGGTGCGTTTGAGGCCCATCTGTTCCTGGGACATCCGCAGGGCGTGCGCCACGGCCGGCAGCCCGGCCGCGGTCTCTTTCGGGGCGCTGACCTGCGGGGCGTCCTGGGCGGGGTCGACGCGGGGCGCGGGGCGTGCCATGACTGTCACCTCGGGGGGTCGGTGCGCGGGCTGCACCTTTGATCTTGCCACGGGGTGGTGTGCCGGGCTCGGTGGAGACGCCGGGCACGGGATGTCAGTGCCGCATGGCAGGATCGGTCCCGTGGCTGACAACGCATCGAAGACGAACCGCCCCCGCCTGATGCTCCTGGACGGGCACTCGCTCGCTTACCGGGCATTCTTCGCGCTGCCCGCGGAGAACTTCTCCACCACCACCGGGCAGACCACCAACGCGATCTACGGCTTCCTCTCGATGCTGGCGAACACGCTGCGTGACGAGGCGCCCACGCATCTGGCGGTCGCCTTCGACGTCTCCCGCAAGACGTGGCGCTCGGAGCGGTTCACGGAGTACAAGGCGAATCGTTCCTCGTCCCCGGACGAGTTCAAGGGCCAGGTCGAGCTCATCGGCGAGGTCCTGGACACGATGCACGTGCCGCGGTTCGCCGTCGACGGCTTCGAGGCCGACGACGTCATCGCCACGCTCGCCACCCAGGCCGAGGCCGAGGGCTGGGACGTCCTGATCGTCACGGGCGACCGCGACTCCTTCCAGCTGATCACCGACCACGTCACGGTGCTCTACCCGACGAAGGGCGTCTCGGAGCTGACCCGCTTCACCCCGGCGAAGGTCGAGGAGAAGTACGGGCTGACGCCGGCGCAGTACCCGGACTTCGCCGCCCTGCGCGGCGACCCCTCCGACAACCTGCCGGGCATCCCCGGTGTCGGGGAGAAGACCGCCGCGAAGTGGATCAATCAGTTCGGGTCGTTCGCCGAGCTCGCCGAGCGGGCCGGGGAGATCAAGACCAAGGCCGGGCAGAACCTGCGCGACCACCTCCCGGCCGTCACGCTCAACCGCCAGCTCACCGAGCTCGTCCGCGACGTCGAGCTGAACGCCGTCCCCGATGACCTCGAGCGCCGCCCGTACGACCGGCAGGCCCTCGCCGTGATCCTCGACGCGCTGGAGTTCCGCCACCAGAACTTCCGCGACCGGCTGCTCGCCGCCGACCCCGCCGGCGGCGCCGCCGAAGCCGCCGAGGCCGCGCCCGGCGTCGACGTGGACGGCTCCGTCCTGGCCTCCGGGGAGCTCGCGCCCTGGCTCGCCGCGCACGCCGGCGCCGAGCTCGGCCTCGCCACGGTCGACACGTGGAAGCTGGGCGCCGGGAACGTCAGCGAGATCGCCCTGGCCGCCGCCGACGGGACGGCCGCCTGGTTCGACCCCACGCAGCTCGACGCCGCCGACGAGCAGGCGTTCGCCGCCTGGCTCGCCGACGCCGCCCGGCCCAAGGTGGTGCACGACGCGAAGAGCCTGCTGCGCGTCTTCGCCGAGCACGGCTGGAGCGCCGACGGCATCGTCATGGACACGGCGCTGGCCGCGTATCTCGTCAAGCCCGGCCGCCGCGGCTTCGCCCTCGAGGCCCTCGCCGTGGAGTATCTCGGCCGCGAGCTGGAGCCCGCCACCGAGGACGGCCAGCTGACCCTCGGCGCCGACGAGCAGGCCGAGGCCGACGCCCTGATGCGCCAGGCCCGCGCCGTCCTCGACCTCGGCGAGGCGTTCGTGCCCAAGCTCGAGGAGGTCGGCTCGCTGGAGCTGCTGCGCGACATGGAACTGCCGCTGTCCGTGCTCCTCGCCCGGATGGAGCGCTCCGGCATCGCCGCCGACCGCGAGCATCTTCAGTCCATGGAGCAGCAGTTCGCCGACGCGGTGCAGCACGCCGTGCAGGAGGCCCACGACGCGGTGGGCCACGAGTTCAACCTCGGCTCGCCCAAGCAGCTCCAGGAGATCTTCTTCGGCGAGCTCGCGCTGCCCAAGACGAAGAAGACCAAGACCGGCTACACCACCGACGCCGACGCCCTGCAGTGGCTGGCCGACCAGACCGACCACCCGCTGCCCGTGATCATGCTGCGCCACCGGGAGCAGTCCAAGCTGCGCTCCACCGTCGAGGGCCTGATCAAGACGATCGCCCCCGACGGCCGCATCCACACCACGTTCAGCCAGATCGTCGCCGCCACCGGCCGCCTCTCCTCCACCGACCCCAATCTGCAGAACGTCCCGGTCCGCACGGACGAGGGCCGCGCCATCCGCCGCGGCTTCGTCGTCGGCGACGGCTACGAGTCCCTCCTCACCGCCGACTACAGCCAGATCGAACTGCGCGTGATGGCCCATCTGTCCGAGGACGCCGGACTGATCGAGGCCTTCACCTCCGGCGAGGACCTCCACGACACCGTCGCCTCACAGGTCTTCGGCGTCGACCGCACCGACGTCGACCCCGAGATGCGGCGGAAGATCAAGGCCATGTCGTACGGACTGGCCTACGGCCTCTCCGCGTTCGGCCTGTCCGGCCAGCTCGGCATCGAGGCCGGCGAGGCCCGCAAGCTGATGGACACCTACTTCGAGCGCTTCGGCGGCGTACGGGACTATCTGCGCCGCATCGTCGACGAGGCCCGCGAGACCGGCTACACCGAGACCATGCTCGGCCGCCGCCGCTATCTGCCCGACCTCACCAGCGACAACCGCCAGCGCCGCGAAATGGCCGAACGCATGGCGCTCAACGCCCCCATCCAGGGCACCGCGGCGGACATCGTGAAACTCGCCATGCTCCGCGTCGACGAGGCACTGGGCGCCGCCTCGCTGCGGACCCGGATGCTGCTGCAGGTCCACGACGAGATCGTGCTGGAGGTCGCGCCCGGGGAGCGCGAGGACGTCGAGGCGCTGGTGCGCCGCGAGATGGCGGCCGCTGTGCGGCTGCGCGCCCCGCTGGACGTGTCCGTCGGCTGGGGGCGGAACTGGGAGTCGGCCGCGCACTGAGCGCGTCCCTTTCGCGGTGATACGAGCCCGCCCCCGTGACAAGGGGGGCGGGCGACACCGTACGGCGGCCGCCGTGAAACCTGAGGTGAACGGCAACCGCCGGGTGTCCGAAGGACGTCGTACGGACCAGGTGACCGGTAGATCCACCAACCGAGTTGGGTTAGGGTCACCAGGATCGCGGCACTCGACACAGTCGCGGAACGGCAGCACGGGAGGGGTCGAACGCATGGCAGCGCGAATCCGACGGCGGCTGATCAGAGGCGCGGCGACGACGGCGCTCGCGGCCGCCGCGATGGCCGCCCTCTCCGCCTCCCAGGCCCCCGCCGCGTTCCTCGCCGACGGCGGCGACCGCCCCGGCGACAGCCAGCCCGACGACATCGCCCTCGAGGACACCGCCACCGGCGGCAGCCCGTACTTCACGGACCTCCCCCCGCTGAACGACTCCGGCGACGAAGGCGGTTCACCCGACACCCAGGGCGGCACCGAGGCGGGCATCCCGGCCACCGTGCTCCAGGCGTACAAGAAGGCCGCCAACGAACTCGGGCGCACCCGCCCCGGCTGCAACCTCGAATGGCAGCTCCTCGCCGCCATCGGCAAGGTCGAATCCGGCCACGCCCGCGGCGGCGCCGTCGACGCCTTCGGCACCACCCGCAGCAAGATCCTCGGCCCCGTCCTCAACGGCGACGGCTTCGCCAGCATCACCGACACCGACCACGGCGCGTACGACGGCGACACCACGTACGACCGGGCCGTCGGCCCCATGCAGTTCATACCCGGCACCTGGGACACCTGGCAGGCCGACGGCAACGCCGACGGCAAGAAGGACCCGAACAACATCTTCGACGCGACCCTGGCCGCCGGCAGCTACCTCTGCGCCGACGGCCGCGACCTGGGCACCACGGCCGGCCGCGAGCGGGCCATCCTCAGCTACAACAACTCGCAGGACTATCTGAGCACCGTCCTGTACTGGTACGGCTACTACAAGAACGGCGCCCACTCGATCCCCGACGGCACCGGCACCCTCCCCACGCACCGCAGCGACGAGCCGTCCGGCTCCGGCGACCCGGGCGCCGACGCCTCCCCGAAGCCCAAGCCCAAGCCGAGCCCCGGCCCCAGCGACACCCCGGGCACCGGCGGCAGCACACCCCCGGCGGACCCCACGCCCCCCTCCCAGACCCCCACCCCGCCGGCGCTCACCGTGACCCGCCTGCAGAACACCGGCACCGGCCGGCAGTCCGCCCCCCAGGGCCACATGTTCGCCGAGCCCGTCACCGTCAAGGCAGCGGACGCCGGCGGCAAGGGCGTCGGCAAGGTCAAGGTCCGCTTCACGATCGTCGGCGCCACCGACGCCCGCTTCGCCGGCGGAGCCGCGGACGCCACCGTGACCACGGCGTCCGGCGGCACCGCCACCGCCCCGACCCTGGTCGCCGGCGAGCAGACGGGCACCTTCACCGTACGGGCCACCGTCGTCGACCGCCCCACCGTCACCCTCGACGTCGCCGCCACGGTCACCGTCCGCCTCGCCGACGCCCTCACCCGCGTCGACGGCGGAGAGGCGCTCAGCACCACGGAGTCCACCGAATTCGCCCCCGGCCTGAAGTTCAAGGCCACCGACGGCGACACCCCCGTCGCCGGGACGGGCGTCACGGCGACGATCGTCACCTCCGCCGACACCCCCGACCAGGTCACCGCCGGCCCGCACTTCAACGACGCCGACGGCACCGCGGTCCGCAGCGTGACACTCACCAGCGACAGCGCCGGCCTGATCGCCGTCCCGCAGCTCTACGCCGACGCCACCACCGGCAGCTTCGCCCTGCGCCTCACCGCCGACGGCGGCAAGACGGTGTACGTGACGCTGACGGTCACCGCCGCCCCGGCGCCGGACCCCACCCCCACACCGACGCCCACGGAGACGCCGCAGACGCCGGCGCCGTAAGTCCGCGTCACCGCCGGGGCCTCACCCGCGTGACTCGCGCGCCTTCGTGTGCCGCGTGGGCCGGGCCCCGGCCGGATCCTCCGGCCACGGATGCTTCGGGTAACGCCCGCGCAGCTCCGCCCGGACGCCCGCGTACCCCCCGGCCCAGAAGGACGCCAGATCCGCCGTCACCGCCACGGGCCGGCCGGCGGGGGACAGCAGATGGACCAGCAGGGGGACCCCGGCGACCGCCGGCGTCTCGTGCAGCCCGAACATCTCCTGCAGCTTCACGGCCAGTACGGGCCGCTCCTCGTCGGAGTAGTCGATACGGATCCGCGAACCGGACGGCACCTCCAGCCGCTCCGGGGCGAGTTCGTCCAGCCGCGCCGCCGCACCGCCCGCCCACGGCAGCAGCCCGGTCAGGGCCTGCCTGACGTCCGTACGGGCGATCCCCGCCCCCAGCCAGCCGTCCGCGCCCGCCAGCAGCGCGGCGTCCGACACGTCCGGCCACGGCTCACCCAGCGCCCGGTGCAGGAACGCCAGCCGCTGCCGCAGCGCCCGCGCGTCCTGGGTCCACCGCAGCAGCCCCAGCCCCTCCCGGCGCAGGGCGGCGAGCTCCGCGCCCCGTACGAGCGCCGGATCGGGATCGCGCAACGCCCGCGCCTCCAGCTCCACCGCGCCGAGCCGGGTCACCCGGCGGGCCGTCACGGCGCCCCGCGCGGGGTCCCAGCGGATGTCGTCCTCGGTACGCAGCAGCGCGGCGGCGGCGGTACGGGCGGTGCCCTCGTCGACGGGTGCGGCCAGCCGGATCCGGGCGTCGGGGGCGCCGATGGGGCGGTCGGCCACGGCGATCGCGAGCCAGTCCGCGGTCAGGCCGGTGCTCTCGGCGCGGGTGCCGGAGGCCATGAGGTAGGTGCGGCCGGTGCGGCGCCGGGCGATGCGTTCGGGGAAGGCCAGGGCGGCGATGAGGCCGGGGGCGGTGTTGTCGGCGGGGGTGCTGTCGGTGGTGCTGCGTACCCTTGGGTGGGCGTGAGGGGGAGTCCGGGGTTGTTCGCCGGCATTGTCCCCGCTGCCGCTGCCGCTGCCGCTGCCGTCGTTCGGGCGCTCGCGTACCGCCCGTTCCAGCCGCCGCGCCTCCGTCCGCCAGCGCGTCGCGTAGGCGTCGCCGCCGCGGCGGGCCTCGCGCCACGCCGCCGTAAGGTCGTCGCCGTACGAGCGGGGCGGCTCCTCGCCGATCAGCGCCACGACCTCCGCCGCCGTCCGCGCCCCCACCACCGCCGCGCCGTCCAGCAGCGCCCGCGCCAGCCGCGGATGTACGCCCATGCCGGTCATCCGCCGCCCCCGGTCCGTCACCCTGCCGTCACCGTCCACCGCCCCGATCGCCGTGAGCGCCTCCCGGGCGGCGGCCATCGCGCCCGCGGGCGGCGGGTCCAGCAGCGCCAGCCCCGAGGCGTCCGGATCGCCCCACGCCGCCGTCTGCAGGGCGAACGCCGTCAGATCGGCCACCGCGATCTCCGGCGAGGGGAAGCGGGGGAGCCGGGCGTCCTCCGCCTCGGCCCAGCAGCGGTATACCGTCCCGGGAGCCTCCCGCCCCGCCCGCCCGGCGCGCTGCCGGGCGGCCGCCCGCGACGCGCGGACGGTGGCCAGGGCGGCCAGCCCGCGGGCGTGGTCGACGCGGGGTTCGCGGGCCAGGCCGCTGTCCACCACGACGCGCACGCCGGGGACGGTGAGGCTCGACTCCGCGACGGAGGTGGCCAGTACGATCCGCCGTGCGGCGCCGCCCCCGGCGAGGACGGCGTCCTGCACGGCGGCGGGGGCCCGGCCGTGGACCTGGAGGACCTCGGCCGGCACGCCGGCGAGGCGCCCCGCGACGCGCCCGATCTCCCCGACGCCGGGGAGGAAGCACAGGACGTCGCCGGACTGCTCGTCCAGGGCCCTGCGCACGACGGCGGCGACGTGCTCGAGGAGGGCGGGGTCCACATACATCCCGTGGGGTGGCCTGACCGGCCGCGGCGGGGGCGCGTGTTCGACGTGTACGGGGTGGGAGACGCCGTGCGCCTCGACGACGGGGGCGTCGAGCAGCCGGGCCCACCCCTCGGCGTCGGTTGTCGCGGAGGCGGCGACGAGCTTCAGGTCGGGGCGCAGGGTCGCGCGGACGTCCAGGAGGAAGGCGGCGACGGTGTCGGCGTCGAGATGCCGCTCGTGGCACTCGTCGAGGATCACGGCGTCGACCCCTTCGAGCTCGGGGTCCCGCTGCAGGCGCTGGAGGAGTACGCCGGTGGTGACGACCTCGACCCTGCTGCCGGGATGGTGCTCCCCTCTTACGGTGAAGCCGACGCTGCGGCCGACGTCCTCGCCCGTGAGCCAGGCCATGCGGCGGGCGGCGGCCCGCGCGGCGATGCGGCGGGGCTCGGCGATCAGGACCCGGGATCGGGTCCGGTTCCGGGTCCGGGGGTCTTGGCCGGTCAGGCCGGCCAGGTCGAGGGGGACGAGGGTGGTCTTCCCGGTGCCGGGAGGGGCGGTCAGGACGGCGGCCCCTTTCTCCGCCAGCGCGCTGACCCTCGGCGGGATCTACCTCGCCACGACCCTGTGCCCGGCGATCTTCCCGGTCTGGCGCACGATGGACAGCCTGCCGTCCGTCAGCACG
>NZ_WEGJ01000007.1 GCF_009604385.1 Streptomyces smaragdinus
TCCTTCGGTGCGGCTGTCGTCGCTGGCGAGCCGGCGGCACTTCGAGAAGGTGTCGGCGTACGTCTCCGGGATTCCCGGGGACGGCGGGAAGATCGTCACCGGTGGTGTCGACGAGTCGGGCCGCTGGGTCGTTCGGCCGACGATCGTCACCGATCTGCCGCTGGACGCCGCCGCGTACCGGGAGGAGATCTTCGGCCCGGTGTGCGTCGTCAACCGTTTCGACACGGAGGACGAGGCGGTCGCGCTGGCCAACGACACCCGTTACGGCCTCAACGCGATGGTCTTCTCGGAGAACCTCTCCCGCGCCCACCGGGTCTCGTCCCGGCTGCGGGCGGGGATGGTGTGGGTGAACTGCTTCTTCATCCGCGACCTGCGTACCCCCTTCGGCGGCGTCGGTGACTCGGGCGTGGGCCGCGAGGGCGGGGACTTCAGCCGGGAGTTCTTCACGGAGCCCAAGGCCGTGGTGATGCAGATCCAGCGGTGATCAAGGGGAGCACGTTCGACGCTCCCGGGTAAAACCACGGCGCCCTCTCGCCGCGTTCCAGCGCCGAGAGGGCCGCCAGGGCATCCACTGCCGTCTTGCAGCGCGGGTGCATGGCGGCGAAGGAGGTCAGCCGGGGGCGGAGGGTCGGCAGCCAGTCGGCCACCTCATCGATCCGACCGGAGTAGTACCAGGTGAACTGCAGGTCCTCCCAGAGCACTTCAGCACCCCAGCTCAGCGCCACCCTGGCCAGCCCCGCATCTGCCTCACGCCCCGGAACCGCGGCCAGATGTGACAGCCACGGAGCAATGCCGTCCGTCGCGGCGGCAATCCCTTCGAGCATGTCGAAGACGGCGGTCGGTCTGCGGCCGTCGGTCAGAGCCAACGACAGCAAGGCTCGGAAGGCCTGGTCAACCGCGTCACGCTCAGGATCCGGCCACGAGGCGAGCCCGGCCCCATGGAGATGGGACATGGCGAGCGAAGGGTCGGTCTCAAGTCCGGGACCCCACATACGAACCGCACGAGGAAACAACCGACGCCACAGGACGGGGTATTGATCGTCGTCCCAATGGTCCGGCACCTTCCTGACGAAGTAGCCGAGAAGGTCGTCCGACACTCCCGACACGTCACCACCGAGCAGGAGAAGATCGGACTCCGTCAGGCAGCGGGTACAGCCGGACATGGGCCGGTCGAATGCGGGCGGCTGAGCAAAGGCCGTGTCAACGGCGTCCAGAGCCAACTGCCATTCCGAAGTGGGTGTCACCTTGCACCTGCTGGGGGGCTCCGCACGGGACAACCGGCGAAGAGTCTCACGCTACACCACTTGCCGAAGCGTCACAGATCGAATAGGGCGCCACTCGCTCCAGAGTCAGTCCGCAGGGGTTTGCGTGCAGACCCACTGACCGGCTGAACTCCTTTCGAAGCGAGATCCATCGTTGTGATCAAGGGCTCCGAGCACATATCGTCGAGTAGATAAGTCCTCCGCCGAGACGGGCAGACCCAGTTGGTTGGCCAGGAGAACGAGAAGACCGGGAGTAATGTTCGACATAAGGCTGCTGAATAGAAGACCTGGGCCGCCCGAGATCGGGTGAGCGTTCTGCTCCACGGTAAAGATCCGGCGGTGCCCTCGGACACGCCACAGGTCCGGACGCGCCACGACCATCAGTCGGTGATCGGGCACGCGTGCGCGGCATGCGCCCCTTCCACGCCCGATACACATGCAGCACAGGCGGCCAGACAAGTCAACTCGCGCTTTCACAAATTCATGCAACCCATCCCGCATCCAAAAAGTCCACGTCTGCATGCATGCGCACTCTTGGCGCAAACGCCGACTCCACCCCGCCCACCCTCACTCGCTTCCCGACCAGATACCAGTGCCGTCGGGGCTCTCTTCCCAGATAGCGAAGTCCTCAGCATGCACACAGTCGAGAACTACTCCTGCACGCCTTCCAACCCTGCACGAACATAGATACGCACACCGACTGAGGAGTCCCTATACTCGTACACCTTCACGCAGTGCTTGAGCTTGCGCAGGATCGGCGGATCCTGCACCCCATTGAGTTGCCCTTCTGGGCACAGGCTGACCATGGACACGCTCTTGGCGACCTCCGGCTCCGGCACGCCCAAGTGAGTGAAACTTGCACCAAGCGTGTATGGATTGTTCGGATCGGGGTTAGCATTCGGAACCATCCTGGTGCCGGAGGGGATCAGCTTTCTAAGGAATTCCCCGGCGGCCTTCTCGGGAAGGAGGAAGGTCAGAATTCCGACATCGTATCGCTCACCCTGTTTGTAACCTGCCCGGCGGTCACCCGCTGCCGCCGGCACGGGCAACCCAATCACGTCTGCGACCTCGGCAAAGGACGCCTCGCTCTTCCAGCAGCAGTCCTCACGGGTCTGGGTTCCGCCCTCACCCTCACCGGATGCGGTGCAGCCCGTCACTGCAGTCAGGGGAATGACCACAGCCATCAGGCAGGTGGGTAGGAACTTCTTGTGCATGGGTACCTCATGGTCGGGAGGATTCGGGCATCAGCGGTATGAGTTGTCACGCCCAGGATCCATGCGGCTCCCACCCAGACCGGGTTCGTCGGGCGCCGGCAATGACCCGGATCCGAGATCGTAATGCTTGACGGAGCTATTCCCGGATACATCAAATTCCTGAGCCATCCCGGTCCTGTGGAGCCGCCCTGTCTCTTCATCAGGGATATGCAGGGGGCCGATGTCCACCGACTTCCCACTGTCCCAGTTGTAACGATCCCATGCGTTGACCTGGTAATCGAGGGAAACCTGCGGTTGACCGTCCGCCGCAGGGGTTACCGTCACGACCCCGGTGATGTTTGACCCAGTCGAACCGACGGCGTAGTACCAATTTGGTTCGGATTCCTTGGGGAAGTAATAGGTCTGGTTACGGGATTCCACAGGGATAGCTACGGGCCGACCTCCCGACTTCCTGTATTCTTTCAGCGCCTCCTCCCTCCACCGCGATGACTCCTGAGAAAGCGCCTGATCGATGTGCGTTCGGAATCCCGGATCATCGTGCATCATCTTGTCGACCGGAAGGTCCAGAGGATCGCCGCTGTTCTCAAGATAGTGCACCATATGCCGGGCAGCGTCTGTGTAGTTCATCCAATCACCGCCCTCGGCGATCGCCCGGAGCTTCTCCCTGTTCAGCCGATCGTCGAATCCGGGCGACTCGCTGTCGTGTGTGCCTGAGCCTCCGTCCGGTGCCAGTCGCTTCACCTGAGGAGAAAAGATGCCAGCGGCCAGGAGACTGTCTTTGTGCGATGACCACAGATCGGCTCGGGCCTCCGGCCCGAGGGACACCCACAGGCGCCGCAGCTTGGCACGCTGCTGAGGCGAAGCGTCACCCCCGAGCGTAGCGAGCTGGACGGCAACGGGCAGTTGTTCCTCGTCGAGCGAGGTGTAGGTCGCGTGGCCGGCGTTGTACGGATCCCTGCCGTGAGCCTTGGCCAATGCGCTCTTCACCGCGGCGTCGATCTCGGCGGCGTGGGCGACCGCTCCCTTGATCGCATCCGCATACCACTGGATGAGGTCCTCCTGCCGCGCGTGTTGTTCAACTCGACAGATGGATTCTGCGACCTGAACGGTGCCATCCCCCATCTCCGTAATCACCAAGGGCTGGATGCCCTTGGTGGGCTCTCCCTTACCTGCCTGCGCCGTGAGGTCCCGGACACGGCGCTGCAACACAGTCAGTTCGGTCGCGGCATCATCCAGCACAGCATGGATACTCGCGGCTTCATTGTGAAGGTCTGCGAACTCCTTGACGGCCTGCCGCACGAAATCCTTCGTAACCCCCGCGTTTACCCCCTCCCATCGTGCGGCATCCGACTGAAGTAGCAGCCCGCTGTACGCCGAGTCCCGGAGTCGAACGAGATTGGCGGTCATGTCCTTCCAGTCCGCGCCGGCAATCTCCAGCTTGCGGAGATCGACGTTCATCAGATCGGTGTACGTCAGTCGCTCCATCTCGCGCCCCGTCATTCCACCATCCGGGAAATCTCGGAAGCGCTCAACGCCGAACCGTCCCGATGCCGCATTGAGGCCGCTACCTCGGCTTCGTCCTCGGCATGCGCCTTCGTCGTGAAGTCCAGGTGATTGGAAATGTGCGCGCACATCTGCAGTAGAGTGCGTACCTGACCACCCCACACAGTCAGTGCGTCGGACAGTTCCTCGCCCATACTGAAGTTGTGTCCGCGGAGCTCGCTGACGGCTTGGTCGGTCGACCCGGCGCCGTCCTTGCCGGGCCCACCCCCTGCACTCCTGATATCCGCCTGCCGCCGTAACCGTCCGTGCAGCTCATACGCCTCATTTCCGACCTTACCCAGATCATCCTGGCATACGACGAGATCGGGACGCCGTCCACTGCCGGGCCCTCTTGAGTCGCACGCAGCCTGATCCAGTCTCATCGCACGAGCGTTGGACTTCAGATCGGCCCACTCCTTCTCGAAGGACATGATCCCCCCTCTTTCGGACGACTGGGTTGACACCGTACAAGAGGTACCGATCTGCCACCACCGGCAGTTCGCCTGGGACATGATGCCGGGCTCGAAGGCCTCGAGCTCCGCGCAGCCCTCTCCGTAGCTCTCCCGGCTGTAGTCCGCCGCTCGGTCGGAGGGCTCCGTGGCCGCGCTGATCCGGGGCCGTGGCCCGCCGGTCGTTTGTAGGAATCTCGCGACCCATGGCATCAGCAGCAATCGTGACGTGGTGGCATGGCTCCGGGAGGGGTCCCGCACAGGTCCCCGCAGAATCCCGGTATGCGGGAGAACTTGAGGACGGAAGTCCGTCAGATCGCGAGCGCCGTCGCCGGCGACACCATCATGCGGTACGCCGATGCCCTGGCCAGGTCGCCCTTTGCCCAGCAGACCATGGACGAGACAGCGCGCCGGGTGGCCACCGAGGCCGCCCGCGCGGTCGCCGACGAGCGCGTCGCCCACGCCGAGGAGATCGTCCGGGCGGCGGCCTCCGCGGCCGAGTCCGCGGCCGGCGCCACGGCGCGGCGGGTCGCCGAGAAGGCGGCGTCGGGGCTGGCGGCCGAGACGGAGCGCAGGGCGCTGGAGGCGGCGCGGGAATCGGTCGAGTGCACGCTCGGTGATCAGCGCCGGGAGATCACCGAGACGCTGGCCACCGCGCGCAAGGAGTTGGACGAGAAGCTGGGGCGGTTCTGGGGGGAGCTGCAGGGCGCGCGGGCCGAACTGAACCGTAACGTCGGGCAGTTCGCCCGTAACGAGGCGGTCCGGGCGGTCGCGGCCGCCGCCGAGAAGGTGCCGCCGGTCGTGGAGGTGCGGATCGCGGCGGTCCCGGACCCGGCCCGGATCAGCGGGCACAGCCATGTGGTGCTGCCCGATGTGCTGCTCGCGCTCGGGGCGGGCTGCCATGTGATGCTGGTGGGTCCGGCCGGGACCGGGAAGTCGATGATGGCCCAGCAGGCGGCCGAGGGCTTCGGGCAGGAGTTCCATGCGCTGTCGCTCGGCCCGACCACCCCGATGAGCAAGGTCTTCGGCTACTACGACGCCCACGGCACGTACCACGACACGCCGTTCCGGAGGGCGTTCGAGCACGGCGGGCTGATGCTCCTGGACGAGCTGGACAGCGGTCACCCGGGCCTGCTGGCGGAGCTGAACCAGGCGCTGTCGCTGCGCACCTGTGCGTTCGCCGACGGCATGGTCACCGCGCACCGCGACTTCCGGCTGGTGGCGACCGCGAACACCTTCGGCACCGGCGGTGACCGGCAGTACGTGGGCCGGCAGGCGCTGGACGCCGCGACGCTGGACCGGTTCGTCGTGATCGAGGTGCCCGTCGACGAGGAGCTGGAGGAACGCCTCGCGCTCGCGCACGCGCCGTCGCGCCCCGACGCGGTGCGGCAGGTGGTCCAGCAGGTGCGCGAGCTGCGGACCACGGCGGCGGAGAAACGGCTGCCGGTGATGTTCTCGCCGCGGGCCAGCATCGACGCGGCCCGGCTGCTGGAGGCGGGAGCGAGTACCGGGCAGGCGATCCGCTGGCGGGTGGTACGGGGGATGTCGGCGGCACACCGTTCGGCGCTGGGGCTCGCGGACGAGACGGACGGTGTCGCGTGATCCGGCCCGGAGCGCGGCCCGGGGACACCGTCCACGCACTGCCCGCCCTGTGGTCCTGGCAGGAGTACGTGGACCGGGCCCGGGCGCCCGACAGCATCCGCAACGGGGCCGGGCGGCGCAACGCCGCCAAGTGGGCCGGGGCCACCTGGGACGGCGCGCTGGAACTGGCCGAGGGCGGGTGGACCACCGTCCTGCCCGAGGTGGACGCCGAGGTCGCCGAACTGCGTGAACGGGTCGGCGACGAGGTGCTCACCACGGCCATGACACCCGCGTGGGACGTGACCGGCAGCGAGGTGGACGTCGGCGTCTATCTGAGCGGGGTGCCGGAATGCATGGTGGACGCGGTGCCGCAGCGGATCTCGGCGCGCGGCCGGGTGGTGACGTTCCTGATCCCGGCCGGCTTCGACCACACCACCCCGCACTCGGCGGTACTCCACCGGGGGGTGGCGCTGGCCGCGCTCTGCTCCTCGATCATCGCGGCGGGGCACAGCGTGGAGATCTGGTCGGGCTTCTGCGCGTACGTGAGCAAGCAGGACCGGTTCGCCGCCGTGACACGGGTGATCTCGGCGGCCGAGCCGCTGGACATCGGCCGGCTGATGTTCGCGACGGCGCATCCGGCCATGCTGCGGCGGCTGTGGATGGCGGTGTGGGACAGCGCCCCGCCGGAGGAGGCGCGGCGGATGAAGGGCGCGCGATACGGCTACGCCCCGTACGACTGCCTGGCGGAGGACCTGCCCGAGGGCATCACCGAGCCGTACGTCCTGCCGTATCTGGCGCCGGAGGATCCGCAGTGGGTGTCGGTGGACTCCGCGCTGGCCTGGTGCCGGGAGGTGTTCACAAATCTCAAGCTGCTACGGGCGTGAGGGGTGCGCGAACTCCCGACCCGGGTTTCACACGCCGGGCGGGTGGTCGTGGACTCGGTCGACGAGGCCGTACGCACGTGCCTCCTCCGCGGTGAAGTCACGTTCCGCGTCCCAGTCCCTGCGGATCCGCCAGGGGCTGTGCCCGATCCGCGCGGCCATGAGTTCGGAGAGCGTGTGGCGTACTCGTACGAGCCTCGCGTCGACGTGTGCGTCGCTTCGGGGGAACGAAGGCCCCCTCATCACTATGCGGGCGCCGCGCACAGTGATGCGCTTGTCCGGTGCACCGGCCGAGAGCAGGAACTGCGCCATCCCGCCGGCGAGGCCGAACGTATAGGTGGCCACGTCACACGGGACGAGCGTCATCGCGTCGTAGACGGCCGTCCCCGCGGTGACGGAGCCGCCCGGCGATTCGATGAACAAATGGATGTCCCGGCGCGGCTCCTCGGCCGCGAACCGCAGTAGTTGAGCCACCACACGGTTCGCCGCGGCGTCGTCGATCTCGCCGTGCAGCTCGACGACCCGGCTCCCGAAAATCTCCCTGTTGCGCATGGATCCCCCTGCTTGCCGACCGTACCTCGGGTAACGCCCGCGATCACTTCCTCAGCATGTCCAGGTCCGCCCGGCGGATGGTCGTCGTGACCAGCAGATCATCGATGAGGTTGTGATTGAGCGCGTTTCCCACGGGCTGCGGGATCTCGTCCTCGACGAGACCGCGCACGCCGTGCTTCTCGCTGATCCTCAGGCGCACCTTTTCGACGACCCGGGCGGCCCGCTTCGTGCTCCACTTCTCCCGGGGGCACAACTCCCCCAGTTCGAAGGCCACCTGCGCCCAGGTGAGTGGCGCCGCCGACGGCTCGTTGCGCAGATAGCGCTGGGCGAGGCAGACGAGGACCAGCTTCTCCTCGTCGCTGATCCCCCGCGTCTCCTCGATGGTCTCCGCCTCGCGGATCCGGTCGGTGTCCCATCCCGCGACCGATTCCGAACGCCCGGCCACCCGGACCTCGAGCAGGTGCTCGCGCTGCGCCGAGACGATGAACGCGGGTGTGTACCCGACGGGCAGGTGGGCTCCGTCGCCGCCGAGGACCAGGCCGGATCCGGGGAGCCGGATCGGGGCCTTCCCGGTGTTGCGCAGCACCCAGCCGGAGGGCTCACGTGTGATCAGGCCCTGGCGGCGGCTGACCTTCTTGTCGCCGGCTCCGACGCAGACGTGGACCTCGGGTACGTTGCGCCCGAAGTACAGGGTGAAGTTCGCGTCGGGGGCCACGCTCATGCCGCCGTTCGAGCCCCGGACGAACAGGGTGCCGGGCTCGGCGTGACGGTCCGGGTGGCTCAGGGATCCCGCCGTTTCCGGCAGGAGGGTGACTTTGCTCGGTGTCCTGGTCATGCGAGGGTCCCCTGCTCTGTCTGGTCCTGCGGGGATGATAGGGGTCATACCCGGGACCGGTCCCGCGCCACCGCCGCGCCGGCGTCGATGAGCTCCAGGTCCGGCGGGACGAGCGTCGTGGACTCCACGAGCGCCCGGATCAGGTTGTGCAGCGGGGTGTCGTCGCCTGGCCGGTCGGGTCGCAACGGACGGGCGAATCCCGTCGCTTGGAGTCGGCGCCGCACGACCTCGACGCGGTGCTCGATCCGGCGGTCCGTCCACTCCGCGTCCGGCCGCAGCCGGGCCAGCTCCGCGGCGGCCGTGGTGTACGTCAGGGGGCGCGGGTTCTCCTCGTACCGCAGATAACGCCGGCCCAGTAACACCAGCAGCAGCCGCTCGTCGGGGTCGAGCGGACAGATCGTCTCGGCTTCCCGGCATGGCATCGGGTCCTCATCGTGTCCCTTCACGTACAACTCCACCAGATGCTCGCGGCTGCCGGATCCCTTGACGAACACCGGGGTGTAGCCGGTGCCGAGGGGGATCGGTTCGGTGCTGAGGTGCATCGTCAGCCCCCGGGGGAGCCGGATCAGCCGCAGTCCGGTGTTGCGCAGCCACCACTGCCCTTCCCTGAACGTCAGTTCCCCGTGCTGCCGGCTGACGGACAGGTCGTCCACGCCGACACCCAGGTCCACCGTTCGGTCCCGGGGCTTGTCCTTCGTCGGGCCGCGGCCGAAGCGAAGGGTCAGGCCCTGCCGCGGTGGTGCCTCGAGCCTGCCGTTGACCGTGCGGGCGCGCAGCGTGCCGGGCACGGCCGGCCCGGAGTCGCGGGCGAGGCTGGTGGTCGGAGTCATAAGGCGCTCCTCGGCTCAGCGGCCGCAGTAGGTGTTGCGCAGCAGCGTGTTGATCCGCTTGCCGTCGGCCTCGGTCACCTGGTGGTTCCCGGTGCTGAATCGCCGCGCGGCGACCTGGTCCGGCCGGGCGACGTTCCGCTGCAGGTCGGCGCACTGTGCGTCGGCCTTGGCGTCGGCCTCGGCCATGTTCTCCGGTGTGCCCAGTGCCGGGTCGATATAGCGCAGGCCGCTCTGCAGGGCAACGCTGCGGGCCGCGTCGAACGCCTCGTCCACTTCGTCGTTACGGTCCGGAGCCGGGTTGCTTTCGTCGTCGGGGCGGGAAGGAGCGCTCGTACTCGCGGCCGTCGACCGGGCCGTGTCCGGCCGGCCGGGGTCGGACCCGTCCGTACCGTCGCTCCCGCATCCCGTCAGCAGCAGTGCCGCCGCCAGTGCGACGAGGGCGGCAGGGCGGCTCGTGGCTGAGGTCAGGCGCATGCGCTCGCTCCCTGGTGAGGATCCGGTTCGTCCATGGCGGACCCAGAATGGCGCACCGCGTCCGGGACCCGTCCCGGATATCTCCGGCAAGCTGCTCCCGTGGCACCACGGTTGGCTTTAATGGGATCACGTGTGTACGGAGCGTGAGACGAGAGGCACGGGCGTGCGTCCCCTGGAACCCGGTGATCCCCGCAGGCTGGGCGAGTACGAGCTGTCGGGGCGGCTCGGCGCCGGGGGGATGGGCGTCGTGTACTTCGGCCGGTCGCCGGGCGGGCGGCCCGTGGCCGTCAAGGCCGTGCGCGGGGAGTACGGCGTCGACGGCCGCTACCGGGAGCGGTTCCGGCGTGAGGTGGCGGCCGCCCGGGAGGTGAACGGCGCGTTCACGGCCGCGGTGCTCGACACCGGCGACGACGGCATCCCCTGGCTGGCGATGGAATACCTGCCCGGTCTGTCGCTGGCCGAGGCCGTCGAATCGTACGGCCCCCTGCCCGAGTCGGCCGTACGGCTGCTGGCCTGCGCCGTCGCGGAAGCGCTCGCCGACATCCACCGCGTGGGGCTCACCCACCGGGACCTGAAGCCGGGCAACATCATGCTGACCGAATTCGGGCCGCGGGTCATCGACTTCGGGCTCGTGCGGCCCGAGGACGGGGGTGACCTCACCGTCCGCGGAACCCTGCTCGGCACCGTGGCGTACATGTCGCCGGAGCAGGCGTCGGGTGCGGTGTCCGGAGCCCCCGGTGACGTCTTCGCGCTCGGCTCCGTGCTGGTGTTCGCGGCGACGGGGCGCTCCCCGTTCGAGGGCGGCGACCGGGCGGCCGTCCTCGAGCGAGTACGGGCCGCCCGTACCGGTCCCCTCGGGATCCGTGACCGCGCGCTGCGTACGGCCGTCGAGCTGTGTCTGCGCCGCGAGCCGGACCGCCGGCCCGCCGCCGGCGAGTTGTTACGACGGCTCGGCCGGCCCACCGGGTCCGTCGAGGGGACGGGGTGGCTGCCCATCGCCCTCGGCCGGGCGATCGCCGGCAGCGGCCCTCCGGCAACGGCGTACGAGGCGTCGCCCGGGGAGACGACGGCCGACTCCGGGAGTGTGCCGGGGACGACGGTGCCGCCTGGGCGTCCCGGACGGCGCCGGCTGCTCCGGGCCGGCATCGGGGTGACCGCCGCGGCCGCGGGTGTGCCGGTCGTGTGGAAGGCGTGGGAGGCGACGCGTACCGAGGACGCCGGTGAACCGTCGAGGCCCTCCTCGTCCCCGGTGGCGCGCAAGCCGGCCGTTCGGCTCTGGTCCAAGCAGGTCGCGGCCAGCGACGGAGGCCCCCGGTACCTGATCGCCGCGGGACGGACAGCCCTCGCCGTGGCGGACTCCCTGGACGGGCGGGTTCGCGTACTCGACCCGAGGTCCGGCAAGCAGCTCTGGACACGCCGCGCCGACGCCCGGGGACCGTCGGGCTTCCTCACGGCGGGGGCCGGCGCGGTCTTCGCCTTCGACCCCCGTCGCAGCGGCGACAGCACCGAGCCGTACACGCTGCGGGCCCTCGACGTGGCCTCCGGCCGGAGCCGGTGGACCGCCGAGGTGCCGTTCTTCCCCTGGGGGATCCTGGCCGCCGGGCAGGTCGTCTGTTACGCGGAGGGGTCGAACATCACCGCCCTCGACACCGGGAGCGGGCGGACCCGCTGGACCGCCTCACCCGGCGGGCTGAACATCGGCGGAGGACCCGACGCGGTGCTGACGACGAACGAGGACCGGATCACCGCGCTCGACGCCCGCACCGGCCGCACCCGCTGGAAACGCCGGGTGGACGAACCCGACCCGCCCGTCACCGCGGACGGGATGGTCTTCACCCGTAACGCCTTCGACTCCCTGATCGCACTACGCGCGGACGACGGGGCCCGGCTGTGGGAGAAGCACATCGACTACAGATGCACCGTGCGCCACTGCGGGCAGGGGATGGTGTACGTCTGCGGTCCGGAGCCGGAGATACGCGCCCTTCGGGCCGCCACCGGGGAGACGGCGTGGTCACGGCCCATCGGGACCGGAGGCATGAGGCCGGTGACGCTGGGCCGGTCCGGACGTACGCTCTGGGCGCTCGTCGACACCACGCTGTACGCGCTGGACACCGCCGGCGGACGGACACTGTGGACGTACGAGGGCGAGACCACCGATCCCTCGGGCGCCGAGTTCGGTGACGGCGCGGGGATCCTGGACTTCGGCGATGTGCTGGTCGTCGCCACCGTGTCGGGCGGCGTCCAGGCGCTGACGCCGCCGGACGGGGAGGCGCATGGACGGGCTTGAACGCGGCGATCCGCGCCGCCTGGGACCGTTCCGGATCCTGGCGCGACTGGCCGTGGGCGGTACGGCGACGGTCTACCTCGGCCGGTCCAGGGGCGGCCGGGCGGTCGCCGTGAAGGTGCTGCACCGGGAGCATGCCCGCCGGCCCGCGGCGCGCGCCCGCTTCCGCGACGAGGTCCTGATCGCCACGGCGGCCGGAGGGCCGCACGCCCCCTCGGTGCTGGACGCGGACGCCGCGGCGGCGATCCCGTGGATGGCGCTGGAGTTCCTGCCGTCCGCCACCCTCCGGGACGCCGTCGAACACACCGGGCCGCTGCCCGACGCCTGCCTGCGGCACATCGCCGCCGGGACCGCCGAAGCACTCGGCGCACTGCACCGGGCGGGCATCGCCCATCTGGACGTCACCCCGGCGAACATCCTGCTGACCAGCGCCGGCCCCCGTCTGATCGACTTCGGCATCGCCGCGCGGGGGCGGTCCTCGACCGCCGACGGCACACCGGGGTTCATGGCACCGGAGCAGGTGGCCGCCGACGCGGGACCGGAGAGCGACGTCTTCTCCCTCGGCGCCACGCTGGCCTTCGCGACCGAACCCGACGGCGAGCTCCGCGCCCTCATCGACGAATGCCGCGATCCCGACCCCACCGCCCGGCCCACCGCCGCCGAACTCACCCGGCGCATCGCGGCCTTGACCTCGGCGGCCTCGCAGCCGGGCGATACGGAACTGCCGACCGGGGTACGGGAAGTGATCGCCGGTCGGCAACTGGCCGCCGCCGACGCCCCGGTACCTCCGTGGACGCCCACGCGGCGGCAGCTGCTTCTCGGCGTGGGTGTCGTCGTACCGTCGGCGACCGGAGCGCTGGTGGCGGCGTTGGCCCAGGACACCGGTCGCGGTCCTTCGCCGGGAGCGAGCCGGGGCGCGACGCCGTCAGCCGCTCCCCCGTTGTCGCCCTCAATGTCGCCCTCGCCCGCCACGCCGCCGTCGGAACTGCGGTTCGTCGTCACCGGGGACGGCCCGCTCACGGACCTCACCTACTGGGTGAACGGCCGCCACACGACGCTGCCCGAAGTCGCGCGTACCTGGAAGAAGACCGTCGTGCTGCCCGCCGGAACCGACTCCGTCGACTACCGGCTGCGCTTCACGGTCCACCGCGGGGCGGTCGAAATGCGCGTGTACGTCAACGACGTCGAGATCCAGGAGGGGAAGGATCCGTCCGTCGTCCCACAGGAGTTGACGACCTACCCGTTCGAGTCGGGTCTGGCGGGAAGCGCCGACACCACCAACCCGGTGCCGGCACCGCACTTCACCCCGCCCGCGATCCACGTTCCACCCATCCCGAGCTTCTCGCCACCCGCGATCCCCACGTTCCCCGCACCGCACTTCACGCTGCCCTCGTTCCCGGCGCGGTGAGGTCCGAGCACCCGACGGTCAGTCGCCGGCGGATGCGGCCGGGGCCAGACAGAAGAGGTGGCCCTGGGGGTCGGTGAGAACCACCCATTCGCCCTCGCCCGGCTGGAAGGCCGGCCTGGAGGCTCCGAGGGCGAGCAATTCCTCGACCGCGCGGTCCAGGTCGCGGACGGTGAAGTCGAGGTGGACGTGCTTGTTCCCCTCGGGCCACCGCGGCGCCTCGTAACCCTCGACACGGACGAAGGCCAGTCCCGGCCCCGCGCCGTCCGCGCCGAGGGAGGCGAAGTCCTCGTCGCTGTGGGTGAGCTCCCAGCCGGTGGCCTTCTGGTAGAAGGTGGCGAGCGCCACGGGGTCGGCGCAGTCGACGACCACGGTGGCGAGCTGTTCGACAACGGACATGAGCTGACTCCTCGTATCGTGAAAGCCTGACCGGCTTCGGCGCTGAGCCTCCCCCGGACGTCCCGCCGCGGTCTTGAACATCCTTGCGGCGGCCGGAATGTCAGACGTGCCGCGTACGGTGCGGACCATGCTCTCCGCCGAACCCGTCGTCTCCCGGCCCGACTTCGACATCAGCGCGGTGGCCTGCCACAGCGACCACACCCGCTGGTCGGCTCCCGAGGTGTGCGGCGCGTACCGCGTGGTGCTGGTACGGCGAGGCCGCTTCCGCCGCCGTGCCGCCGGACCGGCCGTCGACCTGGACACGAGCCTCGCCTACCTCGCGGTCCCGGGCGAAGAGGAGAGCTTCGCCCACCCCGTCGGCGGCGACCACTGCACGTCGATCAGCGTCGCCCCCGCACTCTGGCGCTCCCTGGCCGGCGACGGGCCCAGGAAGGCGACCGGGACGATCTACGTCGACCCCGCGCTCGACCTGGCCCATCGCCGCCTGCTCTTGCCCGCTCCTCGGACATCGACTACGCCACCACCGATGCCTTGCTCACCCTGCTGGCGACCGCGGTCACCCGGGCGGTCCCCGGACCGACGCCCTCCGCCGTCGGCGGGCCCACCACCGGCGACCGCGCCCTCGTCGCGGCTGCCCGCGAAGCGATCACCGCCGAACACCCCGCCTCCACCACCCTCGTGTCCCTCGCCGAACTCCTCGGCGCGTCCCCCTTCCGCCTGAGCCGCGCCTTCCCCCGCGAACTCGGCGTCTCCGTGACCCACTACCGCCACCGCGTCCGCATCGGCCGCGCCCTGGACCGCCTGGAAGCCGGCGAGACCAGCCTCAGCACCCTCGCCGCCGACCTCGGCTACGCCGACCAGGCCCACCTCACCTGCACCCTCCGCCAACACCTCGGCCACACCCCAACCGCGTTGCGCCGCCTTCTGACACGGCGAACGCATGGCGGTTCGGTTGAGCGGTGACACGGCACTGCCGGGCCCCGGTGGGTGGCTACCTCCGCCGGGTGACGTCGGGGGGCGGCGGGCGGTCTCGGGGCATGCGCCCGGTCATCCCACCACGCCGTTGCGATCAAGGAACGGAGGCAGCCGTCAGGCCAATGCGCATGAGTCTCACGCACTAAGCACCTCAGGGTCACGAAAGTCCGCGTCAGCGCGGTGAGCCTCCACGCCCGGCACTCGGCCACGGCACCGATGGTGGCACAACGCGCATGATCGACCACGATTTGTATTGAGAATCGTGCGTCGCGTATGCGAGGGTGTTCGAGTTGTGACTGGGGCAGCCGGGGCGGGGACGGTCTCTTGGCTGCTGTCGGGGCTTGCGGCGATGGAGCCGCAGGGCGCCGGAGTCACACGGGCCGAGGTGCGGCGCCGCGTTGTGCCGCGCGATTCCGGCCACCCGACCATGAAGCCGTACACCATGCCTCACCGGCAGTGAACGGAGGCTCGATGAGCATGTCCGGAAAGGGCCCGGGGCCAAGCGGTGGTCCTGGGCTGCGCCTGTCGGAGGACGATCTCACCAGACTCGCGGACGATCTTCACGCCATGCAGGATCACCTGGACCAGCAGGTGCGGCGGATGGACACCATCGTCGACAGCGTGGAAGCGGGATGGGAGGGACCGGCGGCCTCCGCGTACCGCAAGTTCCATCGGGCCGCCGCCGAGGACGCGGTGCGGATCCGCGAGGTCATGAAGCTGATCGAGGAGGCCGTGCGGCTGGGGCGTGACGGGTTCAGCGAGAGCGATCTCGATGTGCTCGACGCGATGCGGAAGGTCCCGGTCGACATGGACAGCGAGGTCGGCCGGCTGTCGACCCGGAGTGCGCCGCCGGTGCCGCGCAGCCGCCTCGAAGACATCTAGCCCGGTCAGACACCCAGGGGGGATTCATGTCAGAAGACGAGTACATCCATGTCTCGTTCGCTGCGCTGCAGGAGCTGGCCGGCGAGCTCGAGACAATCCTCCGGCAGCTCAACAGCAAGCTCGACGACCTCCACGGCCGTGTCGTGCCTGTCGTGCTGTCGTGGGAGGGCGAGGCCCGGAACGCGTTCGTCGACAAGCTCGACGAGTGGGACCGCTCCGCGCAGGATCTGCAGGCGGCGCAGAAGTGGTTGCACGAGGTTGTGACCGTGGGGCACAGCGGTTACGCCGAGACACATCGCGCGGTGCTGCGCGGATGGGGGGCGGCCTGATGTCGAAGAAGCTGCCGACGGATCAGGAACGCAAGGCGGAGGCCGCGAGGGCACGAGTCCCCAAGCCGAGTGCCGGTGGCGGCTTCGACGTGCAGCCGCAGCATGTCTTCTACACGTCGCTCATGGTGCGGGACGGGCAGTTCGACTACGACAAGGGCGCCAAGTCGCTCGTCGACGTGCTGAACAACTACAGCCAGTCCGCAGGCGCCGGCAAGGGTGCCGACGACTTCGCGGCCGCCTACAAGTCCGTGAACGAGAAGTTCCTGCACCTCTGGGCGAGGAGCGTGGTCAGCGTGGGCGGCGTCTCCGTCGGGCTGACGGACACAGCGAACAAGTACGTGCTGGCCGACTGGCACGCGAGCGCGCGGTACGGTCCGCCACCTCCGCAGAAACCACTGCCTGCCGTCATCCACACACCTCCCACGTATGGTCCGGTCAACGAAATCAAGTGGTCGGGAACCGGCCGGGACGCAGACTCGTGGGCCCTCTCCGGGGCGCTCGGAGAGATTCCCGATGCCCTCGCCGGACTCATACGTCCGGCAATCGAACACGGCTTGCGGCTCGGCAAGACTCACGAGATAACGCCGGGCGCCGAGAGCGAAGAATTCACAGCTATGGCCGAAGCCTGGCGGGCCGTGGCCGAAGCCGCAAACAGCGCATCCAAGGACTTCAACACAGCCATCAAATTTATCACAAACAGCAAAGGGAATGACGAATGGCAAGGCGCGATGAAAGCGTTCTGCCAGACCATTTGGGGTACCACCGAGTGGGGTAGGACTCTCGATGGTCAGGGAAATCGGGTATCCGTTCCGAAGGGACCCGAGGAGCATGAGTGGGCAACAAACCGCAAGGTTCAGCCCAGCAAAAGGCGACCGATCATCGAAATCCTCGTCCACACCGCAAAGACTGTGCAGGCCGAATTCACTCGCCTTGCCGAAGTGCGGAATAAAACGGAAGAGACGACGAGTAAGCTCGGAGCGGATGCCGCCAGGGCCACCGTCCGGGACTTGACCACCGATCTCGATCTCGTCGAACTGACCAAACTCACAGCGACCTTGACGTTCGGCGAAATTGTTATGACCTTTCGCTCCCACATGGACAAGTCTGGCTGCGATCAGGCAGTCGAGGCCTACCATCAGGCGTTCAGCGAATCGGCAAACAAACTGAGAGCGCTCGAGCACAACCTCGGCGAAGCGCTACTGAGCGTACCTTCTTTCAACGCCGAAGCTGCACGTGCAGAGGGCTACGGTGCACGCTCCCTGAACGACTTCAAGAAGGACCACAGTTGGCAGCGGCCCAACGCACCGGTCGGGAAATACTCACTCGACCTGGCAACCGAGGAGGAATTGTTCGGCAGCCACAGCATTGACAAACACGTAGGCCTGACAGACGAACAACTGAACCAGAGACTGCGGGACGAGACCAGCGGTTCCGGCACAGAGCCTGACATTCCCGCGGCTTCGAGTTTCACCGATATTGAGTCGGCTCAGAGGTTCACCGAATACACTCTGGACAACAATTCGACCGCCATCGGTGCATGGCTGAAGGGCCCCCCACCACCTAGCCCTGGAGAAACGAAGGCGTTCAGTGTCGTAGCGGTTACCAACGGGACCATGGGGCCGGAAATCACCGGCCGTACAGTGCCAGTCACAAACGGTCAAATAATGCCGGCGCGATACACTCACGGCGTAGAAACCGTGCTGAAGTACGAACCAAACCTTCAGCCTCCCTACGTGGTCTACACGTCCATGCCAAGTTGATCGAGGATAGGATCATGAGCGAGCTCGACGAGCATTCATGGGCCGAAGCAGTAGGCATGTACGGGCCCCGCAGAACAGTGCGAGTGAGAGACAGGGAGAACAGCCACTGGGTAAACGATGTGCCGTCACTCCTGCGCGGCAGAATTTACGATAACCGCGGCTGGAAATCGATCGACTTCCTTGGCCGCGACTTCGAGAGAGAAAAGGATCCATACTACCCATTCGCCGAAATTCCAAACACGTCAGAGAAAACAGAACTATTCACAGCCCGCATGACTGAAATCGCCCGACCGTCAGCCCGGAAGTTCCTGGTGGCGCTCGCCACTCCATGGCTCAACGCTCCAGAAACACCAGATTTTACCGAGAAAAGAGGCGAGTGGGAGAATAGAGCTGATATCATCCTTTCGCGCTTCCCGGGAAACTCTCGCTTCTACGCAAACACGGGATCGGATAGCGCAAATATCGACTATTATCAGCGAGTGGCCAGCTGGAACGGGATTTCCCATTACGACTGCGATCAAGGTTTGTTTCTGGTCTCCACGACGGAGATCGGAATGATCTGGTCCTTCAGGAACCTGTGAAGATCTCGCCCGCGATCCTAAGGACCCCTCTGTGCGTACCCGCACCGCGGCCTACCCCAACCGCGAAACCGCCCAATGGGCAACCCAGCACGTGATCACCCGCAACGAGCCCGCCATCGACCGCTGGCTCGCCCGGTCCACCCGTGCCCGTCTGACGATCGAAGCCGTCTGGCCCTCCCGGGACGAGCCCGTCGGGCGGGTGCTCCTGCAGGCCATGGCCCTCGCCGGGCGGGGAGCCGTTGACGTGCGGGCCGCTCGGGTCGTCCTGCGTCGTGAGCCCGCCTCCGCGCACGGGTTCGTCGTGCACGCCACCTTCCCCGTCTATCTGTGAGCGTCCGATCATGCCGCTGACCAGTTACGAACACGACCGTCGCCACGGCGAGATGGACCAGGTCCTCCGCGCCTACGCGGGGCAACCCGCCGACGACACCGACGAGAAGCCGAGCACCGCCCTCACCGCATATCTGCGGCAGACCTGGCACACCCGGCCCTGGGCACTCGCCACCGCCGAAGTGCAGGTGCGGGAGTACGCCCGGAATCCGCCCGGGCGTCTGCGGGCCCAGGTCGGGGAGTACTACGACCTGCCCGATGTCGGCCTGCCCGACGAGCGGATCCTCGGCTGGCTCACCGTCGTCGCCGATCACATCCGGCGGAGTGTCGAGGAAGGTGTCGTGCCACCTCCCGCCGTTCCGGAGACCCACTGGGAGTGGCACGCCCGGTTCCCCGAGCTCGGGCAACTGCTCGGCGGATGGTTCTCACAGGACATGCCCGACGAATTCGCCGACCACGACACCGCCCTCGAGGACTACCGCACCAGCACCGACTCCCACCTCGTCGCCCGCGTGGTCGGCGAGGTCCACGCCCTCCTCGCCCTGCGTCTGAGCGAGTCCGAGTACGCCGTCGCCACCGCCGAGCTGGGGCAGGAAGTGGAGCCGCCGGCAGCTCATGCGCCGAGTGCCTGGCTCCTGAGCATCGCCGAACGGCTTCGCACGGCGTAGCGGCGACAGGCGGAGTCCCACAGCCGTCGCCCGCCGGCGGCAAGTCCCCCTCGACGCGCTCGAAGCCGGCGCCCCTCAACCGCGCCCGGCCGCTATACCGCCCTGGCCGATCCGGCGAGTGCGACGGGACGGGGAGCCGGTTGGTCGGGCGCGAGCGGGGGGTTGGGCAGTAGCGGGGCGGCCAGCGCGGTCGTGCCGAGGGCCATCAGCACCATCATGGTGAACATCTGGCTGTCCAGGACGCCCAGACTGACCCCGGCGTTGATGATGATCAGCTCGGTCAGCCCGCGGGTGTTCATCAGCAGGCCGAGCGTACCCGCCTCACGCCAGGACATCCCGGTCAGTCTGCCGGGAACGGCCGCGCCGACCAGCTTGCCGACGCAGGCGACCGCAAAGATGGCCGCGGCTTCCAGGGCACCGCGCCCGGACAACGCGCCGATGTCGACGTTCAGGCCGGTCACGATGAAGAAGACCGGCAGCAGCACCATGCTGATCCCGTCCAGCGGCCGCTTCAGGCCGTCGGCCAGTGCCTCACGCGGCTCCCGCGGCATGACGAAGCCGAACGCGAAGGCGCCGAAGATCGCGTGGATGCCGATCCAGGTCGTGGCGTACGACGAGAGGAACAGCCCGGCGATGACGATGACGACGTACACCGACGGCACCCGGTCGCGGACCATCCTGCGGGTGAGGGCGGCAAGGAGCGGGCGTACGGCCAGCGCCATGAAGGACACGTAAACGGCCGACAGCACTGCGATCTGCGACATGGCCTCGTGCGCGCCGCCGGCGGTGACGATCGCCGCGGTCACCGCGAGCAGGCACCACGCCAGCACGTCGTTGATGGCCGCGCCGGCCAGCGCGAGCGCTCCCGCGGGGGTACGCGTCATCCGGTGCTCGACGAGGATCCGGGCCAGCACCGGGAACGCGGTGATGGACATGGCCGCACCGAGGAACAGCGCGAACGCGGTGAACGACGTGTGGTTGCCGTCCACGGTGTCGTGACGGGAGTAGAGGAGTGCGGCCAGGCCGAGACCCAGGCCGAACGGGAGGGCGATCGACCCGATCGACACCGCGCCGGCCGTCCGGCGCTTCCCGGCCAGCAAACCCTTTTCGAACTCCCAGCCGATGGCGAACATGAAGACGAGCAGCCCGACTTGGGCGATCACCGCGAGATAGGGGCGGGCCTCGGTGGGGAAGATGTGCTCCGAGGGGTCGCCCGGCAGGAGGCCGAGGAGGCTGGGCCCCAGCGCGATGCCGGCGATGATCTCGCCGACGACCGGCGGCTGCCGCAGGTATCGGACGAGCCGGGCGAGGACGCTGCCCACCAGCAGGACGACGGCGATGTCTGCGATCACGACCGCGATCAGCAGATCGGAGTGCTGAGCGAGGCTCTTCATTCAGTGGCTCCTCAACGGTTACAGGTCGCGGGGAGGCCTCCGTCACGAAGGCCTCCCCGGGTGAAGACGTCGTCAGTTCTTCGCGGACGTCTCCGGCGTCGTCCAGTAGCTGAGCAGCGCCTCGCTTCCGGGACCACCGTCGTTCAGCGGGTCGGGACCCTCCCGGCGGGCGCTCTCCTCCGCCGGCGTGCCGATCCTGGCCAGGCCCAGCCGCGGCTCGGTGACGAGGGTGAACCCGGCCGCCTCCTCCACCTCGGCCTCCCGGGCCTCGCGCTGGTAGTGGTTGTTCTCGTCCAGGTAGCTGAAGTCGAACGGCCCCCGGTCGGCCGGAACCTTGCCGAGTGCGACCGCGTCGTACTGGGCCTTGTGGGCACCGAGGACAAGCTGGTCGGTGAGCACCCGGCGATAACCCTCGCCGTCGGGCTTCTGAGCCTCGATGAAGTCACTGAGGCCGGCGCTGAGGTCGACGAAGTCGCGCTCGCCCACGGCCTCGCGGTCCAGCAGCGGCACCTGGTGGCTGAGGTTGTGCGCCGACCAGAAGTACGTCTGCTTGCCGCCGTACTGCTCGTACATGCCGCCGACCAGGGTGAGCAGCCGGGCGTACGAACGCCTGTAGCAGTACTCGTAGAACGCGAGTACCTCGGTCTCGGAGACGGTGCCGTCGCGCATCGCCACGATGCCGGCCGCCGCGATCGTCGCGCTGTACAGCGCGAGGTGGACGCCGGTGGACAGCAGCGGGTCGAGGAAGCACGCGGCGTCGCCGGACAGCATGTAGCCGGGGCCGCAGAACTTCTCGGCGGCATACGAGTAGTCCTGTTCGGCGCGCGCCGGTCCGACGAATTCGCAGCCGTCGATCAGCGGGCGGATGTGCTCGGATTCCATGACGACGGACTTGACCATTTCCTCCAGTGAGGAGTACTCGGCCCGGCGGCGCCGGAACACGTCGCGGTGGGTGACGTAGCCGCAGCTCAGCCGGCCGTCGCTGAGCGGGATGAGCCAGTACCAGCCGTCCTTCGCGGATATGGAATTGAGGCCGCCGGGCGGGGTGTTCGGCAGGGTCTTGCCGCCCTGCCAGTAGCCCCAGGCGGCCACGTTCTGGAACACCTCGTGGTGCTCGCGGTCCTTGAGCTTCTGCGCCGACAGGACGCCCGCGCGCCCGGACGCGTCGATCACCCAGTCGCAGGCCAGCCGCTGACGCGGCGCGCCGTCCGGGCCGCCCGACCACTCGACGGCGACGGGCCGGCCGTCGTCGAACTCGACGTCGTGGACAATGGCCTCCTCGTAGACCACCGCCCCCTGTTCACGGGCGTTGTCCAGGAGGATCTTGTCGAACTTCGCGCGGTCGACGAGCCAGGAGCGGCGGTCGGGGCCGTAGACGTCGAGCCAGTTGACCACCCAGTCCTGCTCCGAGCCCCAGCGGAAGAGGCCACCGCGCTTCTCGGTGAAGCCGGCCGCGTCAACCTTCTCCATGGCGCCGCTGAGTTCGAGTACGAGCGGACAGGAGGCGAGCAGTGACTCCCCGATGTGGTATCGGGGGAATTTGGCTCGTTCCAGGACCACGACGTCGATTCCCGACCGGGCGAGCAGTGCGGCGGCGGTGGAACCGGCCGGGCCACCGCCGATAACGGCGACCGACGTACGGGTAGGGGGAGTTGCTGCCATGATGACGTCCTTACGTATGGGAGTCGGTGGTCGTTCGAACGGGGGTTTCCGGCGTTTCCAGTTTCCCGGGGAATCGCCCCGGTTCATCGATGCGGCGGCACGGCCGTGATCGGTGTAATGGACATTCGTGATGAGTGTCAGAGCTTTACGAATTGCTCCGTCAGCTCTTGACCGGAGGAAAGGAAAAGATCAGCCCAGCGTCCAGCGCGGCCCGTCGGGGGTGTCCTCGACGACGAGCCCCGACCGAAGCAGCTGGTCGCGGACGGCGTCGGCGGTGGCGTAGTCCTTGCGGGCCCGGGCCGCCTGGCGCATCTCGAGCACCACGCGTACGAGTGCGTCGACCGCCCCCCGCAGATCCGAGCCGCGTTCGCTCTCGCCGGCCCAGTGTTCGTGCAGCGGGTCCAGGCCGAGCAGCCCGAGCATGGCCCGCACCTCGGCGAGCCGGGCGACGGCCCCGTCCTTGTCGTCCGTGGACAGCGCGGTGTTGCCCTGCCGGACGGTGGCGTGCACGACGGCGAGAGCCTGGGGGACGCCCAGGTCGTCGTCCATGGCCTCGGCGAAGGCGGCCGGTACCTCGGCGGCGGGTTCGACCGCGCCCCCGGCCTGCTCCACCACGCGCCGGACGAAGTTCTCGATGCGGGTGAAGGCGGCCTCGGCCTCGAGCATCGACTCCTCGCTGTACTCGATGGTGGAGCGGTAGTGCGGGGTCGCCAGGTAGTAGCGCAGAACGATCGGGCGCCAGCGTCGGATCATCTCGGTCAGGAGCACCGAGTTGCCCAGCGACTTGGACATCTTCTCGCCGCTCATGGTCACCCAGGCGTTGTGCACCCAGTAGCTCGCGAAGTCGTCGCCGTAGGCCTTCGACTGCGCGATCTCGTTCTCGTGGTGCGGGAAGATCAGGTCGATCCCGCCGCCGTGGATGTCGAAGGAGCGGCCCAGGTACTTGTGCGCCATCGCCGAGCACTCCAGATGCCAGCCGGGCCGGCCGCGGCCCCACGGCGTCTCCCAGGACGGCTCGCCGGGCTTGACGGCCTTCCACAGGGCGAAGTCGCGCGGGTCGCGTTTGCCGGCCTCCGCCTCACCCTCCGGCTGACGCAGGTTGGCCAGCTCCTGGTTGGACAGGGCGAGATAGTCCGGGTACGAGCGGACGTCGAAGTAGACGTTGCCGTGCGCCGCGTAGGCGTGGCCCTTCTCGATGAGCGCGCTCATCATCTCGATCATCTCGGGCACGTGGCCGGTGGCCCGCGGCTCGTACGTCACGGGCAGACAGCCCAGGGCCTCGTAACCCGCGTTGACGCCCCGCTCGTTCGCGTAGCCGATCGCCCACCACGGACGGTCCAGCTCCGTCTGCTTGGCGATGATCTTGTCGTCGATGTCGGTCACGTTGCGCACGAACGTGACCTCGTGGCCGCGGTACTGGAACCAGCGGCGCATGACGTCGAAGTTCATCGCGCCGCGGACGTGCCCGATGTGCGGGGGCGCCTGCACCGTCAGGCCGCACAGGTAGATCGAGACGCGGCCCGGGACCAGGGGGACGAAGTCGCGGATCCGCCGGACGCCGGTGTCGTACAGGCGGATCACTGTCCCACCCCGGCCGTCAGGGAGGCGTACTGCGGCGTCGTGGCGGGGCCGCCGGGGCCGGGCAGGCGCGGCGGTTCGGCTCCGGGGGACCGGCTGAAGCCGCGCCACCACTGCCGGCCCTCCTGGGGCAGCGTGTGCACGGGGTCGTAGTAGCAGGCGGGTTCCGGTTCCCCGGGCTTGTCGGCGGTCGTGCGCGGGCTGCTCGTACCCCAGTACGAGATGCCCAGTGTGTGGTCGTAGTCCTGCAGTTGGTGCACCCAGCGCTTGCCGAGGTACGGCACGTCGCAGACGATCCGTGGCGTGGCGTAGCCCGGCAGCTGGCCCATGATCTGCTGCTGCAGTTCGCGGGCGGCGGCGACGGAGACCCGCCAGTGCTCCGAGTGCGGCACCATGTCGCACATGTAGAAGTAGTAGGGCAGGATGTTCGCTTCGCCCTGCAGCGCGAAGCACAGGTCCAGCAGATCGGCCTGGGTCGCGTTCACCCCGCGCAGCAGCACGCCCTGGTTGCGTACGTCGCGTACGCCCGCGTCCAGCACCGCCCGCGCCGCCCGCGCCACCAGGGGCGTGACGGACTGCACGTGGTTGGCGTGGGTGTGGATCGCCAGGTTCACGGCTCTGCGGGCGGCCTCCCGGCCGATCAGCTCCAGGCCCGTCAGCACCTGGGGCTGCAGCCAGTGCTGCGGCAGACCGACCAGTCCCTTGGTGGCGAGCCGGATGTCGCGTACGGACTCCAGGTCGAGCAGCGCCCGTACGAAGGCCTCGAGCCGGGGCCAGGGCACGTTGGCGACGTCCCCGCCGGAGACCACGACGTCCCGGACACCGGGGTTCTCGCGCAGGTAGGCCAGCATCGCGTCGGTCCGGTCCACCGGCTTGAGGTCGAAGCGGACCTTCTCCACCTGCGGGGTCGAGGTGCCGACCAGGTCCATCCGGGTGCAGTGTCCGCAGTACTGCGGACAGGTGGACACCAGTTCGGCCATCACCTTGGTCGGATAGCGATGGGTGAGACCCTCGGTCACCCACATCTCCCGCTCGTGCAGGGAGTCGCGGACGGCCAGCGGGTGGCTCGGCCAGTCGGGGCGGCGGTCGCTGAAGACGGGCAGCATGTACCGGCGCACCGGGTCCTCGTAGAACGCGGCCGTGAAGTCGGCCGGCGTGAGCGAGGACGGCATCGGCACCATCGTGTTGAGGATGTTCGGCGGGATCAGGACCGGCATCGTGGCGTAGCACTTCTGGTCCTGGGTCACGTCGTCGTAGAACGAGTCCTGGAGCAGGTCGCCGCACACCGCCCGCAGCTGTTTCACGTTCTTCACGCAGTGGGAGCGCTGCCACTGGACGTCCTCCCACTGCACGGCCGTCACCTCGCGCCACCCGGGGAATCGCCGCCAGTCCGGCTCGACCAGCTCCTGGCGCACATATCTGTAGTCCGGACTACTCATTTCCCCTCCTGGGGTGGCTTTCTCCTGGCCGTCATGAACCGATGCTCTGCGCGAAGCGGAAGACGTCGTCCGGGTCATAGGCGCGTTTGACGCCGACCAGCCGGTCGTAATTCGAGCCGTAATAGGCGGCGCGCCAGTTCTCGAGCTCCGGGTCGGGGAAGTTCTGGTAGGCCCCGTCCGCGGTGTACGGCCGCAGCCGCTCGTGCAGCCGCTCCAGCCAGTCGAGGCCGGCGCGGGCGGCTTCGGGCGGGTCGTCGTCCGTCCAGTTGGTCTCCAGCGCCAGGACGAAGGCGGCGTCCCGGTGCACGAACGCGGTGGCGGCGGCCGGGATCCGGCCGGCCGCGCCGCCCAGCGCGAACAGGGCGGCACTGGCACCGTCCTCGTCGCGGCTGCCCGGCCAGCGCCGGATCTCCTCCACCACGACGTCGACGGCCTCGGCCGGCAGCGCGTCCCGGACCATGCGTGACTTCACCGCGAACCGGTTCACGGGCGGCATCTCGGCGAAGGACTCGAAGGCTTCCCGGTGCTCGCACTCCCGTATCCGGATCCGTGGCCGCGCAGCCGGTTCGAGTACGGGAGCGAGCAGCCGCTCGAGTTCCGCGCGGGGACCGTGGTACTGCCCGATCGCACTCACGGACGCCCGCGCCGCGGCCTCCTGCGGGCAGCTCCCGGACGTGGCCACATCGATGCGGACGCCGAGTTCGCCGGGTGCCCGGGCGGCGAGCTCCTGCACGGCCGCCAGTACGGGCCGTGCCTCGTGCACCGGCCATTCGATGTCGAAGAGGGTGACGCGGCCCGTCGGCTCGGTCCTCAGCGTGAACGCGGTGTTCACCCCGAGGCTTCCGCCCGCTCCGCCGCGGCACGCCCAGAACAGGTCGGCGTGGGAGTCCGCCGAGCAGGTCACCACCCCGTCCCCCGCGGTCAGTACATCCGTGCGGACCAGGGCGTCGCAGGCCAGGCCCCACCGGCGGCAGGAGAACCCGATGCCGCCGCCGAGGATCAGCCCGCCCATGGCGACGGTGGGGCAGCGGCCCGCGGGGAAGGTCCTCCCGTACGGGGCGAGGGCGCGCTGGAGTCTGTCCTGGGTCACCCCGGTACCGACGGTGACCTCGCCGGCGTCCTCGTCCACGGTGATGGTGTCCAGTCCGGACAGGTCGATCAGCAGCCCGGTGGTGGCGGAGTAGCCGGCGTAGCTGTGTCCGCCGGACCGGAGCGCGAACGGCATCTCGCGGCGGCCGGCCCAGTCGACGGCCGCCGCGATGTCCTTCGGGCCCCGGCAGGCGGCGACGGCGCCGGGCAGCACGCTCGCGTAACGCCGGTTGCTGACCGGGCGGGTGAGCGCATAGCCGCGGTCGCCCGGCCGCAGCAGCCGGCCGCCGTCCGACAGCAGGGTGGCGAGGGAACGCCAGTCCCGGTCGGATACCGCGGGGGCGGACGGATCCACCCGTTGCCGCTCTTCGTGATGTGCGTCGCGTCGCATGGTGGACTCCTGCGGGCCGGGGGTGTCAGGCCATGACCAGCGGCTTGCCGGCGTAGTAGTCGAGCAGGGCGTCCGTCATGCTCGTCCGCGACGGCGGATGGAAGGCGATGGCGTGGACGGCCGCGGTCAGATAGGCGACGTCGGTGGACTGGATGTACGACATGCCGCCCAGCAGCTCGACCGCCAGGTCGAGCGCCTGCGTCAGCACCTCGCGCACCGAGAACCGGGTCACCAGCGCCGCGGCGGCGCAGTCGTTGCCGGTGTCGCCGCTCATCACCCGGCGTGCGATGCCCTCGGCCAGCATCGCCGCCGAGTCGACGGCCATGAGCAGCCTGGCCCGGTCGGTGGCCGCGCCGCGCCCTCGCTCCAGGACCAGCGCGGCCAGCCGGCTCACCATGCCCGTGTACACCGCGGTCACGATCATCTGGAACCAGATCGTGCCCGCTTCCTCCAGCTCGCTGAGCTGCGCCGTCAACCCCGGCGGCGGCCGGAGGATCTTCGTCGGCTCCACGAAGATGTCCGTCAGCCGCACCTCGTTGCTTTCGGCGCCGGCCAGCGGGAACGTCGACCAGAAGGGGTGCACGGAGATGCCGGGGGTGTCCGCGGGGAGCAGCAGAAGTCCCATCTCGTTGGTGCCGTCCGCCCGGGGCACGGCCACGCTCGTCGTCAGCAGGCCCATGGACCGGGACAGGCTGCAGGGCTTCTTCGCCCCGTCGACGACATAGCCCCCGGGCACCGGGCGGGCCACCGTGTTCGGGCTCAGGATGCCCTGGTTGCTGCGGCCCTCGGCGAAGCCGGACGCCACCAGGAGCTTCTCCCCGGAGACCCGCTCGAGGATCGGTTCGATCTCGGTGTCCTTGCCGTACAGGTCCGCGATCGAGTACAGCATCCCGATCGAGAAGTGGTGCATCGCGGTGGCCACGGACATCGACGGCGCCAGGCCTCCCAGCACCCGTACGACGCGGACGGCGTCGAGCGCGGACGCGCCGAGTCCGCCCCGGTCGGCGGGGATCAGCAGCTGGGTGCCGCCGTATTCGCGGAACAGGGCGAGCGCCGGGCTGTCCGCCGACTCCAGCTCGGACAACGGGAGCTCGAGGAGCCGCTCACGCAGTCCCGGCAGCAGCCGGTCGCAGGCCTCACGATCCGCTTGCATGAATTCCATGGCGTGCCTTTCCTTACCTGGGGGTCACACGGTCGAGGTGGTCGTCGACCGCCCGGTCGAGCAGATCGCCGGGAGGCAGCTGATCCGGGGTGCTCAGGGGCAGATCGGCCAGCAGGTCGAGGAAGCCGTCGAATCCGTCCGCCGCCGGCGGCAGATGGGCACCGAGCATCAGACCCGGCCGGAAGCGGCGCAGATCCTCGTACGTCGCGGCGAACCGCCGCGGATCCACCACGTGCACCCACGGACTGTCGACGCCGGCCCAGAACGTCTGGCCGGCGCGCACCGCGGCGGGATCGAGGTCGGCGATGTCCGCCGCGTCGGCGCTGTCCGCCGTGGGAAGCATCGCGCCGAAGCAGTCGGACGTGACACACGCACCGTTGCCGGAGTCGAGGAAGCCGACGGTCATGGGGTTGTCGTAGAGCGGCGGCCGGAAGGCCCGCAGCCGGCGGCCGCCGCCCACCGGCAGCGACTCGCCGGGGGCGATCACGTGGATCCGCTCCTCGGGGACCTGCTGCCCGAGCGCCAGATAGCCGGCGGCGGACGCGGTGCACACCAGCCGTGCCCGCGGCGCCAGTTCGAGCACCGCGTCGAGGGCACCCAGATGGTCGCGGTCGGGGTGGGTCAGCCAGACGTACGCCAGATCCCGCAGGTCGACGACCGAACCCACGGCGTCCAGGAACTCCGCCCGGCTGCCCGGCAGTCCGGTGTCCACGAGGACCGGTTCGTCCGCGTGCACGACGAAGGCGTTGACCGGGAGGAATCCCATGCCGGGAACGTCGAGGCGGTCCCGCAGCGCATGGACGTCGCCGATGGTGCCTATGTGCATGTCAGTCGACCTCCGGGGACCGCGTACGGGATACGACCACCGGGGCCAGGATCGCGTCCTGCATGCCATGGATGATCTTCTTGTCGGCAGGGCAGATCGTGGCCAGCACGCCACCGAGGTCGGCCCGCCCCTCGGTCACGAAGTAGTACGGGCACAGCCGCACCCGCCCCGTCATCTCCTTGATCCTCCGGTCCGGTTCGCTGTAGTACGACTGCTCGACCGTCCGGCCCTTGTGGAACACCTGGAGGATCCGCGGGCTGGTGCCGAAGCCGGCCAGGCCCTGCTCGATGCTCGCCGCCCAGTCCTGCTGGGACACGTCCGAGCCGACCACCACACTGCGGCTCCCCCACGCGTCCTCGTGGAAGCCGCTGATCTTGATCACCAGCTCCCGGTCCCGCTGGCTGAACGCGGCCACGTCCGCCCAGCTCTGCGCCTCCAGCCGGGGAAGCGAACCGTGATGCGGCAGTGGAGCCGGGTCGATGATCCAGGTGTACGGAATGGCCTGCTGCAGCAGGCGCATGTTCCGGCTGCCCAGCTCGCGGAGCCAGAACTCGCGCAGCGGCCGCATCCAGAACAGCGCGAGCCAGGCCTTCTCCTCCAGATACGGCTTGAGCGGCGGGGTGATGACCAGGTCGCCCGCGGCCTCCGCCTTCATCAGGCCGTCGGCCGGCGGGATGTTGGGCAGGTCGAACAGCTCGAAGAACCGGTAGACGGGACGGCGCCCGCCGTCCGCCCGTGCGTCTTCGACGGAAAAGCTCTCCGCCTGCCGGACGCGGCCGCCGTCCGACCCCGTCTCCTCGGTGATCCGCCGGGTGAGCCAGTCCATCTCGGGCCGGTAGTCCCCGGACTCCTCCGACACCAGAACGTCGGCGGACCCGGCGATGCCGTGGAAGCCGGACAGCATCCCGGTGGCGCCGCCCAGGACATGACAGCCGAGTGCGGCGTACGTCTCGTTGAGCCAGCCGGTCAGGCCGATGCCACCGGGAACGCTGTCGATCTCGGTGAGCGTGAAACCGTCCTCGGTGAGGATCAGGTCCGGCCTGATGACCCGCGGCAGAACGTTCGCCAAGGAGCCGCTCCTGGCGTGCTCGACCAGGTCACGGGGCTTCCCGGCGTCGAGGTAGTCGGCGATCCAGCCGGGCTCCCGGCCCGCGGCGCTGTCCAGGTAGAGCTTGTTGGCGGCGCGCAGAAACCGCAGAAGGGTACCGCCGAAGCCCTGCAGGCGTTTGCCGAGCTTCGCGTCCACGGCAAACGCCTCGGGTGAGATCCGCCATTCCTTGTCGGCGAACAGCCCCTCGGCGGGCAGCGAGCGGCGTACAAAGTCGACCCGCTGCTCCTGTTCGCTCCGGGTCTGCTCCTCCGCCCACAGACTCATGACCGGGTCCCGGTGGCGCCGGCGCCCTGGTCGGCGAGCATGCCGTTGACGTAGAACGGCGGGGTGGCCGAGTAGAAGCCGGTCCGGATCCGCTGCCAGGTCTCCGCCTGCATGTCCGCGCCGAACGAACGGGCCACGGACGACATGTAGGTGCCGATGGCGTCGATGGCCCAGGCGGAGTGGCCGCTGGCCACGTTGTCGATGGTGTTGTGGATGTCGTAGAAGAGCGTGTTGAAGCCGTGGGTCTTCAGCCCGAGCTGGGTCTGGCGCAGACTGCCGCCGACGCCGAACAGCTCCTCCGCGAGGTTCAGGCCCAGCGTCTCCGGCAGGAAGGTCCGCGGGAACCGGCTGATCGTCAGCCAGTAGACCGGAACCTCGAAGGACGCGTCACGGAAGCCGCGCCACTGGGCGAACTCCCGGGTGGCGACGTGCGGCAGCCTGATGCCCATGTCCTCGAGGAGTTCGCGGTACAGGACCGTGTGGTTGATGGGCAGGTCGCCGTTGCCGAGCTCGTCCCAGTAGATCTGGAACAGCAGCCGGCCGACGTCGGAGGAGGCGTGCTCGTAGTCCGTGAAGCCCTGCAGCCAGGCGCCGTCGATCAGGGCACGCAGACCACCCTGCACGATCAGGTCGATGAGTTCCTCGCGCGGCGGCACCAGATAGGTGCCGGTGACGTCGAACTGCTTGGCCTGCCGCTCGTGCTGGTCGTGGATCCACAGGTTGAGGGCCTCCGGGTCCCACTGCGCGGGCGGCACGTGCTCGGCGTCGGGCAGCTGCCAGCCGGAGCGCGCCAGCCACTGCCGTACGTACGCCAGCGACCAGCGGCGCAGGCCCGGGGTGTCCCGGCGGCGGGTCAGCAGGTGGAACGCCTCGCGGATGTCGGCCGGTTCGCCGTCGCCGGAGCCGGACGGCCGTGCCTGCGCCGGCCGGGCGCCGCGGTGGGCGTGCCCGGACACGGAGCGGGTCCGGGGGCCCTCGCCCTTGGCCTCGGTGGGGTCGGCGGCGGGCAGGGAGGCGATCCAGCGCCGGATGACCGCCAGGTCCTCGGGGGTGAAGATGCGGAACATGGGGCCGCGTTCGCCGACCAGCCGGTTCACCAGGGGGCTGCGGTCCGGGTCGCCGGGCCTGATCAGCCGGGAGTCGGCGAGCGCCCGCAGCAGCGCGGTGAAGTCGCCGTCCGCCGCCAGCTCGAACCACTTGTTGAGCGGCTTGCCCTCGAGCTCGAAGCGCTGGTGGTAGACCGCGCCCTCGCGGGCCTTGAAGCGCAGCAGTTCGGCCATCTCGTGCGCCGGGTCGAGGACGGTGGTGACGTCCGCGAGGATGTCCTCGCTCCAGTCCCGCAGGTTGCGCAGCATCCAGTGGAAACCGGCCACCACCCGGTCGCGGTCGCCGGCGTTCTCGGTGAGGTGCAGCGCGACGAGGCCACGCGAACCGGACAGCGCCTCGTCCGCGCCGTCCGCGTGGAGGGAGTCCCAGTCGAATCCGTCCGTGAGCAGCGGACGGACCGCGGCGATCGCGGGCATCAGACCGGCCGCGCGCAGGCACAGGTCGGCGGCCATCAGCTCGGGGAGGTGGTCGTCGGGCCGCCGGCTCATGGCCAGCACCCGCGCCGGCATCCGGAAGACCCGGTCGCTCAGCTGCCGGTCCAGCGCCAGCCGTGAGGTCGGGATCGCCAGCTCGGAGAGGTTCTCCCGGCGCAGCAGGTTCAGATAGGCGTGGCCGCGCGAGGCCTCCACGCGCCCGACGCCGACGTCCGTGGCGAACAGCGACAGCAGCCGCATGCCGATCTCGGTGTCGACGTTGGCCGGGCTGCAGGCCCACTGCAGCCAGGCGCCGGACACCAGGGCGAAGGGGGCACAGTCCAGCAGGACGCGGCGGACCACGGCGTCGCGGTCGGCGGTCCCCGCGACCTTGTCGAACAGCGTCCGGAACCGGGCGGTCTCGTCGGCGGCCCAGGAGGCGGCCTCCTGCTCCAGCCGCTGGAGGAGGTCGGTGTCGTCCGCGCCGGCCGCGGATTCCGTGATGGGCGGCGTGCCGATGTCCAGCGGCAGCCTGGAATGGTCTGCTTCCGGGTCCAGAAGTTCGGTGAACAGCCACCGGTATTCCGACTCGTCCGTCGTATTTCCGCTTTCTGACAGCAGTGCGGAGTGCGCGCTCTCGGCCGACATGGCTCATCTCCAACTTCCGTGTTCCTGGCCGCGGTACATCGATTTCGGTGCCTGTCGGCGACCTTAGGCGCGGCGTTCGGGAATTCTCGCGGGTCACATGCGTGTAGGTGACATTGGTCATCGGATAAGTGACGGATGACGGCGGGTATGTCACACCATCGTCGGCAGCGAACGGCGCCCCGCCTGGTGGGCGAACAGCACGCCGCGCTCCGGCAGGGCGGCGCTCTCGGCGAACAGCGCGTCGCGGCGCCGCTGGGCCGGGCCGTCGGGCAGGTGCAGCAGGCCCGCGGTCCGGCGGGCGGCGCGCTGCAGGGCCCTGGCGCGCGGACCGCGCAGCGCCGCGTACCGGGCGAGAGCCTCGTCGGCGTCGGCGGCCGGGGTCTCCGCCAGGCACGCCGCGAGTTCCACCGCGTCCTCGACGGCCTGGCTCGTGGCCTGGGCCAGGAAGGGCAGCATGGGGTGCGCGGCGTCGCCCAGCAGCGTCACCCGGCCGCGCGACCAGGTGTCCAGCGGATCGCGGTCGGACACCGGCCACCGCTGCCCCACCCCGGCGGCGGCGATGTCCGCGACCAGCCCCCGCCAGCCGCCGAACACCTGCGCCGCCCGGCTCTGCCCCTGCTCGCCGTCGGCCGGGTCGGGCAGCGACACGGTCGCCGCGAAGCTCAGCTGTTCGCCCGCCGCGACCGGGTAGCAGACGAAGTGGCCGCCGGGGCCCAGCCAGATCCGCACCACCGGTTCCCGGGCCGCCGCGGGCAGCGCCGTCATCGGGAGCAGCCCGCGGTACATTCCCGTGCCGGACGCCACCGGGGCGTCCCGGCGGAACACCGCACGTACCGCCGAGTGCAGTCCGTCGGCGCCGACCGTGACCCCCGCGCGCAGCACGGCCCCGTCCTCGAACCCGAGCAGCGCGCCGCCCTCGGTCTCCCGCACCTCGGCGAGCCGGCGGCCCAGCCGCAGGCGGTCCCGGTCGATCGCCGACACCAGCGCGGCGTGCAGGTGGGCCCGGTGGACGGTCAGGTAGGGGGCGCCGAAGAGGCGTGCGCACTCGGCGCCGAGCGGGGTCCTGGCGATCAGCCGCCCGCTGTGGCCGCGTACCTCCATCGCCCTGATCGGCACCGCGCATTCCCGCAGCGCGGGACCGAGGCCCAGCTCCAGCAGCGGCCGGACCGCGTTCGGCGACAGCTGGGTGCCCGCGCCGACCTCCGCCAGCCGGCGGGTCTTCTCGTAGAGGCGAAAGCTCCTGCCGTGCCGGGTCAGCGCGGCCGCCAGGGTCAGGCCGCCGATACCGGCGCCGATCACCGTGATGCGCTCCGTCGACCCGTCCGCGCCCGTCGGACTCGACTGCACGTTGCGGCCCTGCCTTTCGTCTCGTGGCTGCTCGTCCCGTGACTGCGACCGACCGTGGCGCCGTCGTGATCGCGAGGATGGATGTGCCCGCCGGATCCGGGCAACGGCGGGGCGGTGGCGGCTGACAACTGTCGCGGGACGCGTGACGTCCGTCATCTCCTCCCCGTCCGCGCGCCGTCGCGGCCACACCGCGCGCGTACGGTCGCGGCAGGCCCCCGACCGGGCCCCAGCGACGTCGTACCAGGAGGTAGAGACAGTGCGGACAGCGGAGCAGCTGTGGTGACGGCGGTGGCCGTGACCGGCCTGCGCAAGTCCTACGGGGAGCGCGAGGCCGTGCGCGGCGTGGACTTCACCGTCGAACAGGGCGAGGTGTTCGCGCTCCTGGGGCCGAACGGCGCCGGCAAGACCACCACGTTGGAGATCCTCGAGGGCTTCCGTGCCCGTGACGGCGGCCACGTCGAGGTGCTGGGGCACGATCCCGGGGATCCGGCCCACGGGCGCGTGCTGCGTGAGCAGATCGGGCTGGTGCTGCAGAACATGACGGCCGAGCCGTATCTGACGGTACGGGAGTCGGTCCTCCGGCACGCCGGCTACTACGCTCGGCCGCGCCCGGCCGACGAGGTCATCGCCCTGGTCGGCCTGGAGGAACAGGCCGGCTCCCGGGCCAAGGACCTGTCCGGCGGTCAGCAGCGGCGCCTGGACCTCGCGCTCGGCGTGGTCGGGGACCCGCGGCTGCTGTTCCTCGACGAACCCACCACCGGCTTCGACCCGGAGGCCCGGCGCGCTGCCTGGGACGTGGTGCGACGGCTGCGGGACGGCGGTACGACGATCGTGCTCACCACCCACTACATGGACGAGGCGCAGGCCCTCGCCGACTCGGTGGCCGTCATCGCCGGCGGCCGGATCGTGTCCACCGGCACCCCGGCGACCCTGGGCGGCCGGGACAGCGCCGGCAGCCGGATCTCGTTCACGCTGCCGCCCGGCACCGAGCCGGCGGACGTACCGCTGCCGCTGGACACGGTGGCTCCCGGGCGCGTCACCGCGGTGGTCACGGAGCCCACCGCCGCGCTGCACCGGCTCACCGGCTGGGCGCTGGAGCGGGGCACGCCGCTGGCGGGGCTGACCGTGGAGCGCCCGACCCTGGAGGACGTCTACCTCGACCTGACGGCCACGCGGGACGACGAGCCGGAGGCCGCCGCCCCGGTCCGGCCGCGGCGGCGTCGACGACCCGAGCGGAGCCGCGCATGACCGTCCTGACCCCCGTCCGGCAGCCGGACCGCGCGACGACGCGCCGCGGCCGGCCGGCGCTGCTGGTCCATCAGATCCGTTACGAGCAGCTGTCGTTCTGGCGCAATCCGCAGGCGATGGTGTTCACGTTCGTCTTCCCGGTCGTCGTCATCGTGATCTTCGGCGCCGTGTTCGGCAGCGGCGACAGCGGCTCGTTCTTCTTCGGCATGTCGGGGATGGAGTACTACACGCCGATGATCGCGGCGGTGTCGGTGCTCGGCGCCTGCTACGCCCAGCTGGCGATCGTCCTCTCGCTGCGCCGGCAGAGCGGCCAGCTCAAGCGGCTGCACGCCACGCCACTGCCCGCCTGGGTCTACTTCGCCGGTCTGCTGGCGCACTGCGTGCTGGTCAGTGTCATCGACGTGGTGCTCGTCGTCGGCGTCGGCCGGCTGTACGGCGCGCCGCTGCCGGCGCACTGGGCGGCCGTGGCGCTGACGCTGCTGCTCGGGGCGGCGAGCTTCTGCGCGCTCGGGGTCGCGGTGGCCTCCCTCGTCGGCGACGCCGAGGCGGCGCCGGCGGTGGTGCAGTTCATCCAGTTCCCGCTGGTGTTCATCTCGGGGAGCTATTTCCCCGTGCACTCCGAGGTGCTGAACCGGATAGCGGGCCTGCTGCCCGTGAAGCCGTTCAACGACGCCATGCTCGCCCCGTTCACCCGGCACGGCGGTTACGACTGGGACGCCCTCGGCGTGCTGGCGGCCTGGGGCGTGGCCGGGGCCGTCGTCGCGGTGCGGCGGTTCCGCTGGGACGCGCGGCCCGCGTAGACCCCGCCGCCGCCCACAGCCCGGCCCCCCGGCCGCCTTCCTCGGCCGGGGGGCCGTCGCGCGCGTCCACCGCGCCGTGAACGCGGCGGTGCCCACCCGCCTCTGACGAGTCGGGTGGGCACGCACCTGGTTCCGCTTGTCAGCAGGCCGAGCAGGTGGAGCTGGACGAGGACGAGGTGCCGATCGAGCCGCTGGAGGCGCCCATCTCGGGCAGGGCGACACCCTGCGCGACCTCGAGGGTCTCGAGCTCGTCGATGTCGAACGCCTCGAAGACGTCCACGTCCTTGATCTGGTCCATCATTTCGGAATCCTTTCGGAATTCGATCGCAGTCGAGTGACTGCGGAATTCATCGTGCTGAGTCGGCGGTGTTCGGACCAGTACTCGCGGGCGGCTGCTGACACTTATCATCGCCGGGCATTACGGCGGTCATGATTCCTTCGGGAACCGCGAATTCGGCGGCTCCGGCCGTCATGCTCGTGGTCGCGGGTGGTCCCGGGGTCCCCCCTCCCCGGGACCAGCCGGAATCTGCCGGTGTCTCAACCCAAGGACTCCTCGTGTTCACTCGCCGTCATGCGATACGTCTGGGCCTCACGGCCGGAGCCGTCGGAGCCGTCGGATCGGCCGGCGCCCTGGCAGAGACGCTCGCCGCCGTCCCGCCCGCCAGGGCCGCCACCCCCGCCGCGGCGGGGGTGGCCCAGTTCTCCGTGCCGCTCACCGTGCCGCCGCGGCTCAGGCCGTACCGCAGCACCGCGACGACCGACTACTACGCGGTCACCGCCTCGCGGGTCTTCCGCGAGATCCTGCCGGGCACCCGCACCGAGGTCCTGGCCTACAACGGCTCGTTCCCCGGCCCCACCGTCCGGGCCCGCTCCGGACGCCGGGCAGTGGTCCGGCAGACCAACGCGCTCGACACCCCGGTCTCGGTCCATCTGCACGGCGGCGCGAACCCGATGGAGAGCGACGGCGGGGCGATGGACACCATCGCGCCGGGCGCGACGAAGACGTACGTCTACGACAACCGGCAGCCCGCGGCCACCCTGTGGACCCACGACCACGCCCACCACATGGAGGCGGAGCACGTCTACCGCGGCCTGTCCGGGCTGTACCTGCTCGGCGACCGGGACGAGGACGCGCTCGGCCTGCCGTCCGGGGAGTTCGACGTCCCCCTGATGGTCCGCGACGCCCGGTTCGACGATCAGGGGGCCATGGTCTACGCGATGGGCGACGCGGAGAACCGCTCGACGATCCTGGTGAACGGCCGGCCCTGGCCCCGGATGCGCGTCAAGGCCCGCAAGTACCGCTTCCGCATGGTGAACTCCGCCAACCTGCGCGTCTTCGTCCTGTGCCTGTCCGACGGCGGGGAGATCGTCCAGATCGGCGCCGACGGCGGGCTGCTCGAGGCGCCGGTGTCCACCCAGGTACTGGTCCTGTCCCCCGGGGAGCGCGCCGACTTCGTCATCGACTTCTCCCGCTACGCGCCGGGCACCCAGCTGCTGCTGCAGAACCTCATCGGCCCCGGCCCGACGGACCAGGTCGGCTCCGTGATGCGCTTCGACGTGGGCGACCCCGCGCCCGACCGCAGCACGGTGCCGGCCACGCTGGCCGCCTACCCGGCGCTGCCGGAGCCGACCGTCGAGCGCTCCTTCACCCTGCGGATGGACGAGCCGGGTACGGGACACATGGCGTACATCAACGAAAAGACCTTCGACCCGGACCGCATCGACACCACGATCGCCTGGGGCACCACCGAGGTCTGGACGGTCACCAACACCAGCGAGACGATCCCGCACAACTTCCACACGCATCTGGTGCAGTTCCGCATCCTGGAACGGGACGGACAGCCGGTGCCACCGGCGGAGGCCGGGCGCAAGGACACGGTGTTCCTCTTCCCGGGGCAGTCCGTCCGCCTGCAGCTCACCTTCGACAGCCACCGCGGGGTGTTCCCGTATCACTGCCACATGATCGACCACAGTGCGATGGGCATGATGGCGCAGATGGAGATCGTGTAGCGACGGATCCACTCGCTCGGCGGCCGGGACCAAAGGGGTGAGGGCCATCAACGGTGACCACGGCGTACACACGATCCTGCGGGCGCTCGAGCGGGACCCCGGCCGCCCGGTCGTGCACGGCCGCGGCGGCGCGACGACGGCGGGCGAGCTGCTCGGCTCGGTGCTCGCCACCGCCGCCCGGCTGCGGGAGAACCGCGTCGGGCCCGGTGACACCGTCGCCGTGCTCACCGAGCCGAACCGGCCGCCGATGCTGAGCGCCCGCTACGCCGTCCACCTGCTCGGCGCCACCTGCGTTCACATCCGTTCGGGCAACCCCAGGACGCATGCCGACGCCGCACGGCTGGCGGTGCAGGCCGAACTGCTGCGAGCCACCCGGGCACGGGTCCTTCTCGTCGACGAGCACAGCGCCCGGCGCGCCGGATGGCTGGCGGTACGCGTCCCGGACACCACCGTCGTGGGCATCGGGTCCGGCCCCGTCACCCGGATCCCGGCGCCCGTCCCGCCGGCGCCGGGCGCCGTCGCCACCGTCGACTTCACCCATGGCAGCACCGGACGGCCCAAGCTGGTACGGCAGCTGTACACGAACCGGGCGGAACTGGTCGGCCGGCTCGCCGCGGGCCTCGATCCGGCCGGACCCGCGACCCTGCTGTCGGTCACCCCGGTCAGCCACACCACCGCGCCGATGGCCGACGCCGTGCTGGCGCGCGGCGGCACCCTGGTGCTCCACGACACCTTCGACGCGGACGCGGTGCTCGACGCGACGGCAAGGTTCCGGGTCACCGACATCTACCTCGGCGTCCCCCACCTCTACCGGCTGCTCGACCATCCCCGCACGGCCGCGGCGGACTTCTCGGCGCTGCGCCGCATCACCTACAGCGGCACCCCGGCCGCTCCCGCCCGTGTGGCCCGGGCCGTCGAGGTGTTCGGAGACGTGCTGACCCAGGTGTACGGCACCGCCGAGGCCGGGGGGATCAGCAGCCTCAATCCCCTGGACCACCGGGAGCCGGCGCTGCTGGGCTCGGCCGGGAGGCCGTTCCCGTGGGTACGCGTCGAGATCCGCGCCCCCGCGACCGGCGCACCGGTCGAGCGCGGCCGGACCGGTGAGGTGTGGGTGAAGTCCCCCACGGTCGCGGCAGGTTATCTCGGCGACCCCGCCTCGGCGGAGGCGGGGTTCCGGGACGGCTGGCTGCGCACCGGCGACCTGGGCCGCTGGGACCGGTACGGCTATCTGCGGCTCACCGGGCGGACCGGCGGCGTCATCAAGCGCGGCGGGCTCAAGCTCGACCCGGCGACGATCGAACGGGTGCTGCTGCGCCACCCCGAGGTGCGACAGGCCGCGGTCTACGCCGTACGGGACCGCGACTACGTCGAGTGGGTGCACGCGGCCGTGGAGCTGCACGGCGCCGCCGGCCGGGCGCTGTGCGACCTGCGGGAGTACGTCGCCGCGTCGCTGACGCCGGAGTACGCGCCGGACCGCATCACCGTGTGGCCGCAGCTGCCGCTCACCGCGGCCGGGAAGATCGACCTCTCCAGACTGCGGGCCGCCGGGTAGGCACCGCCGGCCCCCGCGCGGCCACCGGCGTCGCCGCTACAGCCAGCCCTGCTCGCCGGCGATGCGCGCCGCGTCGAAGCGGTTGCGTCCGCCGAGCTTCTTCATGGCGGAGGACGTGAGGTTGCGCACCGTCCCCGACGCCAGGTAGAGCTGTGCGGCGATCTCCTTGACGGTGGCGCCGCCGCCGGTGAGACGGAGCACGTCCACCTCACGGACGCTGAGCGAGGACGGGGTGGCCCTCGTGGACTGGAAGAGCGCCGGATGCACGGTGAGGCAGCCGCCGGCCACCCCCCTGACGGTGGTGACGAGTTGGGAGAATCGCGCCGTCTTCGGCACGATGCCCAGCGCGCCGGCCGCGACGGCCCGGTCCACCACGGACGGTGTGACGGAGCCGACCATGAGCGCGATCCCGCACGCGGGCTGCGTGGTGCGCACGGCGGAGGCGAGGCAGAGCGGTTCGCCGCCCAGCGTGGTCTCGCCGAGCAACAGGACGGAAGGACGGGTCCGCTCCACGGTGGGCAGCACCGTCTCGTAGTCGTGTGCCACGGCGACGACGTCCAGGTCGTCCGCGGTGTCCAGGGTTCTGGCGAGTACCTCGAGGAAGAGCGGCTGATCACCGCCGACGGCGACGCGTATGGTCATGGAAGTCCCCCATGGGAAGTCGACGCGGAGAAGCGCGATTCGATCCGGCCTGGTCAGCGGGAGTCCGGCTCCGGCCCGTTGACCAGCAGCTTGAGCACTCGCTGGGCCCAGGTGTCCTGGGCCGACAGCGCATGGCGGTCCCGGCCGCCGCGTCCCGGGTCGAGCTCGAGATGGCGGCAGCCGTCCGGGAGGCTCTCGGCGATACGCGCCGACAGTGTCCGGATGACCGCGGGCGGGCCCGGGGACTCCGTGTCCCGCGGGACGACCACCAGAGCGGCCGAGACCGGGCCGAGGTCCTCCCAGACCTCGGCCAGGAGCCGGCCGACGGCGTCGCCGTCGGCCGGGTCGAGCTGGTACGGCAGTGCCACCCGGCCGGGCCGTGTCATTTCCTGACAGGTCAGTGCCGCGGCGGCCGTCACGTCGTCGGGCCGTCCGGGGAGGACGACGCCGACGACGGCCACCCGCGCCCCATGGGCACAGAGCCGAACGGCCATGGTCCGGCCGGGGCCGGTCGTCCCGTCGACGACCAGGAAGACCAGCCCCTCCAGCAGACGCTGTTCCATGGGATGGGAGACTCCTCAGACGAAGGCCCCGGAACTCAGGGCGTAGGCCAGGAGGCGGCTTGTCGCGGGCTCAGGGGTCCGGGTGATACCTGGGCACCCGGTGTCCTGATCGGCCCTCGAAGCCGCACCGACGGGGTCAGACGGCCGCGTTCCCCGTGCCTTCACAGTCGATGTGGGACGCGTGTTCGCCCGGAACGACAGCACAGACGAGGTCACTGATCCAGGCATCGTGGGGCTCGGGCCAATACCATTCGGCCGGTGTGATGCCGGTGGCACCGCCCGCGAAACGCTGGTCAGGACCTGCCGCGGCCTCGTGACCCGCCCGATGGGCCCCGGGGGCGGCCCATGATCCTCCGGTCACCGCCGGGCCGGCTGCTGCCAGGGCCGCCGCGCAGGTCAGGGCGGCAAGCAGTACGGCGGCCGGTCGAGCAGCGGTTCTGCTCCTCATGCTGTTCTCCTCGCGTAGATACATGACTGATCCCCCCCGTGATCGCGGGATCACTGTCAACGTGACATACCCCAAGCCAACCCCGGAATCGGTCCGTCCGGGTGGCCGGATGTCGACCAGGATGCTGCCGGGCAGGAAGCTGCACTTCCGTGTCGATGGTTTAGTTCCAGGAGCAGTCCACATACTGGTTGGTATCCAGCTAACATCCGGGACGGGAACCTCGATCAGGAACCGACTTGGGACAAACGGGGGCCATACCTCCGTACTGAGTGCCTCCGGGGGACACTTGGGTGCTTCAATGGAGCCGAGTCAAGTTGCTCTCATCGTCTACCGCACCATCCTGCTCCACAGCGAACAGGACGTGTCGGCGCTGGCCGGCCATCTGTCGCTCGACGAGGAACAGGTGCAGGAAGCCGTCGACTGGCTGATGGAACACTCGCTGCTGGCCCCCTCGTGGGAACAGCAGGGCCGGTACCGGGCGGTCAGCCCCACGCTGGGCCTCGAGTTACTCATCCAGCGCGAACAGCACGAACTCGCCGTCCGGCAGCAGCGGATCGAACAGCACCGGGCGGCGCTGACCACCCTCGCGGCCGAGTACGCCGCACAAGGCGAGGCGGGGCTCACCGGGACCGAGCGGCTGGTCGGCGCGGACCGGATCCGCACCCGGCTGGAGATGCTCGCGGCGCAGACGCGGCAGGAGGTCGGCGCCTTCGTCCCCGACAAGACGCTCAGCAAGGACGGCGCCGAGGCGGCCAAGCCCATCAACGAACGCGCGCTGGCCCGCGGCGTCCGCTTCCGCACGCTGTACCTCGACAGCATCCTCCGGGAGCGGGGCACGCTCGACCACGTGAACTGGGTCATCGACCGCGGCGGCGAGATCCGCACGGTGCCGACCCTGCCGATGCGGCTGATCATCATGGACGGCCGGTGCGCCGTCGTCGGCGACAGTACGGAGGAGGGCGAGTCGGCGGCACTGGTCCTGACCAACCCGGCCCTGCTGCTGCCCCTGCGCGCCCTGTTCGACTCGTACTGGGAGCACGCGACGGCCCTCGGTGAGCCACCGCAGGTACACGACTGCGGGCTCACCCCGCAGGAGCGCGAGCTGATCCGGCTGCTGGCCACCGGCGCGAAGGACGACACCATCGCACGCGCCCTCGGCATCGGCCTGCGCACCGAACGGCGCATGGTCGCCGAACTCGCCGACCGGCTCGGCGCGTCCAGCCGGTTCGAACTCGGTGTCAAGGCGTCGAAGCTGGGGTGGACGTGAGTCGTCTCCCGCGCCGCGGGAGACGACTCACCGGCTACTGCTCGAGACAGAACTCGCCGATCGGATAGCCGACATGACGGTCGGCGGTCGGCAGATAGCCCAGGACCTTGTCCCCGGGCCTCAGTTCGGTGCTGTTGAGCACGGTCCCGCCCGGCCCGAGAACCCGCACGTGCCAGTCGTCCTGCAGGATCAGATTGACCGTCCGGCCGTTCGGGGCCACCGCGTCGATCGAGATGAGCGGCCGGGACTCGATCTTCACCCGGCCGACGCCGACGAGCCGGGTGCGTCCCTTGATGTCCACCGCCAGTACCTTCGCGCCCGAGCGCAGCTCGCTGAGGTACTGGGTACGCCCCGCTCCGGCCAGCGTGTACGAGTGGATCGCGCCGGCGTTCACCCGGAACGGCCGGGTCGGCATGTACGGCAGCGGATGGGTCTCGCTCACGCACAGCATCATGCCCTTGGAGTGGGACCCGACCAGGATGCCCTCGTCCTGGCCGAGGTAGGCGCAGGTGTCGACGCAGGCGCGCTCTCCCATGCCGATGTGCGTGCTGCCGGTCACCTCCAGTTCGACGAGCGTGAGCTCGCCGCCCCCGCCGAGCGCAGCCCGGCGCAGCGCCGTGGCGTCGCCGACCGCGCGAGCCGGCATCAGCACGCCGTCGGAGCCGAGTTCCAGCACGCCGAAGATGATCTCGGCCTCCTCCACGCCCGAGGCAAGGGTCACGATCGTGCCGTCCGCGCCGGCCGCCGCGGCGATGACGATCTCCAGCGGGATCTTCGTCGGATCGCGGAAGTCCAGCACGCTCCACCGCTCGGTGCGCGCGGACCGGCAGGCCTCCTCCAGGGTGTCCGCGTCGACGATCTCGACGAACCGGCCGAACTCGACGCCGGGGTACGCCGCCGTCAGCTCGGCGCGCGCCGCCGTCGGGCCCGGCAGGACCACGATGTCGGCCGCGCCGAAGTCCACACCGTCGCCGGGTTCCCCGCGGAACACGAGCACCTTGCGCACCGTGGGGGGCAGGCCCGCTAGGGTCGCCGGGTCGTCCGTGACGAGGCCGTCGACGCGCTGGTGCACGGCCTCCTCGACGACGGCGCCGGTGGCCGGGCCGGCCGTACGGATATCAAGCCAGCACAGCTTTTCGTCGGTCATCGTGCCGTCCTCCGATCAGGTCATCAAGGTCATCACCGGGGAACCGGTGCACCAGCCGGGCGACCTTCCCGGCCAGTTGCCCCGGGTCGGCGGACTGGAAGATGTTGCGGCCCATCGCGACACCGGCGGCCCCGCCGGCCAGCGCGTCCCCGACGAACCCGAGCACGGTGTCCTCGCCGGCCCCGGCCGGGCCGCCGGCGACGAGGACGGGAACCGGACTGGCCGAGGTGATGTCGAGCATCTCGGCCGACGAGCCGGTGAACACCGTCTTGACGAGGTCGGCGCCGAGATCGGCCGCGATCGTCACGGCGTGCGCGACGAGGGCCGGGTCGCGCGGGTCGGCGATGCCGGGCCCGCGCGGGTACACCATGGCCATCAGCGGCAGGTTCCACCGGTCGCAGGCGTCGGCGACGCGGCCCAGGTCGGCGATCTGCCGGCGTTCACCGGCCGATCCGAGGTTGACGTGCACGCTGACCGCGTCCGCGCCCATCCGTACCGCGTCCTCGACACCCGTCACCAGGTACTTGGCGTCGGGGTCGGGAGCCTGCGCGGTACTCGCGTTGAGGTGGACGATCAGTGACATCCGGGCGAACCGCTCCACGGAGATGTGCCGCAGACTGCCCTTGTGCACCACGATCGCGTCCACACCGGCCGCCGCCAGCTGGCCGGCGAGCGCGTCGATCGAGCTGCCGCGCGGCACGATCGGTCCGTCGCTGACGGAATGGTCCAGCGGCGTCACCATGAGGCCCGTCGGGGCATGGTGGTAGAGCCGGCGCATACGCAGCGAACGGGCGAAATGGCTGTGGGCGTTCATCTGGCTCCTTTCATGGACACTTCGGCGTTCGCGTCGGCGGCCCGGATCGCGCGCAGGTCGGGCTTGCCGGAGTCGAGGAGCGGAAGCCGCTCCCATACCGTGATCGCCGAGGGGACGTGGATCGCCGACAGCGCCTGCGCGACGTGGGCGGCGAGGACCGTGCGGTCGCAGTGCGCCCCGGCGTTCGGCTCCACGGCGGCGTGTACCCGCTCGACGTAGTCGTCGTCGCGGACGCCGTACACCGTCGCGTTGTGCACCGCCGGGTGGGCGATCAGCACCCGCTCGATCTCGGCCGGGTAGATCTTCAGGCCGGCGCTCTTGACGATGTGGCCGACCCGGCCGGTCAGCCTGAGATAGCCGTGCCGGTCCCACCGGGCGAGGTCACCGGTCCGCAGCCAGCCGTCCCGCGGCGACTCGCCGGCACCGAGGTAGCCGGCCGTCACGGTGGGCGACCTGACGTACACCTCGCCGATCGCGCCGCGCGGCACCTCGCCGCCGCCGTCCGGGTCACGCAGTACGACATCCACCCACGGGAACGGGCGTCCGACCGTGCCGAGGAGTTCGGGTTCCCGGTGGTCGAGCGGCGTCAGGCAGGTGATGCCGCCGGCCTCGGTCGTCCCGTACACCTGGATCAGCCGGTCCCCGAAGATCTCCACGGCCGCGGCGATCCGGGCCGGTGCCGCCGGGGTGGCGCTGTAGACCAGCTGCCTCAGCGACGAGAGGTCCGCCCGTGCCGCCGCGGGGTGTTCCAGCAGCCGGTAGAGGTGCGGCACCCCCAGATAGACGTCGGTGACCCGCAGTTCGGCGATGTCGCGCAGCACGGCGCCGGCGTCGAAGGTCTCGTGCAGCACGACCGTGCCGCCGCCGGCGAGGACGGCGTCGACCAGTGGCGCGCCGGCGTGGCTGAGCGGGGTGACCGACAGCAGCGTGGCCGGCCGGTCCGGGTCGAGGCCGGCGACGAGCCGGTCGACGTGCGTCTGCCGGGTGCCGAACAACTGGCGCACCATCTTGGGCCGGTTGGTGCTGCCGCTGGTGAAGTCGATCAGCGCGAGCGCGTCGCGGTCGTACGGGGCGGGCTCCGGCACCGGGTCGCCGTCACGGCCCAGCCCGGTCCGTCCGTCCAGGACCGTGACCCCGGGCACCGCCTCCGCCAGCAGTCGGCCCCGCGCGGCGTTGTCCCCGTCCACCACGAGAGTCCGCGCGCCGGTCGCGCGCAGCACCTCGGCCTGGATATCGGCGGGCAGCGACTCCGCGTCCGAGCGGGGGTTCATCGACCGGATGTGCACGACGGGCGCTCCGAGCAGGTGTGCCGCGTACCGCACGGTCAGCATCATCGGATGGCTCGGCACGGTGAGGATCGCCACCATACGGCCGGCGGCGACACCGGCGCGGCGCAGCGCCGCCGCGGCGTCCGTCACCGATGCGGCGAACTCACCCGCCGTCACCGCCCGGCCGTCGCGGCGCAGGGCCACCGCACCGGGGCGGCCGGCCGCCGTGTGCAGGATCCGGTGCACATAGTGCTCCGGGTGATCCGTGCCAGGGTGTCCAGCGGACATCGTCACCCCCTTCACCTCGTACGACAGCGAAGATCTCTGACAGCACTGTGCGGTCCGGGAGTTAACGTGTACAGGCGGTGGGCACATCGCGCTGACAATCGTCACCGCACCGCACACAATGGTCATCGATCAGCTCGCGGGGCTGGTCCGGGCACAACGGCGGGACGGACCATCGGCGGCATGCCTACGCAATCGCCTGCCGCCGGCGCCGTCGCCTTCCGCGACAGCGTCCGGGTGGAATTCGACGGTGACCACGCCGATCTGGTCGGCCCGGCCGGAGCGATCCGGCTGCGCCCGGTCCGCGACGGTCTGCGTGGTGTGCTGAGCCGGCTGACCGAACAGCCCACGCCGGTGGCCGATCTGCTCGCCCCGCTGCCGCCGGCGGAGCGTACCTCGGTGGCCTCGTTCCTCGGCCGGGCCGGGCATCTGCTCACGTGGAGCATCACGGCCGGCGGCCGGGAACTGGCCCGGGTCGAGCCGACGGCACGCGGTGTGGCCCCCCGGGCGGGCGACGTGCCGTCCGGCGTTCCGCTGCGGTTGTCGCGCTTCGCGTTCTGCCGTTCCCGCGACGGCGCGCTGGTGCTGGAGTCCCCGCTGACCGCCGTCCGGATCGTCCTGGTCCACCGGGCCGCCCGCGATCTGGTCGCCGCGCTCGGCACCGCACGGACCGTACCGGAACTCACCGGCGCGGACGGTCACTCTGCGGACGACGTCACCGCGCTGCTCGGCCACCTGATCGGGCTCGATCTCCTCGAGGCGGCCGGACCGGACGGCCGGTTCCGCTCCGACGCCGATCCCACCCTGCGGCAGTGGGACTTCCATGACCTGCTGTTCCACTCCCGGATCCGGTCGGGGCGCTATGACGACCCGTTCGGCGCGGTGTATCCGTACACCGGGCAGATCGAACCGCGACCGGCCGTGAAGGAGCCCCCGTCCGGCCCGGCCGTGCCGCTCTACCGGCCCGCGCTCGACGAACTGCTGGCCCGCGACCCGGCGCTCACCGTCGCCCTCGAGGGCCGGCGGTCGGTGCGGGAGTACGACGACGAGCCGATGACCGCGGACCAGCTCGGCGAGTTCCTCTACCGGGTGGGCCGGGTCCGCGCCCGTCACGTCCCGGGGGACGGGGGCGGCGACGAGGTCGCGGCCCGGCCCTACCCCACGGGCGGTGCCGCCTACGACCTCGAGCTGTACGTGTCGGTCCGCCGCTGCGCCGGACTGGCCGCGGGCATCTACTACTACGACCCCGTCGCCCACCGTCTGGTGCTCGTCAACGACGACGAGGCCGACCGGCATGCCATGTTCACCGTGGCCTCCCGGTCCACCGGCCTGCCGAACCGGCCGGACGTGCTGTTCACCGTCACCTCGCGGTTCCAGCGCCTGTCCTGGAAGTACCGGGCCATCGCGTACGCCACCACGCTGCGCCACACCGGCGTGCTGTACCAGACGATGTACCTCGTCGCCGCGGCGATGGGCCTGGCCCCGTGCGGTCTGGGCAACGGCGACGCCGACCTGGCCGCACGGGTCCTGGGGCTGGACTATCTGCGCGAGTCCTCGGTCGGCGACTTCATGCTCGGCAGCCTGCGGGCCCCCGGTGACACCACACCGCCGCCCGACGACACCTGGCACATGGCCAACAGCCCCGAGTGGGCTCTCGCGGCCAGCGCGAAACTCCCGAAGCCCACCTGGTGACGTACCCCCGCGGCCCGCTGCCCCAGCGGCGCGGGCCGCGGGCGGGCCGGCTCCAGGGGGTCCCTACGCCGGGACCCGCACCACGCCGGCCCGGTGGCCGTACAGCCAGGCCCGGTCGTCGAGCCCCGGCGTACGGCCGAGCGCGGCGTCGCGGGCGCGCCGGCCGGGGCCGTCGGGCAGGTGCAGCGCGGCGGCGTGTTCGCGGGCCCGCCGCTGGATCGCCGTGGTGCGCGGTGAGCGTGCCGCCTCGTAGCAGGTGAGCGCGGCGGGGACATCGCCGCCGCACATCACCAGGGCGGCGGCCAGTTCCACCGCGTCCTCCACGGCCTGGTTGGCGCCCTGGGCCAGAAACGGCAGCATCGGATGGGCGGCGTCGCCGAGTACGGTGACCCGGCCGGTGGCCCAGCGCGCCAGCGGTTCACGGTCCTGCAGCGCCCACACCCGGACCGTGTCCGCCGCTCCGAGGAGGTCCGGCACCAGACCCCGCCAGCCGGTGAACGCGGCACGCAGGCCGCCCGGTTCGGCGACGGGGTCCGCGGGCGGCGCGTCCAGCGGCAGTATCGCGGCGAAGCCGACCAGCCCGCCGCCGGCCACCGGATAGCTCACCAGATGCCGGCCCGGCCCCATCCACACGCGCACGACGGGTTCGCGCGCGGCCCGCGGCAGCCGTTCCGCCGGGACCAGCGCACGATACGCGCCGAACCCGGCGAACACCGGCGCGTCGTCGGCCAGCGACCCACGGACCACCGAACGGATGCCGTCGGCACCCACCACGAGGTCGGCCCAGCGGTCCGAGCCGTCGGCGAACACGACGCGGGCGCCCTCGCCGTGATCCTCGACACCGACCACGCGGTGTCCCAGCCGCAGCGGGGCCCGCCCGGCCGCCGCGCGCAGGGCGGCGTGCAGGTGCCGGCGGTGCATCCCGTAGCACGGTGCGGCGAACCGGCGTTCGCAGTCGTCCCCGAGCTCCGTCCGGGCGATCGGCTCGTCCCGCCGGCCGCGTACCTCGCTCGCCGCGAACCGTACGCCGTGTTCGCGCAGCGCCGGGCCGAGGCCCAGCCGCAGCAGCGGGCGCACGGCGTTCGGGGCGAGCTGCAGCCCGGCGCCGGCCTCGGTGAGCCGTTCGGCCCGCTCGTAGACCTCGCACGGAATGCCGAGGCGGGTGAGCACGGCGGCCAGGGTGAGACCGCCGATGCCCGCGCCGACCACCAGGACCCGGGGCCGGGCGGGCGCCGTCACGAGGGGACCGCGCCCGGCAGTGACCCGGCGAGCCAGGCGTAGGTGCGCAGTTCCTCCGCCATGCCCAGGCCGAGCCGGTTGTGGATCATGTGGACGTGCGAGGACACGATCCGGCCCGGGTGCGGACCGCCGCCGCGGCGCGCCGCACGCGCGAGCTCCAGGAGCGCGGTGTGCCACCCGGCGAACGCGCCGTGTGCGGCGGGATCCACCCGGGCCCCGGCACCGGCCTCCGCGGCCGGGCGGCACAGCTGCTCGAGATACCCGGCCGGGAAGCCGTTGTCGAGGGCCGCGTCGCGCCACGCGGCCAGCCCGCGCGCGTAGAAGTCGGCCTGGGCGGCCGTATCACCCAGGGCGGCGGCGGCGGACATCGTGGCGCGCAGCGCTACCGCCGCCCGTTTGCCGGAGCCGGTCAGGCGGGGCAGCATGCCGGCCACGAGCTCGCTGGACAGCTGGAACAGCCGTTCGGTGCGCGGCATCAGGAGTTCGCCGCCGTAGCGCTCGTACTCGGGTTCGTAGCGGGCCCGGTGGACGCCCGGGGCGAGCAGCTCGGCGACCTCCCGGTCGGTTCCACGCCGGTCGGCCGCGAGCCGCGCCGCGCCGGCCCGGTAGTCGGCCTCGGACACCGGGCGTTCCTCGCCGGTGAGTTCGCCGACCGCCTCCAAGCGCTTGCGCAGGGTGTTCTCGACGAATTCGAACATCGACTCGTCGAGGTCGCCGATACGCAGCCGCACGTGCGGTCCGGCCTGCCAGTAGCGGATGAAGAACCACGGCCGGTCGCCGACGGCGGCGACGAGCGGCGCCACCACGTCGGTGACCACGCGGTCGGCGAGCGTCCGGGCGTCCGACGCCAGGTGCAGGTGCCACGGGCTCCACACGGTGGCGGCCACCGTCGGCAGGGGTCCGGTCATCCGGTCCTCCTCGTGTTCGTCGGGATTACGTCGGGACTCACAGCCGCAGGTCCAGGAGCGTCGCACCGGACGGCCGGGGCGAGCCGACGACCACCGAGAGCACGATCATGTCGTCCGGGTCCAGGCCGAGAATTCGCTGTGTGGGGATCTCCCGGTAGGCACGCACCGGCCGGGCGAACAGCCCGGCGGACGCGGCGGCGAGGCACAGCCCGTGCGCGGCCCAGCCGGTCACGTACTGGGACGCGGTCCACCCCGCGGGGCCGAGCCGGGCCGTCAGGTCCCGCGGCCGGACGCTCAGATACCAGATCATGGACGCGTGGCGCAGCGCGCAGCCGTTCCCGGGGGTCAGCGGGTAGCCGTACTCCGCCTCCAGCTTCGCCGGCGCCCCCGGGTCCGCGGACACGAGGACGGCCTCGCCGTCGCGCACCCGGTGGACACCGTCGGCGTACCCGTCGACGTCCTGGACCACGACCGTCGTGGTGACCCCGGCGAACGCGGCGGCCAGCGGATCGCCGGGCGGCGGGACGAGCAGCCAGCGCAGCGCGTCGGTGAGCGCCTCGGCCGGCACCCGGCGGCGGCGGCCGGTCATGCCGTGCATGCCGCGGGGCATCCGGCCGGAGTTGCGGCGCCACAACAGCTCCGCCCAGGACGGCGCGCCGGGCGGGACGAGGGCACCGTCCGGCGCACCCGGTCCCAGCGGCGCGGCCGGCCCGGTGAAGGCCTGCGCCCGGTTGACCCGCACCAGATCCGCGAGAGCCACGTCCTCGGGGTCCACCGCGTCCCCCGCCGGTTCGGCGGACGGGGCGGTGCCGGCCGGCCGCCCGTCCCCCATCCGGACGGTCAGCGGCAGCGACCACTCCCCCGGCGCGAGTCCGAGCGAGGCCAGCAGCCCGCCGGCGCCGGTGTCCGGCAGGGCCAGCCGCCCCTCCAGCCCGAAGAGGTCGAGCCCGAGGGCCAGCGCCCGCAGCGCGATGCCGAGTTCGAGGTTGACGAGCGATCCGCGGAACCACTGGTAGGACCGGGGAATGGCGGTGTACCGCCCGGCCAGTACGAGATCGGCCGCCCCGTCCGGCCGCCCGGCGCCCGCGAGTTCGACCGTGGTGTGCCGGCCGGGATCGAGCAGCCGCCACCGGTCGCCGGCGCCGGCGAACACCGACACCGGGAACAGGCAGCGCGGCGAGGCGTACCCGCGGTGGTCGTTGAAGGGGTTGTCGGGTTCGCGCCGGTGCACGCCGAACGAGGCGACCAGCGCGTGCCACAGCCGGTCCGCCCCGGCGGGCCCGCCGGTGATCCGGCCGTACGGGTACGGGGCGCGCTCCAGCAGGTCCACGGTGCCGACCGGCAGCGCCGCGGCCTTCCCGTCCCGGACGGACGCCGGTGGCGGCGGCGGCACGTGCGCCTCGGGCGGCGGTGTCGGGTCCCCGGCCCAGGACGGCGGCCGGGGGTCGTCGTCACCGGTGCCGTACGCGTGCCACAGCGGCTCGCGGGCGATCGTGTTGTCGCCGTCCGGCCCCGGCAGGTCGACCGGGGCGCGACGCCGGAATGTCGCCGTCATGGTGTCCTCACGGGAAGGGGTGCGGGTCGAGGGGGAGCGCCCGGCCGGCCCCGGGCGTGCCGGCCAGCGCCGCGGTGAGCCTCGGCAGACCGGCCAGCCGCTGCTGCGCCTGGCCGAAGCACATCGGCACGATGCCGGGCACCACGGCCTTCACCACGGCGATGCCGTTGTCGGCGTGCTCCCGGGTGGTCTGGTCGACCAGGACGATCCGCGGCATCCCCGCGTCGGCGAACCGGGCGGCCATCCAGTCGAGGGCCCCGCGGACGTCACCGCCGCCCGCCTCGCGCAGGGTGCCGGGCCAGTCGGGGAACGCCTCGGCGAGGGTCAGCGTCGGGCCGCCGAGCGCGGCGGTGGCCCGGGGCAGCGCCTCCGGGAGCGTGTAGAGATGGACGTGGTCCTCGAGTTCCTCCACCCGCCACGGGTCGGCGAGCATCGGTTCGACGTCGGCGCGCTCCCAGTCGACCGGGTTCGTGACGAGCTGGGCGACCTCCTGCAGGGCGCTGCGAATCGCGCTGCCCGGTTCGGCGCCCGATCCGGCCGAGGTGAACGTGGCCGGGAAACCGCCGGTGCGGTGCACGGCGAGCACCCAGACCACGGGCAGCGGGATGTCCCGGGTCGCGACCAGCAGGTGTACGTCGTACCCGCGGGACTCGATCAGCTCGATGAGCGCGCTCGCCGCCGGGTCGGTGACCGACTCCGTGGTGATGGCCGGCAGCGGCGCCGCCCGGTGCCAGGCGGTCAGGAAGGCGTCTCGTTCGGCCAGTTCGAACAGTGAGTGCAGCGCCGCCTCCTCGAAGCTGCCGCCGGCGGCGCAGCCGCTCGACGACTCGTGGAAGTAGTGTCGGTGGTGGCGGGTGCCGGCCGTCCGCGCGGCCCGCCGGGCCATCCGGAAGTTGTACTCGTACTGGTAGAAACCGATGTCGGCGGGCACCAGGAGCGGCTCGCCGCCCGAGAGCTCGTGACCCCACACCCAGTCCATCGGGGTCGACGCGTCGAACGGCGTGACCCGGCACGTCGGATGGGCCAGCTGCTCGTCCGTGTACCGGCCGAGGGTGCCCGGGTCGACGGCGTGGCCGGCGATCGCGGCGTACGGCAGGCCGGTGAGCACCGGCGCGTCGAACGGGAAGCCGCCGAGGCGCTCGTACGCCTCGAGGATCGCCACCGCCTGGGAGTCGGCGAACCGCACGGCCCGGCCGTGGCCCATCGCCGGGGCGTCCGGAACGACCGCCATGTTCATCGCGAACGGGGTGCGCGACTCGCGCATGAGGGCGCGCACCGGACCGAACCGGGGGTCGACGAGACGGTCGCGCAGCCAGTCGGGCGTGCCCAGCCGGGCACCGGCCGCACCTCTGGCGGGGTTCCCCGGCGCGGCCGGGCGGGAGCGCAGCGTCAGCGGCTCGGGCCGGCGGGCCGGGTCGTGACGGTCCGGTTTCGCGCCGCACAGCGGGCAGTGCACGCTGCGCGGCACCCGGTGCCGGCGGCTCGAGTCCCCGCCGACCGCGTACAGTTCGCCGGGGCCGAGCGGGTGGTCGGCCAGGTACGCGAGGGCGGCGGCGAACACGTCCGCCAGCATCGCCCGGTGGGTGCGGGCCGCCGTGCGCGCCCGGGCCGGATCGTCGGTCAGCGGGTGGTCGCGGATGATCCGGTCGCGCGTCTCGGCGCAGCCCGCGCAGCCGGCGTCGCCGTCCGGGACCCAGCGGGGGCCGATGACGACCTCGTCGTACTCGATCCGGACGGACAGGTGCTCGCGGCCCTCGGCCGCGCTGCTCTCCCACATGGCCCGTTCCCAGACCGGGTCCCAGCCCCGGTTGAGGGTCACCACGGCGCCGGACGGCGTCCGCGCGCCGGCGAGCGCCCGGGCCCACGGGGTGCCGTCCAGCGCCGGGCCGAGGCGCGGTCGGTCGAGGTCAGTCTCCATCGGCGGGCTCCCGCGTCGTCGGGGCGGACTCGACCGGGCCGGACCACAGCGGCAGTTCGCCGAGGACCGGGTCGGCCCCGGTCCGCCGGCCCCGGTGTCCGGCGGGGTACGCGGCACACACCTGGCGGCGCAGGGCGGTGAGCGTCCCGGCGGGGGCGGCGGACAGGGCGTCGGTATTCAGCGCCGGGACCCGGTCCCGCGCCCCGGTCACGGATCTCGTCTGCGCCCGGGCCAGTGCCGTGCCGAGCGCGTACCGGACCGCGGTGTCCGCGTCCGGACCCCACGCCTGGGCGGCCTCCGCGGCGCCGTCGGCCGGCTCGACCCGGGCGAGCAGCCAGTCGACGCCGGGCACGGACCGCAGCTGCACGGTGTGCCGTCCCGGCTCGAGACGCTCGAGCTCGCGCAGGTACCGCCGGGCCTCGGGACCGAGCGCGTCGGCGGGCTCCGTACGCAGCGGCCGGGTGTGCCCGGCGAGCAGTCGCAGCGTGCCGTCGAGCAGCCACGCCTCCTCGGTGAGGCCGGCGGCTCCGACGGCGCCCGCCGTGCCGCCGGAGCCGTCGCCGGCCGCACGGCGCAGCACCGTCAGCACGGCCGCCACGGTGGCCGAGCGCTGGTCGGTGCCCCACCCGGCCACCGGGCCGGCCACTCCGGAGCGGGCCTCGGCCTCCCGCAGGGCCAGGGGCATCTGCGGCAGCGTCTCGCCGGGGAGGGGCTCCATCAGCCCGGTCCATCGCGGGGTGAGCGCACCGGCCAGTTCCAGCGCGTCGTCCGGGGCGGGGGTCGCCTCCGGCGGGGCGTCGGCGAGCCGCCGCCAGGCACCCGTCCCGGCCGGCGCCGGCGGGCGTACGGTCAGCCGGTCGGCGTTCAGGTCCGGGCCGTGGACGACGTGGGCCTCGCCGTCGCCGGCGACGTCGGTCACCGTCTCGAACAGCAACTGCGCGGCGAGCGCGCCCGCCAGGGCGTCGGCGACGGGGCGGGGCGGTCCGGCCGCACCCCCGGCGCCGGCCCACGCGAGCGCCCGGGAGCGCAGCGCCGTCCAGGCGCGCAGACCGGCGGCGTCGCGCACGACCGGCCCGGCGAGCAGCACCCGGTCGTCGAGCAGCACCGGCACGACGGTCACCGCCCGGTCGCCCGCCGCCGGCGGCGGGAGCTCACCGTCGGCACCGACACACCAGAGCACCACGTCGGCGTCGGTGCCGGCCGGGACGTCCCGGCCGCCGTCCCCGTCGAGGACGACGACCCGGCCCGCACCCGCCCGGTGCAGCCCCCGGGCGGCCGGCTTGACCGCCTCGGGCGGACCGGCCAGCGCCACGGTCACCGCGCGCAGCCGGGCGAACGCGGCGTACGGGTCGGCGCCGACGGACTCGAGCAGCGCCAGCGACTCCGCGTACCGCTCGCGGACATCGGGCGGCGGTTCCGGCGCCGTCAGCCGCTCGGCCTCCAGGAGCAGGCCGTTCTCCCGCAGGCCGGCGGCCACATGGCGGACCGCCGGCCGGGCCCGCTCCGAGCCGAGCGCGGCCACCAGTTCGTCCTCGGTGGCCCCGTCCTCGAGCAGCGGCACGCACACGTCGGCCACGGTGAACAGCAGGTCCGAACCCCGCATCACGAACTGGGACCGGGCCCCGGCGAAGTAGACCCCGCCGGCCACGGGAGCGTAGTGCAGCCCGGGCCTCGCCTTGATCCTCACGACAGCTCCCCTCCGTACTCGAACCGCCCGCCGGGCCGCCGCTCGACCTCGACCACCCACTCGGTCGCGTACGTGCCGTCGGCCACCGCGGGGAGCGCCTCCTCCAGGTACTCCACGCCCCCGTCCCCGGCCCCGTCCTCGCCCCGGCGCGCCAGCATCCGGGGCAGCACCCGCACGCCCAGGGCGCTCGTCAGATCGACGTACTGCGGCTTCTGCCGCAGCCGCCGGGCATGCGCGTCGGGCGGGCCGACCGCTCCCGGCCCCTCCTCCTGCGGCGGAGTCTTGACCACGACCTCCTCCGGTACGCCGTGCCGCTGCCGCCACGCGGTCAGCGCGAGCAGCCGGTCCGGCTCGCCCGGGCTCGCGACCGCCCCGGCGAACTCCGAGCCGCCGTACCAGCGGCGCCGCGACATCACCACGTCGCCGACCACCGTGCGCGGGCACACGCGGGTGTCCTTCCCGTCCCAGGGGTTCGCCGTGTGCCAGCTGCCCGGCAGGCTGTTGAACAGCCGGCCGCTGATCACCAGCCCGGCCGCGACCGACAACGGCGGCGGGAACAGGCCCGGATGCCCGGTGCCCAGCGGCAGCACCCGGGACGGACGGCCGTCGGCGTCCTCGACGTGGATCGTGTCGGTGTCCGGATCGTGCGCGAGGCGCAGGGCGAACCAGTCGGCGGGGCGCAGCCCGTCGGGCAGGACCGGCGGATGGGCGTTGACGTTGAGCCGGTGCAGCCCGAGGTCCTCGAACACACGGCTGCCGTCCCACCCGTACTGCGCCTCGAGCCGGCGGGCCACATGGGAGACGGCCGAACCGCCCAGCCGGCGGTCCGCGTCCAGGAACCGGGCGTAGAGCATGCCGTAGCCGGGCAGGCCATCGTTGCAGATCAGCCGGTCGCCGGCGGACTGGACGAGTACGCCGTAGCTGAGCCGGTCGCGCCGGAAGCGCTCGGGCAGCGCCGCGACGAGCTCCACGGCCTCATCCGCCCGCAGGGCCAGCTCCGGCTCGCCGGCCCCCGCGGCACGGGTCAGGCCGGCCCCGATCTCCTCGGTCACCGAGCGGCGCAGCGCGTACAGCCGTTCCAGGCAGTCGCCGGCCGGTCCGACGCCGTCGAGCAGCCCCGAGCCCGGGCCGGCGCGGAACGCCGCGTCCAGCACCGCCGTCCGCCGCATCACCTCGCCGACGAGCGCCCCGGCATGCTCGACCAGCGGAACGTTGGCGCCGGGACCGAACCGGTCGACGAACGAGGCGGTCAGCACCGCCCGTACGTCGTGCATCCAGTCGAAGACCGACAGCAGCTCCACACCGGCCGACAGGTCACCGAGCCGCCGGTGCCACGACCCGGTGGCCACCGGCTGCGGCGGGATCACGTAGTCCTCGACCACCATGACGTGCCCGGGACGCCCCGCCAGCCTGCTCGTCTCGGCGAGGGCGGCGGAGATCGCGGCCGTCTCCCGGCCCCGTTCGTCGGGCGGCGCCGTGGCCATCCTCGACAACCGGGCCCGGACGTCGGCCAGCTGACCGGCGGCCGGGGTACCCGGGTGGGTGAGCATGTGATCGAGCGGGGCGTTGCCGTCCTCGGGTTCGTGGTACGTGCACAGCAGACCCTGGCGTATCGCGCCGGCGACCGTCCCCGCGGCCTCCTCGGGGGTGCAGCCCAGCGCGGCCGCCAGGTCCCCGGCGACGTCGCGGATGTGACGCGGGCCCATGACGACCGCGTCGAGCAGCAGCGCGACCCGCCCGGCCACCGGCGCGGCGAGCCGGCGGAACCCGGTGTCGGTCCGCTGCAGGAAGAACAGCTTGCCGCCCTCGAGCGCCGAGGTGGGCGACAGGCCGACCCACACGTCGTCGCCCGGGGGGTACAACCCGCCGACCACGTAACCGAGCATGACGCGGTCCAGGGTGGGGAACGAGACCGCGTCGGAGAACCGCACGTCCTGCGGGGGCGGGCCGGCCGGGTCGGGGACACAGAGGCCGACGGCGGTGAACCGGGACAGCGGGCTGGTCCGCACCATCGCGCGGGTCACGAACTGCAACAGGCCGCGCTCCGACTTACGGGCGCTCGCCGGAACCGGGCGGCCGGACCCCGCCAGGGTCCGGTAGCGCTCCGCGTCGGCGTAGAGGTCCGGCGCGGTCGTCGCGAGCGCGCCGCGCAGGTTCTCGTCGCCGAGCAGCCCGGCCAGCGTGGCCCGCTCCCGCTCGGCCGCTTCCTCGTACCCCGCGGCGATGCCGTCCCGCAGACGCTGCCGCTCGTCGCGGGCGGCCAGCCACCGGGCGACCGAGGGGACCGGTACGTCGGAGGTCTTCGGTGCCCGGTCGTTGTGGATGACCCGGCGCAGGTCGACCAGCCGCCGGCGGGCGTCCTTGTCGGTGGTCGCACCGATCAGCCCGTACAGTTCGTCCTCGCACGCGCGGGCCGCGCCGCGCACCGCCCCCTCGGCATCGTGGAGCCCGCCGAGCAGCGCGCGCAGCCCGGGATCGCTGAGCCGCGTGCGGCAAAGCGGGTTGATCCGCAGGTACCACAGGGGTTCCGCCGCCGCGGGGGCGTCCGGCCCGGTCGCGGCGGCGGTGTGTTCGGTAACGGCCGTCATCGCACGTCACCACGCTGCCGGGAGAGACGGTTCTGCCACGACTCGCCGAGCACGTCGTCGACGAGTTCGGAGATCGCGTAGCACATGTAGTAGCGCTGCATCGGTGACACGGTGAGCAGCGGGAGCTGCTGGTAGAAGAGGTTGACGAGGAGCCGGTAGGACGCGAACCACTTCGGGGGATCGGCGATGACGCCGGACTCGTCGACGACGCGGTGGAACGCGCTGTCCGGACTGTCCCCGGTCGGCACGGCCTCGGGCGCGCCGGGTGGTCCCATCGCGGAGCGGTCCTGCGACGCGGTGATCGAGTCCAGCAGCTCCAGGCTGAGCGTGCCGTCGGCCACGCTGCTGTCCAGCGCACCGGCGCAGTAGGCGAACGCGGTCCGCCAGGCAGCCGCGGCCGGACTGGGCCGGTCGCCGAGACGCTCCTCGACCACGGGCCGCAGCCGTGCCGACTCCGCCGCCAGCCGCTTCGCGAACGCGGGCCGGGCGTCGGCGGTCGGCTTCGCCCAGGCGAAGAACGCCTCGGCGTGCGAGCGCAGCGAGAAGACCCCGTATCCCGCACCGAGGACATGGGTGTCGGCCAGCGCCGTAAACGCCTCGGCGAGGCGGACCGCCGGGTCCTCCCGACGGCCGGCCAGATCGTCGATCGCCCGCAGAAGGGGTCCGGACATGACGTTCGACGCGATGTCACGGAGCCGGTCCAGACGCGGCTCGGCGGACACCAGGTCGTCCGCGGTGAGGAACCGCACCGCACCGTGCTCGCGCATCGGCAGATACGGCGGCGGCACGGCCTCCAGCCGGCCGAACTCACGGGCCTGCGCCAGGTACTTCTCGTCGGACAGCGCGGTCGACGGATCGAGTACGCCGGCGTCCAGCCGATCCGCGATCCGCCGCCACCCCTCTTCGCTCTGCCGGGAGCCGCGCGCGACGATGTCCACGTGCGTGCCGTGCAGCCAGCCCCGGCGGAGATAGACGATCGGGACACCGTCGTCCTGCATCGACCTGGCGACCGGCACCACGCTCCGGGACAGCCACGACAGGGTCAGCGGTGCCCGGGTGTACAGGCGAACGCCTGCCACCTGGGCCGAGTCCAGGACGGCCCGCTCCCGCGTCGGCGCATCCGCGCCCATGTCCGCACCACCTTCCGGGACGAGGTGATCCGTGATCACCGATGGGTTCGACACTCGGCATTGTGTGCCGGTCCACCAGCCGCAAGCAGCGTGGATACGACGGACGTTGACAACTGTCACGAAGGTCGTGACATAGCGGACGCCGTCGTTCCACCCGGGGATCCACCCCGGCGCCATCGGCTAGTCTCCACCTGATGGAAATCGTCGCGAGCGAGGAACTCAGCCGGACCCTGCGCCGCCGGGGCGCACTCATCCTGGCCGTCGCCGGCCTGGTCTGGGTATCGATCGGCACGGCCTCGTCGGGCGTCGGCCGTGCGGTGACCGCGGGCACCGCGATCACGGTGACCGTCACCGCGGTCCTGCTCGCCCTGCGGTCGAGCGCGCGACCGGTGACACGGCGCCGGCTGCCGGCGGACTGGCTCCGCCGGATCGGCGTGGTCAACCTCGTGCAACTGGCCGCGATCGCCGCGACCGTGACCGTACTGCTGCTGACCGGCCGGGGTGCGCTCCTGCCCTCGGCGATCGGTCTGATCGTCGGCCTGCACTTCGTCCCGCTGGGCCGGCTGTTCGGCCAGTGGCAGTACCGGTGGGCCGGGATCCTGATGTCACTGACCGTGCTCGCCGCGATCGTCGTCCACGCCACCGGACACCACACCCTGTCGGCGAACATCGTGGCCATCGGCTCGGCACTCGTCCTGTGGGGGACGTCGATCCATGTCGCGATCGGCGACTGAGCCGTGCCGGAGCTGCGACCAGCCCTCTAGCATGTCGTCCGCGGGGGTGACGGGCGGTTTCGCCGCCTGCGTGGGTGTGCCTGGAGTGGCGCGTCACCCGCCGCGTCGCATTGTGTGCCGGCAGTTCTGGTTACGGGGGGACTTCGTTGTTCGGAATCATCAGGCCGTGCCGCCATCGGCTGGGCGAGGGGCTGCGGACCGAGTGGATGGCGCATCTGTGCGGACTGTGTCTGGCGTTGCGCGGCGAGCACGGGCAGCTCGCGCGGGTGGCGACCAACTACGACGGCCTGATCGTCTCGGTGCTGACCGAGGCGCAGTCGGAGCGGGCCGGCGGGTGGCGGCGCGGTGCCGGGCCGTGCCCGCTGCGGGGGATGCGGTCGGCGGATGTGGCGCAGGGCGAGGGGGCGCGGCTGGCCGCGACGGTGTCGCTGGTGCTGGCCGCGGCGAAGGTACGCGATCACGTGTCCGACGGCGACGGATTGCTGGGTCGCCGCCCGGTGTCGATCGCGGCGCGCCGGATTGCCCGGGGCTGGGACCGGGCGGGCGCCGCGAGCGGTGAGCGCCTCGGTTTCGACACGGCGGTGCTGCTCGACGCGGTCGCGCGCCAACCGGAGATCGAGCGGCTGGCCGGGCCCGGAGACTCGCTGCTGACCATCACGGAACCCACGGAGACGGCGACCGCCGCCGCGTTCGCGCACACGGCGATACTCGCCGGCCGCCCGGGGAACGCCGAGCCGCTGGACGAAGCGGGCCGTCTCTTCGGCCGGCTGGCACATCTGCTCGACGCGGTGGAGGATCTGGACGCGGACAAGGCGACCGGGGCGTGGAACCCGATCACGGTGACCGGTAGCGATCTCACCGAGGTACGGCGGCTCTGCGACGACGCGGTGTACGGGATCCGCCTCGCCCTGTCCCATGCCGAGTTCACCGACGGGCGGCTGGTACGGGCGCTGCTGGGCGACGAGTTGGACCGCGCGGTCGACCGCGTCTTCAGCCCCTGCCACCACCAGCACCACCGTCAGGGACCGCGACTGCGCCTGCTGCCCCGGCCGGGAATCCGCACAACGGCGGAACCACTCCCGACGCCCGGCACCACCACGGAGTGCGGCATCGGCACGCTCACCCCGCAGGGCGCCCCGGCGATGTCACGGCACCCCGTGGACGGGCAGTGCCGGCGGTGCGGCCGCTGGGGCCCGCTGTGCCGCGACTGCGGGTACTGCACCAGCTGCTGCACCTGCGGCGACGACGGCGCGGACGTGGGGGAACCGTGGCAGGGCGGCGACTCCCGCCAGGACGGAGCCGGCCGCGACGGATCCGGCGGCGACGGCTGGTCGGGCGGCCCGGGCGGGGGCGGCCGAGGATCCGGCGGCTCAGGCAATTCCGGCGGCGGCTCGGGGGACGGCTGCTGCGACGGCGGGGGCTGCTGCAACCCCTGCAAATGCTGCGATTGCTGCGACTGACCGGGAGTGCACCCGGCCCCGGAAGAACCCGGCGGCCGGGCATCCCGGGCACCGCCGTATACCGGCCGGGCCTCCCCCGAACGACAAACGCGGACCGTGATCTTTCGATCACAGCCCGCGCGCTGAAAATGTGTCCGAGGGGGGACTTGAACCCCCACGCCCGATAATGGGCACTAGCACCTCAAGCTAGCGCGTCTGCCATTCCGCCACCCGGACCGGTGGTCTGCCGCAGGCTCGGCCCGCGGTGACGTGAACAACGATACCAAGGTTTTGGAGTGCCTTTCACCTTCGTTTGTCGTCACTCTGCGTGTATGGGCAGGCGCGTTTCGCGTGGTCAGGCGTGGGGGTCCGGGTCAGCGGTCCATGTGGGTCGCGTAGCTGATGCCGCCCAGGAGGTGGGTGCGGAAGGCGGGGTCCGCGTAGGACTCCGCCGTGTGGCCCAGGCCCGTGTAGAAGGAGCGGCCGCCGGTCGAGTCGTGGCACCAGGCGATGGGGTGGTCCTGGCCCATGGTGGCGCCCGTGTACGTGGTCTCGTCCACCGTGGCCAGGACGTGGACGTTCGGGCGGGGGTTCGTGCGGTAGTCGTACCACTCGTCCGTGCGGTGCCAGAGTTCGGGGAGGTGGGCCGTGGATGGGTGGGTGTCGTCCTCGATGTGGACCGTGGCCGGCTGGATCGACGGGTGGGACTTGAAGTGTGCGCCCGTCAGGGCGGCGTAGAAGGGCCAGTCGTATTCCGTGTCGGCCGCCGCATGCACACCTACGTAGCCGCCGCCGGCCGTGATGTAGGCCTCGAACGCTTCCTTCTGGGCTGCGTCCAGGACCTCGCCCGTCGTGGACAGGAACACCACCGCGGCGTAGCGGGCGAGGTTCGAGGGTGAGAACGCCGTGGCGTCCTCCGTGGCGTCGGCACCGAAGCCGTGTGCGGCGCCCAGGTCGCGGATGGCTGCGATGCCGTCGGGGATGGAGTCGTGGCGGTAGCCGGTTGTCTTGGAGAAGACCAGTACGTTCATGGATTCGGGCTCCCCGGGTGGAAGGCGGTCGTCACGGGCCGTACGGGATCAGTCACCGCCTCCGAACGCCGCGTCGAACGAGGCCTGCGGGGGTTCGAAATCCAGCTTCCGCAGTTTCCGCAGGGCCTCGGGAGCGCCCTGGAGGCGGTCCATCCCCGCGTCCTCCCACTCCACGGAGATCGGGCCCTCGTAGCCGATCGAGCGCAGCATCCGGAAGCAGTCCTCCCACGGTACGTCCCCGTGACCCGCGGAAACGAAGTCCCAGCCGCGGCGTGGGTCGCCCCAGGGGAGGTGGGAGCCGAGGCGGCCGTTGCGGCCGTCGAGGCGTTTGCGGGCCTCCTTGCAGTCGACGTGGTAGATGCGGTCCTTGAAGTCCCAGAGGAAGCCGACCGGGTCGAGGTCCTGCCAGACGAAGTGCGAGGGGTCGAAGTTGAGGCCGAACGCGGGGCGGTGGCCGATGGCCTCCATCGCGCGGTGGGTGGTCCAGTAGTCGTACGCGATCTCGCTGGGGTGCACCTCGTGGGCGAAGCGCACGCCCTCCGCGTCGAAGACGTCCAGGATCGGGTTCCAGCGGGCGGCGAAGTCCTCGTAGCCGCGCTCGATCATCTCCGGCGGTACGGGCGGGAACATCGCGACCAGATGCCAGATGGACGAGCCGGTGAAGCCGATGACCGTGTCCACGCCGAAGGCGGCCGCGGCGCGGGCGGTGTCCTTCATCTCCTGGGCCGCCCGCTGCCGGACTCCCTCGGCTTCGCCGTCGCCCCAGATGCGGGCGGGGAGGATGCCGCGGTGGCGTTCGTCGATGGGGTTGTCGCAGACGGCCTGGCCGACGAGGTGGTTGGAGATGGCCCAGCATTTCAGGCCGTACTTCTCCAGCAGCTCGTGGCGGCCCTCGATGTAGCCGGGTTCGGTCAGGGCCCGGTCGACCTCGAAGTGGTCGCCCCAGCAGGCGAGCTCCAGGCCGTCGTAGCCGAAGTCGCGGGCGTGGCGGGCCACGTCCTCCAGGGGCAGGTCGGCCCACTGTCCGGTGAAGAGGGTGAAGTTACGGGACATGCGTGCACGCTCCTCAGGCGACGGGGGTGAAGGCGGAGTTCTTCGCGGCGCTCTCCTCGACGGCCGCCAGGACCCGCTGGACCTGCAGTCCGTCGGCGAAGGACGGGGAGGGCTGTTCGCCGGCGGCCACGGCGTGCACCAGGTCGCGTGCCTGGTGGACGAAGGTGTGCTCGTAGCCGAGGCCGTGGCCGGGCGGCCACCAGGCGTCGAGGTAGGGGTGTTCGGGTTCGGTGACCAGGATGCGGCGGAAGCCGGCGGTGACGGCGGGTTCGGTGTGGTCGTGGAAGGACAGTTCGTTGAGGCGCTCGAGGTCGAAGGCGAGGGAGCCGCGGGCGCCGTTGAGTTCGATGGACAGGGCGTTCTTACGGCCCGACGCGAACCGGCTGGCCTCGAACGACGCCACCGCCCCCGACCCGAAGCGCCCGGTGAACAGCGCCGCGTCGTCGACGGTGACCGCCCCGCGCCCGGTGCCTCCGGACGCGGCGAGGCCGGCGGAGGCGGCGGGCAGGGGGCGCTCCCTGACGAACGTCTCCGTCAGCGCGGACACCCCGGTCAGGGGCTCCCCCGCGAGATGCTGGGCCAGGTCCACGATGTGCGCGCCGAGGTCGCCGAGCGCCCCGGAGCCGGCGTGTTCCTTCCGCAGCCGCCAGACCAGGGGGAAGTCCGGGTCGGTGATCCAGTCCTGCAGATACGTCACCCGTACGTGCCGCAGCGTGCCCAGGCGGCCCTCGGCGATCAGCTGCCGCGCGTACGCCAGGGCGGGGACCCGGCGGTAGTTGAAGCCGACCATCGCGAGCCGGCCGCGGGACGCCGCCGCACGGGCCGCGGCCACCATCGCCTCGGCCTCGGCGACGGTGTTGGCCAGAGGTTTCTCGCACAGGACGTGTTTGCCGGCCTCCAGGGCGGCGATCGCGATCTCGGCGTGGCTGTCGCCGGGGGTGCAGATGTCGACGAGCTGGACGTCGTCGCGGGCGATCAGGGCGCGCCAGTCGGTCTCCGCGGCGGCCCAGCCGAGGCGGGCGGCCGCGGCGGTCACCCGCTCCTGGTCGCGGCCGCAGACGGCGGCCATGCGTACCCGCAGCGGCAGGTCGAAGACGCGGCCGGCGGTGCGCCAGGCCTGGGAGTGGGCCGCGCCCATGAACGCGTAACCGATCATGCCGACACCGAGCTCGGGCGCCGGTTCTTCGTTCGACATAGATCTCCTTGCTGTCCGTGGTGCCGGGCCTGAGGGGGGCCGGGCGGTCGGCCCCCGGGCCCGTCTACTTGAAGCCGGTGGGCATGTACTGGTCGACGTTGGTCTTGTCGACCACCGCCGAGAACAGCGTCAGGGACGCCGGGATCTCGAACTCGGCCAGTCCGCCGACGCCCTTGCCCTGGCCGAGCGCGCGGGCCAGGTCGATGGCGGAGGCGGCCATGGTGGGCGGGTAGAGGACGGTGGCCTTCAGCACGCTGTTGTCGGCCTTGATGTTGTCCATGGCGTTCTTGGAGCCGGCGCCGCCGACCATCAGGAAGCCCTCGCGGCCGGCCTGCTTGATGGCCTGGAGCGCGCCGTCGCCCTGGTCGTCGTCGTGGTTCCACAGGGCGTCGAACTTCGGCTGCGCCTGCAGCAGGTCGGTCATCTTGCGCTGGCCGGACTCGACGGTGAACTCGGCGGCCTGGCGGGCGACCTTCTTGATGTTCGGGTAGTTCTTCAGCCCGTCGTCGAAGCCCTGGGTGCGCTGGCGGGTGAGTTCGAGGTTGTCGATGCCGGCGAGCTCGACGACGGTGGCGTTCGCCTTGTCCTTGAGGGCCTCGCCGATGTAGCGGGCGGCGTTGAGGCCCATGCCGTAGTTGTCGCCGCCGATCCAGGTGCGGTAGGCCTGCGGGGAGTCGAAGATACGGTCCAGGTTGATCACGGGGATGCCGGCCTGCATGGCTTTGAGGCCCGCCTGGGTCATGGCCTTGCCGTCGGCGGGGAGGATGACCAGGACGTCGACCTTCTTGTCGATGAGGGTCTGGATCTGGCCGTCCTGCGCGGCGGCGTCGTTGGAGCCCTCGGTGATCTCCAGCTTGACGTCCTTGTACGTGCCGGCGCGCTTGCGGGCGTTGTCGTTGATGGCGTTGAGCCAGCCGTGGTCGGCCTGCGGGCCGGCGAAGCCGATGGTGACCTGCTTGCCGGGCTTCTCGTCGGAGACCTGGGCCTGGGTGTCCGGCTCGGGGTCGTCGTTGTTCTCGTTGCTGGTGCAGGAGGTCAGCAGGGCTGTGGCGGAGACCGCGGCGGCTCCGAAGAGCATGTTTCTGCGGCTGGGCAGGGAGCTTTGGGACATGGCGGGTCGGCCCTTCCGTGCGGCGGGAGTTGCGTGCGGGGTACGTACGGATGAATCGGGCGCCGGGGTCAGGTCTCGGCCGCGGTGCGCGAGGTGCGGTTCTGGATCACCACGGCGGCGACGATGATGGCGCCCTTGGCGATCTGCTGGACGTCGCTCTGCAGGTTGTTGAGGGAGAAGATGTTGGTGATGGTGGTGAAGACCAGCACGCCCAGGACGGAGCCGACGATGGTGCCGCGGCCGCCGCTGAGCAGGGTGCCGCCGATGATCGCGGCGGCGATGGCGTCGAGTTCGTACAGGTTGCCGTTGGTGTTCTGGCCGGAGCCGGTGAAGACGGTGAGCATGAAGGCGGCGATGCCGCAGCACAGGCCGGAGATGACGTACAGGTAGAGGCGCTGGCGGCGGACGTCGATGCCGGCCAGTCGGGCGGCCTCGGGGTTGCCGCCGACGGCGACGGTGCGGCGGCCGAAGCTGGTGCGGTTCAGCACCAGCCAGCCGAGGATCGCGATCCCCGCGAAGATCATCACCAGCGGCGGGATGCCCAGGACGCGGGCGTCGGGCAGGCCGAGGTCGGTGACGGCGGCGTTCTCGACCGTGACGCGCTGGGTCTTGCCGTCGCTGATCCACACCGCCATACCGCGGGCGGAGGCGAGCATGGCGAGGGTGGCGATGAACGGGACGAGGCCCTCGTACGCGATGAGCAGCCCGTTGATCAGCCCGCAGCCCACCGCGACCAGCAGCCCCGTGACGAGGATGCCCCAGAAGCCGTACTCCTGGGTGGCGACGGTGGTGGCCCACACGGAGGACAGGGCGACGATGGCACCGACGGACAGGTCGATGCCGCCGCCGATGATCACCAGGGTCATGCCGACGGCCACGACGCCGACGATGGAGGACTGGGTGAGGATGTTGCGCAGGTTGTTCACGCGCAGGAACGTGTCCGGCTCGGTGTAGCCGCCGACGGCGACGAGGATGCCGAGGACGAGGACCAGGGCCAGGACGCGTTTGTCGGCGCGCTCCCACAGGGTCGCGACGGTGCCGGACGGCTTGCGGGCGTCCGTCTTGCCGACCGCTCGGGCCGGGGGTGAGCTCAGCACTACTCGGTTTCCTTCCCTGAGCGGTCCTGCGCGCCTGAGGCGACGACCAGGTCGAGGACGTCGTGTTCGGTGAGGTCGCGGCCGGGTGCGGTGTGGACGACGTGGCCCTCGCGCAGCACCAGCACGCGGTCGGCGAGGCCGAGGACCTCGGGGATGTCGCTGGAGACCAGGACGACGGCCACGCCGGAGTCGGCGAGGTCGCGGATCACGGCGTAGAGCTCGGCGCGGGCGCCGATGTCGACGCCGCGGGTGGGCTCGTCGAGCAGCAGCACCCGGCATTCGCGCAGCAGCCAGCGGGCCAGGACGGCCTTTTGCTGGTTGCCGCCGGACAGGGTGCGGATGGGGACGTCGGGGTTGTCGGGGTGCAGGGACAGCCGTCGTACGACCTCGCGGGTGGCGCGGCGTTCGGCGCCGTGGTCCATCCAGCCGGCGCGGGAGAAGCGGCGCAGGGAGGACACGGAGACGTTGTTGGTCACCGATTCGCGCATGAGGAGGGCCTGCGACTTGCGTTCCTCGGGCGCGAGTCCGATGCCGGCGGCGACGGCGGCGCGGGTCGATCCGGTACGCAGCGGCCTGCCGTCGACCCAGACCCGGCCGGCGGTGGGGCGGCGGGCGCCGAAGACGGTCTCCAGCACCTCGGAGCGGCCGGAGCCGACGAGGCCGGCCAGCCCGACGATCTCCCCGGCGCGCACCTCGAGGTCGAGGGGGGCGAACTCGCCGCGGCGGGCGAGGCCTTCGACCCGCAGGACCGGGGGGTGGTCGGCCGATGGCTGGGTGGGCGGGCGGTCGGGGAAGACGTACTCGACGTTGCGGCCCGTCATCAGGGAGACGATCTCGGAGGTCGGGGTGGTGCGGGCGGGCAGGCCGCGGGCCACGGCGCGGCCGTCCTTCAGGACGGTGACGCGGTCGCCGATCCGGCGGATCTCCTCGAGGCGGTGGGAGATGTAGATGACGGCGACGCCCTGGGCGGTGAGGTCGCGGACGATACGGAAGAGGTTGTCGACCTCGTCGGGGTCCAGGGCGGCGGACGGTTCGTCCATCACGATGAGCTTGACGTCGTGGGACAGGGCGCGGGCCATCGACACGATCTGCTGGCCGGCGGCGGACAGGGTGCCGACGATACGGCCGGGCGGGATCTCCGGGTGGCCGAGGCGGCGCAGCAGGTCGGCGGTCGCGGTGCGGGCGGTGCGGCGGCGCAGCCAGCCCCGGGTGGTCGGCTCGTGGCCGAGGAAGACGTTCTCCGTGACGGACAGGTGACTGACGAGGTCGAGTTCCTGGTAGATGGTGGCGACGCCGATGCGCATCGCGGCGACCGGGGACTTCAGCGCGGTGGGGGCGCCCTGCCAGAGGATGTCGCCGCCGTCGGGCTGGTGGACGCCGGCCAGCACCTTGATCAGGGTGGATTTGCCCGCGCCGTTCTGTCCGAGCAGGCAGTGCACTTCGCCGGCCCGGACGTCGAGGTCGACGCCGTCGAGGGCGCGGACGCCGGGGAACACCTTGGTGATGCCGGACATCGTGAGCAGCGGGGGCGCGGGTGCGGCCATACGGGATCTCCTGGGTGCGGGCAGGGTGGATCGCGGTACGGGGTGGCGCTGTTCCTCTTGCGGGGTTTCTTATGCGGGCGAGAACAGGTGGTCGCTGGTGAGCCGGGCGGCGCCGGTCACGCCGGCGACGGGGCCGAGTTCGCCCAGCACGATGGGGAGGTTGCCGGTGGCGAGGGGGAGTGACTGGCGGTAGACCTGGGTGCGGATGGCGGCGAGGAGGTTGTGGCCGAGGCCCGTGACGCCGCCGCCGATCACCACCAGGCCGGGGTTGAAGAAGCTGACGAGGCCGGCGATGACCTGGCCCGTACGGGTGCCGCCGGCCCGGATCAGGTCGATGGCGCAGGCGTCCCCCGCCCCGGCGGCGGCGGACACGTCGGTCGCGGCGAGGGAGCCGGCCTCCGCCAGCCGGGCGGCCAGCTCACCGGAGCGGCCGTCGCGGGCGGCGGCCTCCGCGTCCTTGGCCAGGGCGGCGCCGCCGAAGTAGGCCTCCAGGCAGCCCCGGTTGCCGCAGGCGCACTGGCGGCCGTCGGTCTCCACCACGATGTGGCCGATGTCGCCGGCGCTGCCGTTGGTGCCGCGGTAGACCTCGCCGCCGACCACGATGCCGCAGCCGATGCCGGTGCCGATCTTGATGCAGAGGAAGTCGCGTACGGAACGGGCGACGCCGGCGTGCTGCTCGCCGAGCGCCATGATGTTGACGTCGTTGTCGACCATCACGGGGCAGCCCAGCTCCTGGCTGAGCGCCTCGCGTACCGGGAAGCCGTCCCAGCCCGGCATGATCGGCGGGGAGACGGGGACGCCCTCGGGGAAGCGGACGGGGCCCGGGACGCCGATGCCGGCGCCGTCGAAGCCCTCCGCGACGCCGGTGGCGCGGAGCTTCGCCGCCATCGCCAGGACCTGTTCGAAGACGGCGACGGGGCCTTCGCGTACGTCCATGGGCTGGTTGAGGTGGCCCAGGACCTCGAGCTCGGCGTTGGTGACGGCGACGTCGACGGACGTCGCGCCGATGTCGACGCCGAGGAAGCGCAGGGCGGGGGCGAGGCGGATGTTGTGCGAGCGGCGGCCGCCACGCGAAGCGGCGAGGCCGTCGGCGACCACGAGCCCCGTCTCCAGCAGACGGTCGATCTCGACCGCGAGCCGGGACCGGGAGAGCTCGACCTGATCGCCGAGCTGCGCCCGCGAGTTCGGCCCGCCGTCGCGCAGCAGGCGCAGCAGGCGCGCCTGATGTGCGTTCGCGGGCCGAGCCGTCATGCGCCTCACCACTTCGCTCCCCTCCGGTGACTTCCGGGGGGAACGTAGCAGCGGTCGCCCGGTGTGGGAAGAAGTTGCGCGGAGATCGGTACGACTTTCTCTTGCTCGAGGACAAAGCCGGGGCTCTGGCATCATCGGGGGCATGGGACGGGTGACGGAAAGGCGGCGGGTCCTGCGGATCCGGGACGGCGCGGTGAGCACCCGGCCGGACACGCTGACGGCCGAGGAACCGCTGGAGATCCGGCTCGCGGGACGGCCGCTGGCGATCACGATGCGGACGCCGGGGGACGATTTCGCGCTGGCGGCGGGGTTCCTGGTCAGCGAGGGGGTGCTGGGGGCGGCGGCCGATCTGACGTCGATCGTGTACTGCGCGGGGGCGACCGCGGACGGCTCGAACACGTACAACGTGCTGGACGTACGCCTCGCGCCGGGTGTGCCGGTGCCGGACATCACGCTGGAGCGCAACGTCTACACGACGTCGTCGTGCGGCCTGTGCGGCAAGGCGAGTCTGGACGCGGTACGCACCAACGCCCGCTGGCCACTGGACCCGGGCCCGACGGGGCTGACGCCGGCCCTGCTGTCGTCGCTGCCGGAGCGGCTGCGGGAGCGCCAGCGGGTCTTCGACAAGACGGGCGGCCTGCACGCGGCGGCCCTCTTCTCCCCGTCGGGCGAACTCCTGGACGTACGGGAGGACGTGGGCCGGCACAACGCGGTGGACAAACTGATCGGCCGCGCCCTCCAGTCGGACCTCCTCCCCCTGAGGGACACGCTGCTGATGGTCTCGGGCCGCGCCTCGTTCGAACTGGTCCAGAAGGCGGCGATGGCGGGCATCCCGGTGCTGGCGGCGGTCTCGGCCCCGTCCTCCCTGGCGGTGGACCTGGCCACGGAGACGGGGATGACGCTGGTGGGGTTTCTGCGGGGGTCGTCGATGAACGTGTACGCGGGCTCGGAGCGGCTTCAGCTGCCTTGAGCGGCGGCGAGGGCGTCGTAGGTCTCCTCGTCGAACGCCACGAGGCGGATCAGCTCGATCCGCCGGTCGCCGTCGCGCAACGCCGCCACCGCGATCCGGGCCGCCTCCCGTACGGGAAAGCCGTACACGCCGGTGGCGATCGCCGGGAACGCGACGCTGCGGGCGCCCAGTTCGGCGGCCAGCGCCAGGGAGCGCCGATAGCAGGACGCGAGCACCTCCGCCTCGCCGTGGCCGCCGCCCTCCCACACCGGGCCCACCGTGTGGATCACGTGCCGCACCGGCGGATCCAGGTCGAACGCGGGCGTGGCCTTCGCGTCCCCGGGGTCGCACGGGCCCACCGCGCCGCCCGCCCGGGACAGCTCCGGGCCCGCCGCGCGGTGGATCGCGCCGTCCACGCCGCCGCCTCCCAGGAGGGACTCGTTCGCGGCGGTCACGATCGCGTCCGTGTCCTGGAGGGTGATGTCGCCTCGTACGACTTCGATGACCGTCATACGCCGATGGTGCGGCCGGCGGCGAGAGGACGCGAGGTAATCGCTCAGGGCTGAACGGGCGGAACCGGGTGGACTGGGCTGGTCACGGGGCCTAGGTTCGCGGCGGAAGGATCGGGTCCGGGTGGTCGGGCCGGCTGAGGTTAGGAAGCGTTGTCTTGGATCTGCCGCGTATTTTCGCCGTTCGCGAGAGCAGTCACCGGATTCACAATCCGTTCACCCCGGAGAAGCTCGCCCTGCTCGGGGAGGCCCTCGGGCTGGAGGAAGGGGCTCGGGTGCTTGATCTGGGCAGTGGGTCCGGGGAGTTGTTGTGTACCTGGGCTCGGGATCACGGGGTCCGTGGGGTCGGCGTCGACATCAGCTCCGAGTTCACCGCGCAGGCGCGGCGGCGGGCCGTGGAGTTCGGGGTCGGGGGGCAGGTGGAGTTCGTGCACGGGGACGCCGGGGGGTATGTGGCCGGGGAGCCTGTGGACGTGGCCGCGTGTGTCGGGGCGACCTGGATCGGTGGGGGGACCGCCGGCACCGTCGAGTTGTTGCGGCGCAGTCTGCGTGACGGTGGGGTCATGCTCGTCGGTGAGGTGTACTGGCGGCGGGAGCCGCCGGATCAGGAGACGCTCGAGGGCTGCCACGCCGGCGCCAGGGACGACTTCCGGTCGCTGCCCGAGCTCGTCGCGCACTTCGGGGAGCTCGGGTACGACCTCGTCGAGATGGTCCTCGCCGACCAGGACAGCTGGGACCGCTACGCCGCCGCCCAGTGGCTGAACATGCGCCGCTGGCTCGACGCCAACCCCGACGACGAGCTCGCCGCCGAGGTACGGGCCGACCTCGACGCCGCCCCGCTGCGTCACGTCCGCCACCAGCGCGAATACCTCGGCTGGGGCGTCTTCGCCCTCATGGCGCGCTGACCTGGGGTAGACAGTGTCCACCTCCGTGGTGGACACTGTCTACCATGATCGTGGACACCCGGACCCGGCTCCTCGACGCCGCCGACGGCCTCCTCGCCGAAGCCGGCGTCGAGGCCCTCTCGCTGCGCGCCATCGCCCGCCGCTCCGGCGTCTCCCACGGGGCGCCCCTCAAGCACTTCCCGCACCGGGCGGCGCTCCTGTCCGCCCTCGCCACCAAGGGGTTCCACGAGCTGGAGGCCCACGCCCTCGGTTCCGTCGACCTCCTCCCCGACGACGCGGACCCCATGCTGCGGCTGCGCACCGGCCTGCGGGCGTACTCGGACTTCGCCGTGGACCGCCCGGAGATGTTCCAGCTCATGTTCCGCCAGGACCTGCTGGACCAGGACGACCAGGAGCTCCGCGCCGCCGGCAAGGCCGCGTTCATGCCGCTGCTCGCCGGCGTACGCGACGTCCAGGCCACCGGCTGGCAGCCCGGCGCCGACCCGCTGCTGCTCGCCGGCGCCCTGTGGTCCGCGGTGCACGGGCTGGCGCAGCTGTGGGCGTGGGGGACGCTCCCGTACGCCACCGGCGCCACGGCACTGGACCAGATCTACGACACCCTGTGCCGCGCACTGGGTCTCGCCCCCACCGAATGAACGCGTAAGGAAAGCGACGATGACACACACCCGCGACTTTGACCGGGAGACCGCCGTCGTCCGGCGGGCCGGCGAGCCCGCCGTCTACGACACCGACCTGCACGGCGACTGGAAGGTCGGCAAGGGCATCAACGGCGGTCTGCTGCTGTCCGTCGCCGGCCGGGCCCTGGCCGCCGAACTCGGCGCCGGCGAGGACGGCCACGCCGACCCCTTCTCCATCAGCGCCTACTACCTGTCGACCTCCGCCGCCGGCCCCGCCACCGTCACGGTGGACACCCTGCGCCGCGGCCGCTCCGTCTCCACCGGCGCCGCCTCCCTGCGCCAGCCCGGCGAGGACGGCACGGAGGTGGAGCGGCTGCGGGTCCTGGCCACCTTCGGCGACCTCGACGACCACCTCGACGACGTCCGCACCTCCGCCAAGCCCCCGCGCATGCCCCCGCCCGAGGAGTGCGTGGGCGCGGAGAGCGCGCCGCCGGAGTTCCGCGCCGACGCCCCGCTGCTCGGCCGGGTGGACCTGCGCCTGGACCCGGCGACCGTGGGCTGGGCCGTCGGCGCGCCGTCCGGGAAGGGCGAGATCCGCGGCTGGTTCCGGCTCCCCGAGGGCCGCGAGCCCGACCCGCTGCTCCTGCTGATGGTCGTGGACATCCTGCCGCCCGTCAGCTTCGACCTGGGCGTGTACGGCTGGGCCCCCACCCTCGAACTCACCACGCACGTACGGGCCAAGCCCGCCCCCGGCTGGCTGCGCGTGGTGCACTCCACCCGCAACTTCGCCGGCGGCTACCTCGAGGAGGACGCGGAGATCTGGGACTCCACCGACCGCCTCGTCGCCCAGTCCCGCCAGCTCGCCCGCGTCCGGATGCCGCAGGAGACCGCCCGCTAGCGCGCCTTGCCCTCGTACGCCGCCTGCGCCGCGAGGATCCCGCCGATGTGGTGGCGGGCCCACTCGCAGGCGGCGTCCAGGGGCTCCAGCAGCGTCCGCCCCAGTGGCGTCAGCGCGTACTCCACCCGCGGCGGATTCTCGTCGTACGCGGTGCGCCGCACGATGCCGTCGCGCTCCAGGGCGCGCAGCGACTCCGCGAGGACCTTGGCGCTGCACCGGTGCAGCGGCACCCGCAGCTCGGTGAAGCGCCGGGGGCCGTCGGCGAGGCAGCGCAGGATCATGCCGCCCCACTTGTCCCCGAACCGGATCGGCATGATCCGGCTGGGGCAGGTGGGGTCGAACATGTCGGGACGCAGGGGATCGGGCATGGGTCCACTGTACGAAGTAACGCCACGTCGGGCCCGGTTACGTTGAAGTCACCGGCATCCCCCGGGCTAGCGTGCGCTCCTCGTCCGAACGACCTGAGGAGCGTACGTATGAGCAAGATCGCGGTAATCGGGGCCGGTGGCCGGGTGGGCCGCAGGATCGTCGGGGAGGCCGTCCGGCGGGGGCACGACGTGACGCCGGTCGTACGGGATCCGGCCCGGTACGAGGGCGCCGTCCGCGGTGACGTCACCGACCCGGCGAGCGTCGCTGCGGCCGTCGCCGGGCACGACGCCGTCGTCTCCTCCGTCTACACGCCCGGCGTCCCCTCGGGGGAATTCTTCCCCGCCTCCGCGCGGGCGCTGCTCGCCGGGCTGACCGAGGCCGGGGTGGGGCGGCTCGTGGTCGTGGGTCTGCTGTCGACGCTCACCGGCGAGGACGGCCGGATGATGCTGGACGATCCGTCGGCCCCGGCCGAGGCGCGGGAGTTCTCCCTGGGGCGGGCGGCGGAGCTCGCCGTGTACCGGGAGCACGCCGGGCCCGTCGACTGGGTGATCGTCAACCCGCCGCTGCTGCTGGACTACGAGGGCGCGGACACCGGCTCGTACACCGCCGTACCCGAGCGCTACACCGCCGGTCCGCTGGGGCGGATCTCCCCCGCGGACCTGGCACTCGCCGTCGTCGACCGGATCAACACGCCCGGACCCCTGCGGACGCAGATCTCCGTCGCGAGCTGAATCGGTGGTACGAAGACGGGTGTGGCATGGTTCACCGACTCCGGGTACTGGCTCGGCCGGCTGCTCTTCCAGCGCGGTCTGGCCGCCCTGTACCTGGTGGGGTTCCTGGTCGCGGCGAACCAGTTCCGGGCGCTGATCGGGGAGCGGGGGATCCTGCCGGTGCCCCGGTTCACCGCGCGGGTGCCGTTCGGGCAGGCGCCGAGCGTCTTCCAGCTGCACTACTCCGACCGGTTCTTCGCCGGGTGCGCGTGGGGCGGGGCCGCGCTGGCCGCCGCGATGATCGCGGGGGCGGGGGACGCGGTGCCGCTGTGGGCGTCGATGGTGCTGTGGGCCGTGCTGTGGGTGCTGTACCTGTCGATCGTCAATGTGGGGCAGACGTGGTACGCGTTCGGGTGGGAGTCGCTGCTGCTGGAGACCGGGTTCCTGGCGGTGTTCCTCGGGAACGACGAGGTGGCGCCGCCGGTGCTGGTGCTGTGGCTGCTGCGGTGGCTGCTGTTCCGGGTGGAGTTCGGCGCCGGGCTGATCAAGATGCGCGGGGACAGCTGCTGGCGGGACCTGACGTGCCTGTACTACCACCACGAGACGCAGCCGATGCCGGGGCCGCTGAGCTGGTTCTTCCACCGGCTGCCCCGGCCCCTGCACCGGGTGGAGACGGCCGCCAACCATGTCGCCCAGCTGGGCCTGCCGGTGCTGCTGGCGACCCCGCAGCCGGTGGCGACGTGGGCGGCGGTCGGGATCGCGGTGACACAGCTGTGGCTGGTGGCGTCGGGGAACTTCGCGTGGCTGAACTGGCTGACGATCCTCCTCGCCGTGTCGGTGATGCAGCTGCCGGGGGCGCCGGTACGGGAGCTGCCGGGCGCGCCGGTGTGGTTCACCGTCGTGGTGTGTGCCGTTACGGCGGGGGTGGTGGTGCTGAGCTGGTGGCCGGCGCGGAATCTGGTGTCGAAGGGGCAGCGGATGAACGCGTCGTTCAACTCGCTGCATCTGGTCAACACCTATGGGGCGTTCGGGAGCGTCACGCGGGTGCGGCAGGAGATCGTGGTGGAGGGGACGTCGGACGCGGTGCTCACTGCGGGGACGGAGTGGCGGGAGTACGAGTTCAAGGGGAAGCCGACGTCGCTTCGGCGGCTGCCGCGGCAGTTCGCGCCGTATCACCTGCGGCTGGACTGGCTGATGTGGTTCGCGGCGCTGTCCCCCGCGTACGGGTCGCGCTGGTTCCCCGGCTTTGCGGCGAAGCTGCTCGAGGGGGATCGGGACGTGCTGAAGCTGCTGGCGCACAATCCCTTTCCCGACGTGCCGCCCGCGCAGTTGCGGGCGCGGCTGTATCACTACAGCTTCACGGACTTCGAGGAGCTGCGGTCGGGGGCCGGGTGGTGGAAGCGGACGCTGATCGGCGACTATCTGCGCCCGGTACGGCGCGGCGACCTGCGGCCCTGACACTGCGTCAGGACACCTCGTCCGCCGGTACGGACCACGTGTCGCACACAGTCGTCCCGCCCGCGCGCCAGCCCTCGGTGGCCCAGCGCCGGTAGGCCGGGCCGCTGCCGTGTGTGACAGTGCCCTCGCCGGTGTCCTGCCCGTCGAGCACGGCCCGGGCCTGGGACCGCGACAGCACCCCGGCCCCCTGCGCCGCCCTCAGGGACGCGCCGGCCAGGCACTGGGCCTGCAGCTCCTCGCGGCGGCCGACGAGGTTCTCCGCGTCCTCGTCCGCGGCCAGCAGCCGTTCGTCGTGCGACTCCACGAAAACAGCCGTGAGTTCCTGCACGTGATGGCCGTACTCGTGCATGACGACGAACAGGACCCACCGCCAGTCGCCGGGACCCAACCCCTCGAAGTCAGGCGTCGAGACCGGCCAGTAGACGGTCCGGTCGTAGCCGCAGTACTGGACCGCGTCGGTGGCGGTCACCGTCTTCTCGGAGCAGGGCACGTCGGTGTCGCGGGTGACGATCTTCAGGTGGGCCGGTTCGTCGTCGAAGAGCGCGTCCTCGAGGACCGGTCGCCACATCTTGTCCAGGCAGTCCAGCGCGGCGGTCACGAAACGCTCCTGGGCGGCGGCCCGCAGGCCGAAGCGGGGCAGCGGGCAGACCCGCACGAGGGGGCGCAGGCCCGGCTTGTCGGTGAGCTGGTCGCCGACGGTGTCCGCCTCCGGCAGGGACATGGTCGGCGCGGGATCGTCGGCGCCCTCACCGGAGCCGCCGCGGCCGGACCGGACCACGGCCGCGAGCACCGCAGCCGCGAGCAGCGCGACGAGCAGGTACGTCAGGACACGCCTGCGGCCGGTGGATACGGGTGGGACGTGATCGGTCATTTCGGCATCCCCCATGCCTCGGACGTCAGCGGAAGGTGAGGTCCTGCAGGCCCACCACCCGCAGGAGCTCGAGGCGTTCGTACGCCTCCGTGCCCGGGCGGGCCGAGTAGACGATGAGCCGCTGGTCGTGCTCGGGGCTCAGCAGCACCTCGCAGTCCAGCGACAGTAGCCCGACCACGGGGTGCACGAACCGCTTCGTCCCCGAGCGGCGCACCGCCACGTCGTGCCGCTTCCACAGGGCGGCGAACTCGGGGCTGACCCGCCGCAGCCGCCGTACCAGGTCCGCCAGCGCCTTGTCGTCGGGACGCTTCGCGAACACCGCCCGCAGATCGGCCACCGCGACGCGGGCCGCGTTCTCCCGGTCCTCCGGAGGGAACAGTTCGCGCGCCGTGGGGTGGGTGAAGAACCGCCAGACGGTGTTGCGTTCCGCCGGGGGGCGGGCCGAGGCGTCGCCGGCCAGGGCCTTGGCCAGGGTGTTCTGGGCGAGGATGTCGCCGCGGTCGCTGACGACCTGCGCAGGGTTGTCCGTGAGCCGGTCCAGGATCAGCAGCAGCCCGGGACGGACGTGCGCGGTGGGGGCGTGGGAGTTCGGGGCCTCCTCGCCCGCGAGATGGAACAGGTGATCGCGTTCGTCGTCCGTCAGGCGCAGCGAGCGGGCCAGGGCCCCCAGCATCTGGCGCGACGGACGCGGGCCGCGCGCCTGCTCCAGGCGGGTGTAGTAGTCGGCCGACATCCCGGCCAGCTGGGCCACCTCCTCCCGGCGCAACCCCGGCGTACGGCGGCGGGCACCGGCGGGCAGGCCCACGTCGGAGGGGGACAGCCGGGCCCGGCTGCGGCGGAGGAAGTCGGCGAGGTCGCTGCGGTCCACCCCGCCAGCATGCCCCCGTACCCGCCGCGGAGCCAGGGACTGCCGATCCCCGGATAAGCGGGTCTCTCCCGCCCCGCGGCCCCTGCCCCCAGGCTCGAGAACACCACCCCGATCCGAGGAGCACCCCATGAACATCCTGGTCACCGGCGCCACCGGCAAGGTCGGCTCCCGTTTCGTCCCCCGCCTGCTGCAGTGGACCGCCCCCGACGACCACGTCCGGGTCCTGGTCCGCGACGCCGCCCGCGCCGCCGCGCTCGCCGGGGCCGGCGCCGAGGTCGTCACCGGCGACCTGCGGTCGGCCGACGACCGCAGCACGGCCCTGACCGGCGTCGACACCGTCGTACACGTCGCCGCCGCGTTCCGGGGCGTGCCGGACGAGGTCGCGTGGGCCGTCAACCGCGACGCCACCCTCGCGCTGGCCCGGGACGCCGCCGGCGAGGGCGTCGGCCGGTTCGTCTTCGCGTCCACCAACAACGTCTACGGCGCCGGCCGCGGCCGCCCCGCCGTGGAGTCCGACGGATACGAGCCCGGCGGCATGTTCGACGGCGCGGCCTACCCCCTGTCGAAGCTCGAGGCCGAGCAGGCGCTGCTGGAGATGCACGCGCGGCAGGAACTGGACGTACGGATCGCCCGCCTGTCGTTCGTCTACGGCGACGGCGACGACCACCTCGCAGCCGTCCTCGGCTGGGCGAAGACCTGGCCCGCGCACAAGCGGCTGCAGCTGGTCCACCACGCCGACGTGGCGCAGGGCCTGTGGCGGACGCTGACGTCCCCGCAGGCGTCCGGGCGGATCTACAACATCACCGACGACGCCCCCGTCACCACCTGGGAGCTGTACGAGGTCCTCGGCGCCGGCACACCCCCGACCGGCTCCGACGAGCCGGTCACCGACCCCTGGGAGGGCGTGGCCTCCAACCGCCGGGCCCGCGCCGAACTGGGCTACCGCCCCCTCTACCCGACGATGTGGACCGCCCGCGACGCCGGCGCCCTGTAGCTCAGGCCGCGCGCTGCCGCGCCCCCGGCGTCTTCGGGGCCGGGGGCGGTGGCAGCTCGTCCGCCTGCCGGCCCCAGCGTTTGGCTATCACCGCGCACACGATCAGCTGCAGCTGGTGGAACAGCATCAGCGGCAGGATCGTCAGCGACGCCTGCGCCCCGAACAGCACCGCCGCCATCGGCAGCCCGTTCGCCAGGCTCTTCTTCGACCCGGCGAAGACGATCGCGATCCGGTCCTCCCGGCCGAACCCCAGCCGCCGCGACAGCACGGACGTCAGCGTCAGCACCAGCGCCAGCAGCACCGCCAGCACCCCCGCCAGCGCCAGCAGCCGCAGCCCCGTGACATGCGACCACACCCCGTGCTCCATGCCCTCGCTGAACGCCGTGTAGACCACCAGCAGGATCGACACCCGGTCCACCCGCCCCAGCACCACCCGGTGCCGCTGGACGAACCCCCCGATCCACGGCCGCGCCAGCTGCCCCGCCAGGAACGGCACCAGCAGCTGCGTCGCGATCCCCAGCAGCCCCGAGGCGGAGAAGTCCGCCTCCGAACCGATCAGCCACGCCGCCAGCAGCGGCGTCAGCACCATCCCCAGCAGCGCCGAATACGTCCCCGCGCTGATCGCCGCCGGCACATTGCCCTTCGCGATGGACGTGAACGCGATCGACGACTGGATCGTCGACGGCACCACGCACAGGAACAGCACCCCCGTGTACAGCTGGTCCGTCAGCACATACGGCACCAGCAACCGCGCCAGCACCCCCAGCACCGGGAACAGCACGAACGTCGACAGGACGACGAACAGGTGCAGCCGCCAGTGCGACAGCCCCGCGAAGGCCTCCCGCGTCGACATCCGCGTCCCGTAGAGGAAGAACAGCAGCCCGATCGCCACGTCCGCCGCCGTCCGCGCGACCCCCGCCGCGCCCCCGCTCGCCGGGAACAGCGCCGCCAGGGCGACCACCGTCAGCAGCAGCAGGATGAACGGGTCGACGGGCAGCCAGGTCGGCAGTGCGGGGCGGCGCATGTATCCCTCGGGTCGGTGGTCTGACGGGCGCCGGCACATGATCCGCGGGCGCCACGTCTCATTGTCCCGCAGCGGCCGCCGCACGCTTGTCGCGGGTCCTCCCCGAAAGGGCCCCTGAGCTGGTATGCCGGTATGGAGAGATTCCGTGGAGGAATCCCCGCACCTGCCCACAACCCGACCGCGTCGGGTACCGTCGCGCCTCGGGCCCGACCACCCATGCTCCAAGGAGATCGTCCGTGCGCGAGTTCAGCGTCCCGCCAATGGCCAGGAACGCCCAGGTCGGCGGGTTGGCGGATGCGGTCTTCGAACAGGCCGAGGCCGACCCGTCACGCGTCGCCCTGGGCCGCAAGGACCTGACCGGCCGCTGGCACGACGTGACCATCGGCGAGTTCCGCGACCAGGTGCTCGCCCTCGCCAAGGGACTCCTCGCCCAGGGCGTACGGTTCGGCGACCGCGTCGCGCTGATGTCCCGTACCCGCTACGAATGGACCCTCTTCGACTTCGCCCTCTGGTCGGTGGGCGCCCAGTCCGTCCCCGTGTACCCGTCCTCCTCCGCCGAGCAGGTGCACTGGATCCTCCACGACTCCGGCGCCGTCGCCGCCGTCGTGGAACACGAGGACCACGCCATGACCGTCGGCTCGGTCATCGAACGCCTCCCCAGCCTCAACCGGCTCTGGCAGCTCGACTCCGGCGCCGTCGGCGAGCTCACCGCGGCCGGCCGGCACCTCGAGGACGACGTCGTCCAGCGCCACCGCCTCGCCGTCACCCCCGACTCCCCCGCCACCCTCGTCTACACCTCCGGCACCACCGGCCGCCCCCGCGGCTGCATCCTCACCCACGCCAACTTCATGGCCGAGGCCGACAACATCATCGAACGCTACGCGCCCCTCTTCCAGGGCCGCCCCGGCCACGTCTCCACCCTCCTCTTCCTCCCCCTCGCCCATGTCTTCGGCCGCATGGTCCAGGTCACCGCCGTCCGCGCCAAGGTCAAGCTCGGCCACCAGCCCGACCTCTCCCCCGAGGTCCTCGCCCCCGACCTCGCCGCGTTCCGCCCCACCTTCCTCCTCGCCGTCCCGCACGTCTTCGAGAAGATCTTCCGCGCCGCCCGCCGCACCGCCGAGGAACAGGGCCGCCTCGACGCCTTCGACCGCGCCGTCGACATCGCCGTGCGCTACGCCGAGGCCCAGGAGGACCGCGCCTTCGACATCGGCCCCGGCCCCAGCGCCGCCCTGCGCGTCCAGCACCAGGTCGCCGACCGCCTCGTCTACTCCCGCATCCGCGAGCGCCTCGGCGGCCGCGTCGCCTACGCCATGTCCGGCGGCTCCGCGATGCAGCGCCGCCTCGCCCTCTTCTTCGCCGGCGCCGGCATCCGCGTCCTCGAGGGCTACGGACTCACCGAGTCCACCGCCGCCGCCACCGCCAACCCGCCCGAACGCCCCAAGTACGGCACCGTCGGTCTGCCCATCCCCGGCACCACCGTCTACATCGCAGACGACGGCGAGGTCTGGCTCCGCGGCGGCACGGTCTTCACCGGCTACACCGGCGACGCCCAGGCCACCCGCGCGGTACTGCGCGACGGCTGGCTCGCCACCGGCGACGTCGGCGAACTCGACGAGGACGGCTACCTCACGATCACCGGCCGCAAGAAGGAGATGCTGGTGACCTCCAACGGCAAGAGCGTCTTCCCGCTCGCCCTGGAGGACCGCATCCGCTCCCACCCGCTGATCTCCCAGTGCATCGTCGTCGGCAACGACCGCCCGTACATCGCCGCCCTCATCACCCTGGAACCCGAGGGCGTCGACCACTGGCTGCGCATGCGCGGCAAACCCGAGCTGTCCCCCGTGGAGCTCGTCCGCGACGACGACCTGGAGAGCGAGATCCGCCGCGCCGTCGTCACCGCCAACACCCACGTCTCCAACGCCGAGGCCATCCGCACCTTCCGCATCCTGGCCACCCAGTTCACCGAGGCCCAGGGACTTCTCACCCCTTCCCTGAAACTCCGGCGCAAAGCCATCGAAAAGGCGTACGCCGAAGAAGTCGATGCCCTCTACCAGCGGTAATCGCCGGTAACCCGGCCACCGGCCGAGATGCGGGGAATGCTGGCACCGGCCATCGTGGTTGCACGAGGGAACACCCACCGACGACAACAGACAGGGATTCACCCCACGTGAGCAGCGTTCCGTCCATCACTCTGAACAACGGCGTGTCCATGCCGCAGCTCGGCTTCGGCGTCTGGCAGGTCCCCGACAGCGAGGCGACCCCCGCCGTCGCCGCCGCCCTCGAGGCCGGCTACCGCAGCATCGACACCGCCGCCGTCTACGAGAACGAGACGGGCACCGGCAAGGCCATCAACGCCTCCGGCATCCCCCGCACGGAGCTGTTCGTCACCACCAAGCTGTGGAACACCGCCAAGCACACCTGGGACCGCGACGCCGTCCTGCGCGCCTTCGACGACTCCCTCGCCAAGCTCGGCCTCGACTACGTCGACCTCTACCTGATCCACTGGCCGCGCACCGTCCGCGACGACTACCTCGCCATCTGGCGCGCCTTCGGCGAACTCGCCGGAAGCGGCCGCGCCAAGGCCATCGGCGTCTCGAACTTCAAGCCCGCCCACCTGCGGCGGATCATCGACGACTCCGGCGTCACCCCGGCCGTCAACCAGATCGAGCTCCACCCCAGCCTCCAGCAGACCGAGAGCCGCGCCTTCCACACCGAGCACGGCATCGCCACCGAGGCCTGGTCCCCCCTCGGCCAGGGCAAGGACATCCTCGGCGACCCGACCGTCGCCGCCGTCGCCGCCAAGCACGGCGTCACCCCCGCCCAGGCCATCCTGCGCTGGCACCTGCAGAACGGCACCGTCGTCATCCCGAAGTCCGTCACCCCCTCCCGCATCCGCGAGAACATCGACGTCTTCGGCTTCACCCTCGATACCGGCGACATGACCGCGATGAACGGCCTGGACACCGGCAACCGACTGGGCGGCGACCCGGACACCTTCGACTGGAACTGACACCCACCCCGTACGAAACAGCAGGGCGCCGCGGACACCGGTCCACGGCGCCCGCCGCTACTCCCGCCCCGCCCCGCCCTCCGCACGCGGCGCCGCCGCGCCCGGCTCGGCGTCCGCGACCTTCACACCAGGATCCGCCCCGTGCCGTCCGGGAGCCTCGGCCGGCTGCGCGCCGACGGCCAGGGCGACGGCGCCGCCGAGGGCGCCGGCCAGCGAGAAGGTCGCGATGAAGCTGACTATTCGGTTACGGATCATCGTGGCTCCGGGATCTCGATACAACACGGACAGGTGCCTGAAATACGGTACTTACCCAACAAATCTAAGAAACACGGACGAACCCCGCACCCCGGGCCGGTTCATCCGGGGCACCCACGACCCGTACGCCACAATCGGACCATGCCCACCCCCGCGCCGCCGCCGGTCCTGGCCACGCTCGACACCCTCATCGACACCATCTCCACCACCCACGCCACCCGGCGCCGGCAGCTGCGCATGGTCCGCGCCGAGTTCGCCGCCGCCCTCGACCGCGACGCCCTCCCCGTCGCAGCCCGCCGCGACGTCCGCCGCCTGCTCGCCGACCGCACCCTCGCCGTCTACCTGCGCCTCGCGGAGTCCGGGCAGCTCCGGTCCCGCCTGCTGCACGGCAAACGCCCGCCCACCTCCGCCGCCACCAACACCGCCCGCCACGACTGCCTGCAGCTCCTGCGCGTCGCCGCCTCCCTCCCCCCGTGGCGCCCCGCCCAGGAGCCCGTCCCGCCCCGCCCCACCCCCGGCGACTGGGAGCTGGCCATGCTCCGCCGCCGCCTCGGTGAACTCCTCGGCGGCTTCCTCACCCCCGGCCAGACCCGGTTCACCGCCATGATCGCCATGGTGCTGGACACCGAGGCCCGCGCCGGCGAACTCGTCGCCCAGCGCCTCACCGACCTCGCCCCCGACACCTCCCGCGTCCGCATCGTGCGCCGCCCGCAGCACGGCGTCTCGTACGAACCGGAGCCCGAAGACCTCACCCTGTCTCCGCTGGGCCGCATCGCCGTGGAGCGCTGGCTGCCGGTACGGGAGGAGCTCGTCGCCCGGGCGCACGGCACGAGCCGGCTGTGGGTGTCCGTGTGGCTCAACCACAGCGGCACCCCGGACGCCGACGGCAACACCGTCCAGCGCCCCCCGGGCATGCCGCTGGAGCAGAGCGGCCTGCTGCGCGCGTACCGCACCGGCCGGCACGGGCTGGGCCTGGACACGGTGCTGCCGCCGAAGCTGGAGCAGCTGCGGCGGGCGGTCGCGGGGCAGCGGGTGGACTGAGGCGCGGAGGGCCCCGGCGATCGCGTAAGACGACCGAGCCGGACCAACAGGATCCGTATGATCGAACAAACACCCGCCGGGCTTGTTATTTTCGAACGCCCTGGCGAACCGATTCGATCATTTCGCCCCGTGCCCCTGCGCGACCGCCTCGACCCGGCCGGCGAGGGTGAAGTCGAGCTCCGTGATCCGGCCGCCCGCGCTGTGCGTGTTCACCGCGAGCGTCAGCGTGTTGTAGCCCAGCGTCTGCTCCGCGTGGTGGTTCAGCTCCTCCTGGATCGCCGACACATGCACGACCATCGCCACCGCCGGCAGATGACCGGAGAAGGTGTACGTACGGGTCAGCAGATCGCCCTCGGCGACCGACCAGCCCGGCAGCCGGGCCAGCCGGGTCTCGGTCTCCTGCTCGGACAGCGGCTCGTCGGCCATGGCCGGTCCCTTCCTCGGCGGGCTCCGAAAGCGGTCTCCCGGATCCCCGGGACCGCGCGTCCAGTCTCCGCCCGCCCGCGCCGCCGGTCCACCGGGGCCGGGCCCGGAAAGCGGCTGCCCGGCGCCGGGCGCGTCGGTTACGGTCGCGGTATGACGACGGCTGCGGAACCACAGGTCGGGACCCTGCTGAGGCGCTGGCGCGACCGGCGCGGGATCAGCCAGCTGGAGCTGGCCATGGAGGCCGACTCCTCCGCCCGGCACATCAGCTTCATCGAGACGGGCCGCTCCCGGCCGAGCCAGGCGATGGTGCTGAAGCTGGCAGACCACCTCGACGTCCCCGTCCGCGAACGCAACGCCCTGCTGCTCGCCGCCGGTTACGCCCCGCACTTCCCGGAGACCCCGATCGACGACCCCGCGATGGCGGGGGTCCGCGCCGCGATGGAGCGCCTCCTCGCCGCGCACGAACCGTATCCGGCGCTGGTCGTCGACGGCACGTACAACGTGATCGCCGCCAACAACGGCATCCTGATGCTGCTCGACGGCCTCCCGGCCCAGCTGCTGACGCCGCCGCTCAACGCGATCCGCCTCACGCTCCACCCCGAGGGCCTGGCCCCGAAGATCCGCAATCTGCCGGAGTGGCGCGGGCATCTCCTCGCCCAGCTGGACCGTCAGCTCTCCCTGCTGCGCTCCCCCGCCCTCAAGGCGCTGTACGACGAGGTGGCGGCGTACCCCCACCCCGAGGGCGCCGGGCACGAGACGGTGGCGGCCGAGGCCCCGTTCGCCCTGCCCCTGGTCGTCGAGCACGACGGGCACCGGCTGTCGTTCGTGTCGACGATCGCCACCTTCAACACCCCGATGGACGTGACCGTCTCCGAGCTCGCCCTGGAGACGCTGCTCCCGGCCGACCCGGAGACGGTGACGTACCTGTCGGCGCTCAGGCCCTGAGCGCCCCGCGCAGCGCCACCGTCTGCAGCCCGGCGAAGCCGAGCACGGTCACGGCCTGCAGGACGGTCCACACCGCGCCGGCGGTGGTCGGCTCCAGCCACAGCCCGAGGGCCAGCACGCTGAGCACCGTCCAGGCGACGTTGGCCTCGACGACGGCCTTGACGCCGAGCGCCGGGGGCGAGGGGCGGGCGGCGAGGTATCCGACGGCGGCGGCGTAGGCGAGGAGGAAGACGCCGAGCTCGAGCAGCAGGGCGCGGGACACCCCCAGCAGATCGGCCAGCGGCCCCGACACCGCCAGATAGGCGAGGGCGTTGACCCCGGTGACGGCGGCGTCGAGCAGGAGCACGCGGCGCAGCAGGGTCGCGGGTCCGGTGAGCGGGCGGGCGGTGGCGGTCGCGGACATGAGGCCTCCATCGGCGGTCGGGGCCGGCGCACGGGACGCCGGCGGGAAGCGGGGGCCGGGCCGGAGTGCGCCGGTCCGGCCCCCGTTCCCTCCACGATGCCGGGGTCGTGCGCGCGGGTCGATTACGCCGGAGGTAATGCCCGGCCGGACCCTCATGCGGCGTCGAGGGCCTCGTCGATCTTCCGGATCATCTCGGTCATCGCCGGGCTCACGCCGCCCTTGCGGGCCTGGACGCCGGACTCGAGGGCGATGTGCAGGACGGCGCGGAAGCTGTCGGCCTCCGCCGGGTCCTGCTTCTTGATCAGGGCCATCGCCTCGGTCAGGGCCGGCAGCACCTTGTCGGCCAGCTCGGCGACCGACTTGCCACCCAGGTCACCGATCTTGGACTTCTCGGCGAGCAGATGCCCGATGGTGCCGGTCGAGGACGCCAGCGCGATGGAGCCCTGGGTGGCGATCTTGTGGGGGGAGCCGGCGGCGTCGGCGGCGGCCAGCAGGGAGACGGCGCCGTAGGCGGCGGTGCGGATGACGGACTTGTCCTGGGCGGTGAAGGTGACGGACATGGTGGGTGCTCCTCGGTCCTCGGCGTTGCCCCGGGTGGGCCCCGCTGATGAGGAAGAGCTTGCCGGGGGACCGTTTTACGGACGTGTCAGCGGCCTTTCAGCGTCCGCCCGGCTCCCGTACCGCACTGAAACGGCCTGGTGGGAGCACCCATCGAACATCATCCGGTGCTCCCGGACGTTTTTGCGGCACTTGGTGCTAACTTTCCGTCCATGGAGCTGGAGTTGCGGCACCTCAAGCTCGTTCACGCGATCGCGGAGGCCGGGAGCCTGACCCGGGCGGCGACCTCGATGGGCCTCGCCCAGTCGGCGATCAGCGCCCAGCTGAAGCGCATCGAACGGACACTGGGCGGCCCCCTGTTCGCCCGGGACCGGGCCGGGGCCCGGCCCACCGCGCTCGGCGAGCTCGTACTGGACCGGTCGCGGGTGCTGCTGCCCGCGGTGCGGGAGCTGCAGGACGAGGCCGTACGGTTCGCCAACGCCCTCTCCGACGTGCCGCGTTTCAGGGTCGGCGGGACGCACGGGCCGCTGATGGGGGCGCTGCTGGACCGGCTGGCGGCCATCCATCCGGACGAGCCGGTGACGACGTACACCTCGTGGTCGGTGCAGACGCTGTGCGAGATGACGTCCAGCGGGCGGCTGGACTTCGCGCTGATCGGGGTGTGCGGGGAGAGCCCGCCGCCGTCGGAGCAGCTGCAGTGGCGCGAGGTCGGTACGGACCCGGTGTTCGCGATGCTGCCCGACGGCCATCCGCTCGCCCACGCCACGGAGGTCCGCCTGGAGCAGCTGCGGGACGCCCGCTGGACGACCGTGCCCGGGGAGGGGTGCTTCGCCGACTGCTTCTCCTCGGCCTGCGCGCGGGCCGGGTTCACCCCGTCCACCATGCTCGAGACGGACACCGCGTCCTGCGTCCATCTGGTGCAGGTGGGGCGGGCGGTGGGCCTGTGCCGGGCGACGATGCCGCCGACGCCGGGGCTGGTGACGGTGCCGATCGCCGGTACGCCGCTGAGCTGGCGGCACCTCATCGGCTGGCACCCCGACTCCCCGGCCGCGGGCACGGCACCGGGTGTGGTGATGCACGCGCGGGCGTCGCACGGCGAGGCCGTACGGCGAAATGCCCGCTACGCGCAGTGGCTTGCCACACATCCGCAGTACGGAACCATCACGTCATGAGAGGGAATGATTGGCAGGTGCACGCATAACTCCGGTGTCCATAGGGTGCTTTCGGGCCACCAGCCCTTCCCCCCACTGACACCTAGGAGAAACCGTGCTCCGCAGACGTGCCCTACCGGGGATCATCGCGGCGACCGCCGCGCTCTGTATCTCCGCACTCCCCGCGTCGGCATCGCCGGCCCCGACGGCGAAACCGGCGGCCCCCGCGCCGATCGTCGACCCGGCCGTGCTCAAGGCGCTGCAACGCGATCTGGACCTGACCGCCGCCGAGGCCAGGTCCCGGGTCGCCGGCGAGGCCGAGGCCGCCGTGACCGACGCCCGCCTCCGGAAGGAACTCGGCGCCGACTACGCCGGCGCCTGGGTCAGCGGCGACTCCGCCGACCTCACCGTGGCCACCACCGACCGCTCTTCGGTGGACGCCATCGAGGCCCGCGGCGCCAAGGCCGAGCTCGTCGGCCGCAGCATCAAGAACCTCGACGCCACCATGGCCGGCCTGGACCGGGCCGCCGAGTCGAAGGCCCCGTCCGGCACCCCGCTCTGGTACGTCGACGTGAAGACCAACAGCGTCGTCGTCCAGTCCGCCGACCGCGCCGCCACCCGCGCGTTCCTCGCCCGCGCGGGTGTCAGCCCCTCGGCCGTACGGGTCGTGAAGGCCACCGAGAGCCCCCGGCCGCTGTACGACATACGCGGCGGCGACGCGTACTACATGGGCGGCGGACGCTGCTCCGTCGGCTTCCCCGTCACCCGCGGCACCCAGCAGGGCTTCGTCACCGCCGGCCACTGCGGCACCCCCGGCGTCTCGACCACCGGCTACAACCAGGTCGCCCAGGGCTCCTTCCAGGGCTCCTCGTTCCCCGGCAACGACTACGCCTGGGTCGCCGCGAACACCAGCTGGACCTCGCAGCCCTGGGTCAAGGGCTCCGGCGGCGCCAACGTCACCGTGACCGGCTCCACCCAGGCGGCGGTCGGCTCCTCGATCTGCCGCTCCGGCTCCACCACGGGCTGGCACTGCGGCACCATCCAGCAGCACAACACCTCCGTCACGTACCAGGAGGGCACGGTCAGCGGGGTGACGCGCACCAACGTGTGCGCCGAGCCCGGTGACTCCGGCGGCTCGTTCATCTCCGGCAGCCAGGCGCAGGGCACCACGTCCGGCGGCTCCGGCAACTGCTCCTCCGGCGGTACGACGTACTACCAGCCGGTCAACGAGGCGCTCCAGGTGTACGGGCTCACGCTGAAGACGTCCGGCGGCGGCCCCACGCCGCCCGATCCGGAGCCGCCGACGGGCTGCCAGGGCTCGCAGACCACGTACTCCGGCACGCTGGCCAGTGGCGGGCAGGCCGTCCAGCCGAACAACTCGTACTACCAGACCACCGCGTCCGGTCTGCACACCGGCTGCCTCGCCGGTCCCAGTGGTACGGACTTCGACCTGTACCTGCAGAAGTGGAACGGGTCCACCTGGACCTCCGTCGCCTCCGGCACCACGCCGGCGAACTCGGAGTCCGTCAGCTACAACGGCACCGCCGGCTACTACCGGTACGTGGTGCACGCCTACAGCGGTTCCGGCTCCTACACCCTCGGGGTGACCAGGCCGTAGCCGCCTCCCGGGGCGGTACCTGACCGGCCGCCCCCGTCCGGCGCGGCGGTCGCACCTGTGGCTCCTGGTGCGACCGCCGCGTCGTCATGTCCGCCCGGCGGCTCAGGTCTCCGTGCCGCCGCCGAAGCCGGGCAGGCCGCTGGAGACGACGTACAGACAGTCCGTGTACGTGTAGCCGGGCGTGATGGACGCGCCGGAGCTGTGGTTGGCGACCGGGTCGGTCTCCGCGTCCGAGCGCTTGTACAGGAAGTGGTACTCACCGGCCGGCAGATGCAGCGTCGACTTCGGCTCCGACACACCGCCCGCCTTGCAGGCACCGGAACGGCCCGCGGAGTCGTTCGCGAACGTCTTGCAGCCGCCGCAGCCCTTGATGGTGAGCGACCCCGTCACCGGGCCCGTGTACAGCACCGTCACCGCTCCCGGGCCGCCGTTGGTGATCTGCAGCGACATCCTGCCGCCGCCCGGCGCCGACTCGCGCGGCAGCGACTTGCCGGCCGCGGGACGGTCCTCGGCGATCTCCGCGGCGATCGCGATCTGCTTGGCGCGGGCGCGCTTGCCGCTCTTCCTGTAGTCCGCGGCGAACTTCGTGAGCGTCTCGTGCGCCTCCTTGAACTGCTTGTCCCGGAACTGGTCGAGGCCGCACGCGTACACCCCGTCCTGCACCGGACGCGCCACGTCGACGCTGACGTCGCCCGGCAGCGCCTTCGCCGTCTCGCCGAGCTTGCGCAGCTGGTCGGTGGCCGAGCAGGGCTCGGCGCCGCCGAGCGCCTTCGTCCGCTCGTCGACCGCGGCGGTCAGCGCGGGGGCGACCTGGCCGGCCTGCTCGGAGTCCGGGAAGTCCTCGAGGAGTTCGGCGAGCTCCGGGGTGTCCTCGGTGCCCAGCTTGCCCCGGCCGCACTCCAGCAGCGACGTCGCCAGCGGCCCGTCGGCCCACGCCTTCCGCTTGCCGAGGAGGTCCGCGTCCAGCTTCTCGGGGACCGTGCGCAGATGCTTCAGCGGCTCGACCGCGTCGCAGTGCTTCTTCTCCTTGTACGGGGCGGACACGGCCTCGTAGTAGGCGTCGACGCGGTCGGGGACCTTCGCGGCGGCCTTGCTGCCGGCGTGGTTCTCGCCGAGGTCCTCGTAGATGTCCAGCGCCCGGCCGTACTCCGTCTCACCGGCCGCGAAGTCCTTCGCCGAGGCGGTCTTCACCAGCGCGTCGGCCGCCTCGAGCCGGTCGAGCAGCGCCTGCTCGGACGCCTCGTGCTGCGCCCGGTCGTACGCCACGGCCCCGCCGACCGGTACGACCAGCAGCGCGACGGCGATCCCGATGGCCACCGCGGGCTGCGCGGGCAGCCGGCCGCGGACCTTCAGCCCGCGCCGGTAGCCGTCGGCGGCGGCCAGGAGCACCAGCACGCCGTAGCCGGAGACGAGTGCGCCGCTGATCCGCTCGGCCTTCGCGGGGAACGCGGTGAGCGCCAGGGCGATCGTCGCGGCCCAGCAGACCAGGGTCTCCGCCCAGCGGCGCAGCGAGAGGTATCCCAGGCCCAGGCCGCTGAGGTTGAGCAGGGCCACGGCGGCGGCGTTCCCGGGGCTGCCGGGAGGCGGCGGGGGCGCGGGCGGCTGCCAGGCGGGCTGCGCGCCGGGGAACTGCCAGGCGCCCTGGACGGGTGACTGGAGCTGCTCGGGCTGCTGCCAGGCGCCCTGCGTCGGCTGGTACCCGGCGGGCGGCGGACCCGGCGGGGGTCCCGGGGGCGGGCCCTGCGGCGGGACCGGCGGGGGACCCTGGGGTGGGCCCTGCGCGGGGTCCGGCGGCGGACCGAAACCCTCCGGTGCTGGGCCGAACTGCTGGTCTCCGGACATGGACTCCACCCCCGACGTGCGGCTGCGACGTGAGGGAAGGTCCGGTTCCGTCCCCTCACCGATGCGGGAGCGGGTGCTGCGGCCGCCGGGAATCAACACCCGGGCGACGTCCCCCCTGTCCTCCCCGCGGCCAACCTTCCGCCGGGAGCCGTACCGGTGTCAATGGGGAATCGTCCGGTGACGGACGGTCGGCCTCCGCCCTCAGCCGGCCCGGGCGGACCGCCTGCTCTCGTCCGGCGCCGCGAGCCAGCCGCGCAGCACCCGGTGCACCCGCTCCGCGCCGGTCAACTCCTCGGCAGGCGGGCCGAGTTCGGCGGGCCAGAGCAGGAAGGCGCGGCTCTGGGCGCCGCCCATCCCGCCGTGCGAGCCGATCTGGTCTTCAAAGGCGTGCACCTGGCCGGTCACCGGGTGGTACGCCGAGTTCACCATCACGTCCGGGACGTTGCCGAAGGCCGCCGTACGGGCCACCGCCTGCGCCGCGCCCGCGCCGAAACCGGCCAGCGGGTCGTCGCCGATCACCTTGCCCGTGTCGAGATGGTGCTCGGAGCCCTGGGCGCCCAGCACCACCGGCCCGTACTCGGCGCTGTGCACCAGCACGAACCCCACGCCCTGGTGCTCGGCCAGCGTGCGCAGCAGCGCCGGGTGGCGGGCCTCGATGTCCTCGCGGGTGGCGCGGCCCTCGATGTCCGGGAAGGAGATCAGGCCCAGATTCCCCGACCCCAGGACGACGGGCCCGGCGGCGGCCACGTCGGCCTCCGGGTCCGGGCTGCGGTGCAGCGCCGCGTGCAGGGCGCTCAGCGCCTCGTCGTGCCGGAGCCTGCGGTGGGCCCTGCGGGAGACGGGCAGGCCGCAGCCGGCGCGGACCAGGTCCTGCAGCGAGATGCCGTAGGCGGCGGCGAAGCTGGGGCCCTCGCTCTGGCCGTGGTCGGAGAGCAGCACGATGCGGTACTCGCGCGGGGCGTGGCGGGCGGCCTTGGCGATCAGCCGGATGGAGCGGTCGAGGCGGCGCAGCACCTGGTGGGTGTCGCGGTGCCAGGGGCCCGCGTAGTGGGCGACCTCGTCGTACGCGACGAGGTCGGCGTAGATCGCGCGGCGGCCGACCAGCATGTCGCCCATCACGGCGGCGGTGACGACGTCGCGTTCGACGACTGTCGCGAACGCGCGGATGAACGGGTACAGGCCGCCGCGGCGCATCCGCGGGCTGTCGCGGCGCAGCCGGGAGGCGGTGGACTGGCCGAGCTCGCGGAACACCTCGGCGACGAAGGAGGCGAAGGTGCGGCTGGCGTTCGCGGGGTCGGCGAAGTACGCGAAGTAGCCGGCGCGGCTGCGGCTGCGGCCGTGCCGTCCGTTGACGCCGGCGACGGAGAGGACCAGGGCGAGCTGGTCGGCGCCGCCGGTGAAGAGGTTGCCGCGGCTGGCGCCGCCCTCGCCGGCCAGCAGCCCGGGGTCGCCGGTGCGCTCGGCGGCGCGCTGTTCGAGCTGGGCGGCGCTGGCGGGGCGGTTGCACACCATCAGCTGGCCGGTGTGCTTCTCGTACCAGCGGAACGCGGGGACGTCGTGGTTGGAGCCGTGCAGGATGCCGAGCTGGCTGGCGCCGGTCTGGCTCGACCAGTCGGTGCGCCACGGGGCCAGCTCGTGGGTGCCGTCGCGGTACCACCGCGCGACGGTCTCCATCAGCGGGGGGTCGCGGGTCAGGGCGCTGTGCAGGACGTCGTGGCCGAGGCCGTCGAGCTGGATGAACACCGTGCCGGGCTCGGGGTCGGGTCCGCATTCGGCGATCCCCCGGCGGCCTGCCAGCCGGGCCAGCCTCCGGCGGTACGCGCCGTCGTCCCGTACGGCCAGGGCGGTGCTGGTCGCCGAGGACGCGGCGGACATCACGGCGGCCACGACGACGGCGGTCTCCGGGTTGACGTCGCCGCCGCGCTCGGCGGGGATGAGGCTGAGGGCCAGCCAGAGGAGGGAGCCGTTGAGGAAGAAGACCAGGAGGCCGAGGACGAAGGCGGGGACGAGGAGGAGGGCTCGCACGAGGGCGGGCCAGACGAGAGCGCTGAGCAGCCCGAAGGCCGCGGCGCCGATCGCCGCGGTGACGGCGATCCCGGTGGCCGTCTTCCCGTCCTCGGACTGCAGCCGGAAGTCGGGCAGGATGCCGGCCAGGACCAGCATCGTGACGGTGGACGCCGCCCAGACGGCCGCGACCCTGAGGACCGCGCCGCCGAGAACCCTGACCCGGGACCTGTGTGGCTCCGCCATACCGCGGGCTCACCTCCTTGCCGTACACCCTTCCACAGCGCGCATTCTCCGGACGCCGGGGCCCGGGCCCCGGTCGCGTAGCCTCGGGGTGAGGGAAGGAGATGGTGTGGGCGTTGAGGTTACGTGGTGGGGGCACGCCACCGCGACCGTCCAGGACTCCGCGACGCGGGTCCTGACCGACCCCCTGTTCGCGCGGCGCCTGATGCATCTGCACCGCAGGCGGGGCGCCCCGCCCCCCGCCGACGCGGCCCGCGCGGACGTCGCCGTCGTCTCCCATCTGCACGCCGACCACCTCCACCTCCCCAGCCTCGCCCGCCTCGCCCCGGGCACCGTCCTCGTCCTCCCCCGCGGCGCGACCGACGCCGTCCCGGGCCTCAGGCGGCTGAGGCACCTCGGGCTCACCGAACTCGGCCCCGGCGAGGAGATCCGCGTCAAGGACGTCACCGTCCGCGCGGTGAGCGCGAAGCACGACGGGCGCCGCTGGCCCTACGGGCCGCACCGTATCCAGGCGCTGGGGTTCGTCCTCGAGGGCGAGGCGACGACCTACTTCGCCGGTGACACCGGGCTCTTTGACACCATGGCCGAGGAGGTCGGCGCCTGCGACCTCGCCCTCCTCCCCGTCGGCGGCTGGGGCCCCCGCCTGGGCGCCGAGCACCTCGACGCCGCCAAGGCCGCCCAGGCCCTGCGGAAGCTGGCCCCGGGAGCCGCCGTGCCCGTGCATTACGGGACGTACTGGCCCATCGGCATGGACAGCGTCCGCCCGCACGAGTTCCACGCCCCCGGCGAGGAGTTCGCCCGGCTGGCGAAGGCCGCCGCGCCGGGGACCGCCGTGCACACCCTGGGGCACGGGCAGTCCGTACGGCTGGAGGGCGCCCGGTGAGGGAACGCGCGCTGCGCGAACTGCACCGGCTCGCGGACGCGGCTCCCGCCGTGCCGCCGGAGTCCACGCAGCAGGCGGCCGGCTATCCGTCGCTGTTCCTGCTCGTGCTGCTGGGGTCGCTGGTCCCGGTGATCCCGACGGGGGCGGTCGTGAGCTCGGCGGCGGTGGTCGCCTTCCACCAGAAGGCCGCGTACTCCCTGCTGTTCGTGTTCCTGGTGGCCTCGCTGGCGGCGTTCCTCGGCGACACGTTCCTGTACTGGCTCGGCCTGCGCGGCACCCGCAGCCGGGGCGGCTCCCGCTGGCTGGACCGGCTGACCGAGCGGGCCGCGCCGGAGCAGATCGCGTCGGCGCGGGACAAGCTGGAGCATCACGGGGTGACCGTGCTGATCCTGTCCCGGCTGATGCCGGCTGGACGGATCCCGGTGATGGTCGCCTGTCTGCTGGCCCGGCTGCCCCTGCGCTCGTTCGTACGGGGCAACGCCCCCGCGTGCCTGGCCTGGGCCGGTACGTACCAGCTGATCGGCATCGCGGGCGGCTCCCTCTTCCCGGAGCCCTGGCAGGGCGTGGCCGCGGCGGTGGGCCTGACGCTGCTGATCAGCGCGGCGCCGTGGCTGTGGCGCCGGGTCCGGTCGGGGGCAGCGACGGAGAGCAGGGGCTAGAACAGCACCCGCGAGCCCCCCACGGGCAGATCCCACAGGGCGTCCGCCGGCAGCCCCGCCGTCCGCCAGGCCGCGTGCAGCCGGGTGCGGGGCTCCAGCGGGGACTCGGCGGAGAGCAGGAACGTCCCCCAGTGCATCGGCGCCATGCGGCTCGCCCCCAGGTCCCGGAAGGCCCGGACCGCCTCCTCCGGATCGGTGTGGACGGGGCCCAGCATCCAGCGCGGGTCGTACGCGCCGATCGGCAGCAGCGCCAGGTCGATGCCGGGGTAGTGGGCGCCGATGCGTTCGAACCAGTGGCCGTAGCCCGTGTCGCCGGCGAAGTAGACCCGCCGGTCGAGCCGGTCGGTGAGGACCCAGCCGCCCCACAGGCTGCGGCAGGTGTCGAACAGGGTGCGCTTGCTCCAGTGGTGGGCGGGGACGAAGTCGAAGCGGACGGTGTTGCCGCCGGGGCCGGTCAGCTCGGCGGCCTCCCACCAGTCCAGCTCGGTGACCCTGGTGAAGCCCCGGCGGCGGCACCAGCGGGCCAGGCCGGCGGGGACGAACAGGGCGGTGTCGCGGGGCAGCCGCTTCAGGGTGGGGGCGTCGAGGTGGTCGTAGTGGTTGTGCGAGATCACCACGGCGTCGACGGGCGGGAGGTCCTCCCAGCGGACGCCGACGGGGGTGATCCTGGCCGGGGTGCCGAGGATCTTGCGGGACCAGACGGGGTCGGTGAGCACCGTGAGGCCGCCGATGCGGATCACCCAGCTGGCGTGGCCGGCCCAGGTGACGGCGGTGGTGGTGGCGTCGGCGACGGGCAGGTCGCCCGGTTCGAAGGGGATCCGGGGGATGTCGAGGAGGGCTTCGGCCCGGGGGCGCAGAGCTCCTTCCCTGGCCATCCGGGCGAGCATCGCGACGCCGGGGAGGGGGGCGGTCAGCCGGGCGGTGAAGTCGTTCGGCCACAGCCGGATCTCGCCCAGCGGGCGCGGCGCCGCGGCGGGGGTGTCGGGGGCCGGGAGGCTGGGGCGGCCCGACCGGAACCGGAGTCCGGGACGCCGGCCGGTCCCGCCGTCCGGGGACTGGTGGGTGGGGGTGTCCGTGTCCGTCATCGCGTACCTCCCGTCAGCTCGGCGATCACTCCCCCGAACGCGGACACCGCCCGCGTCACCTGCGGCAGCGCCAGCGGATCCGGCGCCGCCAGCGCCACCCCGCGCTCCCCCGCGGACGCCCCGGCGAGGGGGCCGAGGGCGAAGCGCACGCGCAGGGCGTGGAGCGGATCGCCGAAGCGGTGTCCGCCCAGCACGCAGCCCCGGCCCAGCCGCCCGGCCAGCCACGTCTCCAGCTCCACGCTGTCGACCACGCCGTGGTCCGCGAGCCGCGCCCGCATCTCGTCGAAGTCGGCGTAGACGCAGGCCCCGGTCCGCGGCGGCCGGCACACCGCCCCCGCCCCGGTCAGCACCCGCACGGCCGCCGAGGCGAGCTCCGCGTGCAGCCGGGACGCCGCGGCCCGCCGGGCGGTGACGGCGGGGGGCTCCGTCAGCGCCAGCTCCGCCGCCGCGGCGACCGGCGGGGGGAGGCGCGCGCCCACGGCGTCGAGGATCGCCACGGTGGACCGGTGCAGTTCGGTGCCGTCGGGGCCGGCCGGGAAGCGGGCGATCGCCGCGGGCCAGGCGGGCGGCAGCAGGCAGGCGCCGAGGCCGGCCAGCGCCACGGCCTGGCCGTGCAGGATCTCCGCCGGGGAGACGGGCAGGGTGCCGTGCGGGTCGTGGCCGGTGTCGCGGTACGACTCGTCGCTGACGACCAGCACCCCCGCCCCGGCGGCGACCTCGCACACCTCGTACAGGATGTCCGGCGGCGGCACCGTCCCGGTGGCCTCGTCGGCGACGGACAGGACGAGGAGGCGCGGGTCGCCGCCCTCGGCGCGGGTCCGGGCGAGGGTCTCCTGCAGCGCCACGGGGTCGGGGGCGCCGCCGCTCTCCGCCTGCGCGGGGACGCCGTACACGGGGCGGCGCAGCAGGCGGGCCTGGGCGGCGTACCAGTCGGCGGCGGGGCGGGGCATCAGCACGTCGCCGCCGGTGGCGGAGATCAGCGCGAGGAGCAGCAGCCGGGGGCCGGGGGCGGCGGCGACGTGGGCGGGGCTGGTGCGCAGGCCGCGGCGGTGCCAGTAGCCGGCGGCGGCGGTGCGCAGCCGGATGCCGCCGCCGGGGGGCTCGGCGGCGCGGTCGGCGGCGGTGGACAGGGCGGCCGCGAGCTCGGGGAGCACCGGCAGCGCGGTGTCGGTGGCGACGGCCCGGTCCATGCGCGCCTCCGGCTGCTCGGGGGTCAGGGCCCCGGGAGCAGGGCCCTGGATCCACCCTGGCAGATCGCGGGGTCCGATGAGCGGCCCGGTGACCTGGGGTCATGCCCTCCTACGTACGGTCGCGGGCCCCGTCGCGGGTGCGGCCCGGGGCCACCATGCGTTCGGGGTGGCGGCGCAGATACTCGCCCTCGAGTTCGGCCATGCGGGTGTTGTGCGCGGCGAGGGACGCCGGGGAGCCGTGCAGCAGGGTGTCGTGGCGGGTCCGGTGGATGGTCTCCAGCTCCCGGATCAGCTGGTGCTCCGGCAGCTCGTGCGGTGCGACGCCATGGACACGGGTGTCCGTCTCACGATCGGTGGCCTCTGGCATGGCAGCGTCCTCTCTGCTCAGCGGTCCTGGGGCCAGGATCGGGTACCCGGCGGGCGGCGGCTATTCCAGACGGTCTACCGTCTCGTATCCCAAGACAAATCTTCTCGGTATACGAGAATGTGGCTAAGGTCGACGCATGGTCACCTACACACACGGGCACCACGAATCCGTCCTGCGCTCGCACCGCTGGCGCACCGCCGAGAACTCCGCCGCCTATCTGCTGGGCGAGCTCCGTCCGGGGCTGGACGTCCTGGACGTCGGCTGCGGCCCCGGCACCATCACGGCCGATCTCGCCGCCCTGGTCGCCCCCGGCCGGGTCACCGGCGTCGACACGTCGGAAGGCGTGCTGGCGGACGCGCGCGAGGAGGCCGCGGCGCGCGGGTCGGCGAACGTGACCTTCGCGGCGGCGGACGTGGAGCGGCTGGACTTCCCCGACGACTCCTTCGACATCGTGCACGCCCATCAGGTGCTCCAGCACGTCGGCGATCCGGTGCGGGCGCTGGCCGAGATGCGCCGGGTGTGCCGGCCGGGCGGGGTGGTCGCCGCCCGGGACTCGGACTACGCGGCGATGACGTGGTTCCCGCAGGTGCCGGAGCTGGACGGCTGGCTGGCGCTGTACCAGCGGGTGGCGCGGGCCGGCGGCGGCGAGCCGGACGCCGGGCGGCGGCTGCTGAGCTGGGCGCACGCGGCGGGCTTCACGGACGTCACCGCGGGCGGGTCGGTGTGGTGCTTCGCCTCACCGGAGGAGCGCGCCTGGTGGAGCGGGCTGTGGGCGGACCGTACGACCGGTTCCTCGTACGCCGCGCTGGCCGTGGACGGCGGGCACGCCACGGCGGCGTCGCTGGAGCGGATCGCGGCGGCGTGGCGCGAGTGGGGGGCCGCGGAGGACGGCTGGTTCAGCGTCCTGCACGGGGAGATCCTCTGCCGGGTGTGAGTACGCGGGGCCGGGGACGTGTCCCCGGCCCCGGCGATCACGCCTCCGGACGCATCCGGAAGTCGTAGCGCTCCGGCAGCGGATGCTCCGTACGGGCCCGCTCACGCACCTCGTCCGTCACGGGACCGTCGCCCGCCACGAGCCGTACGGCGATCTCGTCCCAGAGTTCGCCGAGAATCCAGGCGCCCTCCCGCAGATCGGCGACCTCGAACCCGGCGTCGAACACCGCCCGCGCGGCAGGCACGTCGCCCTGGGCGAGGAGCACCTGGGCGCGCAGCAGCCGGAAGCGGCCGCGTTCCAGCACCGAGGGGCGCAGCCGGTCCAGCACCCGGGCCGCCTCGTCCGCCTGCCCGGCGGCCAGCAGCGCGGGGACGGCCTCGCGGGCGAGCGCGGTGAGGAAGTGCTTCCAGTACGTAAGGTCCCAGCACCGGTCCACGGCCTCGTCGAACGCCCGCCGGTAGTAGTCCGCCGCCCGCGCCGCCTCCCCCGCCCCGGCCTCCGCAACGGCCAGGCACCGCAGCGTCCACGGCGCCTCGCCGTCACCGCCCGCGGCCCGCTGCCAGCTGCGCACCGCCTGCGAGACGTCACCGGCGTGCCACTGCGCGACCCCCAGGTGGTAGTCGGCGTCGGGCGACGGCACCGCGCCCTCCAGCAGCTGCCGCCACGGCCGCGACACCAGCGTCGGCCTGGGGGTGTGCGCCTGCGGATCGTCGGGGAAGGCGCCCGTACGCAGCAGCTCGGACCACGGCGCCTGCTCCGCCCCCAGCGTCGCGGGGTCGAACGGCGTGCCGGGCAGCGCGAATCCCGCCCGCTCCACCTCCAGCGCCCCCCAGCCGGAGCCGGTGGCCAGGGACTCCTTCGGTTCGGCGTCCGCGCAGGGCAGCCACGCCGCGAACGCCGCGTCGACCGCCGCCCGCGGCAGCGCCTCCTCCAGCCGCCCGGCGACGGCCCCGCGCGCCGCCGCCCAGTCGCCGCCGTGCACCGCGGCGGGGTCCGCGGCGAGCGGCCCGTACGCCTCCAGCCAGGCGAAGGAGCCGCCGGGGTCGAGGGGGATGTGCTCGAGCTGGGTGCGGGCGAGGCCGGCCTGGATCTCCAGATAGCGGCCCTCGGTGCCGCCGTTCAGCCACCGCTGCCAGCGCGAGCCGCCGCGCCCGTTCCCCCACAGGAACAGCTTGCGCCCGCGCAGCGCGTCCGTGGACGTCTGCACGAGGCCCCGCCCGTCGGCGTCCAGCGCGGTGATCCAGCGGCGTTCGCCGTCGGGCAGCTCGAAGAAGTAGTCGGCGGGGTATTCGCTGCGCGTGGTGTACGTGACGTCCGTCCCGTCGTACGAGGGGACGGGCACCCGGTCCAGCGTGCGGGCGTAGCCGAAGTGCCAGGCCTCGTCGGCGGGGGTGAGGACACGGGTGTCGGGGCTCTCGGGGACCGCGATGTTGGACCACCAGTACACCGGCTTGACCTCGTCGTGCGGATTGCGCACCCGTACGCCGACGTAGAGGAAGTCGGAGTCCTCCGGCAGCCACATGTCGACCTGGTACGGGAGGTCGCGCAGCCGCTCCCACTCCCACAGGCGCAGCATCTCGCCGCCGTCCGGCGCCGGGACGCGCGCCGCGTGCATCGGGGCGCAGGTGAGGGTGGTGTGGCCGGTGGCGCCCAGGTTCCACTCCACCCCGCCGGAGAACCAGGCGCCGGCGAGGGCGAAGTCGGCGTACTGCAGGACGGGGTTGACGTACAGCAGCTCGCGGTCGAGGCCCTTGTGGTAGAGGGACCGCAGCCGGCCGCCGAGGCCGGGGAGGACGGTGGCGCGCAGCCGGTCGTTCTCCAGCACCAGGGCCTCGGCCTCGGTGGCCGTGCGCCTGCGGCCGTAGCCGTCGAGGCGCCGGACGGGGAGGGTGTCGCGCAGCGGCGCGTAGCCGATCTGGCGGGCCATGTCGGGCGGGAGGTCCCGCTTGGCGGCGGCGTCGAGGTGGTGGAGTTCGTCGAGGGTGCGCAGGGCGGGCAGCGGGTTCGCCGGGCCGAGCAAGGCTCCGGGCAGGGTGAGCGTCGTACGCCGTATGGTCGTGGGCACGGCGTCAGTTGACCACGGAGCGGGGCCGGTGAAAAGGCCCCGGTCAGCCGTCCTGGACCATACCGGCGGTGATCGCCCAGCGCTCGTGGTCGCGCCAGGCACCGTCGATGAACAGGAAGTCCGGCGAGAATCCCTCCTGCCGGAACCCGGCGCGCCGCGCCAGTGCGAGGGACGCCTTGTTGCCGGGCTGGATGTTGGCCTCCAGCCGGTGCAGCCCGAGCGGCCCGAACGCGTACCGGATCACCAGACCCAGCCCCTCGGTCATATGGCCGCGCCCGGCGCCGTTGGCGAAGGCGCCGTAGCCCACGGCGCCGCACTGGAAGGCCCCGTGGACGATGTTGTTGACGTTGACGAAGCCGACGACCGCGTCGGACTCCGTCTCGCAGACCAGGAACCCCTCCGTCGCCGGCGCCTCCAGCCGGTCGATCAGGGCGCCGAAGGCCTGCGGGGTGGCGGGCAGGGAGAGCCAGCCGTCGTGCAGCTCGCGGCTCTCGTGGACGCGGGCCAGGTACTCGGCCTCGTCCGCCCGCCGGTTGTAGCGGATCGCGGTACGGGTGGTGCGGGCGAGGTAGGTGGGGTCAGACATCGCCCGAGTCTACGAAGTCCGGCTGAACGAGCCGGATCCGGTTGCCGAAGGGGTCCGTGAGCTCCAGGATCGTCCCGATCCGGGCGTCCTCCTCCAGCCCCGGCTTGAGGTACGGGTAGTGCTTCGCCCCCAGCTCCGCGTGCAGCTCCCCCACCCCGTCGACCTCGGCGTACACCGCGGATCCCGGGGTGGCGTCGCCGTAGTGCTCCGACAGGTGGAGGACCAGATCACCGCGGGAGACCTGGAGGTACACCGGGAGCCCCTCGGCGAACCGGTGCTCCCAGTCGACGCTGCACCCCAGGTAGTCCACGTAGAACTCGAGGGCCTTGGCGAGATCGAAGATCCGCAGGACGGGTATGGTGCGCCGGAAAAAGACCGTCATACCGCTCACTATGCACGCTGGGCCCCGATCGGGCGACGGGTCCCGGTCACGGTCTCCGCCGCGCCCGGGCCCGCAGGGAATCCACCGGGCGGCGTGGTTTGCGGACGGCCGCAGCGGAGAGCCGCGGGAAACCGCAGTACCGGGTGCGTCGGGTGCCGCGCCGGCGTGCGTGGACTGATCCGGGCCGGACGCGCCAGGGCCGCGCTATCTCGGTTCGTAACGCCGTCTGCCGCGCACCATCCAGCCGACCAGGACCCCGATCAGGCCCACGCCGAGCAGCGCCAGCCACAGCGGCATCGACACCTCCGAGACGATGAGGTGGATCTGGGTCTCGTCGGTGTTCTGGAAGACGAAGACGAGCGCGAGGATCGCCAGCACGGCGGTGACGACCCGGCCCGGGGTCAGCCGTTGGCGCCAGCCGGGTTTCGCGCGGCCGCTCGTTGAGGAAGCCATGCTCCACCATGCACGCACCCCGGGGCCGGGCGCCCGGCCCGTACCGCCGAACAGGTGACCGCCACTAGCCTGACGCCATGCCGCTCCCCGCGCTCATCGCCACCGACCTGGACGGCACGCTGCTGCGCCGCGACGGCTCGGTCTCGCCCCGGACCCTGGCCGCCCTGCGCCGCGCCCGCGCGCACGGCACCCGGATCGTGGTCGTCACGGCCCGCCCGCCGCGGTACGTCGACGCCCTCGCGGAGGCGACGGGGCTCACCGGGCTCGCGGTGTGCAGCAACGGGGCGCTGGTGTACGACCTGGAGTCCCGTACGGTACGCGACAGCCGGGCGCTGGCGCCGCCGACGGCGAGGCGGGTGGCCGACGCGCTGGACACGGCGCTGCCGGGGATCGCGTTCGCCGTGGAGAGCGGGCTGCGGGTGTGGTGCGAGCCGGCGTTCGCGTGGCGGTCGTCGAGCGACGGCGGGTCGGAGGTCGTGGTGCCGGGACGGGCACAGCTGTGGCTGCGGGAGGCGCCGATCGTGAAGCTGCTGGCGTGGTCGGCCCGGCTGGACGTGGACGTGATGCACGCGGCGGCGGCCGCGGCCGTCCCGGGGCTGGCGGAGGTGACGCACTCGGGCGGGCGGGGGCTGCTGGAGATCAGCGCGCCGGGGGTGACGAAGGCGGGGACGCTGGCGGCGCTGTGCGAGGCGGCCGGGATCGCGCCGTCGGGGGTGCTGGCGTTCGGTGACATGCCGAACGACCTGACGTTCCTGCGCTGGGCGGGCGCGGCGTACGCGGTGGCCAACGCCCATCCGGCGGTGCTGGCGGCCGTACCGTCGCACACGGCGGCCAACGAGGACGACGGGGTGGCTCTGGTGCTGGAGCGGTTGTACGGATAGGGGGTGTCGGGCAAATCCCCGCAGGTGAAGGAGCGGCGCGAGCGTGCGTGCCGGGCGTCGCGACGCTGCGGGGATTTGCCCGACACCCCCTGGGCCGGGCACGGAGGGTGCGGCTCCGTGCCCGGCCCTGTCGGGGAGTCTTACGGGTTGTTCACCCCCAGGGTGTAGGTGCCGGAGCCGGCGTAGGCGTGGACGACGTAGCGGTAATAGCCGGCGGTGCCGTTGTAGGTGACGTCCTCGTTCTCCTCGGGCGTGGTGCCGGAGGCGACGGAGGTCCAGGTCGACCCGTTCCACTTCTGCAGGTACAGGTCGAAGTCGGTGCCCGCGGGACCGCGCAGGCAGCCGTGGTGGACGCCGGAGACGGTCGAGTAGTAGTACGAGCCGTTGGGCTGAACGGCCTGCCCGCCGCTGCTCAGCGTGCCCTGGTAGGTGAACTCGGGGTTGTCGCAGCCGGTGGGCGGTGTGCCGCCGCCGACCGTCAGGTTGTACGTGACGGTGTGCTCGGCGCTGCCGGTGCCCCGCACGGTGATCGGATAGCTGCCGTTCGCGGTCCCGGCCGCCACGGCGACCGTCATCGTCGAGGAGCCGCCGGAGGTGACGGACGCCGGGGAGAAGCTCACCGTGACCCCGGCAGGCGCGCCGGAGGCCGTCAGCTGGACGCTCTGCGCGGTGCCGGACGTCGTGGCCGTGGAGACCGTCGACTGGGCGGAGGCGCCGGGCTGGACCGAGCCGGCGGACGGGTTGAGGCTCAGGGAGAAGTCATTGCCGGGGTTGGTGCCGCCGCAGTCGGCCTCGCCGGACTGGACAGGTACGCCGATGCCGTTCCACGCGGCCTTGACAGCGTTGCACTCCGCGCTCCCGTAGGTGTTCTTCGCGGCGGCGACGGTGGCCCGCCGCGCCTGGAGGTGGTTCCAGTTGGAGGTCTTGGCCAGCAGACCGCCCATGAAGATCTTGCCGGCCTTCTGGACGCCGATCCCGGTGATCGACGACGGTCCGCCGCTGCAGATGGGGCTGGAGGGCTGGCCGTTGGTGGGGGCGTTGCCCTCGGCGAGCAGGAAGAACCAGTGGTTCTGCGGGCCGGCCGCCGCGTGCACCTCGGTGCCCGAGTTCAGCTGCGGGTAGCAGTTGGGGTCGCCGGCCAGAGACGGGTTGTACATCCAGCGGATGGGCTGGTTGTTGCCGAGGAAGTTCATCATCTCGCCGACCGTGTAGTCCGGCCGGTCGTTCGGGTTGTTGAGGTAGGCCTCGGTGAGCGCGCCGAATATGTCGCCGCTCGACTCGTTCATGCCGCCGTTCTCGTTCGACGTGCCGGCGCTGCCCGGGGTGTTGTCGAAGACCTCGTGGCCGTACTCGTGGGCCACCACGTCGATCGCGGTGAGCAGCTCGGTGCTGTTCTGGTTGTGGCCGAAGTACGTCTTGGAGCCGTCGTAGTAGGCGTTGACGTCGTTCAGCCCGACCTGGGAGCGGACCATGCCGCCGCGCCCGTTCTGGCCGTTGTAGCCGAACCACGAGTTCAGCATGTCGTACTCGCCCTGCGCCGCGTACATCACGTCCACGCAGCCGGTCTCGTAGTTCGTGGCGCCGCTGTTGCCCCACACGTTGTCCGGTCCGGTGAACGCCGTGGAGCTCGTACCGCAGCGCAGTCCGGTGCGGACCGGGTCGGTCATGGAGTAGCTGGAGCCGGAGCCGGAGGTGTCGATGTCGACGGTGCCGTTGTGGTAGCCGTAGCCGGTGGCGTCGTGGACCTGGTCCGTGGACTGGGCGACGGCCCCGGTGCGGGCGTCGACGTAGGTCTCCAGCGCGGCGGGGGTGCCGTTCGCGCGGGCGCCGGTCACCGTGGTGCGCCAGGCGAGGCGGGCCTTCTTGCCCTGGAGCAGCACGGTCAGTTCGGGCGCGGTGGCCTCCTCGACGGTGGCGAGCTGATGGCGGGCGGTGGCCTCGGCCGCATCGGCGGCGACCGAGGCCCGCGTCCCGACGGAGATCGGCGCCGCGGCGCTGCCGGTGACGTCGCGGACCCGGCCCTTGGTGTCGGAGAGCACCACGGCGTCGCCGCCGCCGGCCACGGGCAGTCCGCGGTAGGTGCGCTCGTACGCCGTGTAGTAGAGGCCGTTCGCCCAGGGCGTCACCCTGGTGCGCACCATGGTCTCGTCGGGGCCGTGGCGCAGTTCGTCGAGACCGCTGCTCGCCGCCGTGTCGGCCGCGGCGAGGGCGGCGGCCTTTCCGGCGCCGGGCGGGGCCGGTGGACCGGCCGCCGTGGCCGTCGTACCGCCGACGGCGAAACCGGCGGCGGTCAGAGCCAGGGCCGCCGCGACCGCCGTGAGCCTGCTGGACTTCACGTCAACTCCCTTGGTGGTGTGGGGGAAGAGGACCGCCCGGCGGTGGGATGGAAGGGCGGTCCTCCGAGACGGAAGTATCGGCATGCGCATGCCTCGCCGGGATATCCCACCGGGTCTAACGCCAGGGTTATACGCTGCGTAAATGCAGCTGGAGTTGAGGCATCTGGAAGCTGTCTGCCGGATCGCCGACGCCGGATCACTGGCCCGCGCGGCCCGGCTGCTGGGCGTGTCGCAGCCGGCGCTGTCCGCGCAGCTGCGACGCATCGAACGGGTCGCGGGCGGTGAGCTGTTCGAGCGCGGACCGGCGGGCGTGGTGCCGACACCGCTCGGCGAGTACGTGCTGGACCGGGCGCGGCGGGTGCTCGGCGAGATGGAGGAGCTGGCCGCCGGGGTGCGCTCCGTACCGACGGCGGGGCCGCTGCGGCTGGGGTGCATGTCCATCGCCCTGCTCGCCGCGATGCTGACGAAGCCCGATCCGCGGGTGGCCGGCCGGGAGCTGACCGTGGAGAACGTGGAGTCGCTGACCGCGCTGGTGCGGCAGCTGACCAACGGGCGCTACGACGCGATCCTGTACGCGGAGATGGGCGACCGGGAGGCGGTGCTCCCCGAGGGCTCGCGGGTACGGACGCTGGTGGCCCGTGAGCCGGTGTACGTGGGGATATCCGCCGCCCATCCGCTGGCCGCGCGGGAGGAGATCGCGCTGGCGGACCTGGCCGGGGAGCAGTGGCTGGCGATGCTGTGCGAGGACGACGGCGGGCCGGAGCAGTTCGCCCGCGCCTGCTCGGACGCGGGCTTCACCCCGGTGTTCCGCTACCGGCTCTCCGACTGGCAGCTCAACCGGCGGATGATCGCCGCGGGCGGCGCGGTCGGCCTGTACCAGCCCACCGCGCGGGAGCGCGACGGGCTCGCCCTGCGTCCGCTGACCGGCGAGCCGCTGTCCGCGCGGATCAAGCTGGCGTGGCTGCGGTCGGGGCTGTCGGCGCCGTTCGCGGACGCGCTGTACGACGCGGCGGCGGGAGCGTATCTGGCGAGCGTCGACAACAACCCGCGCTACCGCGACTGGTGGGACGACCACCCGGAAGCCCATCCGGAGGTACGCGGGCCGGGGTGAGGTGTCACATCGCGGGTGCCTCGCCGGTCAGTACTGATGATCGGAGATACCAGGAGGTACCCATGGGAAGGCCGCGTACCGAGGCGTGGAAGACCGCGCTGACGATGCTGCAGGACGTCACGCCCCCGTTCATCCCGGAGGGAGCGCAGGCCATGACCGTCGTCATCGAGTACCCGGCCGGGGACGGGGGCGCACCGCCGCACAAGCACCCCGGTCCGGCGTTCGGGCTCGTGCTCGAGGGCGAGATGCTGATGGAGCTGGAGGGGGAGCCGGAGCGGGTGATCCGCGCCGGTGAGGCATTCTGGGAGCCGGGCGGCGACCTCATCCACTACCAGGACGGCAACAACCGGGACGACATCCCGCTGAAGTTCACGGTCACGATGATGTGCGCGCCGGGCAAGCCGATGTTCGACATCGTGCCCGAGGAGGAGCTGGCGAAGCGCGCGGACCGCCGGGCCCCGCGCCCCGCATAGCCCTCCTCACGCCAGCGCCGGGACCTCGAACGTCAGGGTCCCGGCCGCCGCGTCGAGCTCCGCCGGGACGCCCAGGGGGAGGGTGAGCGACGGGACGCCGTGGCCGAAGCCCAGGTTCTCCAGGATCGGGACCCCGAGGGGGCCGAGGCGGTCCAGGATCACCTCGCGGATGCGGTCGTACGGGCCGCAGTCCTGCCAGGAGCCCAGCGCGACGCCCGCGACGCCCGTCAGCCAGCCGGAGCGCAGCAGCTGGGTGAGGATCCGGTCCAGGCGGTAGTCCTCCTCGTCTATGTCCTCGACGAGGAGGATGCCGCCGGCCACCGACGGCCGCGCGTCCGCGGTGCCCAGACCCGCCGCGAGCAGGCTGACGCAGCCGCCGACGGTCACGCCCCGGGCCCGGCCGGGGACCAGCGGCCCGGCGGCCGGCGAGGTCACCGTCCGTACGGCCTCCGGCTCGAACAGGGTCTGGCGCAGATGCTCCCGGGTCACGGCGTCCTTGCCGAACGCGGCCCAGGCCGGCATCGGCCCGTGCAGGGTGACGAGCCCGAGGTGCACGGCGATGGCCTCGTGCAGCGCGGTGGCGTCGCTGAAGCCCAGATACAGCTTGGGCCCGGCGGCGCGCAGCCGCGCCCAGTCGACGAGGTCCGTCATCCGCTGCGCGCCGTAGCCGCCGCGGGCGGAGAACACCGCCGCCACGTCCGGGTCGCACCACGCGGCCTCGAAGTCGCGGGCGCGGGCCTCGTCCGTACCGGCGAGATAGCCGAACCGGGGGTGGGTGTCGTACGCGTGCGGCAGAACGAACGGGTCGAGGTCCCAGCCGCGCAGGATGTCCATCCCCACCTCGAGGTTCTCCCGGGGGAACGGGCCGCTCGGCGCGACGATCGCCACCCGGTCGCCGGCTCGCAGCCGCCGCGGCCGGACGAGCTCCGGCACCGCGCTCACTGCCCGAGCTCCAGCACCGGCACGCCGGGCGCCTCGAACCCGAACGTCTGCGCGTACAGCGACATCTCGGCGTTGACGGCGGAGATCATGGTGTCCGCGCGCCGGAAGCCGTGCCCCTCGCCCTCGTACGTGAGATACGCGTGCGGCACGCCGCGCCCCGCGATCCGCTCCAGGAACCGCTCGCACTGCACCGGCGGGCAGATCACGTCGTCCAGACCCTGGAGCAGGACGAACGGCGCCCGCACCTGCTCCGCCCGGTTGACCGGGGAGCGTTCGGCGAAGCGCTCCGGCACCTCGTCCAGCCGGCCGACCAGCGACACCAGGTACTCGGACTCGAAGTCGTGGGTCTCCCCCGTCGCCCAGCCCGTGAGGTCGAGGATCGGGTAGATCACCGTGCCGCAGGCGTACAGCCCCTCCGTCAGCGGCGACGTGAGCGACGCGGCCGACGTCCAGCCGCCGGCGCTGCCGCCGCGGACGGCGAGGCGGGCCGGGTCGGCGAGGCCCTCGTCGGCCAGCGCGCGGGCGGCGGCGGCGCAGTCCTCGACATCGACGACGCCCCACTGCTCGCGCAGCCGGTTGCGGTACTCGCGGCCGTAGCCCGTGGAGCCGCCGTAGTTGACCTCGACGACGCCGATGCCGCGCGAGGTGAACCAGGCCAGCTCGAGGTCCAGGACCAGGGGCACCTGCCCGGTCGGCCCGCCGTGCACCCACACCACGTACGGCGGCAGCTCGCCCTCGGGGGCGGCGAAGTCCGGGTTGTGCGGCGGATAGAGGTGGGCGTGCACCTCGCGGCCGCCGGGGCCGGTGAACGTGCGGTGCTGGGGGCGGGGGTAGTACGCCGGGTCCACCACGTCGCGGTGGGCGGCGCCGACGACGCGGGTGTGGCCGGTGGAGGTGTCCAGCTCGACGATCTCGTGCCCGGTGTACGGGCCGGCGGCCACCCCTGTGACGCGGTCGCCGCTGACGGCGAGCGCGGACGCCCACTCCGTCCAGGAGCCGGGAACGTCGGCGAGGTCGCCGGTCTTGGGGTCGAGGATGCCCAGGCGGGTGTCGCCCTTGCCGTGCACGGCGGCGATCAGGCCGCTCGCCAGGGGGGCGAACCAGCGCAGGCCCAGCTTCCACAGCCCGCCGGCGAACTCCTCCTCGCGCGGGCACAGATTGACCGCCTCGCCCGTCGCCGGGTCCACCTGGTGCAGGTTCCACCAGCCGGTGCGGTCGGTGGCGGCGATCAGCGAGCCGTCCGCCGCCCATTCGGCCTGCGCGACGGACTCGTCGGGGCCGCCGGCGACGGTGCGCGCGTCCTCGAACGTACCGTCCGCCGTGATCGCGGCGACCCGCAGCTCGGTGCCGTCCCACGGCATGCTCGGGTGGTCCCAGGTGATCCAGGCGACCTGCCGGCCGTCGGGAGAGATCCGCGGGCCGGTGACGAAGCGGCGGCTGTCGTCGGTGAGTTCGCGCACCTTCGTACGGTCCCCGGCGGCGGAGCCGTCCAGCGGGACGGCGGCGATGACGCGGCGGACGTCGGTCGGGCCCTCGCCGGTGAACTCCTCCAGCACGCACCAGACCTCGCCCAGCTCCGCCCGCACCACCGGCTCGCACCAGCGCAGTCCGCCGCCGGTCGCCGAGACGGGGGTCAGCGGGCGCGGCGCGCCCCCGGTGTCCGGCTCGACGGCGTACAGCCGCTGGTCGGCGAAGTCCGTGAAGACGACCAGCGGGCCGGACGGGGTGACGACCCCTGCCCAGGGCTGGCCGCCGTACTCGTGCACCCGGTTGCGTACGTTCCACGGGGCCGGCAGGACCGACTCCTCGGTGCCGTCCGCGCGGCGGCGCATCAGGGCCCGCCGGCCGCCCTCGGTGGGCCGGGGCGCGGTCCACCACACCTCGTCGCCGACGGCGCCGAGGTATTCGGGCCGGCCGTCGCCGGACGCGGCCAGCTCCGCGGTGAGGGGCGACTCCCAGGAGCCGTAGGGGGCGAGGGTCACCATGGGAAAGCGGTCTCCTGTCGTGCGTGCGGTACGGGGGTGGGGGCGGGGCGCCTCACGTTCAGGCGTGGCGCATGAACCGGTCCAGCACCCGCACTCCAAAGTGCAGCGCGTCGACCGGCACCCGCTCGTCCACGCCGTGGAACATGGCGCCGTAGTCGAAGCCCGGGGGCAGCCGCAGCGGCGAGAAGCCGTAGCCGGTGATGCCGAGGCGGGAGAACTGCTTGGCGTCCGTGCCGCCCGACATGGAGTACGGGATCACGTGCGCCTCCGGGTCGAACTCCTGGAGCGCCGCCCGCATCTTGGCGAACGTCGGCGAGTCCACCGGCGCCGTGAGCGGCACCTCGCGGTGCTGGAACTCCCAGTCGACGTCCGGGCCGGTCAGCTCGTCCAGCGTGGCGGCGAACTCCTCCTCGCCGCCCGGCACCATCCGGCCGTCGATCTGCGCGGTGGCCGTCCCGGGGACCACGTTGACCTTGTACCCGGCCTCGAGCACCGTCGGGTTGCTGCTGTTGCGCACGGTCGGCTCGACCAGCGACGCCGCCGGGCCGAGCTTCGCCAGCAGCGCGTCGACGTCGAAGTCCGGCGCGTCGGGGTCGGCCTCGATGCCGTGCAGCGCGGCGAGCTCGATCAGCGCGGCCCGCACGGTCGGGGTGAGGCGCACCGGCCACTGGTGCGCGCCGATCCGGGCGACGGCGGCGGCGAGCCGGCTCACCGCGTTCTCCCGGTTGACCTTCGAGCCGTGGCCCGCGCGGCCGTGCGCGGTCAGCCGCAGCCAGGCCGTGCCCCGCTCACCTGCGGCGACCGGGTAGATCCGCATACGGGGGCCGGCGTGGAAGGTGTACGCGCCGGACTCGCTGATGCCCTCGGTGCAGCCCTGGAACAGGTCCGCGTGCTTGTCGGCGAGGAAATCCGAGCCGAACTCGGCGCTGGCCTCCTCGTCCGCCGTGAACGCCAGCACGATGTCGCGCCGCGGCCGCACTCCGGCGCGGGCCCAGGCCCGTACGACGGAGAGGATCATCGCGTCCATGTTCTTCATGTCGACGGCGCCGCGCCCCCACACGACCCCGTCGCGCACCTCGCCGGAGAACGGGTGCACCGTCCAGTCCGACGCCTGCGCCGGGACGACGTCGAGATGACCGTGCACCAGCAGCGCGTCCGCGCCCGGGTCGGTGCCCTCGATCCTGGCCACCACGTTCGTCCGGTCGGGGGCCTTCTCCAGCAGCGTGGGCTCGATGCCCGCGTCCGCCAGCCGCTCCGCCACGTACTCCGCGGCCACGCGCTCGACGCCGTCGCCGCCGCCGTGGTTCGTCGTGTCGATCCGGATCAGGTCCGAGGTGTACCGCACCACCTCGTCCAGCGCCGTCTGGTCCACCGCTGCCTCAGCCATACTGCTCCTCCACCGCTGCCGAGACGAGCGTGGTCACGGCCTTGAAGGCACGGATCGCCTCGTACATGGTCTCCGACGTGTACGCGACCCGGCGCTCGCCGCTCGGCGCCACGCCGGGCACCACCGTCGCCGCGCCGGCCAGATGCTCGGCGTCGAACTCGAGCTCGATCGTGAACGGTCCGCCCTTCACCGGCTCGTGCCGCACCGCGAGCGCCGCCGCCTCCTTGGCCGCCGCCCGGATGTCGGCCGCCGTACGGTGCGGGGTGCGGCACACCGCCGCGTACCGCGACACGTAGTCCTTCACCGCGACGCCCCGCGCGTCGGGGGCGTAGCCGAGGGAGTCCTCGACGGCCTTGTCGTCGCCGGTGACCAGCACCACCGGCACCCCGTACTCGGCGACCACATGCGCGTTGAGCAGGCCCTCGCTGGCCCGCCTGCCGTTCAGCCAGACCCCGGTGATGGAGTTGGCCAGATACGTGTGCGCCAGCACGCCCTCCGTACCGGCACCCGTGTGATAGCCGACGAAGGCGATGCCGTCGATGTCGCCGTGCTGCACGCCCTCGACCATCGACAGCGACTTGTGCCGCCCCGTAAGCATCTGGGCGCGGTCGTCCAGCTGCTCCAGCAGCAGATTGCGCATCGACCAGTGCGCCTCGTTGATCAGCACCTCGTCCGCGCCGCCGTCGAAGAACCCGAGCACCGCGGCATTGACGTCGGAGGTGAACATCGGGCGACAGCGTTCCCACTGCGCGCCGCCGGGCAGCACGTCTGCGGGCCAGGTGACGCCGGTGGCGCCCTCCATGTCCGCGGAGATCAGGATCTTCATGCGGAGAACGGTACGCGCTCGGCGGACCTGGAAAAACCCCTGTGGATAACAACAGAGGTCTACACCACTCGCGGCTGCCCCGCATACCCCGCGACCAGCCACTTCGACGGCAGTTCGAGCCTCGACCCGTCCGGTCCGAACTCAGTGGTCGCCAGCGGAAGATCCCCTTCCGCGAGCACCTCGAGACCCTCGTCGAGGAACAGCCGGGGCAGCGCCGCGTCGCTCACCTCGCCCGGCACGATCCCGTGCCCGAGCACCGGCAGCAGCCGGCTCGGCGGACCCCCGGGCCGCTGTGCCAGCCCCATCAGCACCGGCCTGGCGGCCTCCGCCAGCTCCACCGCGAAGATCCGCCCCCGCGCCCCCGCCAGGGCGGCCAGGCCCCGCACGATCCACGCCCGGTCGGACTCCGCCGCCTGGTGCAGCACCCCGCGCAGATACACGTTGCAGTCACCCGTCCGCTCACGCAGCCGCGCCACGGCGCCGGGGTCCGCCGCGTCCAGCGGCTCGTACGAGGACGCCCGGGCACCGTCCGCCGCCCGGGCCCGGGCTATCGCCGCCGCCGACAGGTCCACGCCGCGCACGTCGTCGAACCGCCCGGCGAGGAACCGGGTCTGCGTCCCGTTGCCGCAGCCCACGTCCACCACCGGCAGCCCGGGCCGGAAGTGGCCGGCGAACAGCGGCAGATGCGTCCCGGCGGCGAGCGGCGGCGGGGCGTCCCAGAACACCTCGCCCTCCGGGACGTCCTCCCAGTAGCCCTCCCACGCCTTGAGGCTGTCGGTGGACACGCTCACGGGGTACCTCCTGGTCGTCCGAATCGCGTCGTACGACGCACGATTTACGACACCTACCCGTATGCTCCCGGCACATGCCGCCGCCCCCGGGGCTCACGGATGCGTCAGCGCGCCCGCGGCAGCGCCTGCTCGAACCAGACCGACTTGCCGCGCGCGGTCCGCGCCGCGCCCCAGGCCGACGCCAGCCGGCTGACGATCCGCATCCCGCGCCCGAACTCGTCCTGCGCCCCGGCCGCCAGCAGCACCGGCGTACCCGGCTCGTCGTCGGTCACCTCGACCTGCAGCGACCTCCCGGACCGCACCAGCCGCAGCCCCACCCGCTCACCCGCCCCGTGCCGCACGGCGTTCGCGACGACCTCCCCCACCAGCAGCTCCACCGTGTCGGACGCCTCCGCCAGCCCCCACTCGGCGAGCTGCCCGCACACCAGCCGGCGGGCCGCCCCCGCCTGCTGCGGCACCCGCTCGAGCCGCCACCCGGCGACGTCCTCGCGGGGGATGCCGTTCAGCCGCGCCATCAGCAGCGCGACGTCGTCCTTGCGCCCCGTGACCCCCAGCGCGCGGATGATGGTGTCGCAGGCGTCGTCCATCGACGCGGCCGGATGGGCCGCCGACTCGCACAGCGTCGCCAGCCGTACGCCGATGTCCTCCCCCCGCACCTCGACCAGCCCGTCGGTGCACAGCACCAGCCGGTCCCCCGGGCCCACCGGGACCCGCGCCGTCTCGAACGGCACCCCGCCGACCCCGATGGGCGCCCCCGTCGGCACGTCCAGCAGCTCGCTGCGTCCACCGTCGGCCCGTACCAGAACGGGCGGGATGTGCCCGGCGTTCGACATCAGCAGACACGACTCGACGGGGTCGTAGACGACGTACAGACAGGTCGCCAGATAGTGCTCGCCCAGCCGCTGGGCCAGATCGTCGAGACTGCGCAGCAGCTGCGCGGGCGGCAGGTCGAGCGCCGCCATCGTCTGTACGGCGGTGCGCAGCTGGCCCATCATCGCCGCCGAGTTCAGCCCGTGGCCCATCACGTCGCCGACGACCAGCGCGGTGCGCGAGCCGGGGAGCTTCACCGCGTCGAACCAGTCGCCGCCGACGCGGCCGAGCAGGGTGCCGGGCAGATAGCGGGTCGCCACGTCGCAGCCGGCCATCCGCGCCTCGACGTGCGGCAGCATGCTGTCCTGCAGCGTCTCGGCGACGTTCTCCTGGTGGGTGTACATCCGGGCGTTGTCCAGCACCAGCCCGGCGCGGGCGGCGAGCTCCGCCCCGGTGACCCGGTCCATGTCGTTGAAGACGGGGCGCTCGCCGTGCCGCAGCAGGATCATGAAGCCCAGCACGACGTTACGGGCCTTCAGCGGGACGACCAGCATCGAACGCCCCGTGATGAGCGGGCGGATGTCCCGTTTCTCGAACTGGGCGGCGATCCGGGTGCCCATCTCCTCGCTGATCCGCGGGACGAGCACCGGCTCGCCGGTCGTCATGCACTGAAAGAACGGCGTGTGCACGGGAAAGGGCATCGATTCGCCGACCGGCACCACGTCGTCCCAGCGGCCCGGCTCGTCGTCGTGCTCCACGGCGACGCGGTGCCACATCGTGGTGGCGTCCGGCGGTCCGTCGGGGAAGCCCTCGCCGGCGACGACCTGTTCGCGCAGATAGGTGCCGGCGACGTCGGTGAAGCGGGGCACCACGGCGGCGCTCACCTCGTGGATCGTCCGGGCCAGGTCGAGGGAGGTGCCGATGCGGCCGCTCACCTCGTTGAGGAACTCCAGCCGCTCCCGGACGGCCGCGTACTCGAGGTCCTGCTCCGGGTCCGGTACGGCGGGTCCCCGCGCGTCGCCGACGGCGGTGTCCGCCTCGGTGCGGGCGCGCCGCTCCTGGCGGACGGCCCGCTGCGAGACGCCCCAGTCCGGCGTGACGGGCACCCGGCGCCGGCGGCTGATCTCCAGCACCGGATAGCCGAGGTCGAGCACCTGGGACACCACGCGGCCGCTCTCCGCGGGGCTCATGTTCGGCAGGATCTCCGGCAGCCGGCGGGCCAGCTCCGCGGCGTCCGGGAACTCGGTGTGCAGCGCGAAGCCGGGGGCGATCCCCTGCCCCCGCGGATCGGCGCCGGTGATCCGGGCGGTGTCCGCGGCCAGCACCAGCAGCCGCCCGGTCCCCGGCCCGACCAGCGGATAGCCCCACCACAGCACGTCACGGGCGCCCGGCCCGGGGGCGGCGATCCGGGCCCGACCGGCGGTCGGATACGCGGCGGGGACACCCTCGAGGTCCAGCTCGGGGCCGTACTCGTCGGTGTAACCGCCCGAGGCCCGGCCGGAACGGGCGGCGAGGGCCCCGGCGACGGGCATCAGCTCGGCGGCGGGAACGCCCACGGCCTCCTCACGACTGGAACCGAACAGGCGTCTGGCGCCCGAACTCCAGTGCGTGACGAGCCCGTGCCCGTCCACGACGACGACGCCCAGCGGAATTCTGCCGGGAACCGCGTCCGGGGGCGTGTTGCTCATGCCTGGGGCCATGACTCAGGCTCCTTCAGCGCGTGCACTCCGGTCGGCGAGGGGCTCGCTTACGGACCACAGTAGCCCTGGCCACGGCTCGCCGAGGGGCAACCGCCAATCTCGACCAGCTAGTTGAAGGTGCGACCACCGGGACCGTGAGTCCCCCAGGTCAGACCACAGATCGCCGTCACCCGCGCCGGCCCCGCCGGCCCCGCGCTCAGTCCTCGTGCGCCAGCTGCACGTCCCGCTCCGTACGCCCGCCGCCCGCGAGCCGCAGCACCGTGGCGACGGGCGGATAACCGGCGGCGATCACGGTGTACTCACCGGCCGCCAGATCCGTGAAGCGGAATACCCCGTCGTCCCCCGTGGTCCCGGTGTCCACCACGTTCCCCGCGGCGTCGAGCAGCGTCACCCGCGCGTCCTGGACCGGACGCCCCCCGGTGCCCCGGACAGTCCCCCGCAGCACCGCCCCGCCGGCCAGCCGCACGTCCTGCCGCGTCTCGCGCGCCGCCCGCACGCTCACCGGCAGCGCCGCCGGCCGGAAGGCGGGCGCACTGGCGGCGAGGGTGTACTCCCCCGCGACCAGCGCCCCGATCGCGTATCCCCCGTCGGAGTCGCTGCGCGTCGACGCGACGACCTCCCCCCGCGCGTCGGTGAGCGTGACGTTGGCGTCACCGAGGGCGGCACCCTCCTCGGTGGTGATCCGCCCCGCGAGCCGACCCGCCCCGCCGAGCACCAGGTCGACCTCCACCGGGAGCTCCCCGACGGTGACCGTGACGGCCTGCGGCTGGTGCCCGCCGGCGGCGGCGATCAGCGTGTACGAACCGGAGTCCGGCGCGGGGAGCGTGAACCGCCCGTCCGCCCCGCTCGCGTCCCGCCCGATCTGGCGCCCGCGCACATCGATCAGCGTGAGCGCCGCCCGCGCCACGAAGCTGCCGTCCGCGTGCTGCACGGTCCCGCGCACCGCCGGCCCCGCACCGCCGTCCCGCGCGGCGGGCACCGAACCGCCGTCCGTCTCCCCGCCGGCCGGACGCTCGTAGACGAACCGGTCGTCGTACGCGGAGGGCTCGTCGAAGCCGGACGGCTCGCGGGCATCGTGGGACACGAGGGGTTTCTCCTTCAGACGGCAGGCGAGCAACAGCCCGAGCACGACGACGGGCACCAGATAGAGGAAGATCCGCGGCATGGCCTCCGCGTAGGCGTGGATGTATCCGTCACGCACCTCGGGCGGCAGGGCGTGCACCATCTGCGGGGTGATCGACTCGGCGTCGGGCAACGGCTGTCCGGCCCGCCGGGGCACGTCCTCGGCGAGGCGGTCGGCCAGCCGGTCGAAGAAGAGCGTGCCGAAGACGGCCGCCCCGACGCTGCCGCCGATCTGCCGGAAGTAGTTGTGCGCGCTGGTCGCGGAGCCCATGTCGGCGGGCGGCACGGCGTTCTGCACGGCGAGGATCAGCACCGGCAGCACCAGGCCGATCCCCAGGCCCAGCACGGCCATCCAGACGCTGTACGTGGCGCGCGGGGTGTCGGTCTCGAGCCGCGACAGCAGCCACATGCCGAGCGCGGCGAGGGCGCAGCCGAGGATCGGGTAGATCTTGTAGCGCCCGGTACGGGTGATGAGCTGACCGGAGGCGACGGAAGCGATGACGACGCCGCCCATCATCGGCAGCATCAGCAGCCCGGACTCCATGGCGCCGGCACCGTCGACCATCTGCAGGAAGGTCGGCAGATAGCTCGCCGCGCCGAACAGGGCGATGCCGACGACCGCCCCCACCAGGCTGGTGATGTTGAAGATGCCGATCCGGAAGAGCCGCAGCGGGATGATCGCCTGCGGGGCGAACCGTTCGACGAGCAGGAACAGCAGCCCGGCGGCCAGCGCCCCCGCGCCCAGCCCCAGGATGACGTCGTCCGTCCACGCGTACTCCATCCCGCCCCAGCTGGTCAGCAGGACCAGACAGGTCGACGCGACGGCAAGCAGCAGCGCGCCCAGGATGTCCAGCCGGGGCCGGACGGCGGGCCGGGGCAGCTTCAGCACGACGGCGACGACGGCGAGGGTGACCAGGCCGAAGGGGACGTTGAACCAGAAGCACCAGCGCCAGGAGAGATGGTCCGTGAAGAACCCGCCGAGCAGCGGTCCGGCCACCGAGGCGAGGCCGAACGAGGCGCCGATCAGGCCCATGTAGCGGCCGCGTTCCCGGGGCGGCACGATGTCCGCCATGATCGCCTGGACGCCGATCATCAGCCCGCCGCCGCCCACGCCCTGCACGGCGCGGAAGACGATCAGCGCGTTCATGGAGGGCGACCAGCCGGCCAGCGCGGAGCCCGCCACGAACACGACGATGGAAACGAGGAAGACACCCTTGCGGCCGAAGAGGTCGCCGAGCTTGCCGTAGACGGGCATGGCGATCGTCGCGGCGAGCAGATACGCGGTGATCGCCCACGACATGCGGTCCAGGCCGTGGAGTTCGCCGACCACCTCGGGCAGGGCGGTGGCGACGATCATCTGCTCCAGCGCGGCGAGGAGCAGCGCGAGCATCAGACCGAGAAAGACCAGGCGGACCCGGCGCGGGGCGAGCGGGACGTCGCCGGTGACAGCCACCCGCGGCTCGTCCGTCCCCACCACGCTCGTCGCCACTGCCACTCCCCGTCGTCCCGCCATGACCGACGCCCTTTCTCGCACCGGGCGAGGATGGCGGGCAAATGCGGCAACCCGGCTCGGACACGGGGCGCGTCAGCGGTCGGCGGGGGCGCGCGAGGCGCCCAACTGGGGGTTTACGGTCGTACGCGCGGGGCGGGCGGGTCCACACCCGCCCCGCGAAACCACCCGATCCAGTGATCCGGTGGGACGGCCGTCCGTGCTACTTCTCGGTCTCCGCGGCGAGGTTGGCGAGCAGCTCGTCGTAGATCCGGGCGAGTCCCTTGGGGGCGAAGGTCCGCTCGAAGAACCCGCCGATACCGCCGGCGCCGGTCCAGGTGCTGGTGACGACGACCCGGGCGCGGCCCTCCCCGGCGGGGGTGACGGTCCACTTCGTCACCATGCTGGAGTTGCGGTCCTTCTCGACCAGTTCGCCGTCGGTGGGTTCGGTGACCTCGACCAGACAGTCCCGTACCCGCTTCTTCGTCGCCTGCAGCTTCCAGCGCACGAGACTGCCCTCGCCGTCACCGCCCTCGCGGATCTCGAACGCGCTGTAGTTCGCGGGCAGCACCCGCTGCCGCGCCCCGGCGTAGTCCGCCAGGGCATCGAAGACGTCCTCGGGCTTGGCGCTGATCACGCGCTCGGTGGTGGCTTCGACCTGTCCCATGACGCAACCCAACCACCCGCCGCCCGTCCCGACAAATCCCCTGCCCAAGGCTTGACATCGTGTGGTCCGGCGGCTTTGTCGGTGCCGTGCGGCACACTGCGGTCATGGCGGACGTGTCGGCGGCGGTGGACCGGGTGTGGCGGCGGGAGGCGGCGAGCATGCTCGGCGTGCTCGGCCGGCGGCTGGGCGATCTGGACCTGGCGGAGGAGTCGCTGCAGGACGCCCTCGACCGGGCGCTGACCCGCTGGCCGGTGGAGGGGGTGCCGGAGCGGCCGGCGGGCTGGCTGGTCACGACGGCGTGGCGCAAGGCCCTGGACCGGCTGCGGCGGGAGGCGGCGGGGCGGGACAGGCTCGCGGCGCTGGCCGCCGAGCCGGTGCCGGAGCCGACGGGGGACGACCGGCTCGCGCTGGTCTTCGCGTGCTGTCATCCGGCGCTGTCCGAGCCGCATCAGGTGGCGCTGACGCTGCGGGCGGTCAGCGGGCTGACGACGCGGGAGATCGCCGCCGCGTTCCTGCTGCCGGAGGCGACGATCGCGCAGCGGCTCGTACGGGCGAAGCGGCGGCTGCGCGAGCGGGGGGTGCGGTTCGAGCCGCCGGTGCCCGGGGAGTACGGGGAGCGGCTGCGGGCCGTGCTGGCCGTCGTGTATCTGGTGTTCAACGAGGGGTATCTGGCGACGGCCGGGGCGTCGGCCGGCCGCCGGGATCTGGCCCGTGAGGGGGTGGAGCTGGCGCGGCAGCTGGCGGGGCTGATGCCGGCGGAGCCGGAGGCCGCGGGGCTCGCGGCGCTGCTGGAGCTGCATCAGGCGCGGGCGGCGGGGCGGTTCGACGACGGGGGGCGGCTGGTGCTGCTGGAGGACCAGGACCGGGGCGGCTGGGACCGGGCGCTGATCGGTGCGGCGGTGGCCCGGCTGCGGCGCGCGGCGGCCCGCGACGCCCCCGGCCCGTACCAGCTGCAGGCGGCGATCGCGGCCCAGCACGCGCTGGCGCCGGACTACGGGGCGACGGACTGGAAGGTGATCCGCGAGCTGTACGACACGCTGCACGCGCTGAGCCCGTCGCCGGTCGTCCTGCTGTCCCGGGCGGTGGCCACGCGGTACGCCGTGGACGCGCGGACGGCGCTCGCCGAGGTCGACGCCCTCGGCGAGCGCCTGGACGGCTACCGCCTGCTGCACGCAACGCGGGCGGAGCTGCTGCGCGCCCTGGGCCGCGGCCCGGAGGCGGACGCGGCCACCCGGCGGGCGCTGGCCCTGGCCACCAACCCGGCGGAGCGGGAGCTGCTGTCCCGCCGGCTGGGCGCCTGACGGCCGCTCACTGCACGGTGGGCCGGACCTCGACGGTCTCCCAGCCCTCGCGGATCCCGGGCCAGCCGGCGGCGACGTTCACGGCGTCGTCGATGTCGTCGGCCCGCAGGATGATGAACCCGCCGATGACCTCCTTGAGCTCGAGGTACGGCCCGTCGGTGACGACGGGGAGCCCGTCCTTGTCCGGCGCGAGGGTCTTCGCCTTGCGCGGGGTGTCGAGCTCCGCCCCGCCGCTCTCGACCTTGCCCTGCTCCCGCCATCTGGTCAGCCATTCGCCCCGGGCGGCGTAGGCCTCCTTCTTCTGCTGGTCGTCCATCGCCTCCCAGGCGGCTTCGTCGCCGTGGATGAGCATGACGTACTTCATGGGACGTGCTCCTTCTCGTGCCGTTCCGTCTGTCTTCCCCGGGATGACGAACGGGACACCGGCGGAATCGACACACGCCCGCGAAGTTTTCTCCGGAACCCCCGGAACGAACAAGGCCTCCCCCGCGTACGGAGGAGGCCGAGGCACAGGGCGCCCGAGATCAAGGACCGGCGACGGATCACAAAGCGTGCAACCGATGCACCTCGACCGGGAATCCCCGGCCGCCGGGAGTCGAACCCGGACCTCTCGTACCAGAAACGAAGTAACCGTCACCCAGCGCACCGGGCGCCCCCGGTGCCTGAAGTCGTGCATCCGGCGGTCGAGGACCGCCCGGACACGGACCAGCTTAGGCCGAAGCCCCGGTCCGGCCCCACAGGTTTTCGGGGCGGGGGATCCCACTCGACGCGAAGGGAACAGGTGTTCTATTCTCAGGTTCGAGCGATACGGGAGGTCCGCATGCGGTGGGAGAATCTGGGCGACGACGACACGGGGGACCGGAGGGTCACCGGACCGGCGACCCTCTTCGGCACCGATGTGGTGACGCGGCGATTCGACACGCCCGAGTTCGCCGGGATCACGTTCCACGAGGTCAGAGCGCGATCGGTGATCAACCGGGTGCCGGGGGCGTCACGCATGCCGTTCGAGTGGACGGTCAATCCGTACCGGGGTTGCAGTCACGCCTGCGTCTACTGTTTCGCCCGCAAGACCCACAGCTATCTGGACCTGGACACCGGCCTCGGGTTCGACTCGCAGATCGTCGTCAAGGTCAACGCCGGCGACGTGCTCCGGCGGGAGCTGGCCGGCAGGCGGTGGACCGGGGCGCACATCGCGATGGGCACCAACGTCGACTGCTACCAGCGGGCGGAGGGCCGGTACGCCTTGATGCCGCGCATCCTGGCGGCGCTGCGGGACTACGCCAACCCGTACTCGATCCTCACCAAGGGCACCCTGATCCTGCGCGACCTCGACCTGCTGAAGGAGTCCGCCCGGGTGACGGACGTCGGGGTCGCCGTCTCCGTCGGCTTCCTGGACCCCGAGCTGTGGCGCACCGTCGAGCCCGGTACCCCTGCCCCGCAGCGCCGGCTCGACGTGGTCCGCACCCTCACCGCGCACGGCATCGACTGCGGCGTGCTGATGGCCCCCGTCATCCCCTTCCTCGGCGACTCGCCGGAGCAACTGCGCGCCACCGTCCGCGCGATCGCCGCCGCCGGGGCGACGTCCGTGACACCCCTGGTCCTGCATCTGCGGCCGGGGGCACGGGAATGGTTCACGGCCTGGCTGCGGCAGCACCACCCGCACCTCGTCCACCGCTACCGCACGATGTACGCGGGCGGCACCTACGCCCCCACCTGGTACCAGCGCCACATCACCCGCCAGGTCCACGAGTTCGCCCGGGAGGCCGGCATCGGCCCCGCGCACCGGGGCCGGGCCCGGCACATCGAACCGGAGCCCGCGGCGCCCGAGACCCCGGAGCCGACCCAGCTCACGCTGCTCTGAGCGGCCTCAGGCGCTCGAGGTCGACCCCCGCCAGATCCGCGCCAGCGCCTCCCCCGCAGGCTCGCGCAGCTCGGCGAAGACGCGGGCGGAGGTCAGGACCGGGACCGCCCGTTCGTCACCCATCGTGGCCAGCCCCTCGATGCAGGCGGCGGCCACCGACCAGTGGTGGTCCGGGCCCCGGACCTGCCGCTCCAGGGCGCTGATCAGCGCGGGCACCGACTCCGGCGCGCGCAGCCGGCCCAGCAGCCGGACGGCCTGCAGGGAGTACGAGGTGCGCAGCGGGTTCGTCGCCAGGGCCGCCGCAGCGCGCGCCGTACGGGGGTCGCCGAGGCGGGCCAGGGCGACGGCGGCCGTGGCGGCGCGGACCGGATCGCGGTAGTTGAGCAGCAGGACCAGCGTCTCGAACGCCCGCCGGTCACCCGCCGTGCCGAGGGTGAAGGCGGCCAGCTCACGGGCCCAGAGCGGGTATCCCGGAAGTTCCAGTACTCGCGCCAGCTCGTCCCGGGACGCGGCCGCGTCCTGCCGGGCGAAGGTGACGGTCCGCTGGTAGAGCGCCCATTGGGCGTGCCCCTTCACCTCGCCCCGGATCCGGTCCGTCAGTGTCCGGAAGTCGTCGTCGCGCCGATGCATGAGCCCGCCCCCAACCCGTCGCAGCAGATCCAGGGTAGGCGCTGGGGCCGCCCGGCCGAACGGGTCAAACGCCACGTATTCACTACTTCGTGTAGGACGGCGGCGCGTCGGCCGTGGGATCGTCGGATCATGACCACCGGTGACGCACCAGCCCTCGGCACCTTCGTTCCGCCCGCCGACGGGGGCCCCGCGGTGCGCTGCACCCGGATGTACGCGCATCCCGTGGAGCGCGTGTGGCGGTTCGTGACGCAGCCCGCGGAGCTGGCCCGGTGGTTCCCGTGCGAGGCCGCCGTCGAGCTGCGCGCGGGCGGCACGGTCCGCTTCGGCTCCGACCCGGACCTGCCGGGCTCGGCCGGGCGGGTGCTGGCCGTGACCTCGTACCGGCATCTCTCCTTCACCTGGGGCGAGGACGAGATCCGCCTCGACCTGGAGCCGGACGGCACGGTGGCCACGCGGCTCCACCTCACCGACACGCTGGCGTCGGCCGACACCGCGGCCCGGGACGCGGCGGGCTGGGACGTCTGCCTCGACGCGCTCACCGCGGCCCTGGACGGCGAGGAGGATCCGGGGCCGCACCACACGGGGCCCACCGCGGCCTGGCGGGCCCGCTACGACGCGTACATCGCCGCGGGCGTCCCGTTCGGCGCACCCGTCCCGGGGCTGGACTGACGTCCCCGAAAAGAGATACGCGGCCCTCTGGCGCCGAAGTTACCCGTGGGTTAATCTGCTCGTACGAGCGGGAACCCGCTCCGGTGGCCGGTGACGCGGCCTCCGTTGTCGCATTCGGTTCAGTGACTTCAGTACGGCCCGGCCCCGGGACAGGGCCGGCCGCCCTCATCTCAGCTCACTCCCCCGCCGCGCGCGTGCGCCCTCGCGCCCCGCGGCAGCCGACTGCGCCTGGAGTCCTGCCATGTCCCCTTCCACTTCGCCTTCCCCCGACACCCGCCCCTCCCTGCGTACCGTCGCCGTCGTCGGCCTCGGCACCATGGGCACCGGCATCGCCGAGGTGCTGGCCCGCGCCGGCCGTGAGGTGATCGGCGTCGACATCAGCCCCGACGCCGCCCGCCGGGCCTCCGTGTCCCTGGAGCATTCCACCGCGCGCGCCGTGGAGCGCGGCCGGCTGACGGAGGCCGAGCGCGTCGACGTGCTCGCCCGCTTCCGCACGTTCACCGAGATCGACGCGGTGGCCGCTGCCGACCTGGTCATCGAGGTCGTGCCCGAGAGCTACGACGCCAAGCGCGAGGTCTTCGCCGGCCTGGACCGCGTCGTGCGCCCTGACGCCATCCTCGCCACCGGCACCAACGCCCTGTCCGTCACCCGGCTGGCCGCCGACTCGGCCCGCCCGGAGCGGGTGCTGGGGCTGCACTTCTTCAACCCCGCGCAGGCCATGAAGCTGGTCGAGATCGTCTCCTGCGTGCTCACCGACCCCCGCGCGGTCGCGGCCGTCACCGATCTGGCCCTCGATCTGGGCAAGGAGCCCGTCGCGGTCGGCGACCGGCCCGGGTTCATCGCCGACGGCCTGCTCTTCGGCTACCTCAACCAGGCCGCCGCCATGTACGAGGCGCGCTACGCCACCCGCGAGGACATCGACGCGGCCATGCGGCTCGGCTGCGGGCTGCCGATGGGCCCCCTCGCGCTGCTCGACCTGATCGGCGTCGACACCGCCTGCACCGTGCTGGAGGCGATGTACGCGGCCTCCCAGGACCGGCTGCACGCCCCCGCGCCGATCCTCGCCCAGCTGGCCTCGGCGGGGCTGACCGGCCGCAAGGCGGGGCGCGGCTTCTACACCTACGCGGCGCCGGGGAGCGCGCAGGTGGTCCCGGACGGGCTCACGCCCGCCGGACGTGACGCCGACGCCGGCGGGCGCACCGTCCGCCGGGTCGGTGTCGCGGGCTCCGGCACGATGGCGAGCGGGATCGCGGAGGTGTTCGGCAAGGCCGGGTACGAGGTGGTCCTCGCCGCGCGCAGCCAGGAGAAGGCGGTGGCGGCGAAGGCCCGTATCGGCAAGTCGTTCCGGCGATCCGTCGACAAGGGCCGGCTGAGCGCGGCGGACGCGGAGGCGGCGCTCGGCCGGATCGTCCCGGCCGGTTCGCTGGACGCGTTCGCCGACGTGGACCTGGCGGTCGAGGCCGTCGCCGAGGACCTGGACGTCAAGCGGGAGCTGTTCGCGACGCTGGACAAGGTGTGCAAGGCGGGCGCGGTCCTCGCGACCACCACCTCGTCGCTCCCGGTGATCGCCTGCGCCCGCGCCACGTCGCGGCCGCAGGACGTGATCGGCATGCACTTCTTCAACCCGGCGCCGGCGATGAAGCTGGTCGAGGTGGTGAGCACCGTCCTCACCGGCGACGACGTGCGGGCCACGGTGCACGAGGTCTGCGGCGAGGTGCGCAAGCACGCGGTGGACTGCGGGGACCGGGCGGGGTTCATCGTCAACGCGCTGCTGTTCCCGTATCTGAACAACGCGGTCAAGATGGTCCAGGAGCACTACGCCACGCCGGACGACATCGACGCGGCCATCAAGCTGGGCGGCGGCTATCCGATGGGGCCGTTCGAGCTGCTGGACGTGGTCGGTCTGGACGTGTCGCTGGCCATCGAGCAGGTGCTGTACCGGGAGTTCCGCGACCCCGGGCTGGCGCCCGCGCCGCTGCTCGAGCACCTGGTGGCGGCGGGGTGCCTGGGCCGTAAGACCGGCCGGGGTTTCCGCGAGTATGCCCGCCGCTGACGCATGGAGTACGTTCACACTCATGTCGCAGCCTGCAAAGCCCACCCGTACGAACGCCGCCGGACAGCGCCTGAAGATGCGCCGCGAACTCGCGGCGGCAGCAATGCAGTTGTTCGCCACGAAGGGCTACGAGGCGACGACGGTGGACGAGATCGCGGCGACCGCGGGGGTGGCCCGGCGGACGTTCTTCCGGCACTTCCGGTCCAAGGAGGAGGCGATCTTCCCGGACCACGACGACACGCTCGAGCGGGTGAACGCGGTCCTCGACGCGGCCCCGCCGCACGAGAACCCGCTCGACACCGTGTGCCGGGGGATCAAGGAGGTCATGAAGATGTACGCGGCCTCCCCCGCGGTGTCCGTCGAGCGGTATCGCCTCACGCGTGAGGTGCCGACGCTGCGGGAGCGGGAGATCGCGTCCGTGTCGCGGTACGAGCGGCTGTTCACGCGGTATCTGCTCGGGCATTTCGACGAGGTCGCGCACCGGGGCGGGAGCGATGACCCGCTCCTCGCGGAGGTGGCGGCGTCCGCGGTGGTCACGGCGCACAACCACGTCCTGCGGCGGTGGCTGCGCGCGGGCGGTCAGGGGGACGTGGACACGCAGCTGGACCACGCCTTCGACGTGGTCCGCGAAACCTTCGGCACGGGGGTCGGCCGCTGGGGCGGGGTCGACCCCCGCGCGGCGGCGACTCCGTCGGTGACGGCTACCGCGGGGGACGAGGTTCTGGTGGCGGTCGCGCGCACGGACGCCCCTCTGGGGGAGGTCATGCGGACGATCGAGAAGGCCCTGGGCTCGCAGGCGCGGTAGGCCCCCAAGGGGCCGCGGCTCGCTCCTGGGGGCTCCGCCCCCAGACCCCGAATCGGCGCTGCGCGCCTCTGGCCTCAAGCGCCGGCCGGGCTGTTACGGCGCTGCGCGCCTTGTCCTCAAGCGCCGGACGGGCTGGGATGGGGTGTCTTCGCGCTCTTGGCCGTCGGCCGTGCGGAGTCGGCGCTGCGCGCCTCCGGCCTCAAACGCCGGCCGGGCTGGAAGGGGGTGTCTTTGCGCTCTCGGCCGCCGGCAGGCAGCTCGGCGCTGCGCGCCTTGTCCTCAAACGCCGGACGGGCTGGAAGGGGGTTCTTCCCGCTCTCGACCTGCGGCTGGATCGGGCATCATCAGCCATACCGTCGGCCAAGAGCGCAAAGCAGCCCCCTCAAGCCCGTCCGGCGTTTGAGGACGAGGCGCGCAGCGCCGACTCGACGGTGACCGGCAGTCGACGCCCGCCCCCCTCAGCGAGGGGCGTCGTCCCCCGGCGAGAGCCGGTTCTTCGCCTGACGGAGACGGCTCCCCAGCCGCCGCGCCGCGTCACTCTGACGCGCCTGCGCCAGCCGGGCCGCCGCCGCCTGAGCCGCGTTGCTGTCGCGGGCCTGAGCCAACCGGGACGCCGCCGCCTGAGCCGCACTGGAGTCCCGCGCCTGCGCCAGCCGCGCCCCCGCGGACTGGACCGCCTGGCTGTCCCGGGCCTGAGCGCCGAGCCCCGCCAGCCGGGACCCCGCCTGGCCGACGGCCCCGCCTGCCAGCCCCTTCATCTGCGCGCCCGCCGTGCCCGCGAGGCGTCGCGCCGCCTCCGCCCGGCAGAGGTCGACGACCAGCGTGCCGGACGCGCGGTCGTGCAGCGTGCGGCGCGTCGGGTCCGGACCCGTCAGGGCGTGGATCGGGTCCCAGGCGCCGACGCAGACGAGCAGAGCGCCCAGGGCGAGGACGAGGACGCCCGTGATCGTCACCCCCAGGGCCGCCATCCCGATCCCCGCGGGGATCGCCAGCAGCAGGCCCAGGACCAGCAGCGGAGGCCCGATCAGGGACCGTACGAGGGCGTGGCGGGCCGGGAGGCGGCGGGGCCGGCGGTCGGGGAGGTCGTGCGGGTGCGGCGGGCGGACCACCTTGACGCCCGCGAGCAGCCGGCCCGGCGTCGTACCGAACCAGTTCAGGCCCGCCCACTGGTACACCACCGGCAGGAACGCCACCGCGAGGACGATCACCGCGACACCGGCGAGCACCGGGACCAGCAGCTTGTCGACGAGGTCCTGCACGGCCGTGTCCAGCGCCGCCTCCCCCGCCGCCTCCGCGTGCCCGGCGACCAGCCGCGGCCAGGCGCTGCTGAACGCGTGCCGGAGGATGTCCTGCCAGAACACCGGGTCGGAGACCTGCGACTGCACGTACGCCACCAGCGCCCCGCTGACGGCGGCCCCCAGGGCCACGACCAGCGTCCAGGCGATCAGCTGGTCGACGGTGAACGCCAGCAGCCGCTTCCCCGTCCGGGCCACCGGCAGCGCCTCCCCCTGCGCGAGCGCGATCCGCGGCCGTTCGTCCACGAGAGGCGGTGCCGGAGGACCGCCCACGGGCGGACCCGGAGGCGGAGCGGGCGGGCCGCCGGGAGCTAGCGGCCCGCCCGGTCCCATCGGCGGCGGCGGGCCGAACCCGCCCGCCGTGCCGGGCTGTTGGGGTATCACGTACCGGTCCCCGTCCGGGGCGTGAGCGTCGTTCATGGTTCCGGATCATGCCCACCGGCCCGCGGCGGCGGCAACGCTTCCGGCCGTTTTGTGGCAAGTCCGTGTCAAAGCAACGAACGATGATCGCTCATCCGTGCCACCCCAATCGACATCTGAGTGAAATTCCTGGCACCGAGTGTCTTGCCGAGTGGCACGCCGTGCCATACCTTGAGGGTGTCCGGGCGGCCGGCGCATATCGAACAGAAGTGCGTCGGCTGTCCCCGCAAACGCATCACCGCGCGCCCGGACACGCCTCGTCACAGGCACGGCGCACACCCGCGCACCCAGCTTTCTCACTGAACCGACGGGCAACACCCCCGACGTCCCCCAAGCGTTCCCGCACCACGCGCTTCGCCGGAGGCACACACCGTGAACCAGATCCTTGACGCCATCATGGCGACCGACACGACCACCGCGGACTTCGCCGCGCTGCCCGTACCGGAGTCCTACCGCGCCGTCACCGTCCACAAGGACGAGGCCGGCATGTTCGAGGGCCTCGAGAGCCGCGAGAAGGACCCCCGCAAGTCCCTGCACGTCGAGGAGGTGCCGGTGCCCGCCCTGGGCCCCGGCGAGGCCCTCGTCGCCGTCATGGCCAGCTCGGTCAACTACAACTCGGTGTGGTCGAGCATCTTTGAGCCCATGTCCACCTTCGGCTTCCTGGAGCGTTACGGGCGGCTCAGCGACCTGGCCAAGCGCCACGACCTGCCGTACCACGTGATCGGCTCCGACCTCGCGGGCGTGGTGCTGCGCACCGGCCCCGGCGTCAACTCCTGGCAGCCCGGTGACGAGGTCGTCGCGCACTGTCTGTCCGTGGAGCTGGAGAGCTCCGACGGGCACAACGACACGATGCTCGACCCCGAGCAGCGCATCTGGGGCTTCGAGACGAACTTCGGCGGCCTGGCCGAGATCGCCCTGGTCAAGTCCAACCAGCTGATGCCCAAGCCCCAGCACCTGAGCTGGGAGGAGGCGGCCGCCCCGGGGCTGGTCAACTCCACCGCGTACCGCCAGCTCGTCTCACGCAACGGCGCGGGCATGAAGCAGGGCGACAACGTGCTGATCTGGGGCGCGAGCGGCGGGCTCGGCAGCTACGCCACCCAGTTCGCGCTGGCCGGCGGCGCCACGCCGATCTGTGTGGTCTCCAACCCGCAGAAGGCCGAGATCTGCCGCGCCATGGGCGCCGAGGCGATCATCGACCGCAACGCCGAGGGCTACAAGTTCTGGCAGGACGAGCACAACCAGGACCAGCGGGAGTGGAAGCGCTTCGGCAAGCGCATCCGCGAGCTCACCGGCGGCGAGGACGTCGACATCGTCTTCGAGCACCCGGGCCGCGAGACCTTCGGCGCCTCGGTGTACGTCACCCGCAAGGGCGGCACCATCGTGACCTGCGCGTCCACCTCGGGCTACCGGCACGAGTACGACAACCGGTATCTGTGGATGTCGCTGAAGAGCATCATCGGCTCTCACTTCGCCAACTACCGCGAGGCGTGGGAGGCCAACCGCCTGGTCGCCAAGGGCAAGATCCACCCGACGCTGTCCAAGACGTACTCCCTGGAGGAGACGGGCCAGGCCGCGTACGACGTGCACCGCAACCTCCACCAGGGCAAAGTCGGCGTGCTGTGCCTGGCCCCCGAGGAGGGTCTGGGTGTGCGCGACGAGGAGATGCGCGGTCAGCACATCGACGCGATCAACCGCTTCAGGAACATCTGATGGCACGGAGCAAGGACCGTCCGTGGCTGATGCGGACCTACGCGGGGCACTCCACCGCCGAGGCCTCGAACGAGCTCTACCGGCGCAACCTCGCCAAGGGCCAGACGGGCCTGTCGGTCGCGTTCGACCTGCCCACGCAGACCGGGTACGACCCCGACCACGTCCTCGCCCGCGGCGAGGTCGGCCGGGTCGGGGTCCCCGTCTCGCATCTGGGTGACATGCGCCGGCTCTTCCAGGACATCCCCCTGGACCGGATGAACACCTCGATGACCATCAACGCCACCGCCATGTGGCTGCTGGCGCTGTACCAGGTGGTCGCCGAGGAGCAGGGCGCCGACCTGGGGAAACTGTCGGGGACGACGCAGAACGACATCATCAAGGAGTACCTCTCCCGGGGGACGTACGTCTTCCCGCCCGGACCCAGCCTGCGGCTGACGACGGACACGATCGCGTACACGGTCGCCAGCGTCCCGAAGTGGAACCCGATCAATATCTGCAGCTACCACCTGCAGGAGGCCGGGGCCACGCCGGTGCAGGAGATCGCGTACGCGATGAGCACCGCGATCGCCGTGCTGGACGCGGTGCGCGACTCCGGGCAGGTGCCGGCCGGGAAGATGGGCGACGTCGTCGCGCGGATCTCCTTCTTCGTCAACGCCGGGGTGCGGTTCGTCGAGGAGATGTGCAAGATGCGGGCGTTCACCCGCATCTGGGACCAGGTCACCCGCGAGCGGTACGGCATCACCGACGCGCGGCAGCGGCGGTTCCGGTACGGGGTGCAGGTGAACTCGCTGGGCCTGACGGAGGCGCAGCCGGAGAACAACGTCCAGCGCATCGTGCTGGAGATGCTCGCCGTCACCCTGTCGAAGGACGCCCGCGCCCGCGCGGTGCAGCTGCCCGCCTGGAACGAGGCGCTGGGGCTGCCCCGGCCGTGGGACCAGCAGTGGTCGCTGCGGATCCAGCAGGTGCTGGCGCACGAGTCGGACCTGCTGGAGTACGAGGACATCTTCGCGGGCTCGACGGTGATCGAGGCGAAGGTGGCCGGGCTGGTCGACGAGGTGCTGGCCGAGATGGACCACATCGAGGAGCTCGGCGGCGCGGTCGCGGCCGTCGAGTCGGGGTACCTGAAGGCGCAGCTGGTCGCCTCGCACGCCGAGCGGCGGGCCCGGATCGAGTCGGGCGAGGAGAAGATCGTGGGGGTGAACTCGTACACCGAGACCGAGCCCTCCCCGCTCACCGCCGACCTGGACACCGCGATCATGACCGTGGACCCGGCGACCGAGCACCGGGTGGTGTCGGCGCTGCACGACTGGCGGCTGCAGCGCGACGAGGAGCGCGCCCAGCGGGCGCTGTCCGCGCTGAAGTCGGCCGCGGCCGGGACCGCCAATCTGATGGAGCCGACGCTGGAGTGCGCCCGGGCGGGTGTCACGACCGGTGAGTGGTCCTGGGCGCTGCGGGACGTCTTCGGCGAGTTCCGCGCCCCCACGGGCGTGTCGTCGGCGCCCGTGTCGACCGGCGGGGAGGAGGGCAGTTCGCTGGCCTCCGTACGGGCGAAGGTGTCCCGTACCGCCGAGGACCTCGGGGCCGGTCGGCTGCGGCTGCTCGTCGGCAAGCCCGGTCTGGACGGGCACAGCAACGGTGCCGAGCAGATCGCCGTACGGGCCCGGGACGCCGGGTTCGAGGTGGTCTACCAGGGCATCCGGCTGACCCCGGAGCAGATCGTCTCGGCGGCCGTCGCCGAGGACGTGCACTGCGTGGGCCTGTCGATCCTCTCCGGCTCGCACGCCGAGCTGGTCCCCGACGTCCTGGCGCGGCTGCGCCGGGCGGGGGTGGACGACATCCCGGTGGTCGTCGGCGGGATCATCCCGTCGGCGGACGCGAAAGTCCTGGTCGAAGCCGGTGTGGCAGCCGTCTTCACGCCGAAGGACTTCGGTATCACGGAGATCATCGGACGTATCGTCGACGAGATCCGCCAAGCGAACAAGCTCGACCCCCTGGAGGTATCCGCATGACCGGCCCTGTCAACCGTCTGCGCCCGCGCCGCAGCTGTCACGCCGTCCCGGGATCGAACCCCCGGTTCCTGGAGAAGGCGCAGGGCCTGCCCGCCGACCAGGTCTTCCTGGACCTGGAGGACGCGTGCGCGCCGCTGGCCAAGCCGGACGCCCGGCACACCATCGTGAAGTTCCTGAACGAGGGTGACTGGACCGGCAAGACCCGTGTCGTGCGGGTCAACGACTGGACCACGCACTGGACGTACCGCGACGTCGTCACGGTCGTCGAGGGCGCCGGCCAGAACCTCGACTGCATCATGCTGCCGAAGGTGCAGGACGCCCAGCAGGTCGTCGCGCTGGACCTGCTGCTGACGCAGATCGAGAAGACCATGGGCTTCGAGGTCGGGAAGATCGGCATCGAGGCGCAGATCGAGAACGCCAAGGGGCTCGTCAACGTCGACGAGATCGCCGCCGCCTCGCCGCGGCTGGAGGCAATCATCTTCGGCCCGGCGGACTTCATGGCGTCCATCAACATGAAGTCGCTCGTCGTGGGCGAGCAGCCGCCCGGCTACGACGCCGACGCGTACCACTACATCCTGATGCGGATCCTGATGGCCGCCCGCGCCAACGACCTGCAGGCGATCGACGGCCCGTACCTCCAGATCCGCGACACGGACGCCTTCGCGACGGTGGCCCGCCGGGCCGCGGCGCTGGGCTTCGACGGCAAGTGGACCCTGCACCCGGACCAGATCGGCCCGGCGAACGAGATCTTCTCGCCCTCGCAGGAGGACTACGACCACGCCGAGCTGATCCTGGACGCGTACGAGTACTGCACGTCCGAGGCCGGCGGCATGAAGGGCTCCGCGATGCTCGGCGACGAGATGATCGACGAGGCCAGCCGGAAGATGGCCCTGGTCATCTCGGGCAAGGGCCGGGCGGCCGGGATGACCCGGACGTCCAAGTTCGAGATTCCGGGGGCCTGACCATGCAGTTCGGCCGCACCTACGAGGAGTTCGAGGTCGGTGCCGTCTACAAGCACTGGCCCGGCAAGACGGTCACCGAGTACGACGACCATCTGTTCTGTCTGCTCACCATGAACCACCACCCCCTCCACATGGACGCGAACTACGCGGAGGAGACGACCGACTTCAAGCGCAACGTCGTCGTCGGCAACTACATCTACTCCCTGCTGCTGGGCATGTCCGTGCCGGACGTCTCCGGCAAGGCGATCGCCAATCTGGAGATCGAGTCGCTCAAGCACGTGGCGCCGACGTTCCACGGCGACACCCTCTACGGCGAGACGACCGTGCTCGACAAGTGGCCGTCCAAGTCGAAGAACGACCGGGGCATCGTCTACGTCGAGACCAAGGGCTACAAGCAGGACGGCACCCTCGTCTGCGTGTTCCGGCGCAAGGTGATGGTGCCCACGGCCACGTACATCGAGGCGCGCGGCGGCGAACAGCCCGGGCGTCCGGAACTCCGGGAGGGCTGAGCCATGGGCAGACTGGCGCAGACCGAGGGTCTGACCGACATCCAGCGGGAGATCGTCTCGACGGTCCGCGGATTCGTCGACAAAGAGATCATCCCGGTGGCCACGGAGCTGGAGCACCGTGACGAATATCCCACCGAGATCGTGGAGGGCCTGAAGGAGCTCGGCGTCTTCGGGCTGATGATCCCGGAGGAGTACGGCGGGCTCGGTGAGTCCCTTCTCACATACGCGCTGTGCGTGGAGGAAATAGCGCGCGGCTGGATGAGTGTGTCGGGAATCATCAACACGCACTTCATCGTGGCGTACATGCTCAAGCAGCACGGCACACAGGAGCAGAAGGACCACTTCCTGCCGCGGATGGCGGCCGGTGAGGTGCGTGGCGCGTTTTCGATGTCCGAGCCGGGGCTGGGCTCGGATGTGTCGGCCATCACGTCCAAGGGTGTGCGCGACGGGGACGACTTTTTGCTCACGGGCCAGAAGATGTGGCTCACGAACGGTGGCACGTCCACGCTGGTCGCGGTGCTGTGCCGGACCGACGAGGGGCATCCCGAGGGCACGGCGCCGCACAAGTCGATGACGACGTTCCTGGTGGAGAAGGAGCCCGGATTCGGCGAGGTGCGGCCGGGGCTGACCATTCCCGGGAAGATCGACAAGATGGGCTACAAGGGGGTCGACACCACCGAGCTCATCATGGACGGACTGCGCATTCCGGGTGATCGGGTACTCGGCGGCACCACCGGCCGAGGTTTTTACCAAATGATGGACGGCGTCGAGGTCGGCCGGGTCAATGTCGCCGCCCGTGGCTGCGGGGTGGCCCAGCGTGCCTTCGAGCTGGGCGTGGACTACGCCCAGCAGCGGCATACCTTCGGCAAGCCGATCGCGCACCACCAGGCGATTCAGTTCAAGCTTGCGGAGATGGCTACCAAAGTCGAGGCTGCCCATGCCATGATGGTCCGAGCAGCACGCAAAAAGGACACCGGGGAACGTAACGACCTCGAAGCAGGGATGGCGAAATATCTCGCCTCCGAATACTGCAAGGAGGTGGTGGAAGACGCGTTCCGCATCCACGGTGGCTACGGCTTCTCCAAGGAGTACGAGATCGAGCGTCTGTACCGTGAGGCGCCGATGCTTCTCATCGGGGAAGGTACCGCCGAGATCCAGAAAATGATCATTGGCCGCCGGCTACTCGAGGAGTACAGAAGTCAGGGGTAGTGTCGTTTTTGTGGGGAGAAGCCGGGAACACGACGGCGGTTCTTAGCCGTTGTGTTCCCACCGCCGGTCCCCGCGAGCTTGCCGAGGTGCCCGTCACAACCGGTAACATCCCGGAAAGCCGCCGTCCCCCCTGTCTACGCGGCACCCTCCGCTACGAAGGTCATCCATGCCCCACAGCAACTCCGAAGAGCCGCGTCGCAAGGTCCGCCTGGCCCGCGGTGCGTCGCCGTGGCTCCTCCCGACCTTGGCCACCGCAGCAGTCAGCCTCGCCCGCTCCCGGCGCTCCGGGAAGTGGGCCGTGGCCGCTGTGCCCACCACCGCGCTCGCGGCGGGCATGCTGTGGTTCTTCCGCGACCCCGACCGTGAGATCGCCGACGGCAGGGTGATCTCGCCCGCCGACGGCGTGGTGCAGAGCATCATGCCGTGGAAGGACGGACGCACCCGCGTCGCGATCTTCATGAGCCCGCTCAACGTCCACGTCAACCGCGCGCCCCTGGCGGGCACCGTCACGTCGGTGGAGCACATCCCCGGCGGGTTCGTGCCCGCGTTCAACAAGGAGAGCGAGAACAACGAGCGGGTCGTCTGGCACCTTGACACGGAGCTCGGCGACGTGGAGATGATCCAGATCGCCGGCGCGGTCGCGCGCCGGATCGTGCCCTACGTGCCGGCCGGCACGAAGGTGGAGCAGGGTGACCGGATCGGCCTCATCCGCTTCGGCTCGCGCGTCGACGTCTACCTCCCGGAGGGCGTCGAGGCCGGGGTCGAGGTCGGCCAGGCCACTGTCGCGGGGGTGACTCGCCTTGACCGTGATTGATCCCGACAAGACGACCTGGGTCGACGACGCCGTGGACGACGCCACGAAGGACATGCCGCTGTCCACGCGGCTGTCCATCGCGGACGCCCTGACGCTGTCGAACGCCACGTGCGGCTTCCTCGCCGTGTACTACACGACCACTGGTGTGCTGATGCCGCACCTGATGGGGACCGACGGTGACGGGGGCATCGCCCGGCACTCGGCCGCCACGGCCGTGATGCTGATGCTGCTCGCGTCCGTCTTCGACCTCTTCGACGGGCTGGTCGCGCGCAAGTTCCGGTCCTCCGCGATGGGGGCGGAGCTGGACAACCTGTCGGACCTGGTCAGCTTCGGGCTGGCGCCGGCGTACTTCGTGCTCGTGTACGGCATCGTGGCCGTGGACGCACATGAGCGGGTGTCGACGGTGGCGGCCGTCGTGGTGCTGCTGGCCGTCGTGCTCCGGCTGGCGCGGTTCTCGTGCGTGACGGTACGGGACGGGGTGTTCCAGGGGATGCCGTCGCCGTTCGGCGCGCTGACCGTCGTGTCGATCGTGCTGCTCGAGCTGCCGTTCGTGCCGACGCTGCTCGCGATCGTGGGGGTGGCCTGGCTGATGGTGAGCCGGGTCGAGTACCCGAAGCCCCGGGGGCGGCTGGCCGCGGCCACGCTGCTGTGGATCCTGATCAGCATGGGGTGCCTGACCGCGTGGGCCTTCGACGCGCCCGGTGCCTCGGCGCTGCTGCAGACCGGGTGCGCGCTTCAGGTGGTCACCGCGGCGACGATCCCGCTGTTCGCCACGGCGCGGCGGGTGAACACGATCCGCGACAACCGCCGTGAGGCCAGGGCTGCCGCCCAGGGGTGATCGGTTCTCTTGCGTCTGAGGGGCTCGGGGTTCTTCCCCGGGCCCCTTTGCCGTGCCCTCGCGGGGGGGAAGACAGTGATGTCGGATTCCCGCTAGCCGAGGGCCCCGGGCTCAGGAGAGGCTAGGGGCATGTACAGGGACCGGGAACGCTGCATACGGGCCGTCCAGGCGAAGGACCAACGCTTCGACGGGTGGTTCTTCACCGCGGTGAGGACCACCGGCATCTACTGCCGCCCCAGCTGCCCCGCCGTCCCCCCGAAGCCCGCGAACATGGTCTTCCACCCCAGCGCCGCCGCCGCGCAGGCCGCCGGCTTCCGGGCCTGCAAGCGCTGCCGGCCCGACACCAGCCCGGGCTCCCCCGAGTGGAACGTCCGCGCCGACGCCGTCGCCCGCGCCATGCGTCTGATCGCCGAGGGCGTCGTCGACCGCGAGGGCGTCACCGGCCTCGCGACCAGGCTCGGCTACAGCACCCGCCAGATCGAGCGCCAGCTCAACGAGGAGCTCGGCGCCGGTCCCCTGGCCCTGGCCAGGGCCCAGCGGGCGCAGACGGCGCGCGTCCTCATCGAGACCTCCGGGCTGCCGATGAGCGACATCGCGTACGGCGCCGGCTTCTCCTCCATCCGGACGTTCAACGACACCGTCCAGGAGGTCTTCGCCCTCTCCCCCACCGAGCTCCGCCGCCGCGCCGCCCGCGCCGCGAAGCCCCCGGCCGTCCCCGGTGTGATCGGCCTGCGGCTGCCCTTCCGCCGCCCCCTGACGCCCGACAATCTCTTCGGCCACCTCGTGGCCACCGCCGTCCCCGGCGTCGAGGAATGGCGCGACGGCTCGTACCGCCGCACGCTGCGCCTCCCGTACGGCCACGGCGTCGTGAGCCTGACGCCCGCCCCCGACCACATCGGCTGCCGCCTGGCCCTCACCGACCAGCGGGACCTCCAGGTCGCCATCGCCCGCTGCCGGCGGATGCTGGACCTTGACGCGGACCCGGTGGCCGTGGACGAGCAGCTGAGCCGCGACCCGCAGCTCGCGGAGCTCGTGGCCAAGGCCCCGGGGCGCCGTGTGCCGCGGACGGTGGACGGCGCGGAGTTCGCCGTACGGGCGGTGCTCGGGCAGCAGGTGTCGACGGCCGCGGCGCGCACGCACGCGGGGCGGCTCGTCAAGGCGTACGGGACACCCGTCGAGGATCCCTTCGGCGGTGGCCTGACGCACCTCTTCCCCGCCATGGAGACCCTCGCCGGCCTCGACCCGGAGACCCTCGCCATGCCGCGGTCCCGCCGTACGACCCTCACCACCCTCGTCGCCGCCCTGGCCTCCGGCGAGGTGGACCTGGGCGGCGGCAGCGACTGGGCGCGGGCCCGGGAGCGGCTGGCCGCGCTGCCGGGGATAGGGCCGTGGACGGTCGAGGTCATCGCGATGCGCGGGCTCGGCGACCCGGACGCGTTCCTCCCCACCGACCTCGGGATCCGCAAGGCCGCCCAGGCTCTCGGGCTGCCGTCCGCGCCCGCCGCGCTGACCCGTCACGCGGCGGCCTGGCAGCCGTGGCGGGCGTACGCGGTCCAGTACCTCTGGGCCACCGACGACCATCCGATCAACCTCATGCCCCAGGAGTGACACCAGATGCGTACGCACACCGTCGTCGACAGCCCCGTCGGCCCGCTCACGCTGGTCGCGGACGACGACCATCTCACCGGCCTCTACATGACGGGCCAGCGCCACCGCCCCGCGGAGGAGACCTTCGGCGTCCGGGGCGATCCGGCCGACGAGCCGTTCGCCTCGGCCGCCGCCCAGCTCACGGCGTACTTCGCCGGCGAGCGCACCACGTTCGACCTGCCGCTGCGGCTCGCGGGCACGGAGTTCCAGCAGCGGGTTTGGGAGCAGCTCCGCGCCATCCCGTACGGCGAGACCATCTCGTACGGTGAACTCGCCGAGCGCGTCGGCAACCCCGCCGCGTCCCGCGCGGTGGGCCTGGCCAACGGCAAGAACCCGGTGGGGATCATCGTCCCGTGCCACCGCGTCGTCGGCGCCAACGGCAGCATGACGGGCTACGGCGGCGGCCTGGAGCGCAAGCGGTATCTGCTGGGCTTCGAGTCCACGGGGAAGGCGCAGGAGGACGCCGGCGCCCTGTTCTGACCGGATCCTCCGGCCTTCCCCTCGCGTCAGGAGGGAGAGACCGGAGGACGCGCCGTCAGCGGCGGCGGACGAACGCGCGGTCCAGGACGTCGCGCGCGACCTCCCGGCCGAGTATGTCGCCCTCCTCGACGGCGGAGCGGTAGTGCACGCCCGCCCAGATCCTGGCCCCCTGCACCTCCCGCGCCGCCGCCGCGAGGCTGTCGAAGTGCCGCGTCGTACCGGAGTCTGCGCTGGCGGCGCCGAACGACACGTCGTCACGCCCGAAGAACACCCGCAGCGCCGCCATCGTCGCCGTCGTGAAGCACGCGTGCCCCGACGGGTACTCCGGCGACGGCGCCGTGCCCCGCAGCGGGGTCCAGCCCTCCTCGGGGCCGGTGGCCGGATTGCCGTCGGTGCCGGCCAGCGGGATCGCCGTCACCGGGCGCCAGAGGCTGTAGCGCAGTTTGGCGGCGTAGCACGGGATCAGCGCGTCGATCGCCGTCACGTAGACCATCGCGAGCATCCGGGCGGTCTGCAGGGCGCCGAGCCCGTGCGTGGTGGCCAGTTGGCGGCCGATGGCCCATTCGACCTGGCGCGGGTCGTCCCACCAGATCGCCGCCTCCTTCTGGTCCTGCGTGCGTACGGTGCTGCCGGCCGAGCCGACGGCCTTCACCTCGTTGAGGTCGCGGGCCCAGGCGGCGCTGGTCAGGGCCGGCGGCGGCTTGACGGGGTAGTCGCCCGCGTCGCGGATGACGAACGGCTTGAGGAAGGGGGTCCAGGCGCCGACGCCGATGTAGCCGGGCGGGGTGGGGCGCCAGTCGCCGGGCTCGGCGCCGACGGGCCAGGGCGCGGCGGGGTCGAAGCCGTCGTCGCGGCGGCTGTCGATCATGGCGGCGGCCGCGGCCTCCCCGACGGCGACACCGCCCCGTTCGGCGCGGCCGTCGGGGACCGCGGCGAGCGCCTCGTCGTATTGCGCGTCCAGGGACTCCTCCTGGGCGGGGAACATCCACAGGAGTACGTCGTGCGCGGCCGCGGCGACGGCGGCGGGCGTCGAGTCGCCGCGCCGGCTGCGGGGCGCGGTCACGAGCGGCTCGTACGGGCTGCCGGCGATCGCGTTGACCGCGTCGTACACGGCTCCCTGCACGACCGCGAAGCTGCGGGCGGCCGTGGTCGGCGGCTGGCGGGCGTTCTCGTAGATGGCCGTCTGGGCATGGACGTTCCAGGCGATGACGGCGTCGGACGGCTCGGTCCGCGCCTCGGCGGTGGTCGCGGCCGCCAGCGGTACGGTCACGGCGAGCGCGGTCACGACCGCCGTTGTGCGTAAGCTGCGCAAGGGTCCAGCGGTGGAACGGTTCATCGGTCAACCCCCATGCGTTCGTCGATGCCGGATTCGTCCGAGCGTATCGGGCACCTCTGACAGCGCGGCAGAGCGCCGGGTACGGATCCGGTCACGCCCGGTCACCGGCCGCCACCTCCGTGACGAGGTCGCGGGCCGTGCGCCGCGAGCCCGTGGCCAGCGCGCGGGTGGCGCGGTCGGCGAAGTCCGCGGGTGCGCCGGGGAGGTCCGCGGCGGCGGTCAGGGCGCCCTTCTCGTTGAGGCACCAGCGGCCGGCGCGGGCGTGCAGGGCCTGGGTGAGCAGGCCGACGCAGCGGGCCAGGCAGAGATGGACGTACAGGGCGTCGTGCGGGGCCTTGGCGGCGATGTCGAGGCAGAAGCCCGCCTCCCACAGCGCGCCCTCGTACAGGGCCTTGCCGAGGGCCTGCGGGTACGCCGTGGTCTGCGCGCGCAGGTCCGTCAGCTCGTCCGACGGGTCGGCGAGCACCTGCCCCAGGGCGACCTCGCCGGCGTACACGGGCGAGAAGAAGCCCAGCGGGTGGCCGGGCTGGACGCCGATCTCGTAGCGGCCCTCGCGGCAGTCCCGCCACACCGCGTGGACGCGGTCGGTGTCGCGCAGGATCCAGTCGACGGCCTCCCCCTCGGGTGTGGTCAGCCAGGCGCCGCCGTCGACCCACGGGCCCCAGCCGCCGGGTCCGGCGACCTCGACGGGCGCGCCGGTGAGGTCGGCGGCGAGGCGGCGCAGGGCGTCGGTGTCGAGGTCGCCGCGGTAGTAGACGCCGAGGTCCCAGTCGGAGTCGGGGCGGTGGGTGCCGCGGGCTCGGCTGCCGCCGAGGAGGACGGCCACCACGCCGTCGACGCGGGTGAGTTGGTCGGCGATCGCGTTGATGTCGGGCATGGGCGGGGAGTCTAGGGCCTGTGATCGCGGAGGGACTTCAGGAGGGCCACGCACAGGGCGAGCAGGACGGCGGTGAGCGGTAGGGCAGTCAGGACCGTCGCCGTGCGCAGGGCGTCGGGGCCGTCGGCCGTCAGGAGGGTCGCCGCCGCGCCGATGATCAGGACGCCCCAGGTGATCGCCGCCCACGTCGGGGGGTCGCAGCCCGTCGCCCCGGCCCCGGCGCGGGCGGCGGCGACGAAGAGCACGAGCACCAGGATCATCGCCGGTACGGGAGTGACCGCGCCCAGCGGCAGCGCCTTGAGCAGGTCGAACAGCGACGCCCCCGTGTCGTCCGGCACCGGGCGCGTCAGCTCCGCGGTCCCCTGCTGGTCCATCCGGATCGCGCCGCCGCCCAGCACGCTGAACCAGACGGCGGTGGCCGCGGCCGGCACCAGCAGCACGCCGGCCAGGAACGCGCGGACCGTACGGCCCCGGGAGATCCTGGCCAGGAAGACGCCGGCGACGGGCGCCAGCGACAGCCACCACGCCCAGTGGAAGACCGTCCCTGTCCCCGCCCCCGTCGCGAGCGCGGGCAGTTCGGCGAGGTATCCGCCCGTCGACGTCAGAAGGGTGTCGAGGGCGTGGACGGTCGGCCCGAAGAGCCACACCCAGAGCACGAGCAGGACGGCGAGGACGGCGCTCGCCAGGGTCAGCCGCCGCAGCCCCCGGTGCCGGGCCGATACGGCGAAGGCGGCCGTCAGTACCGCGAACACGATCAGCCGCAGCCGGGTGCCCGGTACGAGGCCCGTCACGATGCCGGCACCCGCCGTCAGTTGCAGCGCCGCCAGGCCGAGGGCCGTCGCCGTACCGACGCCCGCCGCGGACACCGCGAGCGCGTCGGCGCCACGGCCCGCCCGGGCGCCGAGCAGCGGCGTGAGGGCGCCGCCGATCCCGCGTACGCCCGGGTACGCCAGGGCCAGCGCGGTGACGCCGTAGACCGCCCACGGATGCAGCGTCCAGTGCAGGAGCGCGTACTCCAGCGCCGTACGCGCGGCGTCGTCCGTCCGCGGGGCGGCACCGGAGCCGGGGGGCGGGACGGTGTAGTCGGCGAGGGGTTCACCGACGCCGGCGAACAGCAGGCCGACGCCCATCCCCGCGCCGGCCAGCAGACCGAGCCACGCCACGGTGGTGAGCTCCGGCCGCTCGCCGGAGCCGCCCAGCCGCAGCCGCCCGTACCGGCTGAGGGCGACGACGACCAGCAGGACGAGGAAGACGTCGGCGACGGCGGCGTAGAGCCAGCCGAAGTTACGCAGCACCCAGCCGCCGGCGCCCCGGAGCGTGGCGGGGGCGGCGGCGCCCCAGACCGTGACGGCGAGCACGACCGCCACGGCGAACGCGAGCACCGCCCGGTCCGGCCGCGGTAAGTCGTCGGTCCTGGGCGGATCCCCCTCGACGGCACGCATGATCGCACTTTATGCGGGCCTTTGTTCCGCATGCCGCATTGACGGTTCCCCCGCGGGAAGCCCCGCGCGGTGATCCCTTCCGGCGCGTTTGCGGATATGGTCGCAGCGGCGCGACTGCCTGTTCGACCAGCAAGGGGTGCGATGTGACGGGCGGAGCAGAAAGCAGGCCGGGGCGGGTGCTGATCGCCGCGGACAAGTTCAAGGGGTCACTCACGGCCGTACAGGTCGCCGAGCGGGTCACCGCCGGGCTGCGGCGGGTGCGGCCCGGGGTGGAGATCGAGGCACTGCCCGTCGCCGACGGCGGTGACGGCACGGTCGCCGCGGCGGTGGCCGCCGGATTCGAGCGACGCGAGGTCGTCGTGACGGGCCCGGTGGGGACGCCGGTGACGGCGGCGTACGCGCTGCGCGGTGACACGGCCGTGGTGGAGATGGCGGAGGCCTCCGGGCTGCAGCTGCTGCCGCCGGACGCCCTGGCGCCGCTGACGGCGACCACGTACGGCAGCGGTGAGCTGCTGCGGGCGGCCCTGGACGCGGGCGCGCGGACGGTGGTGTTCGGCGTCGGCGGGTCCGCGACGACGGACGGCGGCGCCGGGATGCTGACGGCGCTGGGCGCGCGGCTGCTGGACGCGGCCGGGGCGCCGGTGGGGCCGGGGGGCGGGGCGCTGGCATCGCTGGCGTCGGCGGATCTGACGGGGCTGGACGCCCGGTTCACGGACATCGACCTGATCCTGGCGAGCGACGTCGACAACCCGCTGACCGGCCCGAAGGGCGCCCCCGCGGTGTACGGCCCGCAGAAGGGGGCGACGCCGCGGGACGTCGGCACGCTGGACGCGGCGCTGGCGCACTACGCCTCGGTGCTGGCGGCCACCCTGGGCCCGCGCGCGCTGGAGCTGGCGGGCCGCCCGGGCGCGGGGGCGGCGGGCGGGATCGGATACGGGGCGCTGGTGGGCCTCGGGGCGCGGTTCCGGCCGGGAATCGACGTACTCCTGGAGGTGCTGGGCTTCGCCCCGGCGCTGGAGCGTGCGTCACTGGTGATCACCGGCGAGGGCTCGCTGGACGCCCAGACCCTGCACGGCAAGGCCCCGGCGGGTGTCGCCGCGGCAGCCCGGGCGGCGGGCAAGCGGGTCGTCGCGGTCTGCGGCCGGCTGGCGATCGACGAGGCGGCCCTGCGGGGGGCGGGGATCGAACGGGCGTACCCCCTGTCGGCGCTGGAGCCGGACCCGGCCCGGTCGATGGCGGAGGCGGGACCGCTGCTGGAGCGGGTGGCGGAGCGAGTGGGGCGGGAGTGGCTGTGAGGTGACGGGACGCTGTCCCGTCACCTCACGGCGTACGGCACCGCGCTCAGCGTTGCGCTTACAGGCGTCTGCGGGGGTAGCCGTTCGGATGTCTGCACCCGGGAGAGTTCCCCACGGTTGGCGGGCTACAGGAAGCGGTGACCAGGGACATTCCGGTAGCCGCCAAAGAAAGCAAGGGGACGTCCGACACGCCTGCGCGCGTACGGGAAACGCTCCCAACCCGACCACGACGCGGCAGTACGCGCGTAGGTGTGTCGGGCGGCCCCGACCCGCTCGACGGCTTGAGCGCACCTCGGCAGACCCGAACACTGGACCAGAGGCCCGCGTCCCAGACGGTCTCACAGGCCCGCCAGCCCGAGGATCCGGTCCATCTGATCCAGCGGGAGCCCCGGGTTGGCAGCTGCGGCGGCGGCCACCCAACCCGACTCGTCGGCCACGAGCTGGGCCAGCGCATCGGGCGGTACGCCGGGGTGGGCCGCGATTTCGCGGCGGACCGACGATTCCGGGTCGGCAACCAGGCGGCGGATGAGATTCAGGGGCAGGTCAGGGTCCCGAGGGGAGAGTTCACGCATTCTCGGGTCCGGGTCCGTGGCCAGGCGGCGGAGGACAGAGGGCGGGAGGGGGAAGTCGTCGGCCGGGCGCCAGCGGATCTTGTTCGTTGGGGGGTAGGTGCGTTCCAGGCGTTCGGCGGTGGCCGCGTCGACCTGGTCGCGGGCGTGCCGGGCCATCGTGGTGCGGACGCTGTTCGACTTGTCGTCGAGCAGCCGGGCCACGACCGACGGGGGGAGGGTGTCGGACTCAGCGGCGGAGGCGCGGAAGCAGGTGTACGGCGAGTCCACGTGGGGCAGGGGGTCGGCGGTCACCCACGGGAGCCGCAGGGAGCCGAGCTCCGTCCGCGCCAGTTCGTACTCGATGTGCCGTTCGACGGCGTTGTCGTCCATGCCTTCGAGGTCGGCGAGCCAGCCTTTCGGAGACGCGTTCGCCAGCAGATGTGCGTGGATCGTGGAGCGCGTCGACTCCGGTGTGTCCCGGCGGGCGAAGATCCGGAGCATGACCCGGGGGTTGGTGTCCTCGGCCAGTACGTCCCGCAACGACGGCGGGAGACTGGAGTGCGCGGCGACCTCGATACGTACCTCCTCGTCCGGGTCCTCCGCCAGCCGCCGCGCCGTGTCCGCGTCGAGCGAGCAGTGCCGTACCGCCCCGACGCGCGTAACCGGGTCGGCCAGCAACGACGGGATCAGATCAGCGGGCGGGACGGGATGGGGGAGCCGGGCGTAATACGTCGCGCAGGCGTGCGCGCGGACCGTCCCCTCCGGATCCGTGAGCAGCAGCCGCCGTGCCTCCTCCGGCGCCTGCGGCCACCAGCGGGCGAGGGTCGCCCGTATCTCGGGGTCAGGGTCGGAGACCAGCCTCGCACGGAGATCCGCCGGTACGTGATCGCTCTGCGCGAGCTGGTCTCGTACCTTCGAGTCGGTGTCGCCGATCAGGCGCTCGAACAGCTCACGCGGCGAGTGCTCCGCGGCAACCACCACGGCCACACGTACCGACGGATCCGGATGCCCGGCGAGTGTCAGCCGGAAGGCGGAGGGCAGGCCGCGGTTCAGCGCGAGCGAGTGCGTGAGCCAATGGTCGTCCAGGGCGATGATCTCGCGGATCAAGTCGTCCGTCAGGTCCGGGCGCTTGGCGACCCGCCCCAGACCCGTGCGGCGGGCGAACAGCCTGCGGATGAACTCCGGCGGCAGCGCGGGGTTCTCCGCGAGGCCGTCCAGCACCTTGTCCAGGTGGGCAGGCGTGACGTCCGACACGGCAGGCGCCCCTTTTCAAGATCGGGCAGACGGGTTGCCGAGTCTACGACGGCCCTACGGGCGCCGGGGTACCCAAACGGCACCCCGGCGCCCCGGCGTTCACCCCGCCGACGGCGTGAACGACGTAGCGGCCTCCGACGTGAACTTCTCCTTCGCCACCGACGCCCCGCCCTTGGCCTTCTCGTCCGGGTGGAGGATGTAGCTCTCCCGCGTCGACGGCTGGCTCGGGTCCGAGAAGTCGTGCGTGATGCCGAAGCCCATGTCCGACGACGTCATCGACAGCAGGGCCTTCGTCACCCCCGCCCGCGTGATGTCCTTCGACTCGCACGCCTTCTTGATCGCCTCGCCGAACACCGCGGCCGCCGTGTAGCCCGCGATCATGCCGTTGTCCACCAGCTCACCGGGGTACTCCGCCTCGTAGTCGGCCACCAGCTTCGCCGGGCCCGGCTCGGAGGAGCCGATGGGGAGGGTGGACGCGGCGAAGAAGAAGTTCGCCAGCAGCGCCGGCGCCGCCTGCGTCTTCAGCAGCTGCGGGGAGTACGTCGGGTTCGACCCGACGACCGGCACCGCCAGCTTGGCCGCCGCCGCGACCCCGACCAGGGACGCCGACTGGGCCGGGCCCGCGCTGATCAGAATGGCCTTGACGCCGGCCTTCTTCAGCGCCGTGACCTGCGCCGTCATGTCCTGGTCGGTGGGTTTGATCTTCTGCTCGACGATCGTCAGCCCCGCCTTCTCCGCCGCGAACTTCGACCCGGCGACGGCGCTCTCGCCGTAGTCGCCCTCGAAGTACACGTGGCCGATCTTGTCGCCCTTCTTGACCCCCTTGTCCTTGACCAGGAAGTCCACCGCGTTGATCATCTCCACGTCGTACGTGGCCCCGATCTGCCGGATCGAGTCGGACCCCAGCAGCGTCGAGGACCACGCCTGCGGAATGACCAGCGCCTTGTCCTGCCCGTCGATCCGCTGCTTGACGGCCGCGACGAACGGCGAGCCGATGAACTGCGGGAACCCGAGGACCTGCGGCGCCAGTTCGGTGTACGCGGACACCGCCTTCTGCGGGTTGTAGCCGTGGTCCTTGACCTCAAGCTTCAGCTGCCGGTCGCAGATGCCGCCCGCCGCGTTGGTCTGCTTCACGTACAGCTGCTGGGCCTGCGTCACGCTCTTGCCGAGCGTCGCGTAGACGCCCGTCATGTCGGTCAGCGCGCCCAGGGTGATCGTCTTCGCGTCGACGCCCTTGTCGGTCTTGACGGCGGAGGCGCCGCCCTTGTCCGTACCGGAGGGTTCGTCGTCCTCGGCCTTGCTGCTGCAGCCGGCGGCGGTCAGCGCGAGCACCGCGGCCAGCGCGACGACCACGCGTCTTGAGGCGGGTGCGGGGAACGGAGTGTGCATGCGGTGCTCCTTTACGGAAGGACCTCGTGAGGGTTTGTTACGAAGGCTTGCGGGCGGTCCCGGCGCGCAGCCGGGTCAGACCGCCGGGAAGGAAGAGCACCACCGCGACCACGGCGGCGCCGTAGAGATAGCGGGACGCCTCGCCCGGGGCCACGCCGCCCGTGCCGGGGGCGGAGACCAGGGGGAGGGCGTCGCTGTAGCGGTCGAGCAGCTGGGGCAGCAGCGAGACGAACACGGCGCCCAGCACGGCTCCGGAGACCGAGCCGAGGCCGCCGATGACGACCATCGCGAGATACTCGAGGGACAGGGCGAAGCCGAAGTACTCCGGTACGGTCCGCTGGAAGACGAGCGCCAGCAGTACGCCCGCCAGCCCGGCGTACATCGACGACACCACGAACGCCTGCGCCCGCACCCGCGCCACCGGCACGCCCATCACCCCGGCGGCGATCTGGTGGTCGCGGATCGCGTTCATCGCCCGCCCCGGCCGGCCGTGCAGCACGCCGCGGGCGAAGAAGGCACCGACGGCGAGCAGGACCAGGCCCGCGTACCAGAGCTTCTCCATCGACTGGAACGGCACCTGCAGCAGCGTCGCCGTCTCGTCGTCGAGCCGCAGCCCGAAGACGTTCAGCGGCGGGACGTCACGCCCGTTGTAACCCCCGGTCAGATCCCGGGCGTTGAACAGCACATGCTGCCCGATGAAGATCAGCGCCAGCGTCGCGATGCCGAGGTACGCCCCCCGCAGCCGCCCCGCGATGGGACTGAGCAGCCCCCCGGCGAGCCCCGCGAGCAGCACCGCGCCGACCACGGCGACCAGCGTCGGCAGCCCCAGACCCGTCACCCCGTCGTCACCGGTGCCGGCCAGGACGCAGTAGCCGTACGCCCCGACCGCGAGGAAGAAGGCGTGGCCCAGGGAGAGCTGGCCGGTGGCACCCGTCAGCATGTTCAGCCCGATGGCCCCGATCGCGGCCGCCATCGCGAACAGCCCCGACTGCAGCCAGAACCGGTCCACGTAGAACGGCAGTACGAGCAGGACGAGCACTCCCGCACCGCCCAGCCAGAAACGCGGACGGCGCATCACGTCAGACACGGCTCAGCTCCCTCGTCCCGAACAGCCCCGCCGGCCGCGCCAGCAGCACCAGCAGCATCACCAGATACGGCGCCACCTCGCCGATCCCCCGCCCCAGGAAGCTCAGGTCGTCCTGGTAGCCGGTCACCAGCGCCTCCGTGACGCCCACGATCAGCCCGCCGGCCAGCGCCCCCGTGGTGGAGTCGAGGCCGCCGATGATCGCCGCCGGGAAGGCCTTGAACGCGGCGAACGATGTCGCCGCCGCCAGCCCCGGCGTCGGGAACACCGTGAGGAACAGCGCCGCCACCGCCGCCAGCGCACCGGCCACCGCCCACGCGGCCAGGGACACCCGCCCCAGCCGTACGCCCATCAGCGCCGCCGTCTCCCGGTCCTCGGCCGCCGCCCGCATGGCGACGCCCCAGGAGGTGTACGTGAACGCCAGCAGGAACAGCGTGATGATCAGGGCGGCGGCGACGAGGGCCGCGATCCGCGTCTGCGGCACGGTGACCGAGCCGAGGGTGACGACGCGGTCGCCCCAGGGGTCGCCGAGGGCGAGGACGTCCGTGCCGATGCGGCGGGTGAGTTCGGTGAGCAGCAGGATGTCCACGCCGATCGTGACGATCGCCAGCACGCTGTGGTCGGAGCCCCGGTAGCGGCGGATGACGAGGAACTCCACGAGCGCCCCGACGGCCGCGGCGCCGCCGATGCCGACGAGGAGCGCGGGCCAGAAGCCGATGTCGTCGCTGAGGGTCGCGGCGATGAACCCGCCGGTGAGCAGGAGCGACGCGTGGGCGAAGTTAACGACTTCGGTGGCCTTGAAGATGACCACGAAGCCGAGGGCGATCAGGGCGTACACGGAGCCGATCGAGAGGCCGTTGATCAGCAGCTCGAGGAAGGTCGTCACGGACGCACCTCCTTCGGGGAGTCAGGGGACTCGGGTGCCCCGGAGGACCCCAGATACGCCCGGATCACCTCCGGATCGTTCTGTACGGACGCGGGCGGCCCGTCCGCGATGCACCGCCCGAAGTCGAGCACCGTGACGGTGTCGGCCAGCCGCATGACCACGCCCATGTCGTGCTCCACCAGCACCACCGAGATCCCCAGGCTCTCCCGCACCCCCGCGATCACGGACGCGGTACGCCGCCGCTCGTCGGACGTCATCCCCGCCACCGGCTCGTCCAGCAGCAGCACCCGCGGCTCCATGCACACCGCCCGCCCCAGCTCGACGAGCTTGCGCAGCCCGTACGGCAACGCCGCCGCCGGCTGCCCCAGATACGGCTCCAGCCCGGTGAACGCGGCGATCTCCCGGACCCGTTCCCGGTGCCGTGCCGCCTCCCGGGCGGCCGACGGCAGCCGCAGCCCCGCCGCGACGAAGCCGGTGCGGGTCAGCCGGTGGCGGCCCAGCAGCAGCGCGTCCTCGACGGTGGCGAACGGTGAGATGGCCAGGTTCTGGAAGGTACGGGCCATCCCGAGCCCCGCGATCTGGTGCGGCCGCAGCCCGGTGACCTCCGCGTCCCCCAGCCGTACGCTGCCGGAGGTCGCCCGGTACACGCCCGACAGGACGTTCAGCGTGGTGGACTTGCCCGCCCCGTTCGGCCCGATCAGGGCGTGCAGCGACCCGGGCTCGACGGTGAACGACACGTCGTCCAGCGCCAGCAGTCCCGCGAACCGCACGGTCAGTCCGCGTACCGCGAGCGGTGGAGGTGCCTCCCGGGTCATGGCACCCACCTCGTCAGCGCCGGTACGGAGGCGTCGACGGCCTGCTCCGCGTCGGCGGCGGCCGTCTCGTCGACGACGCCGAGATAGCGGTGCCGTACCTCGTCCGACCCCTTCAGCTCGGCCGCCGTCCCGGAGAGGGTGACCCGGCCGACCTCCAGCACCACGGCGGCGACCGCCACGCCCAGGGCGAGCGCGGCGTTCTGTTCCACCAGCAGTACGGACGTCCCCTGGGCGTTGATCTCCCGGACGGCCTCGGCGATGCGCTCCGCCATCAGCGGCGCGAGCCCCAGCGACGGCTCGTCGAGGAGCAGCAGCCGCGGTCCCCCCATCAGGGCGCGGCCGAGGGCGAGCATCTGCTGCTCGCCGCCGGACAGCAGTCCCGCGGGCTGGCCCGCCCGCTCCCGCAGCACCGGGAAGAGCTCGTGCACCCTGGTCAGGGCCGCCGCCGCGGACCGCCGTCCGCCGCGCGCGCCGAGCCCGCCGGCGCGCAGATTGTCGGCCACCGTCATCCGGGCGAACACCCGGCGCCCCTCGGGCACCTGCACCACCCCGGCGGCCACCACCTTGTCCGGGGGCAGCCGGTCCAGCCGCCGCCCGCCGAAGGTCACGCTCCCGCCGCGGATCGCGCCGCCGTGGAAGCCGAGGGTGCGGGACACGGCGCGCATCAGGGTCGTCTTCCCGGCCCCGTTGCCGCCCAGCACGGCGACGACGGCGCCCTCGGGCACCTCGAGGTCGACGCCTTCCAGGGCCTGGACCGGGCCGTAGCCGACGGTGAGTTCACTCACCTGCAGCGCGGCAGCCGTCATCGGCACTCCTTCCGTGGGTGGCGCACAGCCCAGCACCACGCCGGGGCCCCGTCCACGGCGCGGGGCGGAATCGCTGCCGCTGACCACCGGGGGCGGTGGGGGGTTGTGCACGGGCACAACGGGAGCGGCCCGGAGGTGGGCGTCGGTCTTCGGCTGCCGGTCGCGTCGGCTCTCGCGCATCCGGCCTCCGGCCGGGCTGGGGTGAGGTCCTCGGCAGCGGCTACGCCCGCATCGAGCCGCAGGACACCGCGACCCCAACAGACTCAACTCAACGTAGTCCACACGACCTTGCCCCAGCGCCGCGCATCTGTCCCCCAGTCCGCCGCCAGCTCCGCCACGAGAAGTAGCCCACGTCCGTCCTCCGCATCGTCGTTCCGCACGCATGACACGGGCAGTTCACGGGAAAGGTCCGACACGGCCACACGCACCGTTGCGAGGTCCGTCCGCTCCACCATCACGCGAATAGACCTACCCCGGGCATGCCGCAAGGTGTTGGTCACCAGTTCCGAAACGATCAGGGCACCGTCATCGGCCAATCGCCCCAGACCCCACGCCGTGCAGGCGGTACGCACCAGGCGGCGGGCGACGGCAGCGCTCCCGGGTTGGCGGGGCAGGGTCTCGCTGTACCCGGGGTGGCCGGTGTCGCGGACGTGGGTCACGGATTGCGGCATGTCGTTCTGCTTCCTCATGTCGGCTGACGCCCGGAACCGTTCGTACGGCCGCCGAACACCGTGGCATCAGGAAACCGCTGTTCACCCTTGACGGGAGGGGCCACCGGGGTGGCCTCGGGAGGGGCCTGCCGCCGGGTAGCTTGACTCGTATGGGCAACCAGGCAGGGCGCGAGCAGTTCGGTTCCTATCTGGCAGGCTTGCGCAAGCAGGCCGCGTTATCACAGCGAGCGCTCGCACAGCGGTTGTGCCTCATCGCCGGGATCACCACCCTCACCCGCCACGAGGTCTCCCGGTGGGAACGGGGTGGGTGTATCCCCGACGCCTGGCTGCCGTCGCTGGCGCAGGCGCTGGGAACGCCCCTCGACGACCTGCGGCACGGAGCCGCCCGGGCCCGGGGCGTCGTCGAGGCGGTGGAGAGCCCCGACGAGCGAGAGCCGGACGCGTACGTGCAGCACGCCGTGGGGTGGCTGCTGGCCCACGACAACCGACACGGTGGCGACCACGTGGCCGACGCCGCCCTCCAGGTCTGGGAGGCGGAACGCGCCGCGATCGCCGGCGACGACAAGCTGCGCCTCGCCCAGGTCGCGGAGATCGGCGAGGTCGCCGGCTGGCTGCTGCACGACGCGGCCCGGTTCCGCGAAGCCCGCGCCACCCTGGCCGAGGCCCACACCTTGGCCCGTCTCGCCGGACACCCGCCGCTGGAGTGGTTCATCCTGGACCTGATCGCCATGGTCGACGTGCACACCGGCGCGGTGGGTGAGGCGTTGGCGATCACGGACGAGATGCTGACCGGCCGTCAGGTCCGGGGACGGGTGGCGCTGATGGCCCAGGTCCGACGTGCCCGGGGGCTCGCGCAGGCGGGCGACCGGACCCGCGCGCTGGACGCCCTCGAGCGGGCCACGGGAGCGCTGCAGGACTCGATCCAGCCCACCGATCCCGCGTTCACCTGGTGGATCGATCCGACCGAAGTCGCCCTGCACACGGGCGAGGCCCTCCTCAGCCTGGACGATCCCCGCGGCGCGCTCCCGCACCTTCGGCAGAGTTCGGTCGCCTCCCTCGACGGAGGCCGGCGCGCGTTCGGCAACATCCTGGCGGAGCTGACCGCCCTCGTCCGACTCCACGCCTGGCGCGAGGCGGAGGCGCCGCTGCTACGGCTCGCGCCCGTCCTGCGTACGGTCACGTCCTCGCGCACCCGGGCCCGCCTGCACGCCACCATGCGGTCCGTGGAGCTCCACGGTCCGGCGTGGTTCGTGGAACTCGCACGTGAGGTGAGCACAAGGTGACCCCACAAGCTCACCCCCTCCGCAACGCCCGCCAAACCGCCCGAGCCGCGTTATGACCCCCCATCCCATGCACCCCCGGCCCCGGCGGTGTCGCCGACGAGCAGATGAACACCCGCGGATGCGGCGTCGCCCACGGGACTCGGGCCAGGCGGGGGCGGAGGAGGGACTGGAGGCCCGCGAAGGCGCCGCAGGCCGTGTCGCCGCCCACGTAGTTCGCGTTGCGCGAGGCCAGCTCCGGTGGGCCCATGACCGAGCGGGCCAGGATCAGGTCGCGGAAGTCCGGGGCGAAGCGGGTGATCTGGCGCTCGACCGCCTCCGTCGCGTCGCCCCGCCAGCCGTTCGGGACGTGGCCGTACGCCCAGAACACGTGCTTGCCCTCCGGCGCCCGCGACGGGTCGGCCGGCGTGGGCTGCGTCGTGATCAGGAACGGCACCGTCGGGTCGGCGCCCGACACCGCCGCCCGCTCCGACGCGTCGATCTCCGCCGACGTGGGGCCCAGATGGACCGTCCCCGCCGCGCGGGCGTCCGCCGAGGTCCACGGGACCGGGCCGGACAGGGCGTAGTCGATCTTGAAGACGGAGGGGCCGTACCGATACCCCTCGTACACGTTCCCCAGCCCCGCGATCCGGGCGAGGGCCGTCGGCGAGGTGTCGAAGACGTACGCCCGGGCCGGCGGCAGCTCGTCCAGCCGCTTCACCGTCACCCCCGTGTGCACCACGCCCCCGTTCAGCCGCAGCACCGACGCCAGCGCGTCCGAGATCGACTGTGACCCCCCGCGCGCGAACGGCCACCCCACCGCGTGCCCCGCCAGGGCGAACGCGAGGCCCATCGCCCCCGTCAGGAAACCGCCCGACGGCGCCGCCGAGTGCGCCGCCAGTCCCGCGAACAGTCCCCGCGCCCGCTCCCCCGTGAAGCGCCGCATCACCGCCGACGCCGGCAGCCCGAAGCGGCCGAGGCGGGCGAGCAGCAGCGGGTCCCGGGGGATCGTGCCGGGGGAGGCCGTGAGGAAGTCCCGCGCCAGTACGTCCCACCGGCCGGCGAACGGGGCCACCAGCCGCCGCCACGCCCCCGCGTCCCGGGAGCCCAGGGACATCGCCGTCTCCCCCACCGACCGGGACAGCACGGCGGCCGTGCCGTCGGGGAACGGGTGGGCCATCGGCAGCTCCGCGTGCACCCACTCCAGCCCGTGCCGCTCCAGTCCCAGCGCCCGGAAGGCCGGCGAGCTGATCCCGAAGGGATGCGCGGCGGAACACGGGTCGTGGCGGAAGCCCGGGAGGGTGAGCTCCTCGGTGCGGGCGCCGCCGCCGATGGTGTCCGCGGCCTCGAACACCTCCACCGAGAAGCCGCGGCGGGCGAGTTCGGCCGCGGCGGTCAGCCCGTTCGGCCCCGCACCCACGACCACCACATCGACCAGCGACGTCATTCTCGCCCGCACTCCTTCCATCCGCGGCCGAGGACCGGCCGCCCCGCACCTTATGCGCCGCCTCCCAGCAACCCAAGGATGTGGCCCAATGTCGCCTCGTCCCGCGCCGTGACGAACGGCAGTTCATTACCCCCGGTGACCCGGAACGGAACTCCCCCCGCCGTCCGGTGCACCCCGCCCGCCTCGGTGACGAGCAGCAGTCCGGCGGCGTGGTCCCACGGGTTCTCCCAGGTGTACGCGACGGCGTCCAGCTCCCCGCGCGCTATCCGCAGGTACTCCAGCCCCGCCGAGCCGGTGTTCCGCCGGGCCACGCCCGGGGTCTCCAGCCGCAGCAGCCGCCGGTGCTCCGCGTCGGATATGTACTGCGGGCTCGACGTGGCGACCGTCAGGTCCGCCCCCGGCGCCCGCGCGCCCACCGAAACGAGCTCCCCGTCCACCCGCGCGCCCCCGCCGCGCACGGCGACGGCCATCACGTCGTGCGCCGGCGCGTACGTCCACGAGGCAACCACCTCACCGCGGTACGCCAGCGCGACCAGCATGGCGAACCCCTGCTCCCCGTGCGCGAAGTACCAGGTGCCGTCGACCGGGTCGACGATCCACACCGGCGCGTCCCCGCCGACGGCCGCCAGCAGCTCCGGGTCCTCCGACACGCCCTCCTCGCCGACCACCACGGAGCCGGGCAGCAGCGCGCCCAGCGACCGCGCCAGATGCCGCTCGGCGCCCTGGTCGGCGACCGTCACCAGGTCGTACGGCCCGCGCTTCTCGGCTATCTCGTGCGCCTCGAGCTGCCGCCAGCGCGGCATCACCTCGTCGGCGGACGCCTGTCGCAGCGCCGCCTCCACCAGGGCCGGCCCGTCGCCGGCGAGAAAGTCCTCGATCACGCGTCCCATCGAATCATGGACGTATGACAAGTCAGCGACCGACGGCGTACCCCTGCATGCCCCGCGGGTTAGCGGCTGCCGACAGCAGCCCCGTGCGGGGGTCGCGGGCGACGGCGGAGAGGCGGCCCTCCGACCACGGGTGGGCGAGCGTCACGTCGTGGCCGCGGCGGCGCAGGCCGTCGACGACGTCCGCGCCGAAACGGGACTCCAGGGTGACCGCGCCCGGGGTCATGCCGCGGGGGTAGAAGGAGCTGGGGAAGGAGTCGGTGTGCCAGTTCGGGGCGTCGATCGCGCCCTGGAGGTCGTAGCCGCCGCGGACGGGCGGGCGCAGGGCGACGGCGAGGAAGAAGTGCGCCTGCCACTGGTCCTGCTGGTCGCCGCCGGGGGTGCCGAAGGCGAGGACGGGAACGCCGTCACGCAGGGCGAGGGACGGGGTGAGGGTGGTGCGCGGACGGCGGCCCGGGGTGAGGGAGTTGGGGAGGCCGTGCTCGAGCCAGGTCATCTGGAGGCGGGTGCCGAGGGGGAAGCCGAGCTCCGGGACGACGGGGTTGGACTGCAGCCAGCCGCCGGAGGGGGTGGCGCTGATCATGTTGCCCCAGCGGTCGACGATGTCGATGTGGCAGGTGTCGCCGCGGCGGTGCGACTGGTCGCGGGGGTCGTCGCCGGGGACGGCCATCGGGTCGTGTGACTTCATCGTGGGTTCGCCCGCGCCGGCCGCGCCGCCGGTGGCCGGCGCCGGCAGCTTCGGCAGCCGGGGCGTACGTCCGCCGGGTGCGCCCGGACGCAGCTCGTACGACGCCTCCGCCCCGATCAGCGCCCGCCGCCCGGCGTTGTACTCGGCGGACAGCAGGTCGTCGAGCGGTACGTCCGCGGCGTCCCCGTACCACGCCTCGCGGTCGGCCATCGCGAGCTTCGTGCCCTCGACCAGCGTGTGGACGTAGTCCGGGGTGCCGTACTCGAGGCCGTCCGCCGGCAGCAGGGCGAGCTGCTGGAGCAAGGACGGGCCCTGCGACCAGGGTCCCGCCTTGCAGACGGTCCAGCCGTTCCAGTCGTACGTCGCGGGCTCCTCGTACGTCGCCTCCCACCGCACCAGGTCGTCGCCGGTGAGCGTCCCGGCGTGCCGTTCGCCGGAGGTGTCCATCGCGGGGCGGGCGGCGAAGGCGGTGAGTGCCTCGCCTATGAAGCCCTCGCGCCAGACCCGGCGGGCGGCGTCGATGCGGGCCTCGCGGGTGGGCCCGGTGGCCTCGGCGATCAGGCGGCGCCAGGTCGCGGCGAGGGGGCGGTTGGTCATCAGGGCGCCGGGGCGGACGGCGGGGAGGTAGAGCTCGGCGGAGGTGGTCCACTCCGTCTCGAAGAGCTCCCGTACGGACTCGACGGTGTCGCCTATGGCCTCGACGGGCGGATGCCCGTTCTCGGCGTACCCGACGGCGTACTTCAGCACGTCCTCGAGGGACTTGGTGCCGTGGTCGCGCAGCAGCGTGAGCCAGGCGTCGACGGCGCCGGGGACGGGCGCGGCGAGGGGGCCGGTGCCGGGTACGAGTTCCAGGCCGAGGGAGGTGTAGTGCTCTACGGTCGCGCCGGCGGGCGCGGGGCCCTGGCCGCACAGCACCCGGACGGGTCCGCCGGCGGGCGCGATGATCGCGGGCACGTCGCCGGCGGGGCCGTTGAGGTGAGGCTCGACGACGTGCAGCACGAACGCGGCGGCAACGGCGGCGTCGAAGGCGTTCCCGTCGTCCTCGAGCACGGCCATCGCGGACTGCGAGGCGAGCCAGTGCGTGCTGGCGCACATGCCGAACGTGCCCTGGAGCGTGGGCCTGGTGGTGAACATGTGGATCACCCTATGCCCGACTCCCGGCGACCGGAACGGCCGCATCCCGGGCTTTCTCGTCCACATGAACCACACGTCCGGGTTTCGCGTGCTACTTATCGACTACGGGGCGTACGGATCAGGAGGGGGCCGGTCGTGACCATGGCACCGGAGGCGGAGCTGCTGCTGAGCAAGGAGGTCGGCGGCGCCGCGGAGGACCTGGTCCGCGAGGTGGCCGGGCACGGCTACACGGTGCGGACCCGGCAGGTGCTGGACCACCGCGCGGCCGAGGAGCTGACGTGGCTGGTGCTGCTGGCGCTCCCGCTGCAGGCGTTCCTCAGCGGGCTGGGCGCGGGCGCCGCGACGGGCGTGCAGAACGCGGTGGCGCGGCTGGTGGCGCGGATCCGGCCGCCGGAGCCCGTCCCCGAGGAGCGGCCGCGGCCCGTGCCGCTCGTCCTGCAGGACCCCACGACGGAGCTGAGGATCGTCGTGGAGGCGGGGCTGCCGGCCGAGGCGTACGAGCAGTTGCTGACGCTGGACCTCGCGTCGTTCCGGATCGGGCCGCTGCACTACGACCGGGACGCCGGACGGTGGCGGTCGGAGCTGGACGAAGCGGCGGCCGGGTGATCGTATGGCGCATGGCCCGGTGCTGGACGACGACGCCCGGCGGCTGCTCGCGGCCGGCCGGGAGCAGCTGGCGCACGGGGACGGGGCGGCGCTGGAGACGTTCCAGCGGCTCTGCCGGCTGATCCCGCGGGACTGGCAGGGCTGGTACTGGTCGGGGTGCGCCGCCGCCCGCCTCGGCGACCACGCGGCGGCGGAGGGGCACTTCACGGAGGCCCTGCAGCGTGATCCGGCGCAGGGCCGCGCCTACGTGCAGCGGGCCTACGCACGGTTACGCCTGGGCCGGACGGGACCGGCGCGCGGCGACCTGCTGTCCGCCGCCCGGCACCGCGGGCTGGACGACGACGCCCGCTGGGTGTCCGCGCTGCTGCAGCTGCGCGCCGGTGAATGGGCGGGCGCCGAGCTGGCGTTCAAGCAGCTCCTCGCCCGCGCCGGCGACCGCAGCGGCCTCGCGCTCTCCCTGATCGCCCACGCCCAGGAGCGCCGCGGGCTGCCGCACGCCGCGCTCGCGTCGTACGAGGGCATCGCGGAGCACACCGACGGCTCCCTGCACCGCCACGCCCTGCTCGCCCACCGGCTGGAGCGGTACGACGTGAGCGCCGCCCTCTGGCGCGAGCTCGCCGGCCGCCGCGCCGACCTGCCGGCCGTCCGCCGGCTGGCCGCCGACGCGGGACGGGCGGCGGCCGTACGGGCCGCCCGGGACAAGGACTTCACGTCCGCCCTGACGATCCTCACGGGGGTCGAGGCCCTGTACCCGGAGGGCGAGCTGGACGCCGAGTTCGCGGAGCTGCGGCTGCACGCCGCGTGGCAGGCGATGGCGAGCGGGGCGGCGGACGGGACGGAGCGGGCGCGGGAGCTGCTGCGGGCGGCGTGTCTGGACCGGCCGGACGATCCGCGCCCGCTGCACTACCTGGGGGTGCTCGAGTCGCTGGAGGGCGAGCGGCGGCAGGCGGCGCTGCTGTGGCGGCGGGTGCTGCGGCTCGATCCGGGGCACCGTCGGGCCCGGTTCGCCCTGGCGCTGGAGCGGGCGCGCGACGGCGACACGGACGGTGCGACGGAGGAGCTCGACGGGCTGCGGGACGCCGGCGACGACCGGCCCGCCCTCGCGCTGGCCGCGCTGCACATCCGCGCCGGCCGCTGGCAGCAGACCGCCCTGCTGCTCGACCCCCTGCCCCCGGGTCCGTTGCGCGACTCCCTGGCCGCCGAGGCGGGTTACCGTTCCGGCGAGCTCACCGCCGCCGTCGGCAGCCCGCACTGGCGTGCCGCCGCCCTGTGCCGCGCCGGCCACCACCGCACCGCCGTGAAGGTGCTCCGCCACGCCGGCCCCGCCCCCGACGTGCGCACCGGACGGGAGCTCGCCCGGCTGCTGCGCGGCGCCGCCCTGACGCACGCCGCGGCGGGCCGCTGGGGGCCGGCCGCGGAGCTGCTGGACCGGGACCGGGCGGAGGGCCCCCTCGACGCCCTGGTGCTGCTGCTCGGCGGGCGCCGCCGGCACGCCGTCGACCTGCTCATTGACGCCGCCCGCCGCTCCCCCGGCGACCACCGGCCGGCGCACGCACTGGCGGTGGCGGCGCTGTCGACGCCGGGAATGTGGCGGCAGTGCATCGCGGCGTGGACGTCGGTGCTGTACCGGGAGGACTTCCGGGCGGCCGTGCGGTCGCGGGCCGAGGAGCGGTACGGGGAGCCCGTGCCGGAGGAGGCGGTGGACGGGCTGGCGGGGCGGATGCGGCAACTGCTGGAGGACCGGCTGCCTGCCGAGGGGGAGCTGCGGCTGCTGCTGCGGTGCGAGACGGACGCCGCGCAGGCGCTGCGGGACGCCGGGGGGCTGCCGCTGCCGGGGGGTGTGGCGCTGGTCTGCGGGCCGCTGTGGGTGGCGGAGATGGGGCTGCAGCGGCAGTTCGGGTCGTACGCGGCGGCGCTGGCGGCGGGTGCGGAGACGGACCGGCTGCGGATCGGGTTCTCGCTGCTGGGGCCGGCGCAGGCGCAGCTGCGGGCCGGGCGGGCGAAGGCGGCGCTGGACGCCCTCGAGGCGCTGCGGTGTCCCGAGTGCCGGGCGGAGCCGGCCGGTTGTCCGGAGGCCTGCGCGGGGTTCGCCGCCGGCAACCCGGCGCACGCGGCGCTGCCCGACGGCCGCCGCCGGTTCGCCGACGACGCGGCGGCCCTCGCCATGGAGGCGGGGCTGAGCCTCGGGCAGAGCGCCCTGTCGGGGGCGGAGCCGGACGTCGCGGCGGCCACGGCGCACTGGCGGGCCGCCCTGGACCGGGCCCAGCGGATCGGCCGGGGCGCGGAGGCGCAGGCGCAGGTCGCCGAGGTGGCGCTGGGCCGCTCGGACGCCCTCAGCCGGGCGGAGGACTTCGACGCGGCGGTCATGCTGCTGGACTTCGCGCAGGCGTTCACGCACGGCGAGGAGCACGAGCAGATCACCGGCGCGCTGGCCGCCGAACTCACCGCCCGCGCCATCCACACCGCCAACCAGCGGCCCGACAGCTACGAGCAGCCGATCGCCGATCTGCGCCGCGCCACGGGCCTCAACCCGCATCTGCTGCGCGCCCAGGCGAGCCTGGCCATCGTGCGGCGGGCGCACGCCGTCAAACGCTGGCAGGCGGGGTTCACGGCGGAGGCATCGCTCATCCTCCAGGAGTCCGTGGAGGAACTGACCCTGGCGCTCGGGCTCCTGCCGGAGAACCGTGAGCTGATGGAGCTGCTCGACAAGGCGTCGTACCAACTGGAGATATTCCTCGACCCGTTCGGCCACTGAGACCCTTGTGGAGGTGAAGACCGTGCAGCGCTACGAGGAACTGCGGATCCGGGCCCGGATGCTGGCCCCGGGCCGCTATCTGGTCGCCGCCTCCGGCGCCGCGGCGGCGGCCGGGGTCGTCGATCTGCCCGCGGCGCCCGCGGAGTACCGGCGGCGCTTCGAACGGCTGGTGGAGAAGGAGCTGGGGCTGGCGCCGGCCGGCGGCACGCAGGTGGCGGCGGGGCTGCGGGAGCTGGGGCGGGAGCTGTTCGACGTACTGCTGGAGCAGCCGCTGCCCGGGGTGCTGGACCGAGCGATGGACACCGCCCAGCAGCGGCAGCCTGCGCACGGGCTGCGGCTGCGCTTCGATCTGCCGCCGGAGCTGCGGGAGCTGCCGCTGGAGACGCTGACCGCCCCGGCGCAGCAGCCGCAGCAGTCCCTCGCCGTCAACCACAACCTGTCGCTGATCCGCACGCTGAACGGCGACAGCCCCGAGCCGCGGCTGCCCGATCCGGCGGGCCGTCCCACGCACATCCGGCTGCTGGTGGCGACGGCCTCGCCGCGCGGCTGTCCGCCGGTGCTGTCGGCGGCGGAGATCGCCGCCCTGGAGGCGCAGCTGCCGCGGGTCGCGGTGCGGATGGAGGTGCTGCACGGCGCCACCCGGTCGCGGCTGGAGGAGCTGCTGACGGAGCGCGGTGACGAGCCCACGGCGCTGCTGCTGGCGGCGCACGGGGTGTACGACGGGGCGCGCGGCGAGGGTTTCGTGCTGCTGGAGACGGAGGACGGCGGCAGCGACCGGGTGCCCGGTTCGGTGCTCGGCGGGATGCTGGTGCGGGCGGCGGGGCTGCGGCTGGTGGTGCTCAATCTCTGCTCGGGGGCGGAGAGCACACGGCTGGAACCGTACTCGGGGCTGGCGCAGGCGCTCGTCGGGCGCGGGCTGCCGGCGGTGGTGGCGATGCAGTCGCGGATCACGGAGACCGCCTCGGCGGTGTTCTCCCCCGCGCTGCTGCGCGCCGTCGGGCGCAACTGTTCGCTGGACGAGGCGATGACGACGGCGCGGCGGCGGATCTCCGATCTGCCGGGGCACACCACGCACGAGTGGACGGTGCCCGCGGTGTTCCTGCACGAGAAGCTGCGGCACGGCTGGCTGTTCCGCGCCCGGGAGGTGCGTGACGAGGCGGAGGAGGGGCAGGATCCCCTCGCCGAGGGGCTGCGGGCGTGGCGGTCGTACGAGCATCCCTTCGGCCATGTGACACCGGCTCAGATGCTCGGCGCGGCCCGGTTCCTGCGGGACATCCGCGGCGACTGGGAGCAGGTGCGGCGCCTGGCCCGGGAGCTGCCCCGCGGGTACGCCGACGAGGCCGCCGCGCTGGAGGAGGAGGCGGCCGTGGAGCTGGCGTGGCCGCGGGTCGAGGAGCTGTGCCGGGCGCTGGTCCTGGGTGACCGGCGGGCGGCCGAGACGCTGGTCGCGGGGCTGCCGGAGGGGTACGCGCGCTGTCTGCGGGTGGAGGCCGCCGAGGCGCGGGAGCTGGGGGAGTTGCTGGACGCCGCCCGGATGGCGGAGGACTGGCGGACGGTACGGGAGGGGTGCGCGAGGGTGCTGGGACGAAGACCGAACGGCTTCCTGGACGCGGCCGGGCTGATGGCGCTGGCCGAGGAGGAGCTGGAGCTGGACGAGGTGTACGAGTCGGCCCTGGCGGCCCAGGAGGACGGTGACTGGGCGGCGGCGCGGGAGGCGTACGCGCGGATCGCCGGACGCCGGCCGGAGGGCTACCGGGACTCCGTGGCCCGCGCCTGCTTCACGGTGGGGCGGATCGCGGAGGACGCCGGCGACTGGACGGCCGCCGTGGCCGCGTACGAGGACTGCCCCGGGTACGCCGGCGGGCGGCTGCACTTCGCCCGCGGGCGGCGGGCCGCGGCGGACGGTGACTGGGCGGCCGCCCGGGAGGCGTTCGCGCGGTGCGTGGACCTGGGCAAGGGCTGGGCCGGGTACGCGGCGGGACGGCTGGCGGAGGACGCCGGGGACTGGGCGGAGGCGGCGCGGGCGTACTCCGGCGGGGTGCTGGACGGCGCGCACCGGCTGCTGTACGCGCGGGGGCGGGCCGCCGGGGCGGAGGGTGACTGGCCGGGGGCGGTGCGGGCGTTCGAGGAGCTGCGGGAGGCCGGCGGCGATCCGGGCGGGGAGCTGGCGGCGGCGCGTGCGCGGGTGGCGGAGCTGGCCGCCGAGTGCGAGGCGGGCGGTGACTTCGAGCGGGCCGCCGGGCTGCTGGCGGTGCTGCCGGACGCCGCGGACCGGTCGGCGTACGTACGCGGGCGGCTCGCGGAACGGGCGGGCGACTGGGCGACGGCCGTGCAGGCGTTCCAGGCCACGGCGCGCGCCGACGCGCCGGACCGGCTGGCGTACGCCCGGGCGCGCTCCTGCGAGCTGGGCGGGCTGTGGGAGGAGGCCCGCGAGTATCTGGCCGGCCTGCCGCCCCATCTGCACGACACCGCCGACCGGATGCTGTGGGTCAGCGGACGGCTCGCCGACGCGCAGGGCGACTGGGCGGCCGTCATCGAGGGCTTCGGGCGGCTGGCGGACGGCTACGCGGACGGCGAGGTCGGCCGCAGGCGCCGGTTCGCCCGCGCCCGGCTCGCCGCCGGACGCGGCGAGTGGACGGCGGTGACGACGCTGCTCGAGGGCGTGCCGGACGAGGCGCGCGAGGGCGGCGTACGGCTGCTGCGGCATCGGGCGGCCGGGATGACCGCGCAGGCGGGCGGGCGGTGGGCGCGCGCGCAGGCCGCGTACGCCGAGGTCGCCGACGCGGACCCGGAGCTGCGGGTGCTGCACGACTACGCCCGCGCCCGCACCGCGGAGCTGGCGGAGGACTGGGCGGGCGCGCTCGCCCTGTACGACACGCTGCCCGACGACCACGCGGACGTCGGTACGCGCGCCGCCTACGCCCGGGCGCGGATCGCGGAGGAGGGCGCCGACGGCACGGCGGGCTGGCGGTCCGTGGCGGAGGCGTACGGGCCGGTGCCCGCGCAGTTCTCCGACACCCGGCTGCGCGCCGGTTACGCCCGCGCGCGCCGTGCGGAGGCCGCCGCCGACTGGACACGGGCGCGGACGGAGGCCGCGGGCCTGGGGGGCTACCGCGACGCCGCCGGGCTCGCGGCGTACGCCGGGGGGCGGCTGGCGGAGGACGCCGGGGACTGGACGGCCGCCGTGGAGTGCTACGCCGGCTGCGGCGACCGCGCCGACGCCGGGGAGCGCGCCGCGCGGGCGCGGGGACGGCTGCTGGAGGCCACGGGGCAGTGGACGGCGGCGGCGGAGGCGTACGAGGCGGCCGGGGACGGGGAGCGGCTGCTGCGGGTGCGGCGGCTGCGGGAGGCGCTGCCCTGGGCCGACGGGCTGGCGGAGGGCCGGCTGGTGGCCGACCGGTTCGCCGTCGGGGACGGCACGCATCCGTATCAGGCGCTGCGGGCCGCCGGCATCACCCCCGGTTCCTCGACGGAGGACGTGCAGAACGCCGCGTACACGCTGATGGAGCAGGGCGGCATGGACTGGCGCCAGCGCGTCGCCCTGGACCAGCTGCGCCAGCCCGCCGGGCGGCTGCTGCTCGACGCCCAGCTGTACGCCCTGCGCGAGCCGCGCGAGCTCGCCGGAACTCTGGCGGAACTCGCTCCGGCGGACGGCGATTCGCTGCTCGCCACGCTCTGCGCCCGGCTGCCCGCCGACGCGCCGCTGCTGGTGCTGCTGGCCCGCGGCCGGCAGGAGGCGATCGAGCTGTGGGAGCGGCGGCTGCGCGAGAGCCCCGGCGACATGCGCACCGCGCACGCGCTGGCCGTGGCGTGGCTGTGGGAGGCGGAGGAGCGTGAACACAGCGGCGCCTGGGAACACGCCGTCACCGCCTGGCGGCACACCCTCGCCTACTGGCCCGCCGTCCTCACCGACGACACGTACTGGACCCGCTGGCGCACCGGCCGCGCCGACTGCTTCGGCCACGCGCTGACCGCCGAGGCGCTGTCGAAGCTCCGCTGGGACCTGCACCAGGACCTCTTCGACCGGCTCTCCGCCCACGCCGAACGGCACGCCGCCCAGGGCCGCGCCGAGCAGGCGCGCGGACACGAGGACCTGATCACCGCGCTGGAGGAGGAGCTGGAGGCCGCCCGCCGGCTGAAGGAGGCCGGCGGACTGCCCCTCGACGACGGCACCGTCCTCGCGGCCGGCCCGGCGTACACCGGCCGGCAGGAGCTGGCGCGCGCCGTCGCCGCCCGCGTCGCGGACCTGGACGCCGCCGTGCGCCGGGGCGAGGAGCCGGGCGAGCTCACCGTGCAGGCGGTGCGCTGCGCCTTCAGCTCCCTGTCGGCGTCCCTCAGCTACTTCAGCCGCCACCGGTTCGAGCAGGCACTGCGCTCGCTGCCCGCCGTCGACGACCTGAGCGCCCTGGCGGAGGACTGCCCGCCGCAGCCCCGCACCCGGGACGGACACCTCGCGGACTGCGGGCACTGCCGCCGCTGGCTGGACACCGACCCGGCGTATCTGCTGCTCCCCCACCGCCGCGCCCGCCTCGTACAGGACACCGCCGATCTGTCGGTACGGGCCCATCTCGCCCTCGCGGGCGCCGCCCTGGCCGACGCGGACGGCGGACTGGAGCGGGCGTTCACCGGCTGGACGGCCGCCATCGCCGTCGCGGGCCAGGCCAAGACGGCGGTACGGACCAAACGGGCCGTACTGCGGATGGTGCTGGGCCACGCGGAGACCCTGGCGGCCGACGAGACGGAGACCCGCGGCGACGCGCTGGGCGAGGCCATCGCCCTGATCGAACGCGCCCTCCCCCTGCTCGGCGGATTCGGCCGCGAACCGCTCACCGCCCGGCTCGCCGAACTGCTCTCCAGCCGCGGCATCTGGTACGGCTTCGGCTGCTCCGCGTACGGCCGCGAACGCGAGTGGGTGCCCGCGGAGAAGGACCTGCGCCGTGCCCTGGAGCTCAACCCCGAGTCTCCCAAGGCCCGCGACAATCTGGTCCGCGCCCTCGTCTTTGGCCTGGACTCCGGTACGAGCGCCGTCGACCGGCTCACCGTGGTGCTGGACGCGCTGCGGCTCGTCCACGAGGGCCTGGAGCGGCTGCCCCGGCACCGGCGCTACCACGAGTCCCTGGGCGAGGCCCTCACGGACGTCGACACCATCGTGTTCGGCAACCTCACGCTCCAGGAGCTCATCACCGGCATCCAGCAGGTGCCGCCCTCCGGCCCGCCCCTGCCGCCCGCCGAACAGGCCGTGCAGCTCGCCGAGGAGGCCGAACAGCGGTTCCTCGCGGGCGACACGACCGGCGCGCTGAACCGGCTGGTGCGGGCCACCCGCGCCGACCCGTACAACTCCGACGTCCGCCGCCGCCTGATCGGCGCGGTGGAGCAGCGGCTGACCGAACTGACCGGACCGAACACCCCGCAGGAGCCCACCCGATGATCAAGGACCCGGGGCTGCAGTGGCCGTCCCCGTTCCCGTACGACGTGCTCGCCCCCGCCGGCGTCACGCCGGACACCACGCACGAGGAGATGCAGGACGTGTCCTTCGCGCTGATGGAGCACGGGCTGATGGGCACCGAGACGCAGACCGCCTGGCACGAGCTGCGCTCCGTGGAGCAGCGGCTGCTGATCGACCTGGTGCTGTTCGACGCCGACCCGGCGGCGGAGATCCCCGCGCTGCTCGCCGCCCTCGCCGAGGAGCCCGCGGACGCCCAGGAGCCGCCGCAGGTACGCGAGTGCCTGACGCTGCGGCGGGCGGACTTCGACGGGCTGGCGGACGAACTGCGGCCGCTCGAGGCGCAGGCACCGGCCATACCGGCCGTCGCGGAGCTGGAGCGGGTGGAGCCGCCGGCCCTGCTCGACGAGTTCCTGACGTTCGACAGCTGATCCGGGGGGACAGGGAGCGATGAACGAACCACTGTCGGACGCCGACTACGCCGGGTTCCTGGTGTTCGCCGCGCAGGAGCGGCAGGAGGCGCTGCTGCTCGAACTCGCGGGGGTGCTGGACTCCTTCGACCGGGTGCTGGCCGCCGGCCCCGACCCGGATCCGGCGGCGGGCCACGAGCGGCTGCGGATGCTCACCGGACAGCTGGAGCGCTTCGCCCGCTCGATGGGCCTGGAGCCCGTCGGGGCGGTCGGCGAGGACTTCGAGCCCGCCGTGCACCAGGCGGCGGAGGTACGCCCGGTGGCCGCCGGGGCGCGCGCCGACGAGGTGCTCGAGGTCCTGCAGCGCGGCTACCGGCACAGCGCCGACGGACGGCTGCTGCGGCCCGCGCGGGTGGCCGTGGCGGACGTGGTCCAGACAGCGGACGCAGTCCCATCAGAGGCCGACGAGGCCGGCAACCGGAACGAGGAGCAGTGAAGTGAAGGCCATCGGCATCGACCTCGGCACCACCAACAGCGTCATCTCGCGCTACGACGAGGGACGCTCGGCCGCGACCGTCCTCACCAACGGCGAGGGGGAGGTCCTCACCCCGTCCGTCGTCGCCATGCGCTCGCGCGACGGGAAGGAGTCCCTGCTCGTCGGCCGTACGGCGGTCAACTACGCGGGCCGGCAGCCGCAGAACACCATCGTCTCCGTCAAGCGCCTGATGGGCCGGGACTACGCCGACCCGGCGGTCGTCGAGGCCCGCGACCGGCTCGCGTACCCGATCGTCGCCGGACCGGACGAGGACCCGCGCGCCCACGTCATGCTCTCCGACCGTCGCTACCGGCCGGCCGAGGTGTCCGGCCTCATCCTCAAGAAGCTGAAGCAGGACGCCTCCCGCTTCGTCGGCGACGAGGTCACCCACGCCGTGATCACCGTCCCGGCGTACTTCCACGACTCGCAGCGCGCCGCCACCCGGGACGCCGGGCACCAGGCCGGGCTGATCGTAAAGAAAATCATCGACGAGCCGACGGCGGCGGCCATCGCGTTCGGCATGGACGCCGGGCAGGAGCGGCGCCGGATCCTGGTGTACGACCTGGGCGGCGGCACGTTCGACATCTCGATCCTCAACATGGTCAAGGGCACGCAGGGCCACGGCCAGTTCCAGGTGCTGGACTTCCACGGGGACAGCTGGCTGGGCGGCGACGACTTCGATCTGGCGATCGTGGAGCGGATCGTCGAGTGGGTGAAGGCCGAGTGCGGGGTGGACCCGTCCGGCGACCGGCAGTTCCGCTACCTGGCCAAGGCCGCGGCCGAGTCCGCGAAGCGGCAGCTCAGCCAGGTTCAGGAGGCGGACATCATCATCCCGGCGGCGTTCCGCCCGGACGACGGCGGGCCGCTGGTCGACGTGGAGATGACGCTCACCCGCGACGAGTTCAACGCGATGGTCCGCGAGCTGGTGGACCGCACCATGCGGCTGGTGAAGGAGGCGCTGAACCGGCAGTCCCTCGAGCGCGACGACATCACCGACGTCCTGCTGGTCGGCGGTTCCACGCTCACCCCGCTCGTCTACCAGACGGTGGAGAGCTTCTTCGGCGCCGGGAAGGTCCGCCGCGACATCAACCCCATGGAGTGCGTGGCGCTCGGCGCCGGGCTGCTCGCGGGGACGATGCAGGGCGTGGAGTGCCCGCAGTGCGGCAAGTCCAACGAGGACACCGCCGCCGTCTGCGAGTCGTGCGACGCCTCCCTCGCCGGCGCGCAGCCGCTGCAGGCGCCGGTGATCTACGAGGTCACGGGGATGGCGCTGGGCATCGGCGCGGTGAAGGGCACCCAGCGGGACATCTTCGTCCCGATCATCCCCCGCGGCACGCCGTATCCGCTGGCCGAGCCGCGCCGCAAGTCGTTCAACGCCACCGACGGGCGGCGGATCCGGGTGCCGGTGTACGAGGGCGACAACCCGGTGGCCAGCCGCAACAACGAGCAGGGGGTCATCGAGTTCGAGCTGCCGCAGGACATCGGCGCCGCCAGCCGGGTGGACGTGACGTTCAACTACGACTCCGACCGGATCGTCACCGTGCTCATCTCCGTGCCGGGCACGGACATGGCCAAGGAGACCACTCTGCGCACCGACACCCGGCGCACTCCGCCGCCGGACCAGGAGAAGGAGGACGACGCCGCGACGGTGCGCGAGCAGCTGACGTACACCATCTCCGACGCGCACCGGTTCCTCGACTCCTACGGGGAGTTCGTGCAGGAGCATCAGACGATGAAGATCCGCCGGGACATCGACCAGGCGCAGCACGTGCTGAACTTCGGTGACACCCCGGAGTGCCGGCGGATGATCGCGCTGCTGCGGCAGGACATGTACAGCTCGGGCATCGCCTCCCAGTTCCTGCTGGCGGAGCGGGCGGCGGACGGGGCGCCGCCGCAGCTGGCGCGGGACATCAACGCGGCGGTCGCCAGCGTGCAGCGGTCGTACCGCGGCGGCAACACCGAGCAGGCGGCGGAGCAGGCGCGGCTGCTGAAGGCTCTGGTGGCGCGGGTGTTCGTGCAGCGGAGTGTGCCGGGGGGCGACGACCTGAACCGCGACGGGCTGCTGGAGGTCTCGGAGGAGTACCTGCCGCGGTACGAGGGCTGATGGCGGACGTCGGGCTGGACCTGGGCAGCACGGGGCTGCGCGTCGCGTGGACGGCGGACGACGGTTCGGTGCGCGACGGGCGGCTCGCGGAGGAGCACTGGTCGTGGCCGCGCTGCGAGACGGTGGCGGGCGGGCCGCTGCCGGTGGCGTTCTGGACGGCGAAGGAGCGGCTGGGGCGCTCCCCCGCGGCGGTGACGGAGGTCGCCGGGGCGCTGGCGCGGGTGCGGCGGATGGTGGAGGAGGACACCGGGGGGAGGGTCGGTTCGCTGGTGGTGTCCGTGCCCTTCCGCTTCGGGTCCGCCGCCCGGGGTGCGCTGCGGGAGGCGGCGGCGGGGGCGGGGCTGCCGGCGCCGCGGCTGCTGAGCGACGCGGTGGCCGCCGTGCTGGGGCGGGAGGGGGGCGGGCGGGCGCGGACGTATCTCGTGCACTGTCTGGGGTACGGGGGCTACGAGACGGCGGTCGTCCGCCGGGTGCGGGACAGCTGCCGGACGCTGGCGCACGAGGGCGTGACGGTGCCGAGCGGATCGCTGTTCGACCTGCATCTGCTGTACGCGCTCACCGGGTTCGTACGGCCGTCCGCCCTCTCGGAGGGTGACTGGCTGACGCTCCGGGCACAGGTGGCGTCGGCACGCGAGCGGCTGGGTACGTCACCGCGCCCCGTCCCGGTGTACCTCGACCCGCGGCGCGGGCGGGGGGTGCTGCTGGACCGGGAGCACGTCGAGGCGCTGTACGCCCACTACGCGCCGGCCGTCCGCCGGCTCACCGCGGAGGTCCTGGACCGCGCCGGGGTGACGGCGGGCGACGTCGACACCGTCCTGCTGACGGGCGGCTGCACGGCGGCGGCGGGGCTGCGGGAGGTGTTCGCCGCCGGCCACGACCGGCTCACCGACGGGACGCCGGAGCTGCCGGCGCGCGGCGCCCTGGCGTACGCGTCGGGCCTGGACGCGCCGCCGGCCCCGTTCGCCGAGGCTCCGGCGGACCCCACCGTCACGCTGCCGGCCCCCGCGCTGCCGGAGCTGCGCCCGGCACCGTCCGTACCGCCGCCGCAACTCGCCGAGGCCCGGCGGCTGCTGGACCGGCGCCAGTTCGACGCGGCGGTGAAGACGTCCCACCTGGCCTGGGAGCTGCGCCCCCTGGACCCCGACGTGTTCGAAGAAATGCTCGCCGTCCACATCGACGCGGCCAACGCGGACGGCGTCGACCCCCACGCGGCGGAGCGCTGGCTGGGCTGCGCCCTCCTCCACGACCCGTCCGACACCCGCGTCCGCACCCTCCTGGCCGCCCGCCTCTACGCCCGTGCGGTGACGCTGGCCACCGAGGACCGCCCGACGGAGGCCCGCGAGGCCCTGACCAAGTGCGTCTCCCTGGAACCGGACCACCGCCGGGCACAGGCGCTGCTCGAGCGGCTGGGAGGATGACGATATCCGCTCGCCCCCGCCGGGCGGCGGGCCTACCCTCGGCGGCATGGACAAGCCTCTCGTCGCCATCCTCAGTGGAGCGGGGATCTCCACCGACTCCGGTATCCCCGACTACCGCGGCCCCAACGGGCTGTGGCGGCGGGATCCCGACGCCGAGAAGCTGGTGACGTACGACTACTACATGCGGGATCCGGAGATCCGGCGGCGGTCGTGGCTGATGCGGCGGGAGAACCAGACGCTGCACGCCGAGCCGAACGCCGCGCACCGGGCGATCGCCGAGCTGGAGCGGTCCGGGGTGCCGGTGCGGGTCATCACGCAGAACGTCGACGGGCTGCATCAGCTCGCCGGGATGCCCGCGCGCAAGGTGATCGAACTGCACGGCACCGCCCGCGCCGTCGTGTGCACGACGTGCCACGCCCGCGGTTCCATGGCGGACGCGCTCGCGCGGATCGACGCCGGGGAGGCCGATCCCGACTGTCCGAACTGCGGGGGGATCCTCAAGACGGCCACCGTGATGTTCGGTGAGCAGCTGGACCCGATGGTGCTGGGGGAGGCCGTCGCGATCACCAAGGCGTGCCAGATGTTCATCGCCGTCGGGACCAGTCTTCAGGTCGAGCCCGCCGCCGGTCTCGCGATGTTCGCCGCCGAGCACGGCGCCCGGCTGACGATCGTCAACGCCGAGCCCACCCCGTACGACGTACTGGCCGCCGAGGTCATCCGGGAGCCGATCGGCACGGCGCTGCCGAAGCTGCTGGGGGACCTGGCCTGATCTCGTCGCCGATCACGGCTCGCGGCGGGTCGGGATCCGCCATGCTGGTGGCTCCGGCTGTTGACCGACGCGGGTCGTGAGGGGTGTTCTGTGCTGGGGCGGGTGCTGTCGGGGCGTTACCAACTCGAGCGGATGCTGGGGCGGGGCGGGATGGGGGAGGTCTGGGCCGCCCAGGACCGGCTGCTGGAGCGGCGGGTCGCGGTGAAGATCATCCACGAGCACGCGGCGTCGGAGGAGACGCAGGAGCTGTTCTTCCGCGAGGCCCGCACCGCCGGCGCCCTGACCCATCCGGGTGTGGTGACGGTCTACGACCTGGGGCGCGCGGAGGACAACTCGGTGTTCCTGGTGATGGAGCTGGTCACCGGCCGCGATCTGCGCTCCGTGCTGCGCCAGGACCAGCCCCTGACGGTCGAACAGGCCGTGGAGTGGACGGCGCTGGCCGCCGACGCGCTCGCCGCGACCCATGAGGCCGGCGTGGTGCACCGCGATCTGAAGCCGGACAACCTCATGCTGACGTCGACGGGATCCGTGAAGATCCTCGACTTCGGCATCGCCCGCTACGTCTCGGCGGCCACCCTCGCCAGCCGTGTCATCGGCACTCCCGCCTATATGCCGCCCGAGCGGCTGGCGGGCAAGGCGGGCGACGGCCGCGGGGACCTGTACTCGCTGGGCTGCGTCCTGTACGAACTGCTCACCGGTCAGCCCCCGTTCGGCAGCGCGAACTTCGCCCAGGTCGTGTACGCACACGTCCAGGAAGTCCCCGACCCGCCCAGCTCCCACCGCGCGGGCATCCCCCCGGCCCTGGACGCGCTGGTCGCCGAACTCCTCGCGAAGACCCCCGGGGAGCGCCCGTCCACCGCCGCCGAGGTCCGCGACCGGCTGCGCCGCGTCCTGTCGCAGTCCGCCGGCCCGACCACCCGGCAGCAGACCCGCACGGAACCGCCCCCGGCCACCGAACCGCCCGGCACCGGGGACCTGACCCGGCTCGCCGCCGAGGCCGCCGCGGCGACGGGGGCGGAGAACTGGGACGAGGCCGCCACCCGGTACGCCGAACTCGCCCGCCGCAGCGCGGCGATCCGCGGCACCGACCACCCGGAGACGGTCGGCGCCCGCCACAACCACGCCTGGAGCCTGGGCAACACCGGGCAGCACGCGCAGGCCGTACCCCTGCTGACCCAGGCCGTGAAGGATCTGGCCCGGGTGCACGGACCGGACCACCCGGACGCCCTCAAGGCCCGCCACAACCTGGCCTGGAACCTGGGCAACTGCGGCTACCACGCGGAGGCCGTCGCCGAGTACGAGGCCTTCTCGTCCGCGTACATCCGCGTCCTCGGCTCCGACCACCAGGACTCGCTGCGCGCCCGCCACAACCGCGCCTGGAACATAGGCAAGACCGGCGACCACACCCGCGCGGCACTGCTGCTCGAGCAGGTCGTCCAGGACGCCGCCCGGGTGCTCGGCGCCGGCCACCCGGACTGCCGCAAGGCCCGCCACGACCTGGCCTGGAACCTCAGCGAGAGCGGCGACTACACGGGCGCCGCCCGCCACTACCGCGTCGTCCTGGACGCCGGCATCCGGGCGATCGGCGCCGACCACCCGCAGATGCTGGACGCCCGGCACGGGCTGGCCTGGTGCATCGGCAAGTCCGGCGGCCACGCCGAGGCCGCGGACCAGCTGACCGGCGTCGTCCGCGACTCCGACCGCGTCCTCGGCCTCGAGCACCGGGAGACCCTGCGCGCCCACCACAACCTGGCCTGGAACCTGAGCATGTGCGGCCGCCACCGCGAGGCCGCCGACGCGTACGACGCGTTCATCGACGCCTACATCCGCGTCCTGGGCCCGGACGACCCCTACGCCCGCGACGCGCTCTCCGAGCAGGCGTGGAACCTCGAACGGCTCCCCTGGACCCTCAGGCGCCGGCGCTGACCCGGTCCGCCCCGGGGGACGCGCGGCCCCGGGGCGGACCTTCGATCAGGGCGCGGTCCCCCAGACCAGCGCCCCGCCCAGATAGGCGCCCACCTTCGGGGCGTCCGCGAACGAGGTGTTCGTGCCGCGGCTGTAGTCGTCCGCCTCGTCGAACGCCGACCAGTCGCCCTTGTGCACCCGCAGCTGGATCTCCCCCGTCGAGGCGCCCGCCGCCAGCGGGCCGGCCGCGGAGGTGAAGCCGACCTCGAGGTAGTGCGAGGCGCCGGTCTTCGGGGAGGCCGCGGCGACCACCCGGTGGGTGACCTTCGCGCTGCCGAGCTGCGCCCAGTCGCAGAACGTCTGGTACGTCGCGGAGCCCGGCTCGGCGAACCAGTAGCGGAGCGTGACGCCGGCCAGGTCCACCGGCCCGGTGCCGGAGTTGACGACCTGGAGGCTCATCCGGATCGCGTTGTCCGTCGCGCTCGAGTCCGCGTTGCGGTAGCGGACCGTCAGGGCGCCCGTGGGCCGGGTGTCCGGCGCGGTGACGACCGTGATCGGCGCCGAGAGCTCGGAGACGCGCGGGACGCTGTCGCGGGAGCGGACCCGGTACTGGTAGGACGACGACGCCGCCAGGCCGGTGTCGGTGAACGCCGGCGTCGTGGACTGCCCCACCTGGGCGCCGTCCCGGTAGATGTCGTAGCCGGTGACCCCGGTGTCGTCGGTGGACGCGGTCCAGGTCAGGGTGGCCGAGTCGGCCGTGACGGCGGTGAGCCGCAGGTCCGTGGGGACGGTGGGGTCCTCGATGTCGTCGTCGGTGGGGCGGCCGTCGGCGGGGACGTCGGCGAAGAGGATGCCGCGGCCGTTGGTACCGAGGTACACCCGGCCGTAGACCCGCGGGTCGCCGGTGATGGCGTCGCCCATGTTGCCGTACTGGTGCCTGTCGTCGTTGACCCGGCGCCAGGTCGCCCCCGCGTTGTCGGAGGCGTGCACGCCCGCGACGCCGTTGACCGTGCCGGCCAGATAGATCGCCGGCTGGGTGGCCTCGGGGGCGGCCTTGCCGTAGCCGAGGTTGACGCCCTTGGTGACGCCGGCGACGGCGGTGAAGGACGCGCCGCCGTTCAGCGAGCGCCACATGCCGCCCTCCCCCGTCAGGAAGATCTCGCCCTCCTTCCCCGGTACGGGCTTGAACGCGGCCTTCTGCGCCGGGAGCCCGGTGGCGGCCGTCGCGGTGAACGACGCCCCGCCGTCGGTGGACGCGTAGAACTTCCCGCCGGCGTACGCGTAGAACCGCTGCCGGCTGACCCGGTCCGCCCGGACCAGCGCCCCCTGCGGCAGCCCGGTGACCGGCGTCCAGGAGCTGCCGTACGTCGTGGTCCGCTGCACGGCGGCCCCCTGCGGGCTCCACACCGCCGCCTGCCCGTCGGCGGCCACGGCGATGGTGCCGCCGCCGGTGACTCCGCCGGGTTCGGCGGACGCCTGGAACCAGCTGGAGCCGCCGTTGGTGGAGAACGCGGCCCGGTTGACCTGCGGGTTGGCCTCCCTGTCGATGTTCCCGACGCGCGCCAGCACGGCCGGCTGCAGCTCCGCGAAGTCCATCGACGTGGTGGAGGTGTAGTTGGGCTGCGTGTACATCATCGCGGGCACGGACGTGAGGCTCGTATGGGCGAAGCCGCCGATGTCGCCGAGCGCGGAGAAGAGGGCGGGCCCGGTGGGCGGGCTGATCAGGTCCAGGACGGCCGTCTCCTCCAGGCCCTTCACCGCGGGCCGGATCGTGATCTGCCCGCCGGTGTCCCATGTCCGCAGGTCGGTGGTGCCGTAGATGGTGGCGCCCGTGCCGTACATCATGCGGTCGGGGTCGTGCGGGTCGATCTCCAGCGATTCGTTCATCCAGCCGAGCTTGGGCGCCACCTCGGGCGGCGCGGGGCTGGCGCCGAAGGACAGCCAGGGGACGGACGTGATGTCCATCGTGTAGCGGTACGAGCGGGCGGGGTAGCCGGTCCAGTCCCAGATCCGGGTCCAGGTGGCGCCGGCGTCCTTCGAGCGGAAGACGATCGCGTCCGGCCACCAGGAGACCTGGGTGGCGACCATGATCGTCGAGGGGTTGGTGCGGTCGATCGTGAGGCCCGAGTAGCCGAAGTAGTCGTCGGAGCTCTCCGACGGGATGGGGCTGATCCGCGTCCACGAGGCGGCCGCGACGTCGTAGCGCCACACGTCGCCCTTGCCCCCGTCGTACGGGCCGCCGGTGTCCGAGGTCGCCAGATAGAGCCGCTGGTTGACGTGGTCGAGGACGCCCTTGTGCGCCAGGTACCCCGTGGGCTGCCCCGCCAGCCGGGACCACGTGGCGCCGGCGTCGGTGGAGCGGTAGACGGTGTTGGCCGGGTCGGCGACGCCCGCGTAGATGGTGCGGCTGGGGGTGCCCGCGCTGCCCGTCGTACGGTCGAACGTCACCCAGACGACGCCCTGGATGTCGGAGCCGTAGCCGCTCGAGTCGTTCGGGTCGGAGCGGTACGTGCCGGGGTTGGGGAAGCTCGCGACCTTCGCCCAGGAGACCCCGCCGTTCGTCGAGCGCCACAGCCCGTTGCCGCTGGGCGCCCCCAGATACAGCACGTTCCCCGCGTTGGGGTCGACGGCGAGGCGCTCGCCCATCCCCCGGCCCGGCATGTTGCCGCCCAGCTTGAACGGCAGCTCCGCCGCCTGCCAGTTGGCGCCCAGGTCACCGGAGCGCAGGACGGCGCCGTTGCCGGGGTCCCAGCTGTTGGTGTACATGCCGACGGCCGCGTACACCTTGTCCGGCGCGGACTCGTCGATCGCGACGGACACCACGCCGTTCCAGCCCCACCGGTCGGCGCCCACCCAGTCGAGGAGGGGGGTCCAGGAGGAGGTGTTCGCGTCCCAGCGGTACGCGCCGCCGATGTCCGTACGGGCGTAGATCAGGTCCTTGCGGGTCTGGCTGAAGATGATCCCGGGCACGAAGCCGCCGCCGTCGATCCGCACGTTGTGCCAGGGGGACTCGGTCGGCGCGGGCGCGTCCGCGACGGGCGCCGGGGCGGCGTACGCCTGCGGGAGGCGGGTCAGGGCGGGGACGGCGGCGGTCGCGGCGGCGATGCCGAGGAAGCGTCTTCTGTCGAGAGGTCCCATGAGTTCGGCAGCCTTCGGGAGTGGGGGAAGGTCTCTGGGGAAAGGGGCGCGCCCCCGGTTCGGACGCGGCTCATGGGGGTCACCGCGTAGAACGTTCCGTACCGGGGGCGCGCAGAGGGGTGGAGCTTTACCGGGGAGAGCCGCGCCTTACGGCGCCGTCCCCCACACCAGCTGGCCGCCGACGTAGACGCCGATCTTCGGCGCGTCCGTGAAGGAGGTGCTGGTGCTGTGGCTGTAGTCGTCCGCCTCGTTGAAGTTCGACCAGTCGGCCTTGTGCAGCCGCAGCTGGATCTCACCGGTGTTGGCGCCGGCCGCGAGGCTTCCGCTCGTGGGGGTGACCTTCAGGTAGTGGTCGGCGCCGGCCGTCGAGCCGTTCGCCACCACCGACTGCGTGAGGTTGCCGCAGCCCATCTGCGCCCAGTCGCACCAGGTGGTGTACGACGAGGCGGAGTCGGAGAACCAGTAGCGGACCTCGACACCGTTCAGGGACTGCGCGCTGCTGCCGGTGTTGACCAGCTGCAGCGTCATCCGCACCGCGTTGTCCGTGGCACTGCTGTCGCTGGTCTTGTACTGCACCTTCAGCGCACCGGAGGGGCCGCCGCCGCTGCTGGTCGTGGTTCCGGTGACCTGCGAGGTGGTGGCGGAGGCGTTGCCGGCCAGGTCACGGGCGCGCACCTGGTACTGATACGTGGTCGTGGCGGTGAGGCCGGTGTCGGTGTACGTGGTGCCGGTCGGCGAACCGACGATGACACCGTCACGGTAGACGTCGTAGCTGGTGACACCGACGTTGTCCGAGGACGCCGTCCACGACAGCGACACGGACGAGGCGGTGGTGCCCGTCACCCGCAGACCCGCCGGCACGGTCGGGGCGTCGCGGTCCTCGCCGCCCTGCCCGGCCGTCGTGGTGCCGGTCACCTGCGAGGACTGGTCGGACACGTTGCCGGCCCTGTCCTTCGCCCGCACCCGGTACTGGTAGGCGGTGGTCGGGTTCAGCCCGCTGTCGGTGTACGTGGTGCCGGTCGCGGTGCCGACGACGGCGCCGTTGCGGTACACGTCGTAGCCGGTGACCGCGGTGTTGTCGGTCGAGGCGGTCCAGGCCAGCGACACGGTCGACGAGGTGGTGCCCGTCACCCGCAGGCCGCTCGGCACGGTGGGCGCCTCGTCGTCGACGGGGCCGCCGCCGTCCAGGGGCGGGTAGGCGTTGGCGAGGAGCATCTGGAACTGCGCGGAGAACCAGTGTCCGGCCAGCGGCGCGTTCGGCATGGCACCCGTGGGGTTGTGACCGTTGCGGTCGTTGCCCGGATAGGTCGGGTCGCACATCTGGTCGAAGCCCTTGCCCTCGTCGTTGTCCTCGGGCTGGCTGTTCCCGTCGGACTCACCCGGGGGCTTGGCCCACACGTAGGCGTCGATACCCGGCTCGGGCGCGGCCTGCGGGCGCTCGCCGATCCCCGCACCGACCTGGTTGCACCAGTTGCCGGCGTGGTAGCGGGGGTCGATCCGGCTGCCGTCGACGTAGGCGTTGACCGAGGTCGTGGGGCCAGGACCGGTGGGCCGGTCCGGGCCGCCCCAGCCGTTGCGGGCGGTGTCGATGAGCATGCCGATGCCGGACGGGAACCCGCCGCGGCTGACCAGGCGGTCACGCAGGGCCTGGGCGAAGGACAGCTCGTCGATGTACTGGTTCCAGTCGATCCACGTCGATGACCGCACCGGGTTGTTGGCCACCGTGTCGGTGACCTTGAAGTACGGCTCGTGCAGCGCCGAGTAGTTGGCCGTGTTGACGATGAAGCCGGTAACGTCGTTGACCGTCGCGCCCTCGGAGGTCGCGGCGACCTTGAACTCGTCGACCGACGGGTCCAGGTTGGTGTCCCAGCCCAGCCAGCCGTGGTGACCCGCGTCGATGTAGTTGTAGACGTTCGGGATGTCGCCGAGCTTGTTCAGCGCGTACCCGACGCCCTTCTCGTACACCCCGGAGGCCTTGACGTCCCGGCAGGCCTGGGTCGACCCGGCCTGGCTGCCCGCGTTCGTCACCATGTTCGGCAGCGAGTCGGGCTCGATCAGCGCGGCGATCCGCAGGTTCGCGTACGCCGCGTCGTCGAGGATGCCGGCGATCTCGTCGATGTACTCGGTCTTGTAGCGCTGGAGGTCGGCGATCTGAAGCTCGCCGTTGGACGCCAGCGCGGCACAGTCACGGCCGGGCAGGTCGTAGATGACGACCTGGAACATGTTGGCGCCCTGCGCGAGCGCGGCGTCGAGGTGGGCACGCAGACCGCGGCTGATGGAGGTCCCCTCGATCGCCGCGATCCGGTCCATCCAGACGAAGCTGGGCTCGTTCGCGACCGCGGAGCCGCCGGGCTCGGCGGCCGCCCGGGCGGACCAGTCCTCGTTGACGTAGGGCGTGGCGCCCACGTACGGGTTCTCCACACGCGCGGCCGCCGCCTGGGGCGCCGGCAACGCGACGGTGAGCGCGGCGCCCATGGCGAGCGTCGGCAGCAACGCCGCGAGCCTGAAGCGGCTGCGGAGTCTCTTGGTGGTGTTCATTGCGGCTCTGGTGCTCCTTCCGGATCTGACGGGGGGATCGTGCGCCCGGTGGCGGGGGGCAGCGGGAAGGCGGATCCCGCCACCGGGAGTTCGAGGGGGTCAGGGCGCGGTGCCCCACACCAGCTGGCCGCCGACGTAGACGCCGATCTTCGGCGCGTCCGTGAAGGAGGTGCTGGTGCTGTGGCTGTAGTCGTCCGCCTCGTTGAAGTTCGACCAGTCGGCCTTGTGCAGCCGCAGCTGGATCTCACCGGTGTTGGCGCCGGCCGCGAGGCTTCCGCTCGTGGGGGTGACCTTCAGGTAGTGGTCGGCGCCGGCCGTCGAGCCGTTCGCCACCACCGACTGCGTGAGGTTGCCGCAGCCCATCTGCGCCCAGTCGCACCAGGTGGTGTACGAGGACGCGGAGTCGGAGAACCAGTACCGGACCTCGACACCGTTCAGGGACTGCGCACTGCTGCCGGTGTTGACCAGCTGCAGCGTCATCCGCACCGCGTTGTCCGTGGCACTGCTGTCGGTGGTCTTGTACTGCACCTTCAGCGCGCCGTTCCCGGGGTCGCCGCCGCTGGTCGTGGCGGTGACCGGTCCGGCGGGCGGACCCACGTTCCCGGCCGCGTCCTTCGCCCGCACGGTGTAGCTGTACGCGGTGGACGGGCTGAGGCCGGAGCTGGTGTACGTCAGGCCCGCGGTGGAGCCCTGCAGGACGCCGTCACGGTAGACGTCGTAGCCCGTGACGCCCCTGTTGTCCGAGGCCGCGTCCCAGGCGAGGCTCACCGACGAGGACGTGCTGCCGGTCGCCCGGAGGTTGCCCGGGGCGGTGGGGGGTTCGGTGTCCTGGTCGCCGCCGCCGGTGGTCGTGGCGGTCACCGGACCGGCCGCCGGACCCTGGTTGGAGGCGGCGTCGCGGGCCCGTACGGTGTAGCTGTACGTGGTGTCCGCCGTGAGGCCCGAGTCGGTGTACGTCGTCCCCGCCGTGGACCCGACGAGGGTGCCGCCGCGGTAGACGTCGTACCCGGTCACGCCCCGGTCGTCCGTCGCCGCGTCCCAGGCGAGGCTCGCCGAGGAGGCCGTGGTGCCGGTGACGCGGAGGTTGCCCGGGGCGGTGGGCGGGGTGGTGTCGTCGCCGTTGCCCGGGCCCGTGCTGGCCTCGAACGAGAACTGGTTGACGCCCATGCCCTGGCCGCCCTGCCAGATCTCGAAGCCGGCCTCCGCGTCGATCAGATAGTGCTGGGGGTTGATCTGGCCGCGCGCTGTGGCGTCGTCGATGAGGGCCTTGACGTCCAGGTCGTTCACCGCGGTCGCGCCGCCCTGCAGCACGTACGAGATGACCTTCCATCCGGACGCGCCGGGCCCGGTCCACACGTCCCAGGTGCGGCCCTGGGACGTGAAGGTGGCCGTGACGCGGCCGATGGGCTGGACGCCGCCGCGGTGGTTGATCCAGATCATCAGCTCGGTGCCGTCGGGCTGCTCGTCCGTGGTGGGGGTGGAGTTGAACCACAGGTCGTACGAGGAGTTCCAGGCACCGGAGGCGACCTGCTTGGTGTCGTACGTGGAGCGGGCGCTGCCCAGCTCCGACACCTTGATCGGCAGCCCGCTGTCACTGGTGCACGCGCCCCAGTGACAGCCCTTGTAGCTGGACGGGTAGGTGGCGGGCGCCCCGTTGGTGGCGGTGGAGAAGTTCGCCTCCGTCAGAGTCCAGGCACCGGTGGTGGTGTCGATGCTGACGCACTGGCGCAGCTCCGAGTTCCACTCGTTCTGCTGGTACGTGTACTCGCCGTTCTGCACGTCGGTGGTGCCCCACTGGGTGCAGTCGGTGACCGTCGCGGCCTGCGCCGGCCCCGCGCCCGCGATCAGCGCCGCCCCCGCGAGGAGCACCCCCGCCGCGGCGCCGGCGACACCGGCGCGCGCGAGCCTTCTGATGCGCTGGATCATGACGGCTCGGTCCCCCAGGCCAGCTGGCCGTTGACATAGGCGGTGATCTTGGTCGCGTCGGCGAACGAGGTGTTCGTGCCGCGGCTGTAGTCGTCGGCCTCGTTGAAGTTGGCCCAGTCGGCCTTGTGGACCCGCAGCTGGATCTCACCGGTGTCGGCGTTCGCGTTCAGGCTCGCGGCGCCGGCGGTGAAGCCGACCTCGAGGTAGCGGTCCGCGCCCGTCCTGGCGCTGGGCATGTTCACCACGCGGTGGGTGACGTTGGAGCTGCCGAGCTGCGCCCAGTCGCACCAGGTGGTGTACGAGGTGCCGCCGTCGGTCGTGAACCAGTAGCGCACGGTCACCGTGGAGAGGCTGAGCGCGCCGGTGCCGGTGTTGGCGACCTTCAGGGCCAGGCGGATGGAGTTGTCGGTGGCGTTGGAGTCGTTGCTCTTGTACTGGACCTTCACCCCGCCCGTCGGGTTGCCGCCGCCCTCCTGGGTGGTCGCGGGGACCTCGGCGGTCGGGTCGGAGGCGTTGCCGGACGCGTCCCGGGCACGCACGGAGTAGGCGTAGCGGGTGGCGGCGGTCAGGCCGGAGTCCGTGTAGGTGGTCGCGGTGGGGGTGCCGACGGGGATGCCGTCGCGGTAGACGTCGTAGGCGGCCACGCCGACGTTGTCGGTGGACGCCGTCCACGACAGGGACACGCTGGTGCTGGTCGTGCCGGTCACCCGCAGGCTGGTCGGGACGGTCGGCGGATCGAGGTCGTCGTCGGGACCGCCGCCGCCGTCCTCGTCACCGAGGAGCTCCGCGTACGAGGCCAGGGCGAGCGCCAGCGAGGACTGCGCCCAGAAGCGGTGGTACGTGAAGACCGGCGGCGCGCCGCCGTCCAGGTACGTCTGCACCTTGGGCCAGTCGGGGTCCTCGCGCAGCCACGGCCGCATGCTCATGAACGTGGTGCCGGAGCCGAGCCGCACGCCCTGCGGGGAGGTGCCGGTCCAGCCCGGGGGGAAGTAGACCGCGTCGTCCATCCGGTTGTAGTCGCGCCGGGTCTCCGGGACGGCGATGCCCTTGGTGGTGGTGTGCGCGGCCATCGCGTCGAGGAGGGACTTGGCCAGGCCCGCGGCGTTGGCGTTGCCGGACTTGGCGGCGTAGTAGGTGAGCGTCATCACCAGGGCCGCGCCCACGCCGACGTCGTCGCCGAACTCGGCCACGGTGCAGTGCAGGCCGGCGTTGGAGCCGGGGGTGGTCGGGTTCCAGGTGTCGGGCTGGCCGGTCCACGAGAGGGTGGAGGGGATGCGGTAGCTGCCGTCGGCGCCGACGGTGGTCTGGGAGGAGGCCCACGGGACCCACTTGTCGAGGATGGCCTTGGCCTGGGCGTTGTTGGAGGCGTAGTAGAACTGCGCCACCCGCTCCATGCACCAGACCTGCATGCCGAACCAGTTGTTGCTCGGCGGGTCGTGGTAGACCGGCTGCCAGTCGTAGGCCATGCCGTAGAACGTGGGGCTGCCGGCGGGCGGCGTGGCGTACGCACCGTCCCAGCTGTTGGAGCAGCCGCCGGCCAGGGCGCCCTCGGTGGACTGCAGCCAGCGCAGGAACTCCAGCTGGCGGGTGAGGGACTTCTGCCAGTCGCCCTTGGCGGTCGGGGACTTGGGCGTGAGGGAGGGCACGGTGGACAGCGCCCAGGCGGCGAGGGGGTTCTGGTAGCCCTGGTGGGCGACGCCGTCGCCGATGCGCCAGGCCCAGGCGCCGCCGGAGCCGAGCGAGCCGCCCCAGGCGTAGTACCAGGAGAGCAGGTAGTGCTGGGCCTCGCGGCCGGTGCCGGCGGGGCAGCTGGTGGGGCTGGTGCAGTTGCCGACGCGCTTGAAGTACTTGTCGAACATCGAGTAGCGCAGGTAGTCGCCCATCTTCGCGGCCTTGGCGACGGAGGCGGACACGGCGCTCGCGTTGCCCTGTGCCGTCGCCCAGGTCAGCGCCCAGTAGGCGGCCTGGACGGCGCGGGCGTCGGCGTCGGGCGCGTTGGTGTACTTCCACTGCTGGGCGTACTGGGCGTCGCCGGTGAAGAGGTCGAGGTAGCCGTTGGTGCCGCCGTAGCGGAACTTGTCGGTGCAGGGCTGCGGGATGGTCTCCCAGACGGACTCCGACGCGCCGCGCTGATAGCTGTTGATGAACGACGCCATCCGGCCGGGGCCCAGCTCGTCGCCCGTGCCCGGCTTGTTGCCGAAGCCGTAGACGTTGTCGAGGTCCATCAGCCAGTGCATGCCGTACACGTCCATCGTCCCGTAGGACGAGGCAAGTTCGGAGGCGATGGGGTCGGCGCCGACGGACACACCGGAGTCCAGCCGCGAGGGGTAGCTGGAGATCTCCGGGTGCTCCGGGGCGTAGGTGGCCGGGGAGGACGGGTTGTAGCCGCTGTTGGTCGCCTGGTCGATGTGCGGCGGGATGATGGAGGCCTCGGCGACCTCCCAGGCCCGGTTGAACGGGGTCCAGTTGCCGGTGACTCTGCCGTAGGCCGCCTCGAGCCAGATCCAGAAGCTGAAGGCCTCGGAGGTGGTCTGGTGACCGTGGTCGGGGGCTTCGACGATCAGCGTCTCGACGCAGTGGTAGGGGATGCCGTCGGGGCTGAAGTAGCCGTTGGCGGTGTCCTTGATCTTGTTGTACTGCGTGAGGAACGCCTGGGTGTACGGGCCGTCCGCGGCGGCGGCCGCCGGCTTGGCGTCGGACGCCGCGGGGGCTTCGGCGGCGTTGGCGAGGGCTTGCCCGGCCCCGAGGGCGACGAGGGCGCCGCCGGCGGCCGCGGTGAACGAACGCCGGGACAACAGAGACTTATCGGACATGTCAGGGTGGTCGGACACGGATCCTCCATCGATATGGGGGTTCGGGGAGTGCGGGGGTGGTGCGCGGCTCGTACGGGACGTGCGGCTCGTGGGGGGGTGCGTACGGCGTGCGGCTCTCGCGGCGTTGCGGCGTTGCGGCGTTGCGTGAGGGGCTGCGGCTCGTTGCGGTGGCGCTTGGAGGTACCGCCGTGCCGGGGCTGCTCCCGGTCCACCGGCACGGCGGCACGTTCTCGGTCGGTCCGGGCCCTTGGGCTGGTCGACACTGTTGAGTTGCCGCCCGGCGTCTTTTGGTTGCCGTGCTATCTCGATTTTTTTGCGGATTTTTCGTGCTGTGGAAAGTGCCGCCGTGCCGGGGCTGCTCCCGGTCCACGGCACGGCGGCACGCGGGGTCGGTCCGGGCTGGGGCGATAGCCCGGACCGGGTCTGTTATGGGGCGGTGCCCCAGATCAGCTGGCCGCCGACGTACACGCCGATCTTTGGCGCGTCCGTGAAGGACGTGGCGGTGCCCTTGCTGTAGTCGTCCGACTCGTTGAAGTTCGACCAGTCGGCCTTGTGCAGCCGCAGCTGGATCTCACCCGTGGCGGCGCCCGGCGCGAGGTTGCCGCCGGTGGCGGTGAGCCTCAGATAGTGGTCCGCGCCCGCCGTCGAGCCGTTCGCGACCACGGAGTGGGTGAAGTTGCCGCAGCCCAGCTGCGCCCAGTCGCACCAGGTGGTGTACGAGGACGCCTGGTCGGAGAACCAGTACCGGACCTCGACCCCGGTGAGACTCCGCGCTTCGCTGCCGGTGTTGACCAGCTGGAGCGTCATCCGCACCGCGTTGTCGGTGGCGCTGGTGTCGTTGGTCTTGTACTGGACCTTCAGCCCGCCCGCGGGAGGTTCACCGCCGCCCGCCTGGGTGGTGGCGCCGGCCGCCGCGGACGGATCGGACACGTTGCCCGCGGCGTCCCTGGCCCGGACGGTGTAGCTGTACGTCGTGGACGCCGCCAGGCCGGTGTCGGTGTACGTCGTCCCCGACGCGGTGCCGACCCGGGTGCCGCCGCGGTAGACGTCGTAGCCGGTCACGGCCGTGTCGTCGGTCGAGGCGGTCCAGGCAAGCGAGACGGACGACGAGGTGGTTCCGGTGGCGCGCAGACCGGTGGGGACGGTCGGCGGATCCGTGTCGCCCGGGCCGGAGTCGTAGCCGAAGCCGGTTCGGATCGCGTCGATGACCTGCGTCTTGGGCCGCAGCTGGTCGTCCCAGGGACAGGCCAGGCCCTCGCCGCCGAACGTACCGGGAACCCAGGAGTACTTGTCGGTGAAGTCCCACACCGTGATCCCGACGCACCGGGTGACGGCGGCGCAGGCCGCGGCCACCTGGCGGTAGTAGTCGGCCTGGGTGGCCAGCTTCTGCGTGGTGGACGGCGTCTGCATCCGGACGTCGAGCTCGGTGACCGCGACATCCAGGCCGAGGTCGGCGAAGCGCTGGAAGTTCTGCTGCATCTGGTACGGGAAGCCGTACTGGACGGCGAGGTGGCCCTGGATGCCGATGCCGTCGAGCGGCACTCCGGCGGCCTTGAGGTCACGGGCGAGGTTGTACATGGCGTCGCTCTTCGCGCCCATGCCGTCGATGTTGTAGTCGTTGATGTACAGCTTGGCGTTCGGGTCGGCGGCCCGGGCGGCGCGCAGCGCGTAGGCGATGTAGTCCTTGCCCATCGCGTTGTAGAACGGCGACGAGCGGAACGTACCGTCGTCGTTGAACGCCTCGTTGACCACGTCCCAGGCGTAGATGTCGCCGGCGAAGTGCCCGGCGACGTTGGCGATGTGGTTCTCCATCGCGGGCCGCACCTGGGAGGCGGGTAGCTGGCTCACCCACCCGGGCAGCTGGTTGTGCCAGACCAGGGTGTGGCCGCGGACCGTCTGGCTGTGCGACTGGGCGAAGTCGACGATCGACTGGCCGCCCGAGTAGGTGAACTGGCCCTGGTTGCGCTCGGTGTTCTCCCACTTCATGGAGTTCGCGGGGGTGATCTGCCCGAACTCCGTCCCCAGGATCGCGGCGTACGGGGCCTCGTTCAGCGAGCTGACCTCGCTGGCCGACCCGAAGAACTTGCCCTTGGACGCGGCCACCTGCTGCAGCGTCGGGTCCGCGGCGGACGCGGAGGCGCCCGGCAGGGCGACGGCGACGGACGCCGCCATCAGGGCGGTCGCGAAGAACGTGGTGATGCTCCGGCGCCGGCTTCTGGCCGGTGGTCTGGGCGCCAGCGGCATTGCTGGATCCTCTCTCCGTAAGCGGGAGGTGCGCACGCCGTCGCGGACGCCCGGGCCGTCGCCGACGGCGGCCGTGCGTACGCGGACAGGTGTCGCCGAAGCACCGCGTCCGGGGTCCGACCCGGCCGTGGAACTTCATCCCCTCCTCGCGGCTCTGGTGGGGGGTGTTGCAAGCCTTGAAGCCTTGGGAGCGCTCCCACGGTGCTGGATAGCGGTGGACCTGTCAAGGGGTTGCGCCGTAACTGGGTGATGACCTGCGCGAATTGGCGTTCGTTCGCATCGGACGGACGTTCGCTTCTCGCCAATACCTGAAGTCGCGGACCTTGGATGCCGCCACGTCCTGAAATCGCCGACCCGCATCACCGGCCGGCACCGCCCCGCCCAATGAGGGGTTGACGGGTGGTTACGCGGACACGACGGCGGGTGCCTTGGGGCCGGATCGCCAGACATCGGAGGTCTGGCCCCGGACCCGTACACACCGAAAGGGCCCCGCCCGCCGGATCCTGACATCCCGGCGGGCGGGGCCCGCGTTCCCTCCGCCGGCCGCGCTACCCCGCGGTGTCCCGCTGCCGCCGTACCACCGGCGCCATCAGCACGGTGTACAGCAGCATCGACGCCCCCAGGCCCACCGCCCAGCCGTAGTCGGAGAGCGGCTGGAGGAACGGGATCACCCCGTCCTCGGGGAACGGCCCGTCCGTACCCGCGTCGGTGTGCGAGCCGCCGACCGCCAGCACCCCGCCGACGACGAAGGCCGCCACCGCCCGCCAGTTCCAGCCCGCCGAGTACCAGTAGCGCCCGCCCGGGCGGTACAGGTCCGCCAGGTCCAGCACGGTGCGGCGCAGCAGCCAGTAGTCGGCGATGAGGATGCCCGCCACCGTGCCGAGCAGACCGGCGACGGTGCCGAGCCAGGTGAAGATGTAGATGTCCGGCGACTCGATCAGCTTCCACGGGAAGATGACGATCCCGATCACGCCGGTGATCAGCGCGCCCTTACGGAAGTCGATGAGCCTGGGCAGCAGATGGGACAGGTCGTACGCCGGGGAGACGACGTTCGCCGCGATGTTCACGGAGATCGTCGCGATCAGCACCGTCACCAGCGCGTACAGCAGCCCCAGCGTGTTGTCGGCGCGCCCCGCCAGCAGCACCGGATCCCAGACGGCCTCCCCGTACACCGCCTGCGAGCCGGAGGTGACCAGCACCGACAGCACCGCGAACAGCGTCATCGTGGTCGGCAGTCCCAGCGCCTGGCCCCACACCTGGGAGCGCTGGCCCCGGCCGAAGCGGGTGAAGTCGGGGATGTTCAGGGAGAGCGTCGACCAGAAGCCGATCATCGCCATCAGCGAGGGGAAGAACACCGGCCAGAAGTCGGCGCCCCAGCCCAGCTTCGAGGGCTGGTCCAGCAGCGGGCCCAGGCCCCCGGCCTTGTCCGCCATCCAGATCAGCAGCACGATCGCGCCGACGATGACGAACGGCGCCGCCCAGTTCTCGAAGCGCCGCAGCGTCTGCATCCCGCGGTGGATGATCGCCATCTGCAGCGCCCAGAACAGCAGGAAGCACACCCACAGCGGCCACGGCTGCCCGCCGATCTCGTCGTACGCCGCCCAGTTGGCGTCGAACACCCCGCCGAGCAGGATGAAGATCCCCTGCCCGCCGATCCAGGTCTGGATGCCGAACCAGCCGCAGGCGACGGCCGCCCGGATCATCGCCGGCAGATTCGCCCCGCGCAGCCCGAAGGAGGCGCGGGCCAGCACCGGGAACGGGATGCCGTACTTGGGCCCCGCGTGCCCGGTGGCCAGCATCGGCAGCAGGACCAGGAGGTTGGCCAGGGTGATCGTGAAGACCGCCTGGCGCCAGTCCATGCCCAGCGCGACCAGCCCCGAGGCCAGCGTCCAGGACGGGATGCAGTGGGCCATGCCGACCCACAGGGCCATGAAGTTGTACGTCTTCCAGGTGCGCTCGGCGGCCGGGACGGGCCGCAGGTCGTCGTTGTAGAAGTCGCTCTCGGTGGGGATCGAGCCGGGGACGGGCTCGACCCGCCCCTGGGCGTCGGTTATCTGTCCGCCGGCGGGCGGTGGGGCGGTCGCGGTCATACGGTGTTCCTCTTTCGCTGGAGCGGGCAGGGCCGGGGACGGTGCCGTGCGGGGCGAGTGAGGGGCGTGGGTCATCGGGTGTTTCGGACCGCGAGGAGGGTCAGGGGCCCGACAGCTCCGGGATCACGTACTGGCCGTAGGCGTCGATCGTCGTCTCCTTGGCGTCGTGCATCGCGTAGATCGCGAACTGGTCGACGCCCAGTTCGCGCAGCGCCCGCAGCTTCTCCAGATGCGCCTCGACGGGGCCGAGGAGACAGAAGTGGTCGACGATCTCGTCGGGGACGAAGTCCGTGGACGGGTTCCCGGCCCGGCCGTGGTGGGAGTAGTCGTAGCCCTCGCGTTCCTTGATGTACGCGGTGAGCGCCTCGGGTACGACGTCGGAGTGCTCGCCGTAGCGTCCGACGAGGTCGGCGACGTGGTTGCCGACCATGCCGCCGAACCAGCGGCACTGGTCGCGGGCGTGCGCCAGGTCGTCGCCGACGTACGCGGGGGCGGCGACGCAGATCGACACCTCGGAGGGGTCACGGCCGGCGGCCGCGGCGGCGTCCCGTACCGACTTGACCATGAACTCGGTCAGATAGAGGTCGGCGAGCTGCAGGATGAACCCGTCCGCCTCGCGTCCGGCGAGCTCGAGCGCCTTGGGCCCGTACGCGGCCATCCACACCGGCAGCCTGCCGTCCCGTACCCACGGGAACCGCAGCGGCTGTCCCCCGACGTCCGTCTCGCGGCCCTCCGCCAGGTCCCGGATCGCGCGCATGGCGTCGCTGAGGCGGGCGAGGGTGTTGGGCTTGCGGCCGGCCACCCGCATGGCGGAGTCGCCGCGGCCGATGCCGCACACAGTGCGGTTGCCGTACATCTCGTTGAGGGTGGCGAAGGCGGAGGCGGTGACCTCCCAGGCGCGGGTGCCGGGGTTGGTGACCATGGTGCCGACCGTGAGCGCGTCGGTGTGCTCGAGGATGCGGCTGTAGATGACGAACGGCTCCTGCCACAGCACGGTGGAGTCGAACGTCCAGCCGTGGGTGAAGCCGCGTTGCTCGGCGCGGCGCATCAGCTCGACGACGGCCGATGCGGGCGGATCGGTCTGCAGGACGAGTCCGAAGTCCACTCCGGTCTCCTTCGCGTTCGGTGCGCGGAAGGCGACGGCTGGCTCCGGGCCTTCCGCGCTGTTACGGGCGGGGCTCACGCGGGGCGTACGTGCCGCGGTCCGCGCGCCCTGAGAACTGCCGGGTGCCCGTCACGGTTTCGCGGACTCCGGCATTGAGGTGACCCAGGACACACCGGCCGGGTGAAGGGGACCAATCCTGGACTCGTTCCGAGGGGTTGGCAATAGTGCTTCGGGAGCCCCGCTACCGGCCCGCAACCGGACGGGGCCGGCCCCTTTCGGGACCGGCCCCGTCCAGGCGTACGTCAGCGCATCGGCGCCCGCTGCGGGGAGGCGAGGCCGGGAGCGGTGGTGAAGGTGAACTGCGAGCCCGGCTGGACCACGATGTCGCCGTCCGCCGAGTTGGTGACGGTCACGTTCGTCAGGGTCGCGCCGCCGCGGACCCCGGCCTGCGCCAGGATTCCCGCACCGTTGTTCGACCGGTCGATGGTGATGTTGGTGAGTTGGGCGTTCGGCACCGCGCCGCCGCCCTGTTTGAACTGGATGCCGTCGTACGTGGAGTCATGGATCTCGGTGTCCCTGATGACCACCCCGGGGATGTCCGGGCCGGCCGGGAAGACCGTGATCGCGCCGAACTCCTGGGCCTCGCCCCAGAAGGCGCCGCCCGTCCGGTAGAGGCCGTTGTTCGCGATCAGTGTCTGGCCGGAGAACGGGATCGGGTCGTGGTCGGTGGCCAGCATGATCCCCGGGTAGTTCATGGTGTCGGAGACCAGGTTGCTCTCGATGGTGTTGCCGTAGCCGCCGTAGACCGCGATGCCGTTGGCCCGCCAGGGCAGCTGGACGGTGTTGTTGCGGAAGTGGTTGTCGTGGCCGACGTCGACGGACTGGTCCTTGACGTACTTGCTGGCCCACACGGCCAGGGCGTCGTCGCCGGTGTTGCGGAACGAGGAGTTGTAGACGGTGGAGTTACGGGTGCCGTTGGCGAAGTTGACGCCGTCGGCGTAGGTGTTGCGGATGCGTACGCCGGAGAACTCCAGCCCGTCGCCGGGGCCCCAGAGTTCGGGGATGTTGGAGTAGTCGCGGCCCACCCAGGCGCCGACGTTGGCGTGTTCGATCCACACGTTCGTGATCTTGGTGTTTCGGCCGAAGCGGCCGTTGAGGCCGACGCCGCCCTCGGCGTTGCCGTCGCCGCCGCGGATGGTGCCGGAACCGAAGATCGCGAGGTCGGAGAGCTGGGTGTTGTCGTCGATGTCGAAGCCGAAGTTCCCCTCGTGCGGATGGTTGATGCCCCCGGCCTGGTGGGGCGGGGTGAGGGTGTAGAGCTGGGAGTGCCACATGCCGGCGCCGCGCACCGAGACGTCGCGGATGCCGACCTGGTTGTACTGGCCGCGGTTCAGCGGGTCGTCGGTGAGGATCTTCTGCTCCTGGCGCCACTGGCCGGCCGGGATCCAGACGCAGGCGATGCGCCCGTTCTGGTCGTCGGTCACGGCGCGCTGGAGGGCGTCGGTGTCGTCGATGCCGTCGTTGGGTACGGCGCCGTAGTCGGTGATCGAGGTGCACTCGGCCGGTTTGCTCTTCGCCGGCGCGACCTGCTCGAGGTCGATCAGGTCGATGACGTAGTACTCGGCGGTGTCACCGGCGTCGCGCTGCAGGCGCAGCCGGGTGCCGGGCGGGTAGGTCTGCGGGAGCAGCGCGTGCGACTCGTCGAAGAGACGTCGGGCCGCGGCGCCCGGGTTGTTGGTCAGCCCCTCGGGGTCGTCGGTGCTGCCGTAGAGCCAGCTGTGCTTGGACGACAGGGTGATCTTCTGTACGAACTGGTCGTTGGCGTAGAGGCTGATCGTCGCCTCGCGTCCGCCGCCGCCCGGGGCGTCGGGGATGGAGTTGCGGACGACGACGGAGTTGGTGGCGCCGGTGGTGGTGATCTCCACGTGGTCGCCGGTGGCGTCCAGGCGTACCGAGCGGCGGCCGGAGGACTCGGTGGCGAAGTTGGTGTGGCCGAAGGTGCGCTTGGCGTCGGAGGTCAGGAGCGTGCCGTCGTACGTGCCCTGCTCCGCCTCGTACTCGGTGTACGGGACGGCGGCGCCGCGGCCGACGACGATCGAGCGGACGTAGGTGTTGTTGTTCTCGTTGGTCTCCGCGACGGTGTTTGTCGCGTCGGCCGTGGCGGTGAGGGTGGCGCCGCCGCTGGTCGCGGTCCAGGTGCCGGTGAGCGCGACGGTCGTCGACGCGCCGGCGGCGATCGCGGGGGTGGCGCCGTTCAGGGTGGTCTGGCCGACGGTCAGGCGGGTGGTGCCGGCTCCGGCGGTGCTGGTGCCGCGGTTGTGGACCTCCGCCGTGAAGGACACGGGGGCGCCGGGGGCGGGGTTCGCCGGGGTGGTGGTGACGGCGCGGACCTCGAGGTCGGGGCCGGGGCTCTGGCTCACGGTGAGGGGGGTGGCCGCGGCGCGGCTGTTGTTGGTGTCGTCGAGCTCGGGGACCGTGTCGGAGGGGTCGACGACGGCGGTGACGGGGTAACTGCCCTGGGCCCGCTTGCCGACGGTGACGGGGACCGTGGCCGAGGCCCCCGCGGCCAGCCCGGAGACCGGTGCGCTGCCGGCGACGGTACCGCCGAGGCTGACGTTCACCGTGGTGGCGGCGGAGGGGGCGGTGCCGGTGTTGCGGACGGTGGCGGTGACGGTGATCGGGTCGGCCTCGGAGGGCTGGGCGGGGGTCCAGGTGAGGTCCGTGAGCTGGAGGTCGGGGTTGGGGGCGGCGGTGCCGACCACCTGGAGCTCGGCGACCTGGGCGCCGGGGGCTCCGGTGTTGCCGTAGAACTCGAGCCGGACCTCGGCATGGGAGCCGGTGACGGGGACGGTCACGGTGTTCTGGTTGCCCGAGGGGCTGAACTGGTAGTCGGTGCGGGCCTTCAGCGTGGTGAACGAGCCGGCGGACTGGCCCCGGCCGAGGACGGCGAAGCTCTGGGTGCGCGGGCCCCAGGCCGGGTCGGGGTTCAGCTTCACCACGACGGAGGACAGGGCGGCGTCGGCGCCGAGGTCGACGGTCAGGGTGGAGGACTGGCCGGCGGCCTCCCAGTAGGTGCCGGTGCTGTCGTCGACCGCGTTGGGGGCGACGTAGGTCTGGGTGTGGGAGGAGGCCTCGATCGGCTTGCCCCGGGCGAGGTTCGTCCCTGGTCCCGGGTCGACGGGGCCGCCGCCGGGCCCGTACACCTCCAGCTCGGACAGCTGTCCGGCGGGCCAGCCGGTGTTGGCGGTGATGTGCACGCGTATGTAGCGCAGGTCGCGTTCGGTGAAGCCGACCGTGACCGTGTTGCCCGAGCCCGGCGCGAAGATCCGGGCGGACGCGGCAGAGACGGCGTCGAACGCGGCGCCGTCGGTGCTGCCCTGCACGCTCAGCGTCTGGGTGCGCTGCTCCCAGGTGGCCGGGAGCTTCAGGACGACCTCGTCGACGCGGGTGCTCGCCCCGAGGTCGATCTGCACCCACTGCGGGAAGGTGCCGTTGGGGCTCTCCCAGTACGAGGCCTGGCTGCCGTCGGTGACGTTCGACGCGGTGTACGGGCCGGTGGCGCCGCTGGCGGACGCGGGTCTGCCGAGGGCCAGGTTCGGCCCCTCGGCGGCGACCGCGGTACGGGCCGGCAGGAGGCCGGTCACCAGCAGCCCGGCGGTGGCCAGGGCGGTGATCAGCCGGCGGATGACGTGCTTCCCTCTCATGACGTCCTCTGTTCCGCCGGGGCGCGGTGGACGCGCCCCGGATGTGGGGTGGAGCGCGGACAGATGAGGGCACGCCGAAGTAAACCTGCAGGCATGCCCGGAAGTTACGGAAGCTGATTGCAGATTTGCATGGAATAGTTGAGGAATTGCGGCTTCAGGCAGCCAGGTTTCTATGGGGTCACCGGTTTGTCAACGCCGCGTACATGACTGCCCGTTCAGACGCACCGCCGGCCGGCCCCCACGGGATGCCGAGGTGGCCCGGGTCTGTCCCCGCGACCGGATCATTCGCTCGCTGTCGGAGCGTGTAACGCGTCTACCCCTCGCCCCGGACCACCGCGACCGGGCTGTGGGCGTGATGCAGCAGGGCCTGGCTGACCGAGCCGAGGAGGAGGCCGGCGAAGCCGCCGCGCCCGCGGGCGCCGGTGACCACGAGGGCCGCGTCGCGGCTGGCCTCGATCAGGGCCTGGCGGGGGCCGTCCTTGGTGACCGTCCGGTCGACCCGTACCTCCGGATAATCCGCCACGCGTCCCGCCAGCACCTCGGCCAGCAGCCGCTCCCCGGTGTCGGTGAACGTCCCCTTCGGGTCGGCGCCCATCACGACCGGGTCGACGGGCGGCGGCGCGCCGAGGATGCTCCAGCCGTGGACGGCCCGCACGCTCGTGCCGCGCCAGGACGCCTCCGCGAACGCGAAGTCGATCGCCGCGCTCCCCGCCGGCGAACCGTCGACACCGACCACGACCGGGCCCCGCGGGTTCGACTCACCGCGGGCCACCAGCACCGGGCAGTGCCCGTGCGCGGTGAGATGAACGGCCGTGGACCCGAGGAGCAGCCCGGTGAACGCGCCCCGTCCACGGCTGCCGACCACGATCAGCCCGGCCGTACGGGACTCCTCCATCATCACCGGCAGCACGTCGCCCATCACGACGGCCCCCTCCACCGCCACCCCCGGCGCCTCTTCCTCGGCGCGCCGGACGGCGTTGTCCACGAAGATGTCGGCCTGGTGGCGCAGTCCCGCCTCCTGCGGGGCGGGGGCGGACGGGTCGAGGGAGACGTTCATCAGCGGCCAGATGAAGGCGAACACGATCCGCAGCCCGGTGCCGCGCAGCCGCGCCTCCCGGGCGGCGAGGCCCACCGCCCCGAGCGCCGACTCCGACCCGTCCACACCGACCACGACTGGGGCACCGCCCACGGCATCCTCCCTGCACACGTCCGTCCCCCCAGCGTCGCGGACGGCCGTGCCCCACGCCGCCGGTCCGCGTGCGAACGGGTGAACAGGCGGCGTGGGGGCGGGGCGCTCAGGTGACCGGTATACCGGGGTTGACCAGGGCGTTCGCCCCGATGGCCCGGTTGCCGGCGGTGACCGTGACGGGGCAGGAGGCCGGATCGTACACGGTGACGTTGATGGCGTACCGGGTCGCGCCGGTGGCGCCGGTCAGGTCGGCGGTGTTGTCGCGGAAGACGGTGCCGCAGCCCCAGCCGGGGTACTGGCTGTGGGTCTGGAAGCCGTCGTTGGTGGTGTGGACGCCGCGGTTGTTCTCGACGGTGTAGCCGTTGCCCTTCACGTCGACCCAGGAGTCGTCGTAGTTGGCGCCCGTCAGGCCGCTGCCGTCGAAGGTGTTGCCGCGGATCAGACCGCCGGTGGTGCCTTCCTTGATGTCGATGTTCTCGCCGCCGACGCCGGGGCCGATGCGGTTGTCGAGGATCTGTACGTGGTCGCTCCGGTCGGTGAGGGTGTTGGCGCTGCCGACGTAGACGCCCTCGCCCATACCGTTGCCCGAGGAGCCGGTGTCGTGGATGTAGGAGTTCCGTACGACGCCGTAGCTGCTGGAGGTGCGGAAGTGGATGCCCTCCATCGTCAGATGGTGCACCTCCACGCCGTCCACGACCACGTGGTCGGAGGAGTCGGCCATGATGCCCTTCTGGCCGCGGGTGACGCTGATGCCGTGGAACGTCCAGTACGGGGCGGCGGTGAGCTGGATGACGTTGCCGCCGCCGGTGGGGGTGGACAGGACGGCGTTCGCCGAGCCGGTCAGGGTGATGGGGGCGGCGGCGGTGCCGGCTCGGGTGATCTTGAAGTTGCCGGAGTACGCACCGTCCGCGAGGCGGATGGTCTGGCCGGGGACGGCGGCGGCGAGGGCGGCCTTCAGGCCCTTGCTGTCGGATACGTCGACGGTCGGGCCGCTGCCGGGGGTGGTGGGGGTGGGGCTGACCGTGGGTGAGGCGGTCGGGGCCGGGGTGGTCTGCGTCGGGGTCGGCGTCGGGGACGTGCTCGGGGTGCCGCCGGCCGGTCCCTCCACCGTGACGTCGTCCACGGCCACGGCGCCCGTCCCGTACCAGCCGCTCACGCCGACGGTGAGCCGGTCGGTCGACGGGCCGGTGAGCACGTCGAGGGTGAGCCGGGTCCAGGTGGCGGAGCCGGCCCAGGTCGAGCGCTCGACGCCGGTGCCGGTCGCGGAGAGCTGTACGTAGGAGCCCTTCACCCAGGCGCCCACCGTGTAGCGGGTGTTGGGCTGCACCGCCACGGCCTGCGAGCACGGCGCGATGTCGGAGGCGCCGGCGGTGGAGGAGAGGGCGTAACTGCCCGCGTGGGGGGCCGCGGTGGTCACCGCGGACGCTCCGGTGCAGGTCCAGCCGCTGGTGTCACCGGTCTCGAAGTCCCCGTTGCGCAGCAGGATCCCGGTGACGTCGGCGGACGCCACGGCGGGCAGGACGCCGAGGCCCGCGGCGACGACGGCGGCCGCGACGGCGGCGGCCTTCAGCCGGGCGCGGCGGCGGGGCGGGGGAGGTACGGGGGGTGTCATCGCGGTGGTCTCCTGACGGCTGGAAGGGTGCGGGTGTCCTCCGGTGCATGGTTGACCGCCGGGGGGACCGGGGCAGGTCCGGTCGCCCCGGCGGTCGGTATGCGGACCCCCTGATGTGGGGGGTGTTGCCCGGGATTTCGTTGCGCCGCTCCCCGGGGCCCCCGGCCGGCTTCTTGACCGGCCGGGGGTCCGGGAGTCAGCCCCGGGCAGTTACAGTCAGCGCAGTCCGCTGGCCATGGCGCTCACGAGCTCGCCGTTGGTGGTGTCGCCGCTGAACTCCCAGAAGAACGCGCCGCCCAGACCCTGGTTCTTCGCCCAGGTCATCTTGCCGGCGATGGTCTGCGGGGTGTCGTAGCTCCACCACTCGCTGCCGCACTTGGCGTACGCGGTGCCCGCGATGGTGCCGGTGGCGGGGCAGCGCGGCTTGAGGACCTTGTAGTCCTCGATGCCCGCCTCGTACTTGCCCGGAGCCGCGCCGGTGGCCGAACCACCGGGCTCGGCCTGGGTCACGCCGGTCCAGCCGCGGCCGTAGAAGCCGATGCCGAGGAGCAGCTTGCTCGCGGGCACGCCCTGCGCCTTGAGCGCGGCGATCGCGTCGGCGGAGTTGAAGCCCTCCTGCGGGATGCCGGCGTACGACGTCAGCGGCGAGTGCGGGGCGGTCGGGCCGGTCTTGGCCCAGGCGCCGAAGAAGTCGTACGTCATGACGTTGTACCAGTCGAGGGACTGCGCGGCGCCCGCGTAGTCCGTCAGGCTGATCTTGCCGCCGGCCGAGGCGTCGGCGGTGATCGCGGCGGTGACCAGGTTGTTCGAGCCGAACTTGGCGCGCATGGCCTGCGTCACGGCCTTGAGGGCCGCCGGGCCGCTGGTGTCGCACGACAGACCGCAGGCGTTCGGGTACTCCCAGTCCAGGTCGATGCCGTCGAAGACGTCGGCCCAGCGCGGGTCCTCGACCAGCTTGTAGCAGGAGTCGGCGAACGCGGCCGGGTTCTTCGCGGCGTCGGTGAAGCCGCCGGACCAGGTCCAGCCGCCGAAGGACCACAGCACCTTGATGTTCGGGTACTTGGCCTTGAGCTCACGCAGCTGGTTGAAGTTGCCGCGCAGCGGCTGGTCCCAGGTGTCGGCCACACCGCTCACGGCCTGGTCGGCGGTGTACGCCTTGTCGGTCGCGGCGTACGAGTCACCCATGACGCACTTGCCGCCGGTGACGTTGCCGAAGCTGTAGTTGATGTGCGTGATCTTGTCCGCGGAACCGGAGCTCACCAGGTTCTTGACGTGGTAGTTCCGGTCGTACACGCCCCACTCGGTGAAGTAGCCGAGGTTGACCTTGCCGCCGGTCGACGGGGGCGTGGTCGTGTCGCCGGGGGTGCGCACCGCGGTGGAGGCGCTGACGTCGCCGGTCTGGTCGGCGGTGTCGCGGGCCTGGATCGCGTACGAGTAGTCGGTGCCCGCGCTCAGGCTGTTGTCCGTGTACGTCAGGCCGGTCACCGTGGCGACCTTGGCGCCGTCACGCAGCACGTCGTAGTTCTTGACGCCCTTGTCGTCCGTGGCGGCGGTCCAGGTCAGCTTCGCGGAGCTGCTGGTGACGCCCGACGCGACCGGCTTGCCGGGGGCGGACGGAGCCGCGTCGCCGGGAGGCGCCGTGGTGCCGCCGTCGCAGGAGCCGCCGTTCAGCGAACAGTTGGCCGGCGCGCCGGAGCCGGTGCCGAGGAAGCCGAAGGTGAGCGAGGCGCCGGGGGCGATGCTCCCGTTCCAGCCCTTGTCCTTGGCGGTCCAGTGGTTCCCGGAGTTGGTGACGGTGGCGTCCCAGGCGGAGGTCACCTTGGTGTCCGCCGGGAAGTCCCACTCGATCGTCCAGGCACTGATGGCGGCGGTGCCGGTGTTCTTGATCGTCCAGCTGGCCTGGAAGCCGGTGCCCCAGTCCTGGGTCTTGGTGTACGTCGCGGTCGCCTCACCGGCGGCCTGGGCCTCGGAGGCGAAGCCGGCGTAGCCGGCGAGGATGAGTCCGAGGGTCGCCACTCCGGCGGTGAGCCGCCGCCGCAGGCGACGTCTCCCCTGCTCGGGGGTGGATTCGGGGGTGCCAGTACTCACGTGTCGCTCCTGGTCGGTCTGACTTGCGGTCGGCGCAGGGGGGTCCCGCACCATGCCCGGCCGCACCGCGCCGAATCGCGTGGCATGGCCATAGCAATGCGCCGCGAGACTATGGAGGTCCAGACCAAGGGTCAATAGGTCTGGACCAATTTGATGAGGACCTGTACCCGGGGTAACGGCTTCAGCACCCTGCGAACGCACGGAAAACCCGCCCCTACGAAATCCCGTGAATAGCGTGAACTCCCAGGTAAATGCGGTGCACACCGAGCGCGGAGCAGCCACGGCGGCGACCAACCATGCGCCGCCGGACAGGAAATGCCGGATATTCCAGGGAATATGGTCGATACGAGGTGAACGATCCGAATTGACACGGACTCTCGAACCGGCCAGTGGTCTGGACCGGTTGGTGTGGATTCAGTGCGCGGGGAGAAGACTCGCGGATCGCCCCGCCGCGGCGGGCGGTGGCTTCGGCGCCGGCTTCAGTGCGGGCTTCGGCGCCGGCGGCAGCCCCTGCTCGAGCAGCCGCAGCAGGTCACGCCCGGGCTCGACCCCCAGCTCCGCCCGCAGTATCTTCCGGTAGAGGGCGAACGCCCGGCGGGCCTCCCGCCAGTTGCGCTCCGCCAGATGCGCCTCCACCAGCAGGCGCTGCGCGGTCTCCCGCAGCGGGTCGACGCTGACCACCGTCAGCGCCACGTCGATCGCCTCCGCGCAGCGGTCCCGGTCGATGAGCGCCCGGCTCAGCGCCTCCAGCGCATGCAGCAGGCGCTGGCGTACCCGCTCGCGCTCCAGCAGGGCCCAGTCGTCGTAGCAGCCGGGCAGGAAGTCGAGGTCGTCGAGCCGCCAGGGCACCGGCGCGAGATCGCAGGGCAGCAGCTCGTCACGGATCAGCCGCTGCGCCCAGTCGCACACCAGCCGCACATCGACCTTGACCCCGGGCGAGAGCCGGACGAAGGTCTTGTCGGCGTCGATGAGCTCGAGGTCGAGCTGACGCAGCCGCCACAGCGCCGAGCGCAGATTGCCGCAGGCTCTCAGCTCGTCCCCCTGCGGCCACAACGACGACGCGGCATAACGGCGTTCCACCCGCCCCGACTGCAGGGCGACGAACACGAGCAGCCGCTTGCTGCCCTCGGGCACCTCGATGCGCCGTCCCCCGAGGGTCACGAACGGCCCGCCGAACAAATGGATCATGCTGTTGCAGCCGCTGTCGGCCCCGGTCAGCGATTCCACCAATGCAGAAACCATGCGGCACCCCCCGAGTGTGAGGCTCACAGTATGCCGCTTATTACGTCACCGTCCCGTTACGGACAATGACTGGTCAAACCGTCACCAACTCGACCCGCGGCTCCTCCCCGAACCGCCGCGCTCCCCCGCCCGGTTCTCCTCCCCGCAGTCGTCCCCGTCCTCCGCCTCGTCCGCCGGACCGGAACCGGATCCGGACCCGGAGCCGCCGTCCGGGCAGGGGCGGCAGCGGCGGGCGTACGCCGCCAGGACCTCGTCGACCACATGGGTGCGCAGCGTCTCGCAGCGCTGGTCCGCGGCCTCCTTGCGGCACTTCAGGACCCCCAGCCGGCCGGTCAGCACGCCCAGCAGCCGCCGGCCGGTGACCGAGCAAGTCAGCGCCCGGCACAGACAGTCCTGGAAGTCCCGCACCCGCGGGAAGCCCCACCAGATGCCGTCGTACCGGCTCCAGAGCCAGCGCAGGGTCGCGTACGCGTGCTTCGGGTCGACCGTCTTGGGGTCGGAGATCTCGGTGAGCAGGGCGTCGACGGCGGTCCTGAGGCCGGCCACCCGCGCGGTCAGCGCGGCGGGCTCGCCGGTCAGCGCGTCGAAGCAGGCCTCGGCGGCGGTCACCCGGCCGTCGATCCGGGTGATCCGGGCCGTCAGCTCGTCGATGGTGTCGTCCTCGTGGCCCGCGCACTCCTCGTCGAAGTCGCAGTCCTCGACGCAGCATCCGGCGTGCGGCACGCCGCAGTGCCCGAGGCGTTCGCGGATCTCGTCCCACGCCTCGTCGAGGCATTCGGTCGTGTCCTGGTCGAGCTGGCAGTGCAACTGCTCGCGGATCCGGTGCAGATCCTTGCGGATCGCCGCCACGTCCGCGGCCGCCGCGGCACGCGCCGTGGTGTAGGCGGTCCGGGTGGTGTCGTACGTGGCGCGGCGTTCCTTCAGCGCGGCCTCGTGGTCGGCGATGTACTTGGCCCGGTCCGCGACCCCCCTGGACTCGCAGGCGAGGTCGTCCACACCGCTGAGGTCGCAGTCCTCGGGGTGCGGTGCGCAGTGGTGGTGGTCGCGATCGGGCCTGGTCCGCCCCGGGTTGCTGATGGCCATCGTCCCTCCTTGGTGGGTGCTCGCCCTGCTCGGTACTCGCCGCAGTATCGGGGCGGCGCTGTCACCGGAGCGTCGCCGTGCCGGGCGGCGTCGGCGCACAACGCCTTGGTGACGCCGGGCACCGCACCCTGCCGTCATGGCCGGATACCGAGCCCTGGCCGCGGTCGGGCGCAGCATCGTCGACCTGCTGAACCGCAGGTTCGCCGAGGCGTTGCCGGGGCCCGGGCGGCCCACCGCCGTGCTGGCCACGACGCGGGACTTCGACGAGGTCAGCAGCCCGGGCGCGGTGATCCAGTTCCCGGCCGTGTCCGTGTACTGCTACCGGCTGTCCATCGACCGCGAGACCCGCTCCGCGACGGCGACCGCCGACGGGCCGGCCCGGCTGCCGCTGCGCATGCATCTGCTGGTCGCGGCGTGGGACACGTTCGCGGAGAGCGAGCTGGAGTGGCTGGGGCTGGCCGGCCAGGTGCTGGAGTCGGAGGGGCTGTTGGCGGGGCCGCTGCTGCATCCCTCCGGGGACTGGGATCCGTCGGATCTGGTCTCGGTGGTGCCGGACGACGTGGCGCTGGAGTCGATGAGTGAGGCGTTCCAGGCGCTGACCACCGACTACCGGGTCTGTCTGCCGTATCTCGCCCGGGTGATCCGCATCGACGGCCGCCGGAGCGAGAGCGCGGAGCGGGTCACCACGGTGGCTGCCGGGCTGCGGCCGGGGCGGGTGGCGCCGTGACCGTCCTCCCCGGCGGGCAGCGGGTGCTGCACCGTCTGACGCTGGCGGTGGAGGTGCTGGGCGCGCTCACGTCCCGCCCGGTCACGGCTCCTGTGGAGGTACGACGGGAGGGCTCGCGGCGACAGTTGCTCGCCGTGGGCGGCGGGCGCTTCCTGCTGCGCGCCCGCCCCGGGACCGGTGACCGGGCCGACCTGCGGATCACGGACGCCACCCGGCAGACGGTGCCCCGGCGGCTGCGGATCCCGCTGTGGGCCCCGGCGGAGCTGGAGGCCGCCGACGAGGTGCCCCCGGGCCCCTTCGTCCCGGCCGCCTCCCGTCTGCTGCGGGTCTGGCTCGCGCCCGGGACGGCCGGCGCGCCGGGGCCGGGGTTCACCGCGGTCCGCGGCCGGGTCGCGCGCGGTGACGTGCCGGTGCGCTGGCCCCGGATCGCGGCGCGCGGTCCCGGCGGGATCGTCGTCGGCCGTACGCACGGCGACGAGCGGGGCGAATTCCTGCTCCCCCTCACCGGCCCGGGCGCGCTGCCCCCGCCGGTCCCCTCGCAGCTGACCGTCGACCTGCTGGTGCACGCCCGCGACCTCGACGAGCCGTCCCCCGACCCCCTCGCGGACCTGCCGCTGGAGTCGGTGCCGCGCTCGTCGTCCCCGCCGCTGCCCGCGGACCTCGACAACCCGCTGCTGCGGGGCGTGTCGCCGCCCGCCGGGTACGTGCCGTCGACGGCGCCGGTGCCCACGGTGGACGTGGCCGTCGGCGATCTCCTGCTCCTGCCCGAGCCCCTGCAGTTCACCCCCTGACCCGCTTCGTCACGAAGGAGCCCCGCACATGCCCGAGTACCTGACTCCCGGTGTCTACGTCGAGGAGACGAGTTACCGGTCCACATCGATCGAGGGCGTGCCGACGAGTACCTTCGGGATGGCGGGTCTCACCCGCTACGGCCCCCTGCCGTACGTGCTGCCGAACGGTACGGCGGTGCCCGTACCGCCCACCCTGGTGACCTCGTACGCGGAGTTCGAGCGGGCCTTCGGTGATCTGGCCTCCCCGTCGGACGACGGCAAGGCCAACTACCTGGCGCATTCGGCCCGCGCCTTCTTCGCCAACGGCGGCCGGCGGCTCTACGTGGCCCGGGTCTTCCCCTGGCTCCGCGACGGCGAGGGCGACATCGACCCGGCGCAGCTCGACGCGGCGTTCGCCCGCCGGGCCCTCGCCGCGCCCGGTGGCGGCGGCCCCGTGGCGCTGCCCGTCTGGCGGGCCCGCTGGCCGGGATCCGCCGGCCGCCGGATCAAGGTCACGGTGACCCGCCGGCTCGGACGTGACCGGATCGTCGTCGACACCGTCGGCAACGCGCCCGTCGCCCGGCTGGTGGGCGTCAGCGAGCTCGCGGCCGTCGTCGTCCTCCCCCGCGGCACGGTGCCGGGACCCCGGGACCCGATCGACCCGGCCACCGTGTTCGTCGCCCGGCGCGGCCCCGACCGGGTCATGGGCTTCGACGACGGGCAGGGCGGCGTCACCCCCGTCGACCCCGGGACCTCGGGCTACCAGCTCGAGCTGGACGTCACCGTCTCCTCCGCCGACGGCCGCTCGGACACGTACCCCCAGCTCGCCCCGCACCCCGGCCATCCGCGCTCCGTGTACCGGGTGCTGCGCGCCGCGGACCCCGCCGACGACCTGGCCCAGGTGTGGCTGCAGCCCGTCCCCGCCGACGCGACCGCCCCCACCCCCGGACAGCTCGCGGTGGCCCTCCTGGACGCAGGCAGCCAGGGCTATCTGACCGACGGGACGAACGGCACCGACGGCGCCGCCCTCGCCCCCGACGACCTGCTCGGCACCGAGCCGGACGACGACGACCCCACCCGCCCGGGCACGGGGCTGAACGCCCTCGCGGAGATCGACGACATCGCGCTGGTGGCCACCCCCGACATCGTCCGGATGGACGACGCCGGCCAGATCAAGACGGCCACCGACGCGATCATCGGGCACTGCGAGCGGCTCCGGTACCGGATGGCGATCGTCGACCCGCCGGCCGAGAGCTCCCTGTCCGAAGTCCGCGCGTTCCGCTCCCAGTTCGACACCACGTACGCCGCGCTCTACTACCCGTGGATGCAGATCACCGACCCCACGCAGCGCCCCGACCCCGGCTCCGCCCCGGCCACGCTGATGCTGCCGCCGTCGGGCTTCGTCGCGGGCGTCTACGCCCGCAGCGACGTCAACCGCGGGGTGCACAAGGCGCCTGCCAACGAGGTGGTGCTCGGCCTCACCAAGTTCGAGACCGCGGTCAACGTCGGACGGCAGGCCGTCCTCAACCCGGAGGGCATCAACGCGCTGCGGTTCTTCCCCGGCCGCAGCAACCGGGTCTGGGGTGCGCGGACGATGAGCTCGGACCCCGAGTGGCGCTATGTGAACGTGCGCCGGCTGTTCATCTACCTCGAGCACTCCATCGACAAAGCGACCCAGTGGGCCGTCTTTGAACCGAACAACGAACGGTTGTGGCGCAACATCCGCCAGTCCGTCGAGGACTTCCTGCTCGTCGTCTGGCGCACCGGGGCGCTGCTGGGCACCAAGCCCGAGGAGGCCTTCTTCGTACGCTGCGACCGCACCACGATGAGCCAGAACGACCTGGACAACGGCCGCCTGATCTGCGAGATCGGCGTGGCCCCCACCTACCCGGCCGAGTTCGTGATCTTCCGCATCGGTCAGTGGACCGCCGACGCGCAGCGCTCCTGAGAATCGATCGGAGGACATCATGCCCACCAGGGACAATCCCTACGGTGCGTTCAAGTTCCGGGTGAAGCTCGGGGACGAGGCCGACGAGGGCTTCGTCGCCGGTTTCTCCGAGGTCAGCGGGCTCGGCAACGAGATCAAGTACGCGGAGTACCGCAACGGCAACGACGCGGAGAACCACGTCCGCAAGATCGCCAACATCAACACGACCGACGACGTGACCCTCAAGCGCGGTGTCATCGGCGATCTGCGGCTGTTCCAGTGGCTGGACGCCACCCGGGACGGCGAGTTCGACCCGCGTACGGTCGTGATCGTCCTGATGGACGAGCGCGGCGCCGACGCCTGCTCGTGGACGCTGCTGAGCGCCCAGCCCAAGAAGTGGGTCGGCCCCACGCTCAGCGGCAAGGGCGGCGGTGAGGTGGCCATGGAGGAGCTGCATCTGGTCGCGGAGTCCATCGACTTCCGGAACACCTGACGATGACGGGCGGCCTCCGCCTCGGTGCCCCCGGGGTGTACCGGGTTCCGGCGGATCAGGGCGACACCGGTCTGCGGCCGGTCGCGCTGGATGCCGCCGGCTTCGCCGGGGTGGCGCCGCGCGGGCCGGTGGACGTGCCCGTCGCGGTGCGCGGCTGGCCGGAGTTCCTGGCGCGCTTCGGCCTCGGGCCCGGTCTGCTGGCGCCGGCGGTCGCGGCGTTCTTCGCCCAGGGCGGCCGGCTGGCGCACGTGCTGCGGGTGGCGCCGCCGCCGTCGGAGCAGGCGCACGCGCTGGTCGGGCAGGGCACGTACACCGACGGCCGCTGGGTCCCGCTGTGCGTCACCGGGGACGGCGGGCGGGCGCTGCCCGTGCGCTGGACCGCCCGGGACGAGGGCGCCTGGGGGGACGGGCTGACGGTCACGCTGACGGCGGTCCGCGGGCGGCGCTTCACGGTCGAACCGACGGGCACCGACCGGACGGTGCTTCCTCCCGCGGGGCTGCGGGCGCCCGCCGGATCCCTGCTGCAGCCGGCCGCCGGCGGTGTCCGCTGGATCGAGGAGACGGCCGAGCGGGAGGTACGGCCGGGACTGCGCCGTACGGTCTGGGTCCTGGACGCCCCCCTGCCGGACCCGGACCGGCCGCTGGCGCTCATCCTCGCCACGGTCACGGTGAACGACCCCGCCGGGCCCACGCCCGAGACCTTCGACGTCGGCCTCGCCCCGCGCCATCCGCGGTGGCTCGCGGACGTGCTGGCCGCCGAATCCCTGCTGGTCGTACCGGAATCCGACTGGGCCCGGGAGGCGGCCGGCGGCGATCTGCGGATCGCCCTCCCCGACCCCCTGCTGCCCCGCATCGGGTCCCGGCTCGAGCGCCCGGGCACGGACCGGTACGCCGACGTCGCGGAGGAGGACCTCCTGGGACGCCCCGCTACCGAGCCCCCGGACACCGACCCGGCCGGTGAACGGCCGCACCGCGGCGCGGAGGAGTTGGCCCGGGTGGAGGACCTCGGGCTGCTCCTGGTCCCCGACCTCGCCTGGAACGGCGTCGTCCCCGCCCGGGAGACCGAGGAGCCGCCCGACCCGCCGCCCGACGGCTTCGTCCCCTGCGCCGCACGTCGGCCGCCCGCCCGCTTGCGTACCCCGGGCGTGGACGCCGCCTGTCTCGACGCCCGGCTGCCCGACGAGCTCGCCGTACTACAGGCCCGGCAGCGGTGGCTGACGGAGCTGGCCGACGCGGCGCAGCGCTTCGTCGTCCTCCTCGACGCCCCCCGGCGCCTGCCGGCGGACGCCGTCGCCGACTGGTGTTCCGGCTTCGACAGCGGATACGCCGCCGCGTACCACCCCTGGCTCGGCGCCCTGCCGCCCGAGCCGGACGGGCCCGCGCCGACCGCCCGGCTCACCCCGCCCTCGGCCTTCGCGGCGGGCATCATCGCCGCGCGCGAACTCGCCGCCGGACTCCCGACGGGGCCCGCCAACGAGCTCGCCGCCGGGGCGGTGACGGCCGCGGACCAGGTCACCGACGCCGAGCACGCCCTGCTGCATCCGCAGGGGATCAACGTCTTCCGCGCCGAACGCGACGGCTTCCGGCTGACCGCGGCGCGGACCCTCTCCCGCGACCCCGACTACCGCCGGCTGACGGTCCGGCGGCTGGTCACGATGCTGCGGCTGACCCTGGACCGGGAGAGCCAGTGGGCGGTGTTCGAACCGCACACGGCGGCGCTGCGGCAGGTGCTGGTGCTGCAGGTCGCGGACCTGCTGCACGGCCTGTTCCTGGCCGGGGCGTTCGCCGGGGCCACCGCGGAGCAGTCGTACTTCGTACGGGCGGACACCGATCTCAACCCGCCCGAGTCGATCGCGCTGGGCCGGATCGTGCTCGAGGTCGGGATCGCCCCCAGCAGCCCGCTGGAGTTCGTCGTCCTGCGGATCACCCGGGACGACGACGCCGTGAACGTCCAGGAGGTGCCCCGTGGTTAGTCCGCCGCAGGCCAATCCGCAGCCGCGGGACGTGCTCCAGACGTTCCGCTTCGAGGTGACCCTCACCGACAGCCCCGGCGGCGACAGCGGTGCCGGCACCCTCGGCACCGGTTCGTTCCAGGAGTGCACGGGCCTGGACCTCCAGGCCGACGTCCGCGAGTACCTGGAGGGCGGGCGCAACGACGGGGTGATCCGCCGGGTGGGCCGGGTGAAGCTGCAGCCGCTGGTCCTCAAGCGCGGGATGTTCGCCAGGAGCCCCGGCGAGCAGGTCGATCCGGCGCTGTGGGTGTGGCTGCAGGACATGGTCCGCGGCGACGCGCCGGCCCGCCGGGTCAACGGGACCGTGCACGTGTACGGGTCCCGCCGGGAGCCCCCGCTCGCCACCTGGCGGTTCGTCCGCGGGCTGCCGGCCCGGATCGCCGGCCCGGCGCTGAACGCCCGTACCGGCGAGATCGCCGTCGAGGAGCTGCACATCGTGCACGAGGGTCTGAGGCTGGTGCCCTGATGGCGGAGTTCGTGAAGGCGTCCCTGGGCATCGTCAGGGTGGTGACCGCGGCCACCAAGCGGGAGCGGGCCACGTTCTCGCCGCCCGAGCAGGTCATCGACGTCCAGTTCAACCCGACCTCGATGAAGGTCACGTACGCGAACAACGCCGACGCCGGGGGCGTCACGTCCAGGGCGCAGTCCCGGCAGAACGCGTCGGTCCAGCCCGCGGTCCTGTCGTTCGACCTCGAGTACGACACCGCCGAGACCCCGGACGTCGACGTCCGCACGCTCACCGCCGCGGTGCGCCGGTTCGTCCGCCCGCCGCGGGACAAGCCCAAGGACCCGGCCCCGCTGGTCCAGTTCCTGTGGGGGAGCTTCCTCTTCAACGGCCGGGTCACCCAGGTCACGGAGGACATCGACTACTTCAGCCCCGACGGCCGCCCCCTGCGGGCCAAGCTCACGCTGAGCATCACCGAGCAGGACCCGGCGCTCGAGGCCAACGCCGTCGGCCCGGGCGCGCGCACCGACGACCGCGCCGCCGAACCGGGCGGCGCCCCCCGGCCCGTACCGGCGCCCCGGCCGCTGGACGCGCCGCCGGGATCGGGTCCCGGACAGAGCGGCACGGCCGGCCCGCGGCTGGCGGTCGCGGCGCTGGACGGCGAGAGCCTGGCGGGGCTGGCCGTCCGGGTCGGGGGGAATCCGGCGGCGTGGCGGGCCCTGGCCGGCGGCGTCGACGACCCGCTGAGCCTCACGGCGGGGCTGACCGTACGGGCGGGCGCCGAGATCGAGCTGTCGGCGGGCGTGGGCGTCAGCCCCGGCTTCGCGGCCGGGGCCACCGTGGGCGCCCGGTCCGGGGACGACGCCGCGGAGGTGGCGGGCGCGGCCGTCTCGGCCTCGGCCGGTCTGCTCCCCGCCGGGATACAGCTGACCGCCGCCGGCGGCGTCACCGCGGCGTCCGGGCGGCTCGCGGCCACGTCGGCGCGTACCGAAGTCGCGGCGGCCCGGGGCTCGTTCGCCGTACCGGCGGCGACGGCACCCGAGGCCGCCGGTCCCCCGGATCCGCGCCTGCTCGGCTACGGCCGGGGCCTGCCGCTGCGGGCCCGCCCCCACGCCGCCACCGCCGCCGAGGGCCGCGCGGGCGGCGCCACCAGCCTCACCGCGCGGGCCCGGCCGCGGGAGGCGCCGGTGTCCGCGCGGGGCGGCACGCCGTGGGAGCGGCTCACGCCCGGCGCCCGCGGACGCGCGGAGGCCGACGCCGCACAACGCGCCCGTGACGCCCGTCCGACGACGATGAGGTGGAAGCCGGGAGGGGAGTGCTGATGGACGGGAACGACTCCGGGGCGAGCACGGTGAGCGTGGACGAGGTGCACACGCGGATCGTCACCGACACCGGCCGCCCGCGACAGCCCGGCGTGGTGCCCGGCGCGGCGGAGGCGGGCTGGCGCGAGACCCGCGGCCGGCTCGACTGGATCGAGGCCCGCACCCGCGCCGACGGTTTCGATGACTGAGACCTCCCCGGCGGTCGCCGCCCCGGTCTTCCGGGTGCGGGACCGGCTCCAGCCGGACCTGGCCCGCGACTGCGTCCGGCTGGAGATCGCCGAGGGTACGGAGGGCCTGCGCACCATGAGCCTGCATCTCGTGGCCACGGACTCCGCCGCGACCGGCCCGCCGCACCGGATGCGGCATCTGGACGGCCGCGAGGTCGACCTCGGCAGCGGCATCCAGGTCAGCCTCGGGCCGGACGACCGGCAGCGGCACGTCTTCGACGGCACGGTCTCCGCCGTCGAGGCCGAATTCCGCGACGGCAGCGCCCCGGTGGTGATCCTCTACGCCGAGGACCGGCTGATGCGGCTGCGGATGACCCGGCGGATGCGTACGTACCGGGACACCACCGACGAGCAGATCGCCCGCGACATCGCCCGCGCGCACGGCCTCGAGGCGGACGTCGCCGCGGCCGGCGAGACGTACGACGTGGTCCAGCAGTTCAACCAGAGCGATCTGGCGTTCCTGCGCGAGCGGGCCCGGCTCGTCCGGGCCGAGCTCTGGTGCACCGGCGGCACGCTGCACTTCCGTACGAGGGATCAGCGCGAGGGGACGAAGGTCGTCGCCGTGCAGGGCAACCATCTGCTGTCCGCGCGGATCGGCGCCGATCTGGCGCACCAGCGTTCGAGCGTGACGGTGACCGGGTACGACGCGGACACCCAGCGGGTGATCGACGAGCGGGCCGGACCGGAGGTGCTGGACGCCGAGATCTCCGGCGGCCGCACCGGGGCCCGGCTGGTCCGCGACGCGCTGGCCTGCGACGCCGCCGCCTACCGGGTCCGGGAGGCGGCGCTCACGACGGCGGAGGCCCGGTCGTACGCACGGGCCGAGATGCTCCGCCGGGGCCGGCGCTTCGTGACGATGAGCGGCGTGCTGCGGGGCAACGCCGACGTGGTCGTCGGCGGCCGGCTGGAGCTGTCCGACGTCGGCGCCCCGTTCGACGGCGGGGGCTACTACGTGACGCATGTCCGGCACACCTTCGACCAGGTCGCGGGCTTCCGTACCGGCGTCCAGGCCGAACGGGCGACCGTGAACGAGGTGGCGTGATGGCCCCGGACACCCCGGCGGACGGCTCCGCCCCCGGCTACTTCGGCGTCTATCCGGCGGTCGTCACCGACGTCGTGGACCCACGGCGGCTGGGCCGGATCGAGGTCCGCTTCCCCTGGCTGGGCACCGACGGCGACCGGGACGTACGGGCCTGGGCCACCCTGTGCTCCCCGTACGCCGACGGCGACCAGGGCCTGCAGATCCTGCCGGAGCCGGACAGCCAGGTGGTGGTGGCCTTCGAGGCGGGCAACCTGCGCCGCCCGTACATCATCGGCTGCGCCTGGAACGGCACCGCTCCGCTGCCCGTTCCGGCCACCCGGGCCAACGATGTACGCGTCCTCAAGACCCGCTCCGGCAGCCGGCTGGAGTTCGACGACGGCGCCTCGGCCCGGATCAGCATCCGGACACGCGACGGACACCACGTGACCCTGGACGACGCCGGGACCGGCACGGTGACCGTGCGGATCGCCGGCGGCGCCTCGGTCAGGGTCACCGCGACGTCGGTGGACGTCCGCGCCACGGCCTCGGTCTCGGTGACGGCGGCCAAGGTGGACGTCGACACCCCGGTCGCCACCTTCAGCGGCATCGTGCGCTGCGAGGTGCTGCAGGCCAACGCGTCCGTCGCCTCCCCGGTGTACTCCCCCGGCGTCTGCAACCTCCTGTGACGGTGATCGGAATGGACCACCCCTACGCCCTGCGCGCACCGTGGTACGTACGCGAGCGCGACCGACTCACCCCGTTCGACGCGGACGCCCGCCGGCCGGCCCTGCAGAAGTACGGCGGCGCCGACTTCGTGGACCGGCTGCTCGCCGACCCCCGCGACAGCCTGAGGTTCCTCCCCGAGGACCGCTGGGGCTTCCCCGTCACGGTGCCCAAGGGGGGCAGGGGCAGCGGCCGGCTGCGGTTCGTCGACCAGGCGATGGTGCTGTCGCCGCTGCGCAAGCTGTACCAGCCGCTGCACTCCCGGTTCTACGCGGTGGTCGTCGAGCTGTTCTGCGACGAGCCGGGGCTGCCCCGCCCCGGTCAGGTCGAGGGCGTGGACCTGTCGTTCGTCGTACGGCGGGAGCGGACCGAGGTGGCGGACGCCCAGGCCCTGCGGGAGCTGGCCCGCAGTCTGACGGACTCGCTGTACCGGGCCCAGTACCCGTCGCCGGTCCCGTCGGCCGTCCCGGACACCGACGACCTCGACGACGTGGCGTTCGCCGGCACGGCGGCCCGGCTCCCCCTCACCCCGGAGCAGCGGCAGTTGCTGGAGCGCGTACGGCCGCGGCGGATCGTCGAGGCCTGGGTGACCGGCCCCGCGGGCACCGGAGGCTGGCGGGCCGTGGACGACCAGGCGCCGCCCGCGCTGCTCGACGGCGAGCTGGAGCTGCCGATGTATCAACTGCCCCCGCGGGAGGGGGACTGCGCCCCCGCCCGCAGCCGGTCGCTGTGGTTCGGCGTCGTCCCCACCCACGCGGCGGACGTCGACGACCAGGGCCGGCCCCGGCTGGACGACCGCACCGTCTACCGGGTGCGCTGTCTGGCCCGCAGGCATCCCGGCCCGGGTCACGAGCACTGCCCCGACCGCCTGTTCTGGAGCGAGCCGACCCTGCCGTACCGGGTGGCGCCGCACATGGACCCGGACGGGACGAAGAACCACCGCGTGACGATCACCATGCCCGACTTCCGGGCGGTCGCGGCGCGCGCCGGCCGGCCGCCCGGGCCCGGCGGCGTCGAGATCGTCCAGCCGCCGGGGTCGCAGCTGCGGATGAACGCGAGCGGCTTCCCGCCGACGCCGAGCGCCGGGCTGGGTCTGACGACCAGCCGGTGCACGTTCGCGCTGGAGATCTTCGTGATCGTCTCGATGTTCGTGTTCAGTCTGTTCCTGCCGGTGGTGGTGTTCGTCTTCCAGCTGTGGTGGCTGCTGATCCTGCGCTTCTGTCTGCCCAGCGAGGCGACGGCGCTGGCCCAGCTGGAGGCGTACTTCGACGGCGGCGGCACGCTCGAGGCCATGTCCGCGGAGCTGCGGGCCGAGCTCGACGAGGTGATGGAGACGGTCGACGCGGCGGGCCAGCTCGCGGACGTCCCGCTGTTCGACGACGACCCCACGCAGGTCGGCGATCTGGTCCGGGGGCTCGATCCGGGCAAGGCCGTACCGCCCGCCCCGCCCGTGCCCGAGGGCAAGCCGGACGATCCGCTCTGCCCGCCGTAAGGCGTCCGTGGGGAACGCGCCGGTGACGAAGGACCGGTTGGCTGGAGGGCGGCGGCGAAGGAGGTTCCGTATGCCGGGATTCGAGAGCGAGGCGCGCCGGTTCGCACGCGCCGCGCGGACGCCTGCCCGGGCCGCCGCGCCGGGACCGGCCGCGCCCCTGCGCAAGCCCCCGGTCCGGGTGCCGGGCGGCGCACCGCTGCCCGTACACCTCCGCGAGCCGCTGGAGCGCCGGACCGGCGCGGATCTGGGGCCCGTCCGCGTACACCGGACGCCGGAGCGGCTGCGGCGGGACGCGCCCCGGCTGCCCGCCTTCACGGTCGGCCACGACATCGTCTCCCCGGGCGGGCTGTACGACTTCACCGGTGCCGGCTCCGAACGGCTGGCCCACGAGATCGCCCACGTCGTACAGCAGTCCGGCGGTGCGTCCCGCCCGGGGCTTTCGTCCGCCGCGTCCCCGGGGACGGTCGTGGCCCAGGGCGACGGGGGTCTGTCTGAGCAGGACACCGAAGCGATCCGCGCCTGGCTGGCGCAGGGCGGCGGCAACACCGGCGCCCAGCCCCCGGCTTCCGGCCCCTGGCAGTGGCCCGCCCCGGGTGCGGCCCAGCCGGCGCGGGGCTCGACCACCGTGATCTGCAACGTGAACTGTCACCAGACGGCCGACGAGCAGCGCCAGGAGGCGGAGCGCCGGGCCGCCGAGCAGCGGCGCCGGCAGGAGGAGCAGCACCAGGCGGCGCTGCGGGCGGGCTGGCCGGGTCTGCACCGGGCCGGGCACGGCGCGGAGCTCGACCGGCAGGCGACCACCGTGCAGGGTGACATCGACGCGTCACGGCAGGCCGAGGCCCAGTTGCGGCTCCAGCTGTTCGACCGCGCGCTGGCCGCGGGCCGGGGTGCGCTCCCCGGGGCGGGCAGCCGGTTCAGCCCCCGGACGAAGGACAGCTGGGCCCGTGCGGAGCAGGCGGCGGTCGTGCTCGAGGCGGTGTTCCGCGCGAGCGCCGGCCAGGACGCCCCGGCCGCGGTCACCGACCCGCTGCGGCCCTGGTTCGTCGCCTTCTACGCGAGCGTGAGCGCCCTGTTCCGCGGCCTGGACGTGGCCGAGCAGCGACTGGCCTCCCAGCCCTCGGGCCCGCGGCGCCCGGGACAGTCGCCCTGCCCGTCGGGCTGCCACGCCTCCGCCTCGGACCAGCGCCGCGACCTCGCGTCGGGCGCCGCTCCCTGGGCCACCCTGCCGCCCGTACACCCCTCCTGGCCCGGTACGGGCACGCCGGCCGCCGGGCCGGACCGGGTCCCGGACAAGGACCTCCCCGCCGGCCGCCGCGAGACCCGGCTGCTGACCGCCGTGAACGCCGTCCAGGACGCCCGGGACCGCGCCGGCTGGCGGACCGCTCTCGGCGAGTTCCGGTGGGCCACCCGCCAGCTCGACGACCTCCTGCTCGCGGACCTCCGGGCCGCCGGCGGCAGCAAGGACCTCGTCGAGAGCTTCGAGTACACGCGCGAACTCCACGAACGCCAGGCGGCGTTCCTCCTCGCCCACCCCCACGCGCTCAAGGTGCAGGCGGTCTTCTACCCCAAGGAGGACGTGTCGGAGAAGACGGACGAGACGGGGCGCCCCCGCCCGGTGGCCAGGGCCATTCCCTGGCAGTTCTACCTGGTCCGCACGCCCGAGCCGACCAGTGAGCGCACCGTCCCGACCGGCTTCGAGTGGCAGCTGCACGACCTCACGGCGCCCCGCCGGGACAAGCGGTACGTCCGCACCCGGCACCAGGTCAACGCCATCGAGGGGCTGAGCCGCGAGCGTTTCGACCCGGCGCCGATCATGCGGATGCCCGTTCCGCCGAAGATCTTCGAGGAGCTGGACAACGAGGACTTCTTCCCCGAGGGCCACCTCTACTGGCGGGACCCCGTCACCAACGCCCCCGGCGGCATGGCGACCACCGCCCCCACGTCCTTCTGGACCTGGCTCGGGCGCATCGGCCTGGGCGTCGCCGTCCTCGGCAGCCTGGTCTTCGCCCCGCTGAGCACGCCGTTCCTGGTCACGGCCGCGCTCGGCACCGGGATCAAGCTCGCGGCGGGCTACGCCCGGCTGCGGGAGAAGCAGGAGCACGGCGTCTGGACCCAGGCCGACACCGACCAGTTCCACTGGGAGCTGGCCCAGGACATCCTGTCCGCCGTCACCCTCGGCGTGGGACGGATGGGTGTCGTCGCCGCCGAGGCCGGCGCCCTGGCCCGCGCCGCCTCGGCCACCCGGGTCTGGTTCGTCCTGCGGCGCCTTGAGGCCGGCAGTCAGCTCGTCAACATCGCGGTGACCGGCCACGACCTCATCAAACAGTTCGCGGCCATCCAGGAGGCGGTCAGGGCGGGCAAGATGACCCGGGCCCAGGCCGACGCGGCGTACGGCCGGCTGGCGCTGATGGCCACCGGCACCGGACTGCTGAGCATCGTGCAGTTCCGGGGCGCGGTGAAAGACCTCACGGGCCGTCCCGCGCTGCTCCTCTCCCCCGACCCCCAGGCGCCCGGCCGAATGGTCGCGACGATCGAGGTGCTGCCGGCGGCGCGGCGCGCGCTGAAGACGTCGGCGAATCTGACGAGCCGGCAGCTCGCCCACCGTCCCGCCGACCTGCGCAACGAGTTCGAGGTGGTCAAGGCCTCGCCCATGCGGGTGCTGTCCGGCGGCGAGTACGACTTCGAGGTGATCCTCACCAACGGCCACGTGTGGCGCAAGCGGCGGACCGGCCAGTGGTGCCGGTTCTCCGACGACCCGCTGTGCTTCCTGTTCGACGAGGGCGGCGGAGCCCATGTGCAGGAGATCGCGAAGTACCGGGTGGCCCGGCGGGGCGAGTGGAGCGGGGAGCCCGGGAACTCCGACTTCACGCCCAACAACCGGGACGCGCTGGTCCGGGCCGGCTACCGGCCGATCCCGTACGTCAACGACCACCCGGTCTTCACCGACTTCGCCGTGGGCACGGTGCTCCTGCGCCGGGCCGACCTCGCGGTCAAGGACCGCCGGCTGCACGACCGCCTCGCCGACCAGGCCTACGCCCGGCAGCAGGGCTGGTTCCGGCCCGGCACCACCACCCCGGACGCGGGCCGGGTGGCGGCGCTGCGCTCGGACCCGGCCGACCCGCTGACGTGGCACCACGTCGAGGGCGACAACATCATGCTGCTGGTGCCGCGTTCCATCCATCAGGCGGCACAGCACTCCGGAGGCTTCGCGGAGGACTGACCCGGTGTCCCGCCGAGACGAACCGCCCCGGAGGCGATCATGACCATCGACGCGTTGACCGGGCAGGGCCCGGCGTTCCCCTTCCGTCCGGGCCCGGACGGCCGGTTCGGCTATGTCGGCGGGGATGCCCTCGTCCGCCAGTCCATCGAGGCGATCCTGGACACCGAGCCGGGTGAGCGGGTCATGCTGCCCACCTTCGGCTGTGGACTGCGCCGGTATCTGATGCGCCCCAACACCCCGGCCACGCGCACGTCGATGCGGCAGGAGATCAGCGACTCGCTGGCCCGCTGGGAGCCCCGCATCCAGGTCATCGAGGTGTCGGTCACGCCGGGGGACGACCCCGCGCTGGTGTGGATCTCGATCCGTTACGTCCGGACGGCCGACCGGCGCGAGGACGATCTGGTCTACCCGTTCTATCTCCGGTGACCGGCTGCTCGCAACGCGCCCGTGACGTCGGTGAGCGGATCATCGGAGCATGCGGAACCGGTATGTGACCGCCCGGAACGGCGGACGATGACCCTGATCGGCCCGGTGCTCGACGACCGGGACTTCGAGCAGCTGCGGACCGAACTGATCCAGCGCATCCCGACGTTCACGCCGGAGTGGACCGACCACAACGACAGCGACCCGGGCATCGCGCTGCTGGACCTGTTCGCGTTCCTCGGCGAGAGCCTGCTCTTCCGGTTCAACCAGATCCCGGACGCCACCAAGGTCGCCTTCCTGCGGCTTCTGGGCATCCCGGCGCTGCCCGCGCGTCCGGCCGAGGTCCTCGCCGCGCTGCGCACCGAGGTGCCCGGCGGCGTGCAGCTGTTGCGCGGCGGCGAGTTGCGGGCCGGGGCGGTGTCGTTCGAGACCGACGACGAGGTGTACGCGTGGCCGGTCGAGACCCTCGGCATGATCAAGGAGGCGGTGCCGCCCCCGGCCGAGGACGACACGGCGGAGCGGGCGCGGCGCTGCGACGCCCTGTTCCGGCTGGGGCTCGGGACCGGGACGCCGGTGCAGTTCTTCCGGCCCCGGCTGCTGCCGCCGGACCCGGCCGCGCCCGAGGCCGCCCCGGTGACCGTCGCGGACGCCGTGGACCGCGCGCTGTGGATCGCGGTGCTGCACGCCGAGGGGGCCAACCCGGCCGCGCTGGCCCGGGAGATGGCCGGTCACGGGCTGTTCCTCGGCGTCGCCTTCGACGAGTCCGTCGACCGGCCGTTCCGGCTGGCCGACCTGGACGCGGCGGGCGCCGGGCGGTATCGCTCGACGGGGCTGGACGCCGAGCTGCCGCCGACGCTGTGGCGGCTGTGGACCGCGGACGGCGCCGAGCTCAGTCCCGTACAGGTGGCGCGTGACACGACGGAGGGGCTGACCACGACCGGCGTCGTCGAGCTGACCCTGCCGGACCCGCTGGTGCTCCCCGACCCCGCGGTGCCGCCGTCGGGCGGCGCCGACAGCCCGCCCCCGCTGGAGGACGCCGCGCGGGCCGCCCGCGTCGTCGCCTGGCTGCAGGTCACGCGTCCGCTGGCGGCCGGGCAGCCGGGGACGGCAGGCAGCGGTGATCCGATCCACCGGGTCCGCTGGGTGGGCGCCAACGCCGTCCGGGCCACCCAGGCGCGTTCGATCACCGTGCCGGAGCTCCTCGGGGTCGGCAGCGGCGGGGCCGGGCAGGTCTTTCCGCTGGTGCAGCGCGGCATCCTGCCCCGTACGGTCGTGCTGGACGTCGAGGAGTCCGGGCGGTGGCAGCAGTGGAGCGAGGCCGACTCCTTCGCGGCGGCCCGCCCCGGCGACCGGTTCTACACCGTGAACCTCGCGGCGGGCGAGGTGCGCTTCGGCAGCGGCGGGCAGGGGCCGCGGGTGCCGCAGATCGGCGAGCGGATCCGCGTCCGCGCCTACCGGTACGGCGGCGGTGCGGCGGGCAATGTGGCCGCCGGGGCGATCACGCAGGTCGCCGCCACCGCCGGGGTCACGGCGAGCAATCCGCTGCCGGCCGCGGGCGGGCGGGACGCGGAGTCGCTGGACGCCGCCCTGGAGCGGATCCCCGGAGAGGTGCACCGCCGCGACCGGGCGGTCACCGCCGACGACTTCCGCGAACTCGCCCTGCGCGTCCCCGGCGTGGCCCGCGCCGAGACCCTGCCGCTGCTGCACCCCGACACGCCGGACGTGCCCGCGGCGGGCGTGGTCAGCGTGCTGGTCGTCCCCGCCGAGGACGTCCGCGATCCCGCCGCGCCGCTGCCGGACCGCTCCCTGCTGCGGGAGGTCACGCGGTATCTCGACCCCCGGCGGCTGATCACCACGGAGCTGTACGTGATCCCGCCGGAGTACCGGCGGATCGGGCTGGCCGCGGGAGTCGTCGTCCGCGACGGCTACCAGGTGGACGCCGTCCGCCGCTGGGTCGAGCTGATCCTGCGGCAGTTCCTCGCCCCGCTGCCGCCGTACGGGCCGGACGGCCGGGGCTGGCCGCTGGGGCGTACGGTCCGCCGGGCCGAGCTGGAGGCCGTGGCCGTCCAGGTCGACGGCGTGGAGTATCTCGAGGGCCTGCTGCTGTCCGTACCCGATCCCGCCGCGCCGCACGGGATGCGGGCGGTGCCCGAGGTCGGGCTGGAGCGCTACCAGCTGCCCGAGATCGTGGACCTGACCGTCGTCTCGGGTGCCCCGCTGGATCCGGGGAGCGCGTACCGCCCGCTGCCGCCGACCATCCCGGACGCGGTGATCGCGCCGCTGCCGCGCGACGAATGCTGAGGGCCCGTACATGGACACCGCCCCGTACAGCCTGCTGGCGCACCCGGACCAGTGGGCCCGCTGCCGGCACGAGAACACCGCCCTGGTGCCGGGCGGAGGCGTGCAGCTGAACTGGCGGGACACCGTGCCGGAGACGGACGTACCGCTGCCGGCGTCCCGGTCCGGCCTGGCGTTCGACCGCTGGGGCAACGCCTACCGGAGTTGGCCGCAGGACGACCGCGTGAGCGTGCAGCCGCCCGCCACGGGCACGGTGTCGGCGTCCGACCTCGACTGGGCGGGGGCGTTCACGCGCCCGTCCGCGACGGCCGTCGACGCCCTGCAGCGGCTGTACGTCGTGGAGGACGCCGGCGCCCGGGTGGCGGTCGCCGATCTGCGGTCCCGGCAGCTGCTGCGCCGGATCCCGGTCGCGAGCGGGCGCCATCCCCGACGCAGGGCGGTCGATGTGGCGGCGCAATGCTGCGAGGCCCTGGTGCTGACCCGGCGGCCGGTGGGGCTGCTGTTGGTCACCGGGAGGCGCGGGCCGCTGCCCGGGCCGCCGTTGCGCCGGCCGCGGTGCCGTGGTGCGGTGGCCGCCGAGCGGATCGCGACCGCCCCCGACGGTACCGTCCTGGTGCTCTGGCGGCGCGGGGATCAGCCGCCGCTGATCGCCGACTCCGAGGGCCGCCCGGTGGTGGCCGTGCCGGGCGCCGTCGATCTGGTCGTCCGCGCCGACGGCACGCTGGCCGTCGCCTGCGCGCCGGGGCAGGTGCTGCGCCGGTTCGCGCCGCTCGGGGACGCACCGCTGAGCGAGGGCGTGCTCGAGCTCGCCCCGGTGGCCCAGCCGGACTTCGACGGCGGATCGGTGGCGGAGTCCCACGGCCGGCTGTGCGGTACGACGGCGCGAGGCCTCGCCTGGACCGGCGGGCCGAGCGTGCGCTATGTGCCGGCCGGCCGGGTGGTCACGTACCGCCTGGACAGCGGCGCCTACCGCACCCGTTGGGGCCGGATCTTCCTGGACGCCTGTCTGCCGCCCGGCACATCCGTCGCCGTACGCACCCTGACCTCGGACGACGACACCGTGACCGATCCGGTCGCCCCCGCTCCCCCGGCGCGCGGCGCGATCACCGTCCGCCGGCCCGACCTGACGCCGCCGCTGCCCGGTGCGGCGGCCCTCGACCGGGCCGCCGCGGAGAGCGCCGCCCCGCTGTTCCGGCGGCCGACCGGCCGGGAGCAGCCGTGGGTCCAGATCCCGGCGGACGACCGGTTCGAGACGTACGAGGTGCCCGTCGGGGCGGCGCCGGGCCGCTATCTGTGGCTGGCGCTGGACCTCACGGGCACCACCGAACTCACCCCGCGCGTCCGGGAGATCCGGGTCGAGCGCCCCGGCCACCGGCTGCTGCGGCACCTCCCCCGGGCCTGGTCGCGCGACGAGGACGACGCGGGTTTCCTACAGCGGTTCCTCGCGCCCCTCGACGGACTGCTGCGGGAGCTGGACGGCCGGGCGGTGTGGCGCGCCCTGCTCGTCGACCCCGCCGCCACGCCGCAGGAAGCGCTGGCCTGGCTCGCCGGCTTCGCCGGGCTGGCGCTGGACCGGCGCTGGCCGGAGGCGGCCCGGCGGGAGCTGATCGCGCAGGCGTACGAACTGTTCGCGCGGCGCGGCACGATGACGGCCCTGACCCGCATCCTGACGATCTACCTGGGCCGGCCGCCGGTGCTGGTGGAGCGCTGGCGGCTGCGCGGCATCCCCGGCGCCACTCTCGGGGCCGGGCCCGGCAGCACCGCCCCCGCCCGGCTCGGCGCGACGGTCCGCACCGGCGGGGCCCTCGGCGACGGCACCCTGGGAGGTACGGCAGCCGCGCCGGACGGGTACGCCACGGCGGCCCACCGGTTCAGCGTGCTGATCCCCGCCGACCTCACCCGTGAGCAGCGGGCGGTCGTGGAGCGGATCCTCGCCGACCACCGGCCCGCCCACACCGAGGCGGAGATCTGCGAGCTCGGGCCGGGCATGCGCATCGGCCGGTCCCTGCACATCGGCCGTACGTCCCTGGTCGGGCCCGGCGCCCGCTGGGGTCCGGCGGTGGTCGGCGCGGTCGCCGTCGGCGGGGACGGAGTCGTCGGTACGCCGTCGAGCGGATCCCGGCTCGACCGGGACGGGACCGTGGGCGCGGTCCGGGTGGGCTGATGCCCGCACGGCTGTCGATCGGACGGTTCGTCGCGGCCACTCCCCCGGAGGCCGACGGGCGGGTGGCCGGGCTGGCCCGGACGGTGGTGGGCGGGGAGCTGGCCCGGGCGCTGGACGCCGCCGAGGTGCCGGCGGGGATCTGGTGTGTGCGGCGGCTTGATCTGTGCGTGGATCTGGATCTCGAGGACACCGACGCCGTGCTCGGGCGGGCGTGGGCCGAGGCGTTGGTGTCCGGGCTGCTGGCGGCGCTGGGGGGCGGGGACCCCGATGTGGTGCGGTACGACGGGCCCGTGATGGCGCTCGCGGATCTGATCGGGTCGACGGCGGTGGGGCGGGTCGAGCGGACCTGGGCGTGGGTTGGGGCGGGGGTGCGCGAGCGCGGCGACCCCGATCCGGCGACCGCGCCCGGGGAGGCGATCCTCGCGGCGGTACGGCGGGTGGAGGGGCGGCGTGCGGGG
>NZ_WEGJ01000070.1 GCF_009604385.1 Streptomyces smaragdinus
CGCCCCCGCCCCCGCAGCCGCCCCCGTCCGACGCCCCGGACCCCGGACAGAACGGCGCGGCGCCGGCACCGGACCAGACCACCCCCAAGAGCATGCCCACGCCCAAGGACCTGGCGGGCCTGGGCCGCCCCGCGCCCGCCATGCCGGAGGCCCGTACGGCACCGCCCAATGCGACCCTGCGCTGGTCCTCCGACCGCGGCTGGGTCGAGCGCCCGGGCGGCGAGCCGCCGGAGACCTCCGCGCTGCCGACGCTGGCGCAGCTGACCTCGGCGGAGCAGCGGTGGGCGGACCGCGAGGAGGACATCACGGCGATCGGCGGCGATCCGTACGAGGTCGGACAGGTGTTCGCCCGCCGGTGGATCGAGCGGCTGGGCGACCAGGGGCATCTGCCGCTGCTCGCCGCCCAGTACCCGCGCGTGCCGCACCGGATCGACGGCGAACTCCTGCGGTACGCGGCCCGGTTCGGCCTGCTGGCGCACAAGGACGACCAGATCGACGAGCACGACCGCTACGCGATCCGCGCCGGCTTCTGGCGCGAGGTCGACGTCCGTACGGCGGTGGAGACGGCCCCGGCCGAGGGCTGACGGCCTACTGCGGCGGCGCCCAGCCCTGCCACGGCCCCGCCGCGACCGGCACCGGCTGCGGGTCGCGCGGGCCAAAGAGCCCCGTCAGCACCAGGTGGACGAACATCGCGCCCACCGGCCACGCCAGCAGCGCCGTCTTCGCCCCGAGCCGCAGCGGGGCGCCGAAGGTGTGCCCCTCCCCGGCGGCCTTCGCCGCGGCGACGATGTCGTCCGTCGGGCCCATCCACTCCCCCAGCTGCCACGCCACCACGGCACCCAGCACCCCGCCGAGGGCCAGCGCCAGCACCAGCGGCACCCCGCCGCGCCGCCGCCACACGAACACCCCGGCCGCCCACAGCGCGCCCATGCCGAGCGCCAGCAGCGCGAACGTACCGTCGATCGCGATGGCGTGCTCCGCCTCCGAGTCCGCCAGCAGGACGTTCCCGTCCCGGGCGACGAGCGGCACCGGAGTCGCCAGCTTCTCCCACAGGAACCCGAGCAGCGCCCCGCTCACGGCCACCGCGAGGGCCAGCAGCACGGCCTCGACCAGCTCCGACCGCATCCCCCGGCCCTCCGGAACGGGCTTGTCGGGTCCGTCGGGCCAGGGCTGCTGCCACGGGCCGGCGGGCTGGTCCTGGGGCGTCATCGGAGCTGTCACCCTGCCATGGTGCCAGGGCCCCGTCGCGGGGCCGCCGTCAGGACTGTCGTTCGGGTGTACGGATCTTCCGTCACCGCACCGCGGCCCGGCGGTAGGCCCAGGTGGCGGCGGCGAGCGCCAGCACCCCGGTGGCGGCGCAGACCCCGAGGTCGGCGGCCACGACGGCCCAGTCGGGGGACGGTCCGAAGGTACGGGCCAGGGCCTCGACGCCGTACGTCGAGGGCAGCAGGTCCCGCAGCATCGCCACGGGCACGGGCATCGAGGCGCCGGGGATCACGCCGAGGAGCAGCGCGGCGGACATGCCGAGCTGGCCGGCGAGCGTGGCCAGTTCCTGACGGGGGGCGAGCAGCCCGAGAGCGGCGCCGAGTCCCGCGAGGGCGGCTCCGGCCAGGGGGATGACGAACGCCAGCACCCACAGCTGGGCCAGGGGCAGCCCGAAGAGGACGGCCCCGGTGATCCCGGTGACCACCGTGCCGGGCACGGTGAAGGAGGCGTACGCGGCGGCGGCGCCCAGCACCACCGCGGCGGGCGGGACGGGCAGCGTGGCGTAGTGGTCGAGGCCGCCGTGGGCGCGGAGCTGGCCGAAGTACTGGGCGAGGAGGTTGAGGGCGACGAACGCGACGACGAGCACCGTGGAGCCGGCCACCACGGCGCGGGCGTCCGGGCTGCCGGCGTCCACGACGCCGCGCATCAGGACCATGATCCCGACGGACTGGAAGGTGGCGACGAACAGCAGCGGGATCCGCGCCACCCGGGCCCGCGACAGCTGCGCCCGGTACACGGCGCCCAGCGCGGGCCACAGCCCGGCGCGCGGCGCCAGGGGGGCGGGGGCGGAGCGCGTACCGGGGGGCGCCTCCAGGCTGAGCGACGTCATCCCTTCACCAGCCCCTCCGTCCGCCCGCCGAGGGCCAGGTACACGTCCTCCAGGCTGGGCGTCGCCAGGGTGAAGTCGTCGAGCGCCGCGAACGCGGGCCCGCCCGTGACGGCGGCGACCGCGGCGCGGGCCTCGTCGGCGCCCAGGCGCAGCGTCCAGCGCCGTCCCGTGGTCCGGGCGGCGGACGCGAGGGCGGCGACCTCCGGCAGCTGCAGGGGCGGGGTCCGGCGCCAGACGAGCTCGACGCGCACCTCCTCGGCGACGAGGGCCTTGAGCCCGGCCGGGGTGTCGCAGGCGATGATCCGGCCCTGGTCCAGTACGGCGACGCGGTCCAGGACGGTCTCCGCCTCGAGGACGTTGTGGGTGACGAGCAGCACGGTCGCCCCGTGGTCGGCGCGGCGGCGGTCCACGGCGGCCCAGACGGCGCGGCGGGCGACGGGGTCCATGGCGGTGGTCGGCTCGTCCAGGACGAGGACGGGGCGCGGTCCGGCGAGGGCGGCGGCCACGCAGGCGAGCCGGCGCTGGCCGCCGGAGAGCTTCTTCAGGGGGCGGGCGGCCAGTTCGGTCAGGCCCAGCTCGTCGAGTACGTCGTCGCGCTCGCGGCGCGCGGCGGCGGGCGCGAGGCCGCGCAGCCGGGCGGTGGTCTCGGCGGCGAGGGCGACGGTCAGCTCGTCCAGGGCCGTGGACTCCTGGCCCAGGTAGGCCAGCAGGCGGGAGGCGCGCTCGGGGTGGGCGACGAGGTCGTGGCCGAGGAGGTCGATGCTGCCGGCGTCGGGCCGCAGCAGCCCCGTCAGCTGGCGCACGAGGGTGGACTTGCCGGCGCCGTTGGGCCCGAGGAGGCCGAAGATCTCGCCCTCGTACACGTCCAGGCTCACCCCGTCGACGGCCCGCACCCCGGGCGTCCCGGCCCGTCCGCGCCGGGCCCTGCGCCCCGGGTACGCCTTGACGAGTCCGCGCACGCGACAGGCCGTACCGGCCCGCGTACGGACTGCCGCTCCGGCGCCGCCGGTCCCTGTGCTCACGAGTCACGAGGGTACGCCGTCGCCGTTCGTACGCGGACGACCCCCCACCCCCGGCGCAAGGGCCTGTCCGGGGTTCCCCGTCGTCCGCGCTCCGCGCGCGACGGGGAACCCCGGACAGGCCCTGGGGCTGGACGGCTCCCATGGGCTTCGGTATTACCTCGATATGTCGAAGAAGACCCGCAAGCGCAAGTGGCGGACCCGCAAGGCCAACCACGGAAGGCGTCCGGCGTAGCTACGGCCGGGCGATCGGCGCCAGTACCGCGCCGGTGAGCGCGGCGAGGTCCGCCGGGGCCAGCTCGACCTCGAGGCCGCGGCGGCCCGCCGACACACATACCGTCTCCAGCCCCGACGCGGAGGCGTCCAGCACGGTGGGGAGGCGTTTGCGCTGCCCGAGGGGGGAGATCCCGCCGCGGACGTAGCCCGTGGTGCGCTCCGCCGCCGCGGGGTCGGCCATGGCGGCCCGTTTGCCGCCCACGGCCGCCGCGAGGGCCTTGAGGTCCAGCGACCCGGAGACGGGCACCACGGCGACCGTCAGGGTGCCGTCGACGTCGGTGACGAGGGTCTTGAACACCTGCCCGGGGTCCACGCCGAGCGCCTGCGCGGCCTCCTCGCCGTACGAGGCGACGGCGGGGTCGTGCTCGTACGCGTGCACGGTGAACTCCACGCCGGCCTGCTGGAGGGCGACCGTGGCGGGCGTACCGCCGGACTGCTTCCTGCTCTTCTTGGCCACGGCCGCGAGCGTACCGATCAAGCGGCGGGGGCCGCACACGGTTAGTTCAGCGAGGTCGGACGGCGCGTCAGCTCGACCGCCGGCAGCGACGGCAGGGCGCGGATCACCGCCGACTCCGCGCGCAGCATCTTGAGCTCCGACGCGAGCCGCGAGGCGGTGTCGGGGAGCTGGAGCAGCCGCTGCTTGGCCGTCGTGTCGACGACGGTCGCGGCGGCGACCAGATACGACAGCACCGACGGCTCCGACGGCAGCTCCTGCCCCGCCGTGAGCGAGCGCTCCCGCGCGGCGGCCAGCCGCTTCTGGTACGTGCGGAACGCCCGCAGCACGGCCCCCGCGAGCACGTCCGCGCCGACGCCGTCCCGCTCCTCCAGCAGGGAGACCTCCCCCACCAGATACGGCCCGGAGGCGTCCACGGACAGCAGCTCGAACCGCTGCGTCCCGGTGGCCAGCACCTCGAACCCGCCGTCCTCGCGCTCGCGGATCGTCGCCGCGTCGGCCGTACAGCCGACGGTGTGGAACGCCTTGACGGGATCAGGCCCGAAGCCCGCCGCCGGCCCCTTGGCGACGACGGCCGTGGGATCGGGCAGGCCCGGCTCGGAGTGCGCGACCTCGCGGCCGTCGCGGATGGCGACGACGCCGAAGCGGCGCGGGGCCGGGTCGTCGGGGCCCTGCTGCTCGAGCAGGTCCCGCATGAGGGCGCGGTACCGCTCCTCGAAGACGTTGAGCGGCAGTACGAGCCCAGGAAAGAGCACCGTGTTCAAGGGAAACAGCGGTAGGCGGGCGGTTGTCACCCCGGAATCCTAAGGCTCCCGGCGGCCTGCTCCGCACGTCGTGGCCGTCCCGGTTCCGGGGGACGGCACCGCCGCCGGTGTCACTGTCTGCGCAGCAGCCGCGACGCCCCCGCGGCGACGGTGGTGGCGAGCACCCAGCCGGCCAGGATCAGGACCGTCGCCGCCCACTGGTAGGGCCCGGTCTGCTGCCAGGCGTCCTCCTGCCCGAGGTCGATGACGGGCAGCAGCAGGTCGAGGGCGTACAGCACGGGATTCCAGGCCGGGCCCTCGCCGGGCCGGATAGCCTCCGGCCGGTGGCCGGCGAAGTAGACGGACCCGAGCGCCCACAGCACGGCGATCCACAGCACGGCGCGGGTCGGCCGGTAGCCGTAGGCGACCGTCCAGTCCTGGGCGTAGCCCCAGATCTTCCCGGCGAGGGGGCGGGTCTCGCGGTGCCGGCGGTGCTTGGCGAGGAGGACCTGGCGGGCGGCGTGGTCCTCGCCGCCGTGGCGCAGGACGGCGGCGAGTTTCTCGTACGGCTCGGGCGAGTACTCGGGGGTGGCGGCCTCCACCCAGGCGAGGCGGTGGGCGAGGGGGAAGGGGCCGACGGGGATGAGGTGCTCGTAGCTGAAGCCGGCCATGACCAGCGTGCCGGGGCCGGGCCAGCTGGCGGAGCGGTCGACCAGGTTGACGACCTTGGCGCCGGACAGCACCACCCGCCCGTACTCGGGGCGCCGTCCGGTGAAGCGCAGCTCGGGCGTGGCGAGGCGGCGCAGGGAGAGCTCCTGGTCGGGGTCGAGGACGAAGCGGGCGTCGCCGAAGTCGATGGCGTCGCCTATCCGCCCGTCGTCCAGCCGCATCCCGCCGTGGCACTCGAAGGGCTGGACGGGGTCGGTGGGGCCGGTGGGGCCGCCGCCGACGAGGGTGCCGTGCGGCGGTGTGGTGCGGCCTGCCGCCATCCCGGGGCGCCAGGCGGAGGTCATGTGGACGGAGCGCTCCACGGTCAGCTGGGGGGCGTTCAGGGCGCGCCGGCCGTACGGGTTGCGCAGGATGCCGCCGTTGAGGGTGAGGGACGCGCCGATGGAGGCGCCGCGCAGGCTGACCTCGCCGTACGCCTGGATGAGCTCGGCCTGGAGGTCCTGGCCGACCCGCATGCCGTCGGCGGCGATGGCGCGTCCGCGCCGGTCGCGGCGGACGGTGAGCTGGCTGAGCAGCAGGTCGGTGCCGATGCGGGCGTCGGTGAGCCGGATGCCGCCGTCGACGGTGCAGCGCGGGAGGTGCAGATCGCCCTCGGTGTGGATGCGGGCGGCCTCGAGGCGGGGGATGGCGCAGCCGACCATGCGCAGGGTCGTGAACTGGCACTCGGGCACGAGCACCTCGCTCTCGAACCGGCAGTTGCGCAGCTCGACGTACGGTTTGACCTCGCCGCCGGACAGGTCGAGGGTCCCGGTGACGTGCACGCCGTTGAGCTTCAGGGACGACACCCGGCCGCGTAACGGCGGCGGGCCGTCCAGCAGCAGCAGGGCGAGCACCCGGGCCCGGATGCTGCGCTCCGGCCCCCAGGCGTGCAGCCCCGCGGGGTCGTTGCGGGCCGGGTCGCGTGAGCGCAGGTCGTACATGGAGCCGTTGCGGAACGCCTGCCACATCCCGAGCTCGGCGGGCGTCAGGTCTATGTCGTCGGGCGGGTCCCCGGTGTTGTACGTCATGGCTCCCCCTCAACGCTGGTCCGGCGCCTCGTTGGCCCCTCCATTCCCCGTGGGCGTGAATTTGAACGCCTGGTTCCGGACATGGGGGCGGACGGTCGTGCGCCGGTGGCACCGGGGGCGCCCGGGGCGGGCTCAGCCGCCTCCCCGCAGGCTTCGTACGTCCAGCTGACGCAGCACGCGGTCCACGACCTCCGGGTCGGCGCCCGGTTCGCTGCGGGCGTCGAGGACCTCGTGGCGGGCGGCGGAGAGCATCTCGGCGTGCACGGACTGCGCGCGTTTGGCCCACTGGAGGCGCTCGCGGTGGTGCTCGCGCCGCTCCTCGTCGACGATGTCCGGGCTGATCCGTACGCCCATCTCCACGGCCCTGCGGTGCAGCAGCTCGTACGCGTCGTCGGCCATGTCCTCGGCCTCGGAGATCTCCTTGAGCCGGCGTTTGGCGGCGGCGGTCACCCGCAGCGCCAGCTCCCGCTCGAGGTCGCGTTCGGCGGCGCTGTCGGCCGTCACCCCGAGCCGGCCGACCAGCCACGGCAGCGTCAGGCCCTGCACCACGAGAGTGCTCAGCACCACGGCGAAAGCGATGAACAGCATCCAGTCCCGCCCCGGGAACGGCTTCCCGTCGTCCAGGGTCAGCGGCAGCGCCACGGCCAGCGCGACGGTCGCCACGCCGCGCATGCCGGACCACCACATGACGACGGTCTCCCGCCAGCTCACGGGGATCTCCTCGGCCTCGTCGTGCGCCCCGTCGCGCCCGTGCAGCCACCGGGTCACCCAGGTCGCGGGCAGCAGCCACAGCAGGCGTACGCCGACGACGACGGCCACCACGGTGGCCGCGGCGCCCAGCATCCGGTACCAGTCGTCCCGTACGGCGCCGAAGAGCAGCGAGAGCTCGAGCCCGATCAGGCCGAACGCCAGCCCGGTGACGATGGTCTCGACGACCTCCCAGAAGGTCTGCGCGGCGAGCCGCCCGAAGACGTCGTCGGCGTCGGAGGCGTACTCGGCGAGGAAGAGGGCGCACACGAGCACCGCGAGTACGCCGGAGCCTTCGAACTCCTCCGCGATCAGATAGGCCACAAAGGGGACGAGGAGCGTCAGCCCGATCTGCAGGGTCGGATCGTCGAGCCGCCCGATGGCCTTGTTCGCGGTGAACCCCACCGCCAGCCCCACGGCCAGCGCGACCACCGCCGACAGCACCAGCGCCAGGCCCGCCCCGGCGACGGAGAAGGTGCCGGTGAGGACGGCGGCGACGGCCACGTGGTAGACGACGATGGCCGTCACGTCGTTGAAGAGCCCCTCGCCCTCCAGGATCGACACCATGCGCCGCGGCAGCCCCAGCTTCCCCGCGACGGCGGTGGCGGCCACCGGGTCGGGCGGGGCGACGAGCGCGCCCAGCGCCACCGCGGCGGCCACCGGCAGCCCGGGGACGATGGCGTGCGCCACGGCGGCCACGGCGGCGGTGGTGACGAACACCAGTGCCACCGCGAGCAGCATGATGGGCCGCATATTGGCGGTGAACTGCCGCCACGAGGTCCGCTGCACCGCCGAGTAGAGCAGCGGCGGCAGCACCAGCGGCAGGATGAACTCCGGCGGGACGTCGACGGCCGGTACGAACGGCGCCATCGCCCCGAGCCCGCCCAGGATCGTCATCAGGACCGGCGCGGGCAGCCCGAGCCGGTCACCGAGCGGGACGGTGACGATCGTCCCGAGGAGGAGCAGGAAGAACAGCGCTAGTTGATCCACACGTCCTTCCCCGGGTCATCGGATCAGGCGCTCTCCGCCCGCACCGTGTCGAGCGCGTACTGCAGATCATCCGGGTACCCGGACTCGAACTCCACCCGGCGTCCGTCCTCCGGGTGCTCGAAGCCCAGCCGCACGGCGTGCAGCCACTGCCGGGTGAGCTTCAGCCGCTTGGCGAGCGTCGGGTCGGCGCCGTACGTCAGATCGCCGGCGCAGGGGTGCTTGACGGTCGACATGTGGACCCGGATCTGGTGGGTGCGGCCGGTCTCCAGCTTGATGTCGAGGAGGCTGGCGGAGCGGAACGCCTCGATCAGGTCGTAGTGCGTGACGGACGGCTTGCCGTCGGCGGTGACGGCCCACTTGTAGTCGTGCACCGGGTGGCGGCCGATGGGGGCGTCGATGGTGCCGCTCAGCGGGTCGGGGTGGCCCTGCACCAGGGCGTGGTACGTCTTGTCGACCGTCCGCTCCCGGAACTGCTGCTTGAGCAGCGTGTACGCCCGCTCGGACTTGGCCACGACCATCAGCCCCGAGGTGCCGACGTCCAGCCGGTGCACGATGCCCTGGCGCTCGGCGGCGCCGGAGGTGGAGATCCGGTAGCCGGCGGCGGCCAGCCCGCCGATCACGGTGGTGCCGGTCCAGCCGGGGCTGGGGTGGGCGGCGACGCCGACGGGCTTGTCGATGACGACGACGTGATCGTCCTCGTACACGACCGTCATGCCCGGCACGGGCTCGGCGACGATCTCGACGGGACGGGGCGGCGCGGGCATCTCGACCTCGAGCCAGGCGCCGGCGGTGACCCGGTCGGACTTCATGGCCTCGGCCCCGTCGATCCGCACCTTGCCGCCGGAGGCCAGCTCGGCGGCCTTCGTCCGGGAGAACCCGAACATACGGGCGAGGGCGGCGTCCAGCCGCTCGCCCTCCAGGCCGTCGGGCACGGGCAGGGTACGGACCTCGGGAAAAGTACTCACCCGTCGAGTATCCCAGCCCGCGGGGGCCGCTCCGTCCGGGTCAGTCCTTGTGGACGGTACCGTCCGGGTCGAGGCCGCGGAAGGACAGCAGCACGATCAGGATGCCGCCGCAGACGATCGCCGAGTCGGCGAGGTTGAACACGGCGAAGTGGGTGGGCGCGATGAAGTCGACCACATGCCCCTCGGGGAAGCCCGGGGACCGGAAGAGCCGGTCCGTGAGGTTCCCCAGCGGGCCGCCGAGCAGCAGACCGAGCGCGATGGCCCAGGGCAGGCTGTACAGCCGGCGGGCCAGCCGGGCGATGACGACGATCACGATCGCCGCGATGATGGTGAAGACGATGGTCATGGACTCGCCGATGCCGAAGGCGGCGCCGGCGTTCCGTACCACCTGGAGCTTCAGCAGATCGCCGAGGACCTCGACCGTACGGTGGTCCGGCTCCAGCTTCGCGACCACGATCAGCTTGCTGATCAGGTCCAGGGCATAGACGATCGCGGCCACGCCCAGGAGCACGCCGATCCGGCGCGGGCCGTGCCCGGCCGCCTCCGCGGGCTCCGCCGTCTCGTCTTCCGCACGCTCGCCAGCGTCTTTGCTGATGCGCTCCGCCTCGGTCACGAATGTCCTTCCCCTACGCCGACTGGGACGAGGGTACGTCACCCGGCGCCGCAGCGAGGTCCCCGTCCGGGCCCGGTCCCGCCGGACCTGGCCCCGGACGGGCACGGGCTCAGCGGCGCTCCTGGCGCTGCTTGCACTCGACGCACAGGGTCGCCCGGGGGAACGCCTGCATCCTGGCCTTGCCGATGGGCTTGCCGCAGGACTCGCAGAGCCCGTACGTGCCCGCCTCCAGGCGTTCCAGGGCCCGCTCCGTCTGCTGCAGCCGCTCCCGCGCGCCCGCGGCCAGGGCGAGGCCGTGCTCGCGTTCGATGTTCTTCGTCCCGGTGTCGGCCTGGTCGTCGCCGGCGCCCGCGCCGCCGTCGCGCATCAGGCCGGTGATGGCCTCGTCCGCGGCGGCGATCTCCGCCCGCAGCCGTACGGCCTCGTCCTCCAGCCCCTGCCGGGCCTCCGCGATCTCCGCGGCCGTCCACGGGTCCTCGCCCGGCCGTACGGCGAGCTCTCCCGGCGCGTCCGCGACGCGTGTCCCCGGCACACCGGCCGGGCCCTCCTCGACCGCAGGACTCTTCTTCGCGACCACCTTGCTGGCTCCCGTCGTCTTCGCCGAAGCGGTCTTCTTCCTCGCGGCGGACTTCGCCGTGCTCTTCTTCGCCTTCTTCGCCGGCGCGGCCTTCCCGGCGGCCGCCGTCTTCTTCTCGGCCGCCGTCTTCTTCTTGGCCGACGCCGTCTTCTTGGCCGGCGCCTTCTTCGCCGGGGCCGTCTTCTTGCCCGTGGACTTCTCCGCCACCATGGCCGCGGCCCCTTCACATCGTGTGATCCGCACGCACTGTGATCATGCGCCGAATGGTGCCGGAACGATAAATCGACACAGACGTCGCGGCAACAGGGCACGCCATGGCGAAACGGTCTCCCCTCGTTGTGCCCACAAGGCGGCCGGGTATTCCGCCACGTACGGCCCAACGCCGTCGGTGTAGGCCGTTCGACGGAGCGCGCCTACGTCACCGCCGCGCCCCGCCCGTAATCCGGTCGGCGGCCGTCGGCGCGGGGCCGTAGACTGACGGGCAGCGAAAGGTGTGGATGGGGACGAGTAGCGTCGTCCGCGGCCAGGAGCGACCCGGGGACGGTGCGAGCCCGGGGGTCAGCGCGACGCGAAGATCACCCCGGAGCCGCCGGCAGAAAGCCCCCCGCGGGCGAGTAGACCCGGCAGCGCGACCCCAATGAGGGGGCGGACGGCCGAGTCGGCCGGCCGCCAAGGAGGGTGGTACCGCGGGAGCGAAGGCTCTCGTCCCTCCGGACGACGGAAAGCAGCCCGCGCCCGGAGGAAGCACCGCGATGACCAGCCAGCCACCCGCGTACCGCCAGGTCCCCGCCCAGGTCGACCTGCCCGCCCTGGAGCACGCCGTCCTGGACTTCTGGGCCGATCAGAAGATCTTCGACAAGACCCTGGAGCAGTCCCAGGGCCGCCCCGAGTGGGTCTTCTACGAGGGCCCGCCCACCGCGAACGGCATGCCCGGCGCCCACCACATCGAGGCCCGCGTCTTCAAGGACGTCTTCCCCCGCTACCGCACGATGCGCGGGTACCACGTGGCCCGCAAGGCCGGCTGGGACTGCCACGGCCTCCCGGTCGAGCTGGCCGTGGAGAAGGAGCTGGGCTTCACCGGCAAGCAGGACATCGAGGCGTACGGCATCGCGGAGTTCAACGAGAAGTGCCGCGCGTCGGTGACCCGGCACACGGACGCGTTCGCGGAGCTCACCCGGCGGATGGGCTACTGGGTCGACCTCGACGACGCGTACCGGACGATGGACCCGCAGTACGTCGAGTCCGTCTGGTGGTCGCTCAAGCAGATCTTCGACAAGGGCCTCCTCGTCCAGGACCACCGCGTCGCCCCCTGGTGCCCCCGCTGCGGCACGGGCCTGTCGGACCACGAGCTGGCGCAGGGGTACGAGACGGTCGTCGACCCGTCGGTGTACGTACGCCTCCCCCTCACCTCCGGCCCCCTGGCCGGCGAGGCGGCCCTGCTGGTGTGGACGACGACTCCGTGGACCCTGGTGTCCAACACGGCCGTCGCCGCGCACCCGGACGTCACGTACGTGGTGGCCACCGACGGCGACGAGAAGCTGGTCGTCGCCGAGCCGCTGCTGGCCAAGGCCCTCGGTGAGGGCTGGGAGGCGACCGGGCAGAGCTTCACCGGGCGCGAGATGGAGCGCTGGACGTACCGGCGCCCCTTCGAGCTGGTGGAGATCGAGAACGCGCACTACGTGGTGAACGCCGACTACGTCACGACGGAGGACGGCACGGGTCTGGTCCACCAGTCCCCCGCCTTCGGCGAGGACGACCTGCGCACCTGCCGGGCGTACGGCCTGCCGGTCGTCAACCCGGTGCGCCCCGACGGCACGTTCGAGGCGGATCTGCCGCTCGTCGGCGGCCAGTTCTTCAAGAAGGCGGACGAGGCCCTGACCGCCGACCTCGGCGCGCGCGGGCTCCTCTTCCGGCACGTCCCGTACGAGCACAGCTACCCGCACTGCTGGCGCTGCCACACGGCGCTGCTCTACTACGCGCAGCCGTCCTGGTACATCCGCACCACGCAGGTCAAGGACGCGCTGCTGCGGGAGAACGGGAAGACCAACTGGTACCCGGACTCGGTGAAGTACGGCCGCTACGGCGACTGGCTGAACAACAACATCGACTGGGCGCTCTCCCGCAACCGCTACTGGGGCACCCCGCTGCCCGTCTGGCGCTGCGAGGAGGGGCATCTGACGTGCGTCGGCTCGCTGCCCGAGCTCTCCGACCTCACCGGCACCGACCAGTCGGGCCTGGACCCGCACCGGCCGTTCATCGACGAGGTCACGTTCGACTGCCCGCAGTGCTCCGCCAGGGCGACGCGCGTGCCGGAGGTCATCGACGCCTGGTACGACTCGGGTTCGATGCCGTTCGCGCAGTGGGGCTATCCGTACCGGAACAAGGAGCTCTTCGAGAGCCGCTATCCGGCACAGTTCATCTGCGAGGCGATCGACCAGACGCGCGGCTGGTTCTACACGCTGATGGCGATCGGCACGCTCGTCTTCGACAAGTCGTCGTACGAGAACGTCGTGTGCCTGGGCCACATCCTCGCCGAGGACGGCCGCAAGATGTCCAAGCACCTGGGGAACATCCTGCAGCCGATCCCGCTGATGGACCGGCACGGGGCGGACGCGGTGCGCTGGTTCATGGCGGCCGGCGGCTCGCCGTGGGCGGCGCGCCGGGTCGGGCACGGGACGATCCAGGAGGTCGTGCGCAAGACGCTGCTCACGTACTGGAACACCGTCGCCTTCCAGGCCCTGTACGCCCGTACGTCGAACTGGGCGCCGTCCGCGGCCGATCCGGCGCCGGCCGACCGTCCGGTGCTGGACCGGTGGCTGCTGGGCGAGCTGAACACGCTCGTCGGCGAGGTCACCGAGGCGATGGAGTCGTACGACACGCAGCGTGCCGGGAAGCTGATGTCGGCGTTCGTCGACGATCTGTCGAACTGGTACGTGCGCCGCTCGCGGCGCCGGTTCTGGGCGGGCGAGAAGGCGGCGCTGCGCACGCTGCACGAGGTCGTGGAGACCGTGACGCGGCTGCTGGCGCCGCTGGTGCCGTTCATCACCGAGCGGGTGTGGCAGGACCTGGTGGTGCCGGTGTCGCCGGACGCGCCGGAGTCCGTGCATCTGGCGTCGTGGCCGGCGGTCGACGACGCGCTGGTCGACGCGGGGCTGTCGCGGCAGATGGCGCTCGTACGGCGGCTGGTGGAGCTGGGCCGGGCGTCGCGGGCGGAGTCGGGGGTCAAGACCCGGCAGCCGCTGTCGCGGGCGCTGGTGGCGGCCTCGGGCTTCGCGTCGCTCGGGGACGAGCTGCGGGCGCAGATCACGGAGGAGCTGAACGTCGTGTCCCTGGCCTCCCTCACGGAGGTCGGGGGGTCGCTGGTCGACACCTCGGCCAAGGCCAACTTCCGGGCGCTGGGCAAGCGGTTCGGCAAGGGCGTGCAGGCGGTCGCGAAGGCGGTCGCCGCGGCGGACGCGGCGCGGCTGTCGGCGGAGCTGCGGGACACGGGGGAGACGTCGGTCGAGGTGGACGGCTCGCCGGTGACGCTGTCGCCGGAGGAGGTCATCATCACGGAGACGCCGCGCGAGGGCTGGTCGGTGGCGTCCGACCAGGGCGCGACGGTGGCCCTGGACCTGGAGCTGACGCCGGAGCTGCGGCGGGCCGGGCTGGCGCGCGATGCGATCCGGCTGATCCAGGAGGCGCGGAAGAACTCCGGCCTGGATGTGGCGGACCGGATCCAGCTGCGGTGGGCGTCCTCGTCGGCCGAGCTCACGCTGGCGCTGGAGGACCACGCGGCGCTGATCGCGGACGAGGTGCTGGCGACGGACTTCGCCGCCGGCGAGGGCGACGAGGCGTTCGGGGCGCCGTTCGCGGACGAGCCCCTGGGGCTGACGTTCCGGCTGCGGAAGGCGTAGCCCACCGCGGGGGCCGGGGGCGCGCCCCCGGCCCCTGTGGGGTGGGCGCCCGGGCCGCAACCCGCACGCAAGACCAGGCACAGCACCCGCCCCGCGAGGGGGCCGGCGCAACCTGTCCGCACGAGCCGAGCACCCCAGAGGGCGCAGCCGAAGAGCACCGGCCCGAAGGACCTCACGCAAAAAGGCCGGGCCCCGCGGGAAGTCCCGCGGGGCCCGGCCTCTGCCGTATGACCAGGACGCCTTAGGCGTCAGACAACCGTCAGTTGTCGTCCTCGTCGATCAGGAATCCCCGCATGGGGGACGGCGGCTGCTGCATCGGACCGGGGCCCTGAGGCCGGACCGGAGCCATCGGCTGCGTCATGGCGGGAGCCATGGGCTGCTGGCCCCCGTACGACGGCGCACCACCCCGCGTCGGCATGGGCGGCTGGCCCATCCCGTGCCCGGAGCCCATGGCGGCCGCACCGGCCGGAGCCATGGACGGCGCCGGGGCCGGGGAGGGAGCCGGCGGCAGCGAGGCGGCGGCGGGCGTCCGCGGCGGAGCGAGCGAGTCGTCCGACTGGGACTCCAGCTGACGCAGCTGCGACTCCAGGTAGGACTTCAGTCGCGTACGGTACTCGCGCTCGAAGCCCCGCAGGTCCTCGACCTTGCGCTCGAGCGTCGCCCGGGCGGACTCCAGGGAGCCCATAGCCACGCGGTGCTTCTCCTGGGCGTCCCGCTCCAGCGCGTCGGCCTTGGCACGCGCGTCGCGCTCCAGACCCTCGGCACGCGAACGTGCCTCACCGACGATCTTGTTGGCCTCGGCACGGGCCTCGGCGATCGCCTGGTCGGCAGTCTGCTGGGCCAGCGACAGCACGCGCGCGGCGGAGTCGCCGCCGACGGGCTGCTGCGGCGGCATGTGCTGCGGGCCGGGACCACCGTGACCCTGCATCGGACCGGGACCCTGACCCATCGGACCGGGACCGAGCTGACCGGGACCCTGCATCTGACCGGGGCCCTGCATCTGGCCGGGGCCCTGACCCATCGGACCCTGACCCATGGGGCCGGGACCGAGCTGACCGGGGCCCTGCATCTGACCGGGACCCTGACCCATCGGACCGGGACCCTGCATGGGGCCGGGGCCGTGGCCGCCGGGACCCGGGGGCAGCTGGGGTGCGCCGGGCAGCTGGGGCGGGCCCATCTGCTGCGGCGGCACCGGCTGCGGGCCCGATATGGCGGCGGGCACCGGACCACCCGGTCCACGGTGCTGGTCCTGCGGCTCGGGAGGCTTGCGCATGCCCTGGTTCTGCGCCGCGGCCCGGGTCGCCGCGGCCAGCTTGGCGCGCAGGTCCTCGTTCTCGCGGAGCAGCCGGGTCAGCTCGGCCTCGACCTCGTCGAGGAAGGCATCGACCTCGTCCTCGTCATAGCCTTCACGCAGGCGGACGGTCGTGAACTGCTTGTTCCGCACGTCCTCGGGGGTCAACGGCATCTCTTCACCTCAGTCATCGGCATATCGGCAGACCTCATCACCTGAATCCCGCCACCACGTTCAGCAGGATGTAGACGATGATCATCAGTACGAAGAAGGACAGGTCTAGCGCCACGCCCCCTAGACGGAGCGGCGGGATGAACCGCCGCAGCAGCTTGAGTGGCGGATCGGTGACCGTGTAGGTGCCCTCCAGCAACACCACCATGGCCTTACCAGGCTGCCATGAGCGGGCGAACATGAACACGTAGTCCATGACCAGCCGGAAGATCAACACGCCGAGGAAACAGTAGAGAGCAATCAGGATCACCTGAAGCACGATGTCCATCTCGCTGCTTACCTCTCCCCTTCGCGTCCGGCCTCACGGCCGTATCGGATCCCAGTGTTGCGTCTGTCGTTCAGCTTTGGTTGAAGAACCCGCCCTCTGCGATGCGGGCCTTGTCCTCCGCCGTTACATCGACGTTAGCAGGAGACAACAGGAAAACCTTCTGAGTCACCCGCTCGATGCTCCCGTGCAGGCCGAAGACGAGTCCGGCGGCGAAGTCGACAAGTCGCTTCGCGTCCGTATCGTCCATCTCCGTCAGATTCATGATCACCGGCGTGCCCTCGCGGAAGTGTTCCCCGATAGTACGGGCTTCGTTGTACGTCCGGGGGTGCAGTGTGGTGATCCGGTAGGGCTCCCGCTCGGAGACGACCTTGGGCATGATCACGGGGGCGCTCTTCTCCATGCTCTGACGTTCAGGTGTGATGGAAGACACGGGAGCGATGCGTCCGTTACGACCACCTTCGGGCAGGATGCTCCCCGCTCGGGGGCTTTCCGACGTTACCGCCGGACGCTCCCGCCGTGCCGGGGGAGGTGCCATTCGTACCGGTTCGTCCGCGACGACCGGTTGCTGCTGGTGCGGCTGCCGCCGGGAACGCTCGGGCTCGGGCTCCGGCTCGAACTCGTCGTCCGGGTCGAATCCCGGCCCGTCGTATCCATCGTCCTCCACGAGGCCGAGGTAGACCGCCATCTTGCGCATTGCGCCGGCCATGCTCTACGTCCTCCGCTCTGTGGTGGATCCCCGCTGCGTGTACTGCCGCCAGTGCACGTGATCCACTCCGGCTTTCCGCCTGTCCGCACTGTCCGGTATGAACCGGATTGACCATATTTTCTGCTGTGGTCCGACTTGCTTCGCGACGTTACCGGAGCTTCGGCCGGACGCCGAGTACCGCAGTGCCGACGCGTACATGTGTCGCTCCGGCGGCCACGGCATCCTCGAGGTCCGAGCTCATGCCTGCGGAGACCATGTTCGCAGCCGGATGCGTCGCGCGCAGGCCGGATGAGATTTCCATCAGCCTCTCGAACGCCGCGCGTTGGCGTCCCGCATAATGCCCCGCCAGCGGCGCCACCGTCATCAGCCCGTCGAGCCGCAGCCCGTCCGCCGCCGCGACGGCGTCCGCCAACTCCCCCACTTGCGCGGGGGCGACACCGCCGCGCCCCCGCGCGTGCTCCTCGTCCGCGTCGAGGGCCACCTGGAGGAGGCAGCCGATCTCGCGACCCTCCCGGACGGCGGCGGCGGAGAGGGCGTGTACGAGACGTACGCGGTCGACGGAGTGCACCTCGTCGGCGTACGCGGCGACGGAGCGGACCTTGTTCGTCTGGAGCTGGCCGACGAAATGCCAGGCCAGGCCGAGGTCGGCGGTCTCCTTCGCCTTGCCCGCGGCCTCCTGGTCTCGGTTCTCGGCGACGTGCCTCACGCCGAGTCCGGCGAGGTGGCGGACGTCACTGGCGGGGTAGGTCTTGGTGACGACGACGAGCGTCACCTCGTCGCGGGCACGGCCGGCGGCAGCGCAGGCCGCGGCGATGCGCTCCTCGACGGCGGCGAGGTTCCCGGCCAGTTCCGCTTCGCGGGCGTCGGTCATCGGGGATCCGTCCAGATGTAGCTCGCGAGGCGGCCGGTGGTCTTGTCGCGCCGGTACGAGAAGTGATCGGCCGACTCCCGTGTGCATACGGGGGAATTTGTGATTCTTGCCACACCCAGGGCGGTGAGTTGGGCTGTGACCCCGGCGCCGATGTCGATCGCGGGGGTGCCCCAGGTCGTCGTGGCGTAGGACTCGGGGATCTGCGCGGCCGCTTCCGCGCGCATCGCCTCGGGGACCTCGTAGCAGGCGCCGCAGACGGCGGGGCCGAGGTGGGCGGTGATCCGGGCGGGGTCGGCGCCGAGGGCCCGCATGGCGGCCACGGTCGCCGGTACGACGCCGGCCAGGAGGCCGGGGCGGCCGGCGTGGGCGGCGCCGATGACGCCGGCGTCGGCGTCGGCGAGGAGCACGGGCGTGCAGTCCGCGGTCAGGACCGCGAGGGCCAGGCCCGGTTCGCGGGTCACGACTCCGTCGGTGCGGGGGACCTCGCGGTCTTTCCAGGGGGCGGTGATCTCGGCCACGTCGTTGCCGTGGACCTGGTTCATCCAGACGACGCGGTCGGGGTCGAGGCCGGTCTTCTCCGCCGCGCGGCGGCGGTTCTCGCGTACGGCTTCCGGGTCGTCGCCGACGGCTCCGCCGAGGTTGAGCTCATCGAACGGCGGGCGGCTGACGCCGCCCCATCGGTCGGTGAAGGCGACGTACACGGGGCTCCTTTGGGGGGTGGGGGCTTGGGG
>NZ_WEGJ01000071.1 GCF_009604385.1 Streptomyces smaragdinus
GGGATCGGCCGGGGCGGGGGTGGCGGGTCCGGTCGCGGTGGCCGGGGGCGGGGTGTTCACGGGTCACCTCACTTCGCTGGGCGGGTCTGTCTGGCGGGCTGCGGTGTCAGCCGCTGGTCTCGTGGTCCTCCGGGAGCACGCGGTGCCTCCTTTCGGCGGCGGGTGTCCGGATCCCGGCCGTGCGGGGCGGGGCGTGGCGTCAGCCCCCGGCCTGCAGCCGGACCGGGGTTTCGCCGGACCACGTGGTGAGTGGGCGGAAGCCCTCGTGGCCGAGCTCGCCGAAGACCGTCAGCGGGATGCCGCCGGAGACCGCGAGCAGCTGCCACAGGCCCGTGGCGCGCGGGTCCAGCGGCAGGGCGTCGCCGGTCGACGGGGTCGCGAGCTGCCAGGGGTCGGCGCCGGAGCCGGGTATCGGGACCACGCCGGCGAGGATCACCGGGACGGCGTCCAGCCAGGGGTCGAGGCGCAGCGCCTCCGCGTACGAGCGGATCGCCGCGTCCAGGTCCGTACCGGGTGGGACGGGCGCCGGCGCCGGGGCCGCGTGCCGGTCGCCGAGGGCCGCGCGCAGGGGGTGGGCGCCGGGGTAGTAGGCGAGGCCGGCGTCCTGGGCCAGGCCCGTGGGGAGGGCGAGGTCGGGGGCGCGGCCGGCCGCCCCGTACGAGAGGAGCAGGGCGAACCGGCGGCTCTCCTGCCCGTACAGCCAGATCCGGCGGGTCGTCAGCCGGCCGTCGTCCTGGTCGTCCTGCGCCAGCACCAGCCAGCTGTCCCGCACCGTGCCCCCCGCCAGTAACCGGGCGGTGTCGTGGGTCAGTCCGACACGGGTGCGGACCGTCGCCGCCAGGGGCTCGGGCAGGTCGGCCAGGCGCAGGAAGCCGCGGCCGAGCAGATGCAGCAGGGCGAGCTCGGACAGGAACCGCGACGGCCAGCCCGGTCCGGAGGCGGGCAGGGCGCCCAACTCACGGACCCGGGCGGCCAGACCGGGCGCCTGGGCGTCCACCATCCGCGCGGCCGTCTCCTCCCACACCTCCCGCGCCGGGGCGGACGCCAGCCCGTCACGCAGCACGTCCGCCAGCCGCTGCTCCAACTCCGTGGCCCCGGCGGCGATCCGGCGCAGCCGCTGCTCGGCGCGGCGCCGGGCCGCCTCCGGATCGGCGCTGCTCTCCTCTTTCTTACCGTCCCCTCTTTTACTGTCCCCTCTTTTACGGTCCGCGCGCTCGCGGCGGGCCCGCAGCCACTCACCGGCCCAGTCCGCGGGCCCGGCGGCGTCCGGGACCTCGCCGCGTGACCAGAGCAGCAGCAGCGCGAGGGCGTGCTTGCACGGCGACTTCCGGCTCGGGCAACCGCAGCTGTACGCGGGCCCGGTGAGGTCCACCGCCGTTCGGTACGGCGAACTCCCGCCGCCCTCGTACTGCCCCCACACGCTGTCCGCCCCGGCCCCGCACCCGCGCCAGGACGCGGGCACGGCGAGGTGTCCGGCGGCCTGCCGCGAGGCGGTGTCGGTGGCGAGGGCGAGCACCTGGTCGCCCGTCCAGCGCTGCTGGGTCTCGGTCATGGCTCCAACGCTAGGGCGCGGCTCTGACAATTGCGCTGACCTGCGGGTTCGTTGGGACGGCAGCGATTGTCAGTGGGGTGCGGCACTGTGGAGAACGCACCGGTCGCCGGGTTCGGTTCGGCGGGCGTCGCGGCCGGTGTGTTCCACGAGCCATGCGTCTTCGTGCGAGTTGGTGTGCGAGGACACCACGCGAGGAGGAGCTTGATGACGACCGCACCGATCGCCGCCGGCGGGCCGCGGACCGTTTCTTCGGAGACCGTTTCTTCCGATGCCGTGCTGCGGCCGCACGCCGAGGTGACGTTCGCGGACGAGCTGGCGGCGCTGGCGGCGTGCGACGACCGGCCGCGGCCGGAGCGGTGGCGGCTGTCGCCGTGGGCGGTGGCGACGTATCTGCTGGGCGGCACCCTGTCCGACGGCGCGGTGATCACCCCTAAATACGTGGGGCCGCGGCGGATCGTCGAGGTGGCGGTGACGACCCTCGCCACGGACCGGGCGCTGCTGCTGCTCGGGGTGCCGGGGACGGCGAAGACCTGGCTGTCGGAGCATCTCGCGGCGGCGGTCAGCGGGGACTCGACGCTGCTGGTGCAGGGCACGGCGGGTACGCCGGAGGAGGCGATCCGGTACGGGTGGGACTACGCGCGGCTGCTGTCGCGGGGGCCCAGCCGGGAGGCGCTGGTGGCGAGTCCGGTGATGCGGGCGATGGCCGGCGGGGCGACGGCCCGGGTGGAGGAGCTGACGCGGATACCGGCCGACGTGCAGGACACGCTGATCACGATCCTGTCGGAGAAGACCCTGCCGATCCCGGAGCTGGGGGAGGAGGTGCAGGCGGTCCGCGGCTTCAATCTGATCGCCACGGCCAACGACCGCGACCGGGGGGTCAACGAGCTGTCCAGCGCCCTGCGCCGCCGCTTCAACACCGTGGTGCTGCCCCTGCCGGCGACGGCGGAGGCGGAGGTGGACATCGTGACGCGGCGGGTGGAGCAGATCGGTGCCTCCCTGCGGCTGCCCGCCGCGGCGGACGGCGTCGCGGAGATCCGCCGGGTGGTGACGGTCTTCCGTGAACTGCGCGACGGGATCACGGAGGACGGGCGGACGAAGGTCAAGTCGCCGTCGGGGACGCTCTCCACGGCCGAGGCGATCTCCGTGGTCACCGGCGGGCTGGCGCTCGCCGCGCACTTCGGGGACGGGGTGCTGCGCCCGGGGGACGTGGCGGCCGGGATCCTCGGGGCGGTGGTGCGGGATCCGGCGTCGGACCGGGTGGTCTGGCAGGAGTATCTGGAGACGGTGGTCCGGGAGCGGGACGGGTGGAAGGACTTCTACCGGGCGTGCCGGGAGGCCGGCGTATGAGGGGTGCGGGGGGTAAGAGGGGGCGCTCGGGCAGGGGTTCGGAATCGGGGGGTGCCGGATGAGCGGGCGGGGTGCGGTGGGGGCGGTGGTGCGCGGTGGGGCGGGGAGCCTGGTCCTGGACGCGAGCGGTGACCCCGGCGGTGGGGCGGGGGAGCCGTTGCTGCTCGGGGTGCGGCATCACGGGCCCGGGTCGGCGCGGGCGGTGCGGGCCGCCTTGGACGCGTACGAGCCGGTGGCCGTGCTGGTCGAGGGGCCGCCCGAGGCGGACGGGATCGTCGGGCTCGCCGGCGATCCGGGGATGCGGCCGCCGGTAGCGCTGCTGGCGCATGTGGCCGACGAGCCGGCGCGGGCGTCGTTCTGGCCGCTGGCCCACTTCTCGCCCGAGTGGGTGGCGATCCGCTGGGCGCTGGGGCGGGGGGTCCCGGTGCGGTTCATGGACCTGCCCGCCGCGCACACGCTGGCGATGGGACCGGAGGACGACCCCGGCGGCGACGCCGTGCGGATCGATCCCCTCGCGGTGCTCGCGGAGGCCGCCGGGTACGAGGATCCGGAGCGGTGGTGGGAGGACGTCGTCGAGCACCGGGCGGCCGACGGGCCGGGGGCCGACGGTCCGCTCGCCGCGTTCACCGCGCTGGGTGAGGCCATGGGCGTGCTGCGGGACATCCACGGCGACGGGGGCCACGAGCGGGACGCCATCCGCGAGGCCCAGATGCGGCTGCGGCTGCGCGACACCCGCCGTGAGCACGGCGACCGGGTGGCCGTCGTCTGCGGTGCCTGGCACGTACCGGCGCTGCGGGCCAGGACGTCCGTCACGGCGGACCGGCAGCTGCTCAAGGGGCTGCCCAAGGTCAGGGCCGAGCTGTCGTGGGTGCCGTGGACCCATCGCAGGCTCGCCCGCCGCAGCGGTTACGGCGCGGGGATCGTCTCGCCCGGCTGGTACGCGCATCTCTTCGAGGCGCCGGACCGTCCCGTCGAGCGCTGGATGACGAAGGTCGCCGGGCTGCTGCGGGCGGCAGACCGCGCCGTCTCCCCGGCCCACGTCATCGAGGCCGTCCGGCTCGCCTCGACCCTCGCCGCGCTGCGGGACCGGCCCCGGCCGGGGCTCGCCGAGACCCTGGACGCCGTACGGGCGGTGATGTGCGAGGGGTCGGACATCCCCCTCGCCCTGATCGAGGACCGGCTCGTCGTCGGCGACGTCCTCGGCGAGGTGCCCGAGTCCGCCCCCGCCGTCCCGCTCCAGCGTGATCTGGCCCGCGCCCAGCGGACGTTGCGGCTGAAGCCCGAGGCGCAGGAGCGGGAGCTCCCCCTCGACCTGCGCAAGGACACCGACGCCGCGCGCAGCCGGCTGCTCCACCGGCTGCGGCTGCTCGACGTCCCGTGGGGCGAGCCGCTCGCCTCCCGCGGGGCGACGGGCACGTTCCGCGAGACCTGGCGGCTGAGCTGGGAGCCGGAGCTGTCCGTACGGGTCGCGGAGGCCGCGGTCTGGGGGACGACGGTGCTCTCGGCGGCCACGGCCAGGGCCGAGACCGCGGCGGTGTCGGCCACCGCGCTCGCGGAGCTGACCGTGCTGGCGGAGCGGTGCCTGCTCGCGGGGCTCGGCGACGCGCTGCCGGTCGTCATGCGCCGCCTCGCCGACCGGGCGGCGCTCGACACCGACGTCGGCCGGCTCGCCCAGGCGCTGCCGGCGCTGGCCCGCGCCGTCCGGTACGGCGATGTGCGGGGCACGCGGGGGGAGTCGCTCGAGCGGGTCGCCGTCGGGCTGGCCGACCGGATCTTCGTGGGCCTCCCGTCCGCCTGCGCCGGCCTCGACCCGGACGGCGCCGCCGAGATGCGGGGGCACGTGGACGCGGTCCACCGGGCGGTGGGCCTGCTGGCGGCGCCCGCCGGCGGGGCGAGCGCCCCGTCCGCCGCCGCCGGTCTGCGCGCCAGATGGGGTGCCACGCTGTTCGGGATCACCCGGCGCGACGGCCTCCCCGGGCTGATCCGGGGCCGGGCCGTAAGGCTGTTGCTCGACGACGGGCGGCTCGACGGCGGGGAGGCCGAGCGGCTGATGGGGCTCGCGCTGTCGGTCGCCGTCGCGCCCGCCGACGCCGCCGCCTGGATCGAGGGCTTCCTCGGCGGGGACTCCGGCGGCGGCATGCTCCTCGTCCACGACGAACGGCTCCTCGCCCTCGTCGACGGCTGGCTCGGATCCGTCGGCGAGGAGGCGTTCACCGACGTACTGCCCCTCCTGCGCCGCACCTTCGCCGACTACGAGCCCGCCGCCCGCCGCGCCCTCGGCGAGCTCGTCCGCCGCGGCCCCGGCACCCCCGGAGGTCCCGCCCCGGACGACACCCTGCCCGGCTTCGGCCCCGGCACCGACCCCGGCCGGGCGGCGGCCGTCCGCCCCGTCGTCGACCTGCTGCTGCACGGACCGGCGACCGCCCCCGAGGAGGCACGATGACCGACACCCTCCGCCGCTGGCGCCTGGTCCTCGGCGGCGACCAGGCCGACGGCACCGGACACCGGCTCGACACCCGCGACGCCGCCATGGACCAGACCCTCACCGCCCTCTACGGCGGCGCCGCCTCCCGCGGCTCCGCCCGGGGCGCCGGCCTCGGCGGCTCCGCCCCCCAGGTCGCGCGCTGGCTCGGCGACATCCGTACGTACTTCCCCGCCTCCGTCGTCCAGGTCATGCAGCGCGACGCCATCGACCGCCTCGGCCTGTCCACGCTGCTGCTCGAGCCCGAGATGCTGGAGGCCGTCGAGCCCGACGTCCATCTCGTCGGCACCCTGCTCTCCCTCGCCCGGGCCATGCCCGACGCGACCCGGGAGACCGCCCGCGCCGTCGTCCGCAAGGTCGTCGACGACCTGGAGCAGCGCCTCGCGACCCGCACCCGGGCCGTCGTCGGCGGCGCCCTCGACCGCTCGGCGCGCATCAGCCGCCCCCGCCACCGCGACATCGACTGGGACCGCACCGTCCGCGCCAACCTGAAGCACTACCTCCCCGAGTACGGCACGGTCGTGCCCGAACGCCTCGTCGGCTACGGCCGGGCCGGCCGCTCCGTGCAGAAGGAAGTCATCCTGGCGATCGACCAGTCGGGCTCGATGGCGGCGTCCGTCGTCTACGCGTCGGTGTTCGGCGCGGTGCTGGCGTCGATGCGGTCGGTCGCGACGCGGCTCGTCGTGTTCGACACGGCGGTCGTGGACCTCACCGACCAGCTCACCGACCCCGTCGACGTCCTGTTCGGCACCCGGCTCGGCGGCGGTACGGACATCAACCGGGCGCTGGCGTACTGCCAGGAGCGCGTCACCCGCCCGGCGGACACGGTGGTGGTGCTGATCAGCGACCTCCACGAGGGCGGCATCCGCGGCGAGATGCTGAGCCGCGTCGCGGCGATGCGGGCCTCGGGCGTCCAGTTCGTCACGCTGCTCGCCCTCTCCGACGAGGGCGCCCCGTCGTACGACCACGACCACGCGGCGGCCCTCGCCGCCCTCGGCGCCCCCGCGTTCGCCTGCACCCCGGACCTGTTCCCGGAGGTGATGGCGGCCGCCGTCGAGCGGCGGCCGCTGCCCATACCCGAGGGGTGAGGCCTACGCGTCGGGCTTCTCCACCGGCTTCGGGGCGGCGAAGTCCGAGAGGGTCGTCGTCACGTGGAGCGTGCCCGTCGAGCCCTCGATCCACCGCTGCAGATCGGTGACCCGGCCCTCCCCGTCGACCAGGACCTCGCAGCGGACGCCGTCGACGGCCGACTTCACCTGTTCGTACGTCTCGGGGTCGACATCCTTCAGCCCGGCGACGGGGATCGTCCCCGCCAGGCGGTAGCGTGCCTCGCCGAACTCGTTCTCCGTCATGCCCTTGCGCGCCGACGGGCCCAGGGACAGCAGCTTCTCGGCGTACGCGGTCGCGGTGCTGCCCGGGACGACGAGGCCCGCGGTGCTCTGGCGGCGCCAGCGGTCCTCGCCCCCGCTGATGGACGCCAGGGTCAGGGTGTACGCGGAGTCCCCCAGCGCGCGCACCTTCAGCTTCGTCGGCTTGCGGGGATCCGCCGGCCTGCCCTTCACCTCCGTCGTCCACTCACCGGTCGGTGTTTCGGTGCTCAGATTGGCGAAGCCGGTGGACAGCAGGACGAGCTCGTCGTCGGCCTCGCTCTCCTCGTCGACCGACGCGGAGTACGGCTCCTTCGACCGCCCGGCGAGGACCTGCTCGATGTCGAACGCCTTCGCCTTCGCCGGGGAGGCGCTCGCCGACGGCTTCCCCCCGCCCCCGGGCGCGGCGGCATCGTCGGAGCAGCCGGTGACGGTCAGGGCGGCGGCGCCCGCCAGGACCAGGGCGACAAGTACGGATCTTCGAGGTTTCATGGCGCCGAACGTACCCGGACAACCGTGACCGCACACGGACAACCCATGAACGCGCTGTGACCGTTCTCACCGCGCTGCCGCATGCCCGGATTTAGGAGACCCTGGGGGAGAGGGCTAATGTGCAAGGCGGCCCTGCCATACAACGCGACACGACTGATTGACAAGGGACGGACGCGCGTGGATCTGTTCGAGTACCAGGCGAGGGACCTCTTCGCCAAGCATGGCGTACCGGTTCTGGCCGGCGAAGTCATCGACACGCCCGAAGCGGCACGTGAGGTGACCGAGCGTCTCGGCGGCCGTGCGGTCGTCAAGGCCCAGGTGAAGGTCGGCGGCCGAGGCAAGGCGGGCGGCGTCAAGCTGACCGACAGCCCGGACGACGCCGTCGAGAAGGCCGGCCAGATCCTCGGCATGGACATCAAGGGCCACACGGTCCACAAGGTGATGATCGCCGAGCTGGCCCCGGAGATCGCGGACGAGTACTACGTCTCGTTCCTCCTCGACCGCACCAACCGCACCTTCCTGTGCATCGCCTCCGTCGAGGGCGGCATGGAGATCGAGGAGGTCGCGGAGAAGCGCCCCGAGGCGGTCGCCAAGATCCCCGTCGACGCCAACGACGGTGTGACGCCGGAGAAGGCGCGCGAGATCGTCGAGGCCGCGAAGTTCCCGGCCGACGTCGCCGACAAGATCGCTGACGTCCTGCAGACGCTGTGGACGACCTTCGTCGCCGAGGACGCCCTCCTCGTCGAGGTCAACCCGCTCGCGAAGGTCGCGTCCGGCGACATCCTGGCCCTCGACGGCAAGGTCTCCCTGGACGAGAACGCCGACTTCCGCCAGCCGGAGCACGAGGCGCTCGAGGACAAGGCCTCGGCCAACCCCCTCGAGGCCGCCGCCAAGGCCAAGAACCTCAACTACGTCAAGCTCGACGGCGAGGTCGGCATCATCGGCAACGGCGCGGGTCTGGTCATGTCGACCCTCGACGTCGTCGCGTACGCCGGTGAGGCCCACAACGGCGTCAAGCCCGCGAACTTCCTCGACATCGGCGGCGGCGCCTCCGCCGAGGTGATGGCCAACGGCCTCGAGATCATCCTCGGCGACCCGGACGTCAAGTCCGTCTTCGTCAACGTCTTTGGCGGCATCACCGCCTGCGACGAGGTCGCCAACGGCATCGTGCAGGCCCTGGAGCTCCTGAAGTCCAAGGGCGAAGAGGTCACCAAGCCGCTGGTCGTGCGCCTCGACGGCAACAACGCGGAGCTGGGTCGCAAGATCCTGTCCGACGCCAACCACCCGCTGGTCCAGCGGGTGGACACCATGGACGGCGCGGCCGACAAGGCCGCCGAGCTCGCGGCTGCGAAGTAAGGGACGCGCACACCAATGGCTATCTTCCTCACCAAGGACAGCAAGGTCATCGTCCAGGGGATGACCGGTGCCACGGGCATGAAGCACACCCGGCTGATGCTGGGTGACGGCACCAACATCGTCGGCGGCGTGAACCCGCGCAAGGCCGGCACCACCGTCGACTTCGACGGCACCGAGGTCCCCGTCTTCGGGACCGTCAAGGAGGCCATGGAGAAGACGGGCGCCGACGTGTCCGTGCTCTTCGTCCCGCCGGCCTTCGCCAAGGCCGCGGCCGTCGAGGCCATCGACGCCGAGATCCCGCTCGCCGTGGTGATCACCGAGGGCATCGCCGTCCACGACACGGCCGCGTTCTACGCGTACGCCGTGGCACAGGGCAACAAGACCCGCATCATCGGCCCGAACTGCCCCGGCCTGATCACCCCCGGCCAGTCCAACGCCGGCATCATCCCGGGCGACATCACCAAGCCGGGCCGTATCGGCCTGGTGTCGAAGTCCGGCACGCTGACGTACCAGATGATGTACGAGCTGCGCGACATCGGCTTCTCGTCCGCCGTCGGCATCGGTGGCGACCCGGTCATCGGCACCACGCACATCGACGCGCTGGCCGCGTTCCAGGACGACCCCGACACCGACCTGATCGTGATGATCGGTGAGATCGGCGGCGACGCCGAGGAGCGGGCCGCCGACTTCATCAAGGCCAACGTCACCAAGCCGGTCGTCGGCTACGTCGCGGGCTTCACCGCCCCCGAGGGCAAGACGATGGGTCACGCCGGTGCGATCGTGTCCGGTTCGTCCGGCACCGCGCAGGCGAAGAAGGAGGCCCTCGAGGCCGCCGGCGTGAAGGTCGGCAAGACGCCGTCCGAGACCGCGCGCCTGGCCCGCGAGATCCTGGCCGGCTGACGCCCGTAACGCCCGATCAGGCGCCGGTCCCTCCGCGGAGGGACCGGCGCCTGTCGCGTGTCAGCTCGCGGGGAGGTAGACCGGCTCCGCCCACGGCGGGCGTTCGATCGTACGGACGGCGTTGTAGTCCGGCTCCGTCCACGTCGTGATCACCACGCCCGCGATCAGCGCCGCCACCAGCGCCACCGTGACCTTCAGCAGGGCGGACGTCCGCCTCTCGCTGCGTGCACGGGCCGCGCCCGGCGGCAGGACCCGTACGTCCTGGGCCTCCGACAGCCGGCGCAGGCGTGCGTGCAGGAGCTCGCCCCGGCAGGTCTCGTCCAGGTCGCGCAGCTCCGGCACGGCCTCGGTCAGCGCCTCGTGGGCGTGGGTGATGCGGCCGGCCGTCGCCGGGGTCGAGGCCTCCAGCTCCGCGGCGGTCTCCGGGAGGTCCAGACCGGCCCCGTCGTAGAGCAGGACCGCGCGGCGGTACGGGGCGGGGAGCCGCAGCAGCGCCGACAGCAGCTCGCGGTCCGCCGGGTCGCCGGCCGGCTCGCCGGCGTCGCGCCAGCGGATCCGGGCGCGCAGCCGGCGCCAGGGGCAGAGGGCCAGATCGTACGCCACGGCCCGCACCCAGCCCGCCGGATCACGGTCCCGGGCGACGTCCGGCCACCGCTCCCACGCGGCGTGGAAGGCGTGCTCGACGGCGTCCCGGGCGCGGGAGTGGTCGCCGGTCAGCAGATACGTCTGGCGGGTCAGCTCCGGGGCGGCCCGCGCGTACAGCGCGTCGAACGCGGCCCCGGCGGCCACGGCCTCCTTCGTCACGCCGGGCTCGGGTCCGGCCGGCTCCTTCACGGCCTGCGGCTCGGGCTCGGTCGCCTCCCTCGCGGCCTGCGGCTCGGGCTCGGCCGCCTTCCCGGCGGTCACCGGCTCCTTCACGGCCTGCGGCTCGGGTCCGGCGACCTTCCTCGCGGTCACCGGCTCCGGCCCAGCGGCCTTCCGCACGGCTCCCGGCCCCGCCCCGGCGGCCACTTTCTTCGCCGTCTTCCTCGTAGCCCCCGGCCTCGTCCTCCTCCTGCCCGGGCGCTTCATACGAGCCCCAGGAGACGAGACGACACCGGACCGGACCACGATATGAATAGCCGCATGATCTGATCATCCATGACACTTCCGGCATTCGCCCGCTGCCCGGGCGAAACAGGTGTTTCTGGGAGGATGTAGGCCGTGAGCCAATTGACCGAGCACGGCCCCTGGTTGTCCGCCGACCTCCGCGCGGCCGGCCGCCGCCGCCCGGTCACCCCCCTCCAGGCCCTGGCCGCCGGGGCCACCGCCGCGGGGCTGGGGCTCGGGTTCCTCGCCGTCCTGGTGCTGCTGCTGTGGATCACCTCGCCCTACCCGGACCGCGGTCCGGGCGGGGCGCTGCAGGTCGTCGCGGACCTGTGGCTGCTGGCGCACGGCGCCGACCTGGTACGCACCGACGCCGCCGCCGGGGCGTGGGCGCCGGTCGGACTGACGCCCCTGCTGCTGTCCGCCATGCCGGTGTACCTGATCGTCCGCTCGACCCGCGACCTCCTCGCCCCGGGCGGCGCCGAGCCGCGGGAGGGCACCGCGCCGCTCACCACCGCGGGGTGGGTGGCCTGCGGCTATCTGCTCCCGGCGGCGGCCGCCACCGGCTACGCCGCGTACGGCGGCGGCACCCTGCGGGCCTCGGTTCCCGCCACCCTGCTGCAGCTGCCCCTCACCGTGCTCCTGTGCGTGGCCGCCGCCGTCTGGGCCGCCGCCGGCACCCCGGCCGCGCTGCTGCCCCGCCGGGAGGCACAGGCGCAGCCCCTGGCGCCGTGGGCGGAGGGTGCGCTGAAGGCCGCGGCCACCGGGGTCGCCGTGCTGCTGGGCGGCGGGCTGCTGCTGACGCTGGGGGCGCTGGCGGTGCACGCGGGGGCGGCGCAGGAGTCGTTCGTCCAGCTGACGTCGGCGGTCTCTGGGCGCTTCTCGGTGCTGCTGCTCGCCGTCGCCCTGCTCCCGAACGCCGCGATCTGGGCCGCGGCGTACGGCCTGGGGCCGGGGTTCACCGTCGGCGTGGGCAGCGCCGTCGCACCCCTGGGCGCCGCCGGCTACCCCCAGCTGCCGTCCTTCCCCCTCCTCGCCGCCCTCCCCGCCGAGGGCCCCGGATCACCGCTGACCTGGTGCGTCGCCCTCGTCCCGGTGGCCGCCGCGCTCGCGGTGGCCCGGGTGACGGCCCGGGCCGCCGTCCCGGTCCGGGGCTCGCGCGAGCTCTGCTGGAGCTGGCCGGTCACCCTCGGCACCGCCGCGCTGGCCGCCGTCGGGACGGGCGTCGCGCTGACGGCGCTGGCGTGGCTGGCGGGCGGGCCCATGGGGCGGCACACCCTCGCGGAGTTCGGCCCCGTGTGGTGGCGCACCGGCGGCGCGGCGCTGGCGTGGACGCTGGCCCTCGGCGTACCGGCCGCGCTGACCGGCCGCCGGCTGCGGCTGCGCGACGCGGAGCCGGTGCCGGGGGCGTGGACCTGGGCCGTACAGGACCGCTGGGCGCTGTGGGAGCCGCGCTCCGCGATCGCGGCGGACATCGACGACGAGGACGGGGACGCGGAGAAGGAAGATGACACCGCGGCCGCGAAGGACTGACGGCTACATCTCCCCGAAGACGTCCCGCAGCGGCTTCGGCAGCTTGTCCAGGCACGCGTCCTCCGACGCCTGCGTCAGCGCGTCGTCCCGGCAGGTGAAGTAGTCCCGGTACGCGAACTGCACCCCGAGCATCATCGCCACGACCGCCACCGCCACCCCGCCCGCGATGACCCCGACGACCGCCGTCCGCGTCTGCGGCTTCGCCCCGGCGGGCTGCTGCGGCACGGGCCGCCCGAAGGCGTCCGTGGCGGGCTGCCGGCCGCCCTCGGCGGAATCGGCGCCGGAAGCCGCCGCGGTGTCCGCCGGCCGCTTGGCCTTGCCGCGCAGCGAGGAGATCCCCCAGTACAGGGCGAGCACGCCCAGCAGCAGGGAGACCGGCCACAGCTGGAAGATGGTGAAGAAGACCGCCCACATCCCGGAGAGCAGCGCGTACCGCGCCCGCCGCTGGTTCGGGTCGGTCGGATCCCACCGCAGTCCACCGGGCCCCCCGGCCTCGGTCCGCCGCTCGGGCGGCGCACCGAACGGCGACTGCCCACCGCCCTGCGACCCCTGCGGCCCCTGAGATCCCTGGGCCCCCTGCGAACCCCACGCGCTCCGGCCACGGTCACCGGAACCGGAGTCGGAGGAGCCGGAGGAATCGGAGGCACCCGAGGAGCCGGAAGACCCTCCCCAAGCCCCCTGCCGCCGCGGCGGCTGCCGCCGCGACCACTGACTGCCCCACACCGGCTGCCCCTCACCCGAGCCCGAGCCCGAGCCGGAATCAGAGCCCGAAGGCCGCTCCTCCGGCGCGGTCCGCCGCCCGCCGGAACCGGAGCCGGACCCGTCACCCGAAGGCTCCTGGTCCGAGGACTCGCGCAGCAGCCTCACCCCTCCGAACACCGGCACCGGACCGGCGTCGGCCGTGGGGAAGCTCTGCGCGTAGAGCGGATGGGACAGGGACGGCTGAGGCTGCATGTGGCGGGCGTCTTCTCTCCGGGGTCGATGTCCGTCCTACAGACGCTACCCCGACGGACGGGCCGGGAGGCCGACAGGCCCCCCGGAGGGACGGGTGAGACGGGAACAGGTGCTCCCACCAGGACAAGCTGTGGGCAGCACCTCACCGGCGGTCGTCCGGAGCCCCCTACCCGTGCGGGTATCGTTGCCCACGGCCGCCCGCTCGTAGGGACCCATGGAAAACATGGTCCCCCGCGTTCGTACGACCCGACAACCGCCCGGTCCCGCAGAAAGTTCCGCCGTGGCCCCCCAGCAGTCCCCCACGCCCCGCCAGCAGGACCAGCCGGCCGCGTCCGGCGGGCCCGCCCGGCTCGTCGTCCTCGTGTCGGGCTCCGGTACGAACCTCCAGGCGCTCCTCGACGCCATCGCCGCCGATCCCGGGGGCTACGGCGCCCGGATCGTCGCGGTCGGCGCCGACCGTACGGGCATCGCGGGCCTGGAGCGCGCGGAGAAGGCCGGGCTGCCGACGTTCGTCGTACGGGTCGGGGACCACGCCACCCGCGACGCGTGGGACCGCGCGCTGGCGGAGGCGGTCGCCGCGTACGAGCCGGACCTGGTGGTCTCCGCCGGGTTCATGAAGATCGTGGGCAAGGAGTTCCTGGCCCGCTTCGGCGGCCGGCTGGTCAACACCCACCCCGCCCTGCTCCCCAGTTTTCCCGGCGCCCACGGCGTACGCGACGCGCTCGCGCACGGTGTGAAGGTGACGGGCTGCACCGTCCACTTCGTCGACGACGGCGTCGACACGGGTCCGATCATCGCCCAGGGCGTGGTCGAGATCCTTCCGGACGACACCGAGGAAGCGCTCCACGAGCGCATCAAGGAAGTCGAGCGACGCCTGCTCGTCGACGTCGTGGGCCGCCTCGCCCGCGACGGCTACCGCATCGAGGGACGAAAGGTTCTCACCCCGTGACCGCCGAAGGTTCCCAGCGCCCGGTACGCCGCGCGCTCATCAGCGTCTACGACAAGACCGGCCTGGACGAGCTGGCCCGCGGCCTGCACGAGGCCGGTGTGAGCATCGTCTCCACCGGCTCCACGGCGGGCCGGATCGCCGCCGCCGGCGTACCCGTCACCAGGGTCGAGGAGCTCACGGGCTTCCCCGAGTGCCTGGACGGCCGGGTCAAGACCCTCCACCCGCGCGTGCACGCCGGGATCCTCGCCGACCTGCGGCTCGAGGACCACCGCAAGCAGCTGGCGGAGCTGGACGTCGAGCCGTTCGAGCTCGTCGTCGTCAACCTCTACCCCTTCGAGGCCACCGTCGCCTCGGGCGCCTCGCCCGACGAGTGCGTCGAGCAGATCGACATCGGCGGCCCGTCGATGGTCCGCGCCGCCGCCAAGAACCACCCGTCGGTCGCGGTCGTCGTGAACCCGTCGCGCTACGCCGACGTGCTGACGGCCGTCGCCGCCGGCGGCTTCGACCTGGACCAGCGCAAGCGCCTGGCGTCCGAGGCGTTCCAGCACACCGCCGCGTACGACGTGGCGGTCGCCAACTGGTTCGCCTCCTCCGGCTACACGGACGGCGACGAGGACTTCTTCGGCGCCACGTTCACCCGCCAGGCCGCCCTGCGCTACGGCGAGAACCCGCACCAGTCGGCCGCCCTGTACTCCGACGGCAGCGGCACCGGGCTGCCGGGCGCCGAGCAGCTGCACGGCAAGGAGATGTCGTACAACAACTACGTCGACACCGAGGCGGCCCGCCGCGCCGCGTACGACCACGACGGGCCCTGTGTCGCGATCATCAAGCACGCCAATCCGTGCGGCATCGCCGTCGGCACGGACGTCGCCGACGCGCACCGCAAAGCGCACGCCTGTGACCCGGTGTCGGCGTACGGCGGGGTGATCGCGGTCAACCGGCCGGTGTCGAAGGAGATGGCCGAGCAGGTCGCGGAGATCTTCACCGAGGTCATCGTGGCCCCGGGCTTCGAGGACGGCGCCCTGGAGGTGCTGACCAGGAAGAAGAACATCCGGGTGCTGCACTGCCCCGGCGACGGTCCCGCCGCCGCCAAGGAGCTGCGGCCGATCGAGGGCGGGCTGCTCGTCCAGGACCGGGATGTCTTCCAGGCGGAAGGCGACGATCCCGCGAACTGGACCCTCGCCACCGGTGAGGCCCTGTCCGCCGGGCAGCTCGCCGACCTCGCGTTCGCCTGGCGGGCCTGCCGGGCCGTGAAGTCCAACGCCATCCTGCTGGCCAAGGACGGCGCCACCGTCGGCGTCGGCATGGGGCAGGTCAACCGCGTCGACTCGGCCAAGCTCGCCGTGCAGCGGGCGGGGGAGGAGCGGGCGGCCGGTTCGTACGCTGCGTCCGACGCGTTCTTCCCGTTCCCCGACGGGCTCGAGGTGCTGCTGGAGGCCGGGATCAAGGCCGTGGTGCAGCCGGGCGGTTCGATCCGTGACGAGCTGGTCGTCGAGGCGGCGAAGAAGGCCGGCGTGACGATGTACCTCACGGGTGCGCGGCACTTCTTCCACTGACCGTCACTGAGTGAACAACGGCGCCGTCCCCGCGGGGGCGGCGCCGTCGTGCGCGGCGGCCGAAAGCGTCCGGCGTTCACCGCACCCGATTGGTGTCCTGGTCACCCCATCCGGGAGGATGGAGCCATGACCGCCCAGATTCTCGACGGCAAGGCCACCGCAGCCGCGATCAAGTCCGAGCTCGCCACTCGCGTCCAGGCGCTGAAGGACCGCGGCATCACGCCCGGCCTCGGCACGATCCTCGTCGGGGACGACGTCGGCAGCCGCAAGTACGTCGCCGGGAAGCACCGTGACTGCGCCGAGGTCGGCATCGCCTCCATCCAGCGCGAGCTGCCCGCCACGGCCACGCAGGAGGAGATCGAGGCGGTCGTCCGCGAGCTGAACGACGACCCGGCGTGCACCGGTTACATCGTCCAGCTGCCGCTGCCCAAGGGCATCGACGAGAACCGGGTGCTGGAGCTGATGGACCCGGCCAAGGACGCCGACGGTCTGCACCCGATGAACCTGGGCAAGCTCGTGCTGAACGAGCCCGCCCCCCTGCCCTGCACCCCGAACGGCGTGATCCGGCTGCTGCGGCAGCACGGCGTCGAGATCAACGGGGCGCACGTGGTCGTGGTCGGGCGCGGGGTGACCATCGGGCGCTCCATGCCGCTGCTGCTCACCCGCAGGTCCGAGAACGCGACGGTGACGCAGTGCCACACCGGCACCCGTGATCTGGCCGCCCAGCTGCGCCAGGCCGACATCATCGTGGCCGCCGCGGGCGTGCCGCACCTGGTCAAGCCGGAGGACGTGAAGCCCGGCGCGGCGGTGCTCGACGTCGGTGTCTCGCGGGGCGCGGACGGCAAGATCAGCGGTGACGTGCACCCCGGGGTGGCGGAGGTCGCGGGCTGGCTGTCGCCCAACCCCGGCGGGGTGGGTCCGATGACCCGCGCGATGCTGATCCACAACGTGGTGGAGGCGGCCGAGAAGGCGGCGGTATGAACGACGCCTCGAGCGGGCGCCACCCCGATGTGACGGTGGACACGGCCACTCCGGAGGGCGGCCGCCGGCTCGCCGACGGTACGGCGCCGGCGCCCGCGCGTCAGTGGCCGATACTCCTGGTCCTGGGCGTCGCGGCCATCGGGCTGGGGATCGTGGCGGCGGACCACTTCCGGGTCGGCTGTCTGGTCCTCGCCGGGGCCATACTGCTGGGCGGTGTGCTGCGCGGGACGCTGCCGCGCGTCGGGATGCTGGCGGTACGGACCCGGTTCACGGACATCGTGACGTACGCCGTACTGGGGGTGTCGATCGCGCTGCTGGCGCTGGCGGCCCAGCCGGACGGCATCGAGATCCCGTTCCTCACCTCGATCCTGCATTCCACGCTCTGACGCCGCTCTTCCCCGGGGTCGGGAACTGCCGCCCCGGGGAAGACCGTCTGGAGGAACAGGAGTCCGACGGGAGCTGGGGGGAACGATGCCGGGCCAGGATCTGCCGGAGGAAACGGACGCGCCGGTACGGGAGTTCACGGACGCGCCCGGTGGGTTCGGGCCGCCACCGCCGATGGACGCGGCGCCGGAGGACGACGTCCCGGAGCCGGAGGACACGGTGCCGGTGGCGGAGGACGAGCTGTTCGTACGGGAGGACACTCCCCCGGTACGGGAGGACGCGCCGCCGCCCAGCCTCGTCAAACCCGCCGACCCGCTCACCGTTCCCCTCGCGCCGGCCGCCGACCCCCTCACGGTCCCTCTTGCGCCGGCCGTCGAGCCGATCACCGCCCCAGCAGCTCCCGCAGCCGGGCCGCCGGCAGCGCGTGCAGCGTCCGC
>NZ_WEGJ01000072.1 GCF_009604385.1 Streptomyces smaragdinus
GTATGCATCGGGTGAGGCGGGTGGCGGGGTCATGGATCCTCCGAAGCGGAATCGATCTTCCCCCCGAGGCTCCCGCCGCGATGCGGTCCGGGAGGCGGCCTGGGGCCAGGGCGTACGGGGCCACCGCCACCCGGCGGACGCCGTCCGCGCGTAGGGCGCGGATCGCGTCCGCCGGGGTGGGGAGTGCCGCGGAGGCGAACGCGGGGCGCACGGCGCACCAACCTGTGGTACGCCGCCACTCCCGCGCGACGTGTGCGATCCCCGCGATCGCCTCCGGGTCTGTGGAGCCCGCCGCTGCCAGGACGATGCCGGTCGTGGCGCGGTGGGCGGGGTGGACGCCGGCTTCCTCGAGGCGGCGGTTCAGGGCTGAGAGGAGCAGGGGGGACGGGCCCAGCACAGGGGCCTGGTGGACGCGGAGGGACGGTGGGGCGGAGGACAGCGCCGCGGGGATGTCCGTCTTGGCGTGGAACGCCTGGGTGAGGAGGAGCGGGGCGGCCACCACCTCCCGTACACCCGAGGCGGCCAGCCAAGACAACGCGGAAGGGACCGACGGCCCGTTGAAGTCCAGGAACGCCAGCGACACCCGGACCGAGGGGAGCCGAGCGGAGACCTCAAGCAGAAGCTCCCGCATCGTCGAAGCATGGCGTGGGTCGCGGCTGCCGTGGGCTATCAGGAGAAGCGCCGGCCGCTGCATCAGCTCTTCACCAGCAGGCCCCGACCACGGAGGACCCACCGCTCCAGCGGACTGAAGATCAGCAGATCGATCGCGATCCCCACGATCAGGATCAGGATGATCGCCAGGAACACCCCCGCCATATCCGCGTTGTTCCGCCCGTTCTCCAGCAACTGCCCCAGCCCGACCCCCAGATCCGGCGACGACGCGATGATCTCCGCCGCCATCAGCGACCGCCACGAGAACGCCCACCCCTGCTTCAGCCCCGCCAGATACCCCGGCAGCGCCGCAGGCATCACCACATACCGCGCAGACCGCAGCCCCGTAGCCCCCATCGTCCGCCCCGCCCGCAGAAACAGCGGCGGCACCTGGTCGATCCCCGACACCAGCCCGTTCGCGATCGACGGCACCGCCCCCAGCAGGATCACGGCGTACATCATCTGGTTGTTCAGCCCCAGCCAGATCACCGCCGGCGGCACCCACGCCACCGACGGCAGCGACTGCAGCCCCGACAGGATCGGCCCGATCGCCGCCCGTACGAAACGAACACGCGCCACCAGCAGCCCCAGCGGCGTGCCGATCGCCAGCGCCAGCAGGAAGCCCAGCAGCCCGCGCGACACCGACGTCCAGATCACGCCCAGCAGCTCACCCTGCAGCCACAGGTCCCGCACCGAGGACCACACCGCCGACGGCGACGGCAGCTTGTAGTCCTCCGTGACCTCCGCCCACACCAGGAACTGCCACACCGCCAGCACCAGCGCCACGGCCGTCAGCGGCGGCAGCACCTTCCGCAGCAGGATCTCCCCCAGCGGCGTACGGCTGGACGCGGGCGCCGTGTCGAGGGCGTCCAGTCCGGCCTCGAGGTCGGCGACGTCCCCGGAGGACGACACATCAGTGCTGGCCATGACGGCGGATCTCCTTGCGCAGTTCCTCGGTGATCTCGACGGACAGCTCGGCGACCGCCGCGTCCTCGATACGGCGTGGCTGCGGGATGCCCACGTCCCACGAACGGGCCACGCGCCCGGGGCGCGACGACATCAGCACCACCCGCTCCGCGAGCCGCACCGCCTCGCGCACGTTGTGGGTGACGAACAGGACCGACACGGACGTCGACGCCCAGATCCGCGTCAGCTCGTCGTGCAGCACGTCCCGCGTGATGGCGTCGAGCGCCGCGAACGGCTCGTCCATCAGCAGCAGACTGCTGTCCTGCGCCAGCGCCCGCGCCAGGGCCACGCGCTGGCGCATGCCCCCGGACAGCTCGTGCACGCGCTTGTCGTACGCGCCGGCCAGCCGTACGAGCTCCAGCAGCTCCTCCGCCCGGGTCCGGCGGTCGGCGCGGGCCACGCCCCGCAGCTTCAGGGCGAGTTCGATGTTCTTGCCCGCCGTCAGCCAGGGGAACAGGGCGTGCTCCTGGAACATCAGCGCGGGCCGCCCGCCGGGTGTGGCGATGGCGCCGCCGGACGGGGCGTCGAGGCCGGCGACCAGGTTGAGCAGGGTCGACTTGCCGCAGCCCGAGGCCCCGAGGAGGGTGACGAATTCGCCGGGCGCGACATCGAGCGTGATGTCGTCCAGGACGAGCTGGCTGCCGAAGGACTTCGAGACGTGCTCGATCCGGGCGGCGTACGCCGGGATCTCCTCCGCCACCTCGGCCTTCGCGAGAACAGTGGCCATGGGGGTCACCTCCTGGGGGTTCGGATGCGGGTTACTTCGGGGCGCCGAGTCCGGCGTCGGACACGGGAGGCAGACCGGCGGCCTTCAGCGCCTTGTCGAGCGGTGTCAGGTCGTAGATCCCGGCGAGGTCGGGCTCGTCGAGCAGGCCCGCCTTGACGGCGTGGCGAGCCTCCGTGGAGAGGGTCGCGGCCAGCGGGTCGTCGGTGATCTCGATCGACTCCCACGCCGGGTCGATCACGTCGTCGGGCAGCGCCTTGCCGGTGAGTTCCTTCAGCGCGGTGTTGGCCGAGGCCTTCGCCTCGTCGGGGTGCGCGTTGATCCACTTGTTGGTGGCGATCGTGCCCGCCAGGACCGCCGAGACGACGTCGGGGTGCTCGGCGAGGAAGGACTGCGACACCACGACGTTCGTGATCACGAATTTCTTGTCGGGCCACAGCGTGCTCTCGTCCAGGAGCACCTTCGCGCCCTCGGCGACCAGCTTGGACGCGGTGGGCTCGGGCACCCACGCGCCGTCTATCGCACCCGACTTGTACGCGTCGGGGGTGACCTTGTTGTCCGTACGGACCACGGAGACGTCACCCTTGCCGGACCGGGGATCGACGTCCCAGCCCTGCTCCGCGATCCAGTCGAGGAACGCGACGTCCTGGGTGTTGCCCAGCTGCGGGGTGGCGATCTTCTTGCCCTTGACGTCGGCCAGGGACATGATCTTCGCGGGGTTCGCGACGAGTTTCACGCCGCCCGAGGCGGAGCCCGAGATGATCCGCAGGTTCTGACCGTGCGCCCGCGTATAGCCGTTGATCGCGGGGGAGGGGCCGATGAAGCCGATGTCGACGGACCCGGCGTTGAGGGCCTCGATCTCGGAGGGGCCGGCGTTGAAGGTGGCGGTCTTGACGACCGTACCGCCCAGCTCCTTCTGGATGAGGCCTTCCTGGACGCCGACCAGGGCGGTGGCGTGGGTCAGGTTCGGGAAGTAGCCGATGCGCACGGAGTCGGCGGAGAGCTTCGCCCCGGAGGCCGCGACGGGGACCGGGGAGCCGGCCTTCTGGGAGCCGTAGCCACAGGCGGTGAGAGCCAGCGGCAGCGCGAGCAGTACGGCGCTACGGCGGAGGGCAGACACGGGAGGAGGTTCCTCTCGGGACGGAGGGTCTTCGGAAGCGGGCGGGTGCGGGGGTACGCGGCGTCAGCACGCACATCGCCCCGTTCCGCCCTGGCCGCTGCCGCGCGAGCCGCTGCCCACGCGGCCGCCTTCCTTCGCGAAGGTTGAGAACGCCTCTGTCGCCATCGCTAGAAGTCCCACCCCTCGTCGTCGTCACGGGCCGCCGGCCGCTGCGCCGCGAACGCGTGCCCCGCCATGCCCGCCGTCAGCGTGGTGCCGTCGGCCGGGTCGATGAGCAGGAACGATCCCGTACGCCGCGACTCGGCGTACGCGTCGACGGGCAGCGGCTCCGCGGTACGGACGACCACGCGCCCGATGTCGTTGGCCGCCAGCGACCCGGGCTGCGGGTGCTGCGACAGGTCGTCCAGGGTCAGCCTCGACGGGATGTCCTTGACGAGCCCCTTGACCGTCCGCGTGCCGTGCTTGACCAGCACCCGCGCGCCCACCGTCAGCTCCCGGTCGGCCACATGGCACACCGTCGCCTCGATGTCCCGGGTGACCGCCGGCGCGGAGGCCGACGGCGCGATCATGTCGCCGCGCGAGATGTCCAGGTCGTCGGCCAGCCGCAGGGTCACCGACTGCGGCGCCCACGCCACGTCGACGTCCTGGCCCAGCGCGTCGATCGCGGTGATCGTGGAGGTCCGGCCGGACGGCAGTACGGTGACCGCCTCTCCGACGCGCAGCATCCCGGACGCGATCTGGCCGGCGTAGCCCCGGTAGTCGGGGTGCTCGGGGGTCTGCGGGCGGATCACGTACTGGACGGGGAAGCGGGCCCGGCAGTCCGTCAGGTCGTGGCTGACGGGGACCGTCTCGAGGTGCTCGAGCACGGTGGGGCCGGGGTACCAGTCCATCGCGGCGGAGGGCTCGACCACGTTGTCGCCGTTCAGGGCCGAGATCGGGATCGCGGTGATCTCCTCGACGCCCAGCCCCAGCGCGTACGACGTGAACTCGTCGGCAATCTTCGCGAAGTGCGACTCCGCGTACCCCACCAGATCCATCTTGTTCACGGCGAGCACCACGTGCGGCACCCGCAGCAGCGCCGCCACGGCCGCGTGCCGCCGCGTCTGCTCGACCACGCCGTGCCGGGCGTCGACCAGGATGATCGCCAGCTCGGCGGTGGACGCGCCGGTGACCATGTTCCGGGTGTACTGCACGTGCCCGGGGGTGTCGGCGAGGATGAACCGCCGCCGGGTGGTGGCGAAGTAGCGGTACGCGACGTCGATCGTGATGCCCTGCTCGCGCTCGGCCCGCAGGCCGTCCGTGAGCAGCGCCAGGTCCGGGGCCTCCTGGCCGCGGTTCCTCGAGGCCAGGGACACGGCCTCCAGCTGGTCGGCGAGGACCGACTTGGAGTCGTGCAGCAGCCGCCCCACCAGCGTCGACTTGCCGTCGTCGACGGAGCCGGCGGTGGCGAAGCGCAGCAGCGTCGTCGACGCCAGCTCGTCGAGCCGTTCGGTGGTCGGAGTCATCAGAAGTATCCCTCGCGCTTACGGTCTTCCATCGCGGCCTCGGACAGCTTGTCGTCCGCGCGCGTCGCTCCCCGCTCGGTGAGCCGGGAGGCGGCGATCTCGGCGATCACGGCGTCCAGATCGGTGGCGTCGGAGTCGACGGCGCCGGTGCAGGACATGTCACCGACGGTGCGGTAGCGCACCAGCCGCCGCTCGACGGCCTCGTCCTCGCGCGGTCCGCCCCAGTCGCCGGCGGTCAGCCACATCCCGGACCGCTTGAACACGTCCCGCTCGTGGGCGAAGTAGATCTGCGGCAGGTCGATGTCCTCGCGGGCGATGTACTGCCAGACGTCCAGCTCCGTCCAGTTGGACAGCGGGAAGACGCGTACGTGCTCGCCCGGCGCGTGCCGCCCGTTGTACAGCTGCCACAGCTCGGGCCGCTGCCGCCGCGGGTCCCAGGCGGAGAACTCGTCGCGCAGCGAGAACACCCGCTCCTTCGCCCGCGCCTTCTCCTCGTCCCGCCGCCCCCCGCCGAACACGGCGTCGAACCGCTCCAGCCTGATGGTGTCCGTCAGCGGCACCGTCTGCAGCGGATTGCGCGTCCCGTCCGGCCGCTCCCGCAGCTCCCCGCGGTCGATGTACTCCTGCACGCTCGCCACATGCAGCCGCAGCCCGTGCTCGGCCACCGTCCGGTCGCGGTACTCCAGCACCTCCGGGAAGTTGTGCCCGGTGTCGACGTGCAGCAGCGCGAACGGCGGCGGCGCCGGCGCGAACGCCTTCAGCGCCAGATGCAGCATCACGATGGAGTCCTTGCCGCCGGAGAAGAGGATCACCGGCCGCTCGAACTCCCCCGCCACCTCGCGGAAGATGTGCACCGCCTCGGACTCGAGGGCGTCCAGATGGGTGAGGGCGTACGGACTGCCCAGCCCCTCGTCGGTCGTCGTCGCTGTGGTCACGCCAGCCCCTTCTCGATGAGCAGCCGATGCAGCGCGCCCGCGGAGTCCTCGACGCCCTGCTCGTGCGCCTCGATCCGCAGATCGGGATTCTCCGGGAGCTCGTACGGGTCGTCCACACCGGTCAGCCCGGAGATCTCACCGGCCGCCTGCTTGGCGTACAGGCCCTTCACGTCGCGTACGGAGCACACCTCGACCGGTGTGGCGACGTGCACCTCGAGATACGCGGTGCCCGCCGACTGGTGCCGCTTGCGCACGGCCTCCCGGCTGTCGCCGTACGGGGCGATGACCGGGACGAGCGCCTTCACGCCGTTGGAGGCGAGGAGTTCGGCGACGAAGCCGATGCGCTGCACGTTGGTGTGCCGGTCCTCGCGGGTGAAGCCCAGGCCCGCGGAGAGGAACTCGCGGATCTCGTCCCCGTCCAGCACCTCCACCCGGTGTCCCTCGCCGCGCAGCCGCTCGGCGAGGGCGAGCGCGATGGTCGTCTTCCCCGCGCTGGGCAGTCCCGTCAGCCACACGGTGGCCCCGGTCTCCGTACCGCTCATGTGTGAATCCCGCATTCCGTCTTGCCCAGCCCGGCCCAGCGGCCGGCCCGCGCGTCCTCCCCTTCGAGCACCCGTCGCGTGCAGGGTGCGCAGCCGACGGAGGCGTAGCCGTCCATCAGCAGCGGGTTGGTCAGTACCCCGTGATCGGCGACGTACGCCTCCACATCGTCCTGCGTCCAGCGCGCGATGGGGGCGATCTTGACCTTGCCGCGCCGGGCGTCCCAGCCGACGACGGGCGTGCCGGCCCGGGTCAGGGACTCGTCGCGGCGCAGCCCGGTCGCCCAGGCGTCGTAGGCGGCGAGGCCCCGCTCCAGCGGTTCGACCTTGCGCAGGGCGCAGCAGCGGTCGGGGTCGCGGTCGTGCAGCCGCGGCCCGTACGCGGCGTCCTGCTCGGCGACGGTCCGGCGCGGCGTCAGCGTGATGACGTTGACGTCCATCACGGCGGCGACGGCGTCGCGGGTGCCGATGGTCTCGGGGAAGTGGTAGCCGGTGTCGAGGAACACCACGTCCACGCCCGGCAGGGCGCGGGAGGCGAGGTGGGCGACGACGGCGTCCTCCATGGAGGACGTGACGCAGAAGCGGCTGCCGAAGGTGCCGGCGGCCCACTGCAGGATCTCGAGGGCGGTCGCGTCCTCCAGCTCCCGGCCGGCGCGCAGGGCGAGCTGTTCGAGGTCAGTCATCGGAGGGGGCCTCCTTCGGCGAAGCCGTACCGCGGGCGAGGAGCCCGAGGAAGGAGAGCTTGAAGGCACGGTTGCAGGCGGCGCAGTCCCAGGCGCCGTGACCGGCCTCGGAGGGGCGCAGGTCCTCGTCGCCGCAGTACGGGCAGTAGAAGGGCGCGGCGCGTTCGCTCACGACAGGTCCTCCTCGCCGGCCCGCGCCGCCCAGGCGGCGAAACGCTCGCCCTCCGTACGGCTGCCGGCGAAGCGGCGCAGCACCCGCTCGATGTAGTCGGGGAGTTCGGCGGAGGTGACCTTCAGCCCGCGCACCTTGCGGCCGAAGCCGGGTTCCAGGCCCAGCGAGCCGCCCAGATGCACCTGGTAGCCCTCGGTCTGGTTGCCGTCGGCGTCGGTGACCAGCTGGCCCTTCAGGCCGATGTCCGCGGTCTGGATCCGGGCGCAGGAGTTGGGGCAGCCGTTGATGTTGATGGTGACTGGCTCGTCGAACTCCGGGAGCCGCCGCTCGAGTTCGTCGATCAGCGAGGCGCCGCGGGCCTTGGTCTCCACGATGGCGAGCTTGCAGAACTCGAGGCCGGTGCAGGCCATGGTGCCGCGCCGGAACGCCGACGGCTCGACCTGGAGGTCCAGGGCGGCGAGCGCCTCGCTCAGCTCCGCGACCCGCCCCTCGGGGACGTCGAGGATCAGCATCTTCTGCTGGACGGTCGTACGGATCCGGTCCGAGCCGTACGACTCGGCGAGCTCGGCGATCTTCGCGAGGGTGGCCCCGTCGACCCGGCCGACGCGGGGGGAGAAGCCGACGTAGTAGCGGCCGTCGTTCTGCCGGTGGACGCCGATGTGGTCGCGCCAGGAGTCGGCGGGCAGCTCGGGGGCGGGGCCGTCGGCCATGGTGCGCAGCAGGTACTCGTCCTGCAGCACCTGCCGGAACTTCTCCGCGCCCCAGTCGGTGACCAGGAACTTCAGCCGGGCGCGGTTGCGCAGCCGGCGGTAGCCGTAGTCGCGGAAGATCCCCACGACGCCCTCGAACACGTCCGGCACGTCCTCGATCGGCACCCAGGCGCCCAGCCGGACCCCGAGCTTGGGGTTGGTCGACAGCCCGCCGCCGACCCAGACGTCGAACCCCGGGCCCAGCTCGGGGTGTTCGACGCCGACGAACGCCACGTCGTTGATCTCGTGCACCACGTCGAGCTGCGGCGAACCGGACACCGCGCCCTTGAACTTGCGCGGCAGATTGGAGTACGCCGGATTGCCGATGACGCGGCGGTGGATCTCCTCGAGCGCCGGGGTGCCGTCGATGATCTCGTCCGCGGCGATCCCGGCGACCGGCGAGCCGAGGATCACACGCGGGGTGTCGCCGCAGGCCTCGGTCGTCGACAGGCCGACGGCCTCCAGCCGGCGCCAGATCTCCGGGACGTCCTCGATGCGGATCCAGTGCAGCTGGATGTTCTGCCGGTCGGTGATGTCGGCGGTGCCGCGGGCGAACTCCTGGGAGATCTCGCCGATCGTACGCAGCTGCGCGACGCTGAGCCGGCCGCCGTCCACCCGGACCCGGAGCATGAAGTGCGTGTCGTCCAGCTCGTGCGGCTCGAGGACCGCGGTCTTCCCGCCGTCGATCCCGGGCCGGCGCTGGGTGTACAGCCCCCACCAGCGCATCCGGCCGCGGAGATCGGCCGGGTCGATGGAGTCGAAGCCGCGCTTGGAATAGATCGTCTCAATACGTGTCCGTACGTTGAGACCGTCGTCGTCCTTCTTGAACTGCTCGTTGCCGTTCAGCGGGGTGAAGTGTCCGGCGGCCCACTGGCCCTCGCCGCGATGGCGGCCGGCCTTGCGGCGGGGCGGCGCGGCGTCGCGGCGGGTGCGCTGCGGATCGCTCTGCGCGGTGCGCGGGGGAGGGGTGGCCATGGTGATTTTGTCCTTCGGGCAGGCGGCGGCGAGCGGTCACTGCGTGCGCGCATGCCCACTGACCTGCTGATACGTATGCATCAGGGCAGTGGCGTGGTACGGGAGGGCGCACGCGGTCCGCGACGACGGGGACAGCGGAGGGCAGCGGCGAGGCTGCGCGGGAAACGGTCGTGCTGGGCTATCAGCGCGCCGGACAGATGGCGCTGGACATGCGGCCGAGGTCGACGTGCCGTCGACTCACCAGGGCTACACCAGCTTCAGACATGGAGGAAGCCTGACACGGGGACTTGGACACAGTCCACCGCTATCCGCGATGCGGACACTGTGATCCCGGGATGTGGACGATCCCGTCTCGGGGAACGCTACGCCTTCTCCTCCGTCCTGACGTCGAACACCCGGAACCCGCGCCGCTCGTAGTTCCGCAGCGCGTGCGGCCCGTCGTCGCTGCAGGTGTGCACCCACACCCGCTTCGTCGGCTCCCGGTCCGCCCACCGCCCGGCGAGGTCCCATGCCCGCGCCGTCCCGTACGACAGCAGATGGCCGCCGATGCCGCGCCCGTGGAAGTCGGGGAGCAGCCCGAAGTACGAGATCTCCACGACGCCCCCGTCCTGCGCGTCCAGCTCGATGTACCCCGCCGGCGTCCCCCGGTCGTACGCCACCCACGTCTCCACCCCGGGCCGGGACAGGAACGCCAGCCACTCCTCCCGCGTCCACCCGAGCCGGTCCGTCCACTCCAGCCCGCCGCCCACGGCGGTGTAGAGGAACCGGTTCAGCTCCGGCGAGGGCACCTGGGCCCGCATCACGGTCACCTCACCCGCGCCCACGGCCCCGGGCACGCGGGCGGGGGCGAGGTCGCCGGGGGAAGTCTGCTCGAGGGACCAGGTGGTGAGGGTGCTCATGGGGCCATCACATCACGTCCGGCCAGGTCAGCGCGGGCGGGGACGGGCCACCGCGGTCGCCCGTCCCCGTACCGCCCGGGGTCAGTGATCCATCCCCTTCAGCCGGCGCGCCGCGCGGCCCTCGCCCGCCCGGATGCGCCAGACGCGGCGCTTCTCGGCGCGCAGCCGGGCGTCGGTACGGGCGGCGATGTGGGCGTTCTCGCGCTGGAGCTTGCGGTAGCTGTCCAGCCGGCGCTCCGACAGCTCGCCCGACTCCAGGGCGGCGAGAACCGCGCAGCCGGGTTCGACGTCGTGCGTGCAGTCGTCGAAGCGGCAGCGGGACGCGAACTCCTCGATCTCGGCGAAGACCTGCGCCAGCCCCGACTCCGCCTCCCACAGCCCGACGCCACGCAGCCCCGGGGTGTCGATGAGCACCCCGCCGCCGGGCAGCGGCAGCAGATCGCGGGTGGTCGTCGTGTGCCGGCCCTTGCCGTCGCTGTCGCGGGCGGCCCGGACCTCCTGGGCCTCCTCGCCCAGCAGGGTGTTGGCGAGGGTGGACTTGCCGGCGCCGGACTGGCCGAGCAGCACGGAGGTGCCGTCGGCGAGGATCGCGCGGAGGACGTCGAGGCCCTCGCCGGTGGCGGAGCTGACGGCGAGGACCTCGACGCCGGGCGCGGTGGACCGCGCGTCCTCGAGGTAGTGCGCGAGGACCGCCGGGTCCTCGATCAGGTCGCACTTGGTGAGGACGAGCAGCGGCTGCGCGCCGCTGGCCCAGGCCAGCGACAGCAGGCGCTCGAGGCGGGCGGCGTTGAGGTCGGTGGCGAGGGAGACGGCGATGACCGCGTGGTCGACGTTGGCGGCGAGGACCTGGCCGACGGACTGCTTGGAGGACGCCGAGCGCACGAACGCCGTACGGCGCGGCAGCAGTGCGCGGATCTCCGGCTTGGGACCGGTGGTCAGGGCGGCCCAGTCGCCGGCGGTGGGCAGTTTGGTGGGATCGGGCTCGGGCCCGAGCGCCGTCTCGGCCCGTACGGGGCCGTCGGCGGTGAGCACGTCACAGGCGCCGCGGTCGACGCGGACGATGCGCCCGGGGATCAGGCCTTCGTCGCCGTACGGGGCGAAGGCGTCGGTGAGGGAGGCGTCCCAGCCGTAGGGCTCGAGCGGACGCGTGGATACTGCGGAGGAAGACACTTCGGTGACCCTTCGAGGGTGGCACCGGCCTCGGACTCGGATTCGGATTCGGTGGAGTCAGCCGGCAGCCTGGGAGGTGAGATGGCGGTTGCGGGCAGCGCCCGGCACAGAGACGGCCATGGAACACACCTCCCGGAAATCCTCGACGGAAACGAACAGCGTTCATCGCGAACAGGGGTCAGCCTAGAGTCCTCGATGATCCACCGCCACCTCATTTTTCCGGGAACGCGCGAGCGGGGCGGGACACGGTCCCGCCCCGCTCGTCACATGACCGCCGTCAGCGCAGCGTGTACGCCGTCGGGATGGTCTGCTTCACGGTGTTGCCCTGGCTGTCGGTGGCGCTGATCCGCAGCCCGACGCCCTCGGGCGCCTTGTCCCGCCGCGGGTTCGCGACGGTCGTGGTGAACGTGTTCTTTCCGGTCTCCTTCGTGGTCGCGGGGCGCCAGGTCCTGCCCCCGTCGAAGGTGGTCTCCGTCTTCAGGGAGGTCACCTCGGGCAGTTCGCTCAGCCGTTCCTGGTAGTAGCCGGTGACGGTGATCTCGTGTTCCGCCCCGGCCTTCGCCGTGTTGTCCAGGGCGAGGCCGAAGTCGTAGCGCAGGAAGATCAGCGGCTCCGGACGGCAGGCCGCCTGGCTGCTGCCGGTCATCTCACCGGCGCACGGGTTCTGCTCCGGGGCGTCGTCCTTCGTGGCTTCGGCGGAGGTGTACTGCCACACCGTGCTGACGCCGTCGTTCTCCGTCTCGAACGTGTAGCGGGCGGACTTCGCCGGCAGGTCGTACGAGACGACGTCGCCGCTCTTGCAGCCGGTCAGGGCCAGGAGCGCTGCCGCCGCGAGCAGCATGAGGGCGCTGGTGCGCCGTCGTGCCGACGGCACTCTGGTGGTCATCGTGTCGGTCTCCTTGGCGGTGTCGAGTGCCTTCACAGGACGAGCCCGTCCGTGTCGGGGAGGTGCTCCGTCTGGTGCTCGAGTTCGTCACCGGAGGCGTCGAGGAGCTTGAAGTCGCAGGTGTAGGCGAGGTTCGGGATGGTCGGGTTGGGGGTCGGCCCGCAGGAGGGGACGGCGGCGAGGAGGTTCACCAGCTGTTCGTCGCCGACGGTTCCGATGACTGCCTGGGGGCCGCCGTCGCTGCCCATCAGATAGACCGTGGGGTAGAAGGTGTTGCCCTGCCGGCAGCCCGCGCACGGAACGGTCTGCGGGATCGAGTAACCGGACCCGGTCCGCACCTGCTTGTCGGCACCCGGGACGGCCGGCCCCGCGTTCCAGTGGATCTCGTCCCTGCCGGTGGGAATCAGGTCGGTCGTCTGCGTGCGGTTGCGGGTGATGAAGAGGTCCGCCCCGGTCTCGGCCCAGCCGGCGTTGAACCTGCTGATGCTGTCGCTCTTGTGCTGGACGAAGACGGTCGTCTTCTGCTGCGTGGCCGGAGTCGGCAGGGGAACGATCGTCGGATCGGCGACGTCCTTCCGGAACTGGGTCCAGCCCAGCTGGTATACGTCCCCGGGGCGCTGCGCGTGGAAGGAGAGGTCGACGCGGTCGAGTTCGTCCTTCCCGAGCTCGTAGGAGTACGACCCGATCCGCCCGCTCTCGTAGAACCCGGCGGCGTAGGTCCGCGGCGTGGCACTCCCGCCCAGGGTGATCCGGACCTGGGACCCGCCGGCCTCGATCCGCTTGATCAGCGCGTCCGCCTGGTCGTAGGGCAGGCTCACCGTCGGCAGGGCGAGGTACGGCTCGACCTCCGGGCAGCTCTCGGGTCCGGCCACGCACTGGTCCAGGCCCGAGGGGACGCCCATCGAGGTGAGGTCCGGTGCCGCGACCAGCACGCCGACGGCGCCGGTGGCAGCGGCGGCGGCCACCCGCTCGTCCCGCAGCCTCGGGTAGTCGCAGGAGCCCCGGCAGATGTCGGTCGGCGTGATGAGGACGAGCTTGCCCCGGGCGTTGGCGTCCGCGAGTTCGGCGGCGGACCCGTTGCCGGCGTAGACCACCGGAAGCTGTCCCTTGACCGGCAGCCGGGGGATCCGGAGCGAGGCCTGGCGCGTGCTCGGGTCTCCGTCGTCGAGCAGCCACGCCTGCGTGGCGGCCAGGGCGGAGTCCGGGCTCTGGTAGCGGACGGACAGGTCGGCGGGGGCGCCGCCGCCCGTGGCGCGCATGGTGACGACGGGGGTCGTCTCCGAGGTGCGGAACTCGTGTGCGAGAGTGCCCTCGGTCACCTTCTCGGTGGGCAGTTCCCACCAGTGCTGATCGGTGCGGGCGTAGTCATGCGCGAGGGCGGAGCTCAGCCCCCAGGCCCCGGTCGCGGACACCCGGTCGATGTAGTCGATGGCGCTGTACGACTCGGTGGCCTCGGGGAACCGCGCGCGCAGCGGCCTGGCCTCGCGCAGGTCCAGCGTGACCGTTTTCGCCTCGGTGAGCTTCACCTCGGTCGCCATCGGCTCGGCCTGCTGCAGCTCGCCGGACGCGTCCCGCCAGGTGACCGACGCCTGTGCCGCGTAGGTGCCGCGGTAGAGCTCCTTGGTCACGCTCTGCGCGCCGGTGGCGCTGTCGTAGCCCGGGTGGAGGTAGATCTGGTCGTCCATCGGCACGAACGCGACGGCGCCGTAGTGGACGTCCGTGGCGCCCGCCGGGGGAACGATGTTCAGGGTGAGGGGGTATCTCACGGCCTCGAGGAAGGCGTGCGTCATCGAGTTGAGCTGGATGTCGCCGGAGTCGTCACGGGCGCTGAGGCGCCCGGCGTAGCCGCCGTGGGGCTCCTCGTTGTCGAGGACGCTGCCGTCGACCGTCACCGGCACCTCGGCCGTGCCGTTCGCGGGCACGACCACCGTGTCCGTGCCGAGGGTGAACAGCCCCGCCTCGGCCGGCTTGCCGTCGCCGAACGACGCCGACAGGCTCAGGTGCAGCGTGACCGCCTCGTCACCCCGGTTCGTGTACGTGATCTTCTTGGTCGTCGCCGGCTGCCCGTGGGCCACGGTGCCGAAGTTCAGGTTCCCCTTCGGGAGGACCCGCGGATTGGTCGCGGCCGCGAGATCCACCTGGCCGGTGCCCTGGGAGTACATGCTGTGGCCCAGGTCGGTGGCGGTGTCCATCAGCAGTGCCTTGATCTGCTGACCGGTCATCTCCGGATGCTGCTGGGCGATGACGGCCGCGGCGCCGGTCACGTGCGGCGTGGCCATCGAGGTCCCGTCGGACGCGGTGTAGTTCGCGTCCACCGCCGAGCCCATGCTCGTGCCCGCGGCACGCGCCGCGACGATGCCGACGCCCGGAGCGGCGATGTCGGGCTTGGCGGCGCCGTCACCGAGGCGCGGTCCGACGTTGGAGAAGCGGGCCATCTCGCCCATCTTGTCCACGGCCGCGACGGCCATCGCCTCGTCGGCGGCGGCGGGGGAGACGACCTTCTGCGGGAGTCCGAGAGCGGTGTTGCCGGCCGCGACGACGAACAGCGCGCCGGTGTCCCGGCTGATGGTGTTGAGCGCCTGGCTGAGCGGGTCGGTGCCGTCGGAGGGGTCGCCGCCCAGGCTCAGGTTGACGATCTTGGCGCCCGAGTGGGCGGCCCATTCCATGGCCGCGATGATCGCGTCGTCGGGACACTCCCCGGCGTCGTTGCAGACCTTGCCCACCATCAGTTCCGCGCCGGGCGCGACGCCCTTGCGCAGCCCCTTGGACGCGGCGCCGCTGCCCAGGACGGTGGACGCCACATGGGTGCCGTGGCCGTGCCCGTCCCTGGCGCCCTTGGCGTTGCCGGTGAAGTCGACCTGCTCGACGATGCTGTCGGCCACGTCCGGGTGGGTGGCGTCGATGCCGGTGTCCAGCACGGCCACCTTCACACCGGTGCCGTCCAGCCCGCGTTCCCAGGCGACGGGCGCCCCGACCTGGGGCACCGACTGCTCGAGGTCGACGTGGGAGATGCCGTTGAGCCACACCTTCCGGACGTCGGAGAGGGACCCGGAGGCGCGGGTGGTGGCCGCGGTGCGGGCCGTCTTGCCCTTGACCCCGCGCCACCAGCGGCCGTCGTCGGCGATCTTCAGCGAGCGGCCCTTGATGCTCGGCAGCGCCCTGCCGTCGGCGGCCCCGGTGACCTTCCGCTTCTCCTTGGCCGCGGCGGCGTCGGTGTACGAGACGAGCACCGGAACCGTGTCGCTCTTCTTCGCGGCGGCGAGTGTCACCAACTGGTCGACGTCGAAGAGCGACCAGTCGAGCACGCCCTGGTCGAGCAGGGTGAGCGCGTCGTTCGGCACGACGAACGTCTTGCCCTGACGGGTGAAGGTCTGGAGGACGACCGGCACCCCGTCGGGCCGCGTCGCCATCTCGGCGTCACGGACGACTGCCGTGCCCCGGTCGTCGACGCCGATCCGCACCGTGTCGCCGGTGACCAGCGTGATCGGGACGTTTCCGCCGGCCGCGTCGACGAGCCGGGCCAGTTCGGTGGTGGCGGTCTTCTTCGGGGCGGCGGACTTGGTGGTGGTACGGGACGGCGGCGTCTGCCCCGCCGGGTCGGCGGCCTGGGCCGCCGCCGGCACGAGCATGCCGAAGACGGTCAGGCCCACGGTCACGGTGCCCCAGCGTCTGCCGGTGCCCCTTCGTGCGTTCGGCCTCATCAAGGAGTCTCCCTCGAGCGGAATGGCATGGATATGACAGGTGGTCGCACTGTGCGTCAGAGGGGTTCGTACTCGCCGTAGTCCTCGTCGTCGGCTCTCCCGGTACGGGAGGTGGGGGAAGCCGGCGGGTCGGAGGGCGGGCCGGTCGGCAACGGCTCGTCCCGGAGGTCGGGTTCCGGTGCTTCCTCTGGCGCGGGTGTCGGTGTTTCCGGGGGTGGCACGGCATTGAGTGTGCGGGCGTGCCCGGGGACCGCACGATCGCTCAGATGCGGGAATTTAATGCGCCGGTTTTTTCGTCGTCGTCCGAGGGGGACGGGTAATTCACTCGTCGCGCGGAGGGGTTGACTCCGGGGGGCCGACCAGGCCCGACTCCACGACCTTGACCGCGAGCGCCGTACGGGAGGTCACGTCCAGCTTCCGCATCGCCGACTTCACCTGGCTGGCGATGGTCTGCACCGACACCACCAGGGCGTCCGCGATCTGACGGTTCGTCAGCCCCTCGACCAGCAGCCGCGCGACCTCCAGCTCACGCGGCGAGATGGTGCTGCGGGAGTCGCCGTCCGTCCACGCCGACGCGTCGGCCGGGGAGGAGGCGATCCCGGTCGCCGCGCTGGGGCGGCGGGACCCGGCGTGGGTGGCGGAGTTCGCCCGGCTGGCGCTGCCCGTC
>NZ_WEGJ01000073.1 GCF_009604385.1 Streptomyces smaragdinus
GCCTTGTGATGCGGAGTGGGGGAAGCCGCTGGCGCGGCTTCGGGCGGAGGCGCTGCGCGCCCCCGGGGTGTGTGGAGTGAGGCGTCGGCGCTTCGCGCCGCCGGGCCGGCGACTGCGGGGGCGACCGTACGAGGGCCTGTGCTCCGGGGGAGTTCCCCACGGTTGGCGGGCTATGGGGGCGGTGACCAGGGACAATCCGGTAGCCGCCGACGCGGGCAAGGGGACGTTCGACACGCCTGCGCGCGTACGGGAAACGCTCCCAACGCGAGCACGACGCGGCAGTACGCGCGTAGGTGTGTCGGGCGGCCCCGACCCCCAGACCAAAGCAGGCGCACCCCGCCAGGCCAGACACCAACCCCGGAGGCCAAGACACCCACCCCCAGCCCGGCCGGCGTTTGAGGCCTCCGGCCGAAGGCCGGATGCGCGACAGCCGACGCAACCGGAAGACAAAGACCGAAGCACACCGCCGCGCGACGGAGGCGCGACGTCAGTACCGGCGCTCGTCCTCATCCCGCCCCAGGAGCTCATCCGCCAGCGACGGCAGATCGTCCAGAGGCGTCTCCTCCGCCCAAGTCGGCCGCTGCCGCGCCCCGCCCGAGGGGCGGAAGTACGACTCCGGCACCCGGTCCTCCGGAAGCTCTCCCGGCGACGGGACCTGCGGGATGACCCGCGTCTCCTCCCCGTCGGGGTCCGGCACCTGGGGCAGCGGGCGCGTCACGTCCGGATCCGGCACCGCCGGGACGCGCAGCGTCTCCTCCGCGTCCGGGCCGGTGGCCGGCAGCTCCCGCGTGGCCTCCGAGTCCGCGGCGGCGTCCCGCTCCCGCTCCGCCCGGAGCAGGGCCTCCTCCGCCCGGCGCTGCTTCTCGAGCCGCTTCTCCTCCGCCTCCGCCCGCAGCCGCGCCTGCTCCTCGGCGAGGCGCCGCAGCCGCTCCTGCTCCGCGCGGTACGCGGCCTCCTCCGCCTCACGCCGCTGCCGCTCCTCCGCGGCGATCCGGGCGGCCTCCTCCGCGCGCCGGCGGGCGTACTCGGCCTCCCGCTCGGCCTCGAGGCGCTTGGCCTCCTCGATCTCGTGCCGCCGGCGCTCCTCCTCCTCGGCACGCAGCCGGGCGATCTGCTCCTGGCGCTCGCGCTCCTGACGCTCCTCCTCGGCCTTGCGCGCGGCCTCTTCCTCCGCCCGGCGCCTGGCCTCCTCCTCGGCGCGCCGCCGCGCCTCCTCCTGGGCGCGGACCTCGGTCTCGGACAGGGGCAGCAGCTGGTCGAGCCGGTGCCGTACGACCGTGGCGACGTCCTCCGGGTCCTGGGCGGCATCGACGATCAGATAGCGCGCCGGGTCGGCCGCGGCCAGCGTGAGGAAGCCGCTGCGCACCCGCTCGTGGAACTCCGCCGGCTCCGACTCCAGCCGGTCCGGCGCCTCCGTGAACCGCTCGCGCGCGACCTCCGGCGAGATGTCCAGCAGCACCGTCAGATGCGGGACGAGCCCGTCGGTCGCCCACCGCGAGATCCTGGCGATCTCCGTCGGGGAGAGGTCACGGCCCGCCCCCTGGTACGCCACCGACGAGTCGATGTACCGGTCGGTGATGACGACCGCGCCCCGCTCCAGCGCCGGGCGGATGACCGAATCCACGTGCTCCGCCCGGTCCGCCGCGTACAGCAGCGCCTCCGCGCGGTGCGAGATGCCCGCGGACGACACGTCGAGGAGTATCGACCGCAGCCGCTGACCGATGGACGTGGCACCCGGCTCCCGGGTGACGACGACGTCGTGCCCCTTGCCGCGGATCCACTCGGCGAGGGCCTCCACCTGTGTGGACTTCCCCGCGCCGTCCCCGCCTTCGACGGCGATGAAGTACCCGGTGGCCGACGGCGCCACGTCCGGCTCGGCGCCGCGCCGCAGCGCGTCCCGCAGGTCGCGGCGCAGCGGCACGCCCTGGCGGTCGTCGGTCTTGGCCAGCGCGAGCGCGGCGACGGGCAGGAGCAGGGCGCCGATCAGCAGATAGGCGAACGCCGACCCGTCGTGGTCGAAGACGAAGTCGCCGCTCTCCACCCGGTGCCGCCCGATCACCGCGGCCAGCAGCGGGGCGGCGATCGCGGCGAGGGCGATGACGAGCCGTACGACGGCGTGCAGATGCGCGGTGACCCGGGCCTGGCGCGCGGCCTCCGTCTCCTGGTCCAGCAGCGTGTGCCCCGTCGCGGCGGCGACCCCCGCGGCGATCCCGGCGAGCAGCGCGACGCCGAGCGACGTCGCCGTGTCACCGATCAGCCCGACGGCGAGCAGCGCGAGCCCGGCGACCGCCGTGGCCAGCGCCAGCAGCCGGCGCCGGGAGAGGACGGGCAGCACCTTCGGCGCGAGGCGGATCCCGAGCCCCGGGCCGCCGGTGAAGGCCAGCACCAGCAGCGCGTACGTCACCGGCCCGCCACCCAGGTCGCGCGCCTGCAGGACGGCGATGGCCGTGGCCGCCGCGACAGCTCCGGCGACGGCGGCGCCGGTGAGCACCAGCACCGGGATCGCGCCCGTACGGCCGCGCACCAGGTCGCCCTCCAGCGACCTCGGCCGGCGCAGGCCCTCCAGCGGGGAACGGGGGCGCCGGGAGTCGCTGTCCGGGAGCTCGAGGAAGTACAGAACGGTGATCGAGGCGGCGAACAGCCCGGCCGCCAGATACGAGCCGAGGGCCACCTGGTGCAGGTGGAACCACTCGATCCCCGACCCCAGCAGATTGCTGACCAGCGTGATCGCCAGGAGGGCCGCGGCGGCGGCCGGCACGGCGAGATACGCGGTGCGCAGGGAGAGGCGGCGCAGCGCCTCATAGTGATCCGGGAGCGCCCTGACCGCCGCGCCTTCGGCGGGCGGTGCGGGGAGCAGCGCCGGGGCGGCGCCGTCCTTGGCCACGGTCCACAGGCGCTCGGCCGCGCCCCCCACGAACGCGGTGACCAGCAGCCAGGTCAGCGCGCGGTCCGGCGTCCAGTCGATCCACAGCGGGGCGACGAGCAGCAGTCCGACGCGCAGGACATCCGCGACGATCATCGTCCAGCGCTTGTCGAGCGGGCCCTTCGCTCCCGTCAGCTGAGTCAGGGGGCCGAGCAGGACGGCGCCGAAGAGCAGCGTCGCGAGGATCCGTACGGCGAAGACCGCCGCAACGGCGATCGCCGTGCCGCGGTATCCCTCGCCGAACATGCTCTCGGCGCCCGCCGCCTGCACGGTGAGCGCCGTCAGCACCAGCAGGGCCAGGGCGTCGCCGATCCCGCCGATCAGCTCGGCGCCCCAGAGGCGGCGCAGCGGGGGATGGCGCAGGAGGGCCTTCACGGCGCGCTCGCGTGAGTCGGCGGCGAGGCTGTCCGTGGGGTGGGTTCCTACGGGGTTCTGCTCGGCGCGATTCATGGGGTCAAGACTATCGAGCGTCGGTGGAACGGTGGGCTCCCCACCGAACATCTGGTCTTACGACCAGGGTTTTCGCAGGTCAGGGCAGGGTGACGGTTTGTCGGCCTGTGGATAACTCACGGTTCGGGACGCTGCGGGGGCTTCGCCCCCGGCCCCCTTTTCGGCGCTGGCGCGCCTCGTCCTCAAACGCCGGACGGGCTGGAAGTCGGTCCTTTCGCGCTGCAAGCCCCGGTTCGCAGGCCGCACCGGCTCCCGCCCACTCCGCCCATATAGCCCTCGGCTTCAGGGGCCCCTACGCCCCGTCATCCTCCACCGACGCCGTCGCCGTGCGCTTCGTCGCCGTCTTCTTTGCCGCCGCCGTCTTCGCGGTCGTCTTCTTGGCAGCGGTCGTCTTCTTCGCGGCCGTCTTCTTCGCCACGGTCTTCTTGGCGGCCGTCTTCTTCGCCGCGGCCTTCTTCGCCGGCGCCTTCTTCGCCGTCTTCTTGACCGGCCCCTTCGCCCGCTTCTCCGCCAGCAGCTCGTAGCCCCGCTCCGGCGTGATCGTGTCCACGTCGTCGTCGCGGCGCAGCGTCGCGTTCGTCTCGCCGTCCGTCACGTACGGGCCGAACCGGCCGTCCTTCACGACCACCGGCTTCTCCGAGACCGGGTCCGTCCCGAGCTCCTTCAGCGGCGGCTTGGCGGCGGCCCGTCCGCGCTGCTTGGGCTGGGCGTAGATGGCCAGCGCCTCGTCCAGCGTGATCGTGAAGAGCTGCTCCTCCGACGTCAGCGAACGCGAGTCCGTGCCCTTCTTCAAGTACGGGCCGTAGCGGCCGTTCTGCGCGGTGATCTCCACGCCCTCGGCGTCCTCGCCGACGACCCGGGGGAGGGACATCAGCTTGAGGGCCTCGGCCAGCGTGACCGTGTCGAGGGACATCGATTTGAAAAGTGAGGCCGTCCGCGGCTTCACCGCGTTCTTCCCCGTCTTCGGCGTGCCCTCCGGCAGCACCTCCGTCACGTACGGCCCGTACCGGCCGTCCTTCGCGACGATCGGATAGCCGGTCGACGGATCGGTGCCCAGCTCGAAGTCGCCGGAGGGCTTCGCCAGCAGCTCCTCCGCGTACTCCACCGTCAGCTCGTCCGGCGCCAGGTCGTCGGGGACGTCGGCGCGGTGGCCGGTCTCCCCCTCGACGTCCGAGGGGCGCTCGACGTACGGGCCGTAGCGGCCGACGCGCAGCACGATCCCGTTGCCGACGGGGAAGGACGACACCTCGCGGGCGTCGATGGAGCTGAGGTCCGTGACGAGTTCCTTCAGCCCGGCCAGGTGGTCGTCGCCGTCGCGCTCCTCGGCGGGCGTCTCCACGCCGTCCTCGCCGAAGTAGAACCGCCGCAGCCACGGCACCGCCTGTGCCTCGCCGCGGGCGATGCGGTCGAGGTCGTCCTCCATCTTCGCGGTGAAGGAGTAGTCGACGAGCCGCCCGAAGTGCTGCTCCAGCAGCCGGATGACGGCGAACGACAGGAAGGACGGCACCAGGGCCGTGCCCTTCTTGAACACATAGCCGCGGTCGAGGATCGTCCCGATGATCGAGGCGTACGTCGACGGCCGCCCGATCTCCCGCTCCTCCAGCTCCTTGACCAGCGTGGCCTCGGTGTAGCGGGCGGGCGGCTTGGTGGCGTGGCCGTCGACGGACATCTCGGTGGCCGTGAGCGCGTCGCCCTCGGTGACCTGCGGCAGCCGGCGCTCGGCGCTGTCGAGCTCGGCGCCGGGATCGTCGGCGCCCTCGACGTACGCCTTCATGAAGCCGTGGAACGTGATGATCTTGCCGGAGGCGGTGAACTCGCAGTCCCGCCCGTCGGCGGCCGCGCCGCCCACGCGGACGGTCACCGACTGACCGGTGGCGTCCTTCATCTGCGAGGCGACGGTGCGCTTCCAGATCAGCTCGTACAGCCGGAACTGGTCACCGGTCAGCCCCGTCTCGGCGGGCGTGCGGAAGCGGTCGCCGGAGGGCCGGATCGCCTCGTGCGCCTCCTGCGCGTTCTTCACCTTGGAGGCGTACGTACGGGGCTTGTCCGGCAGGTACTCCGCGCCGTACAGCTGCGTGACCTGGGCCCGGGCGGCGGTGACGGCTGTGTCGGAGAGGGTCGTGGAGTCCGTACGCATGTACGTGATGAAGCCGTTCTCGTACAGCTTCTGCGCCACCTGCATGGTGGCCTTCGCGCCGAAGCCGAGTTTGCGCGAGGCCTCCTGCTGGAGCGTGGTCGTACGGAACGGGGCGTACGGCGAGCGGCGGTACGGCTTGGACTCGACGCCGCGCACGGTGAAGGACGTCTGCTCCAGGGCGGCGGCCAGCGCGCGGGCGGCCGCCTCGTCCAGATGCAGCGTGTCGGACTTCTGCTTCCCGTCGGGGCCGAAGTCGCGGCCCTGGGCGACGCGCTTGCCGTCGACGGTGTTGAGGCGGGCGCCGAAAGTCGAGGGATCGGAGGCATCGCCCGCGCGACCGGTGGAGAAGACGCCGGCCAGGTCCCAGTACTCGGCGGAGTGGAAGGCGATCCGCTCGCGCTCCCGCTCGACGACGAGCCGGGTGGCGACGGACTGCACACGGCCGGCGGACAGCCGCGGCATGACCTTCTTCCACAGCACCGGCGAGACCTCGTACCCGTACAGCCGGTCGAGGATACGGCGGGTCTCCTGGGCGTCGACCAGCTTCTGGTTCAGCGTGCGGGGGTTGTTCACCGCCTGCTGGATGGCGTCCTTGGTGATCTCGTGGAAGACCATCCGGTGGACGGGCACCTTGGGCTTGAGCACCTCGAGCAGATGCCAGGCGATGGCCTCGCCCTCGCGGTCCTCGTCCGTCGCGAGGAAGAGCTCGTCGGAGTCGGCGAGCAGCTGCTTGAGCTTGGAGACCTGCTGCTTCTTGTCCGCGTTGACGACGTACAGGGGCTGGAAGTCCGCGTCGACGTTCACGCCGAGGCGTGCCCACGGCTCACCCTTGTACTTCGCCGGCACCTCGGCCGCGCCGTTGGGGAGATCACGGATGTGTCCGACGCTCGACTCGACCTCGTAGCCGGGGCCGAGATAGCCCTTGATCGTCTTCGCCTTGGCGGGCGACTCGACGATGACGAGTCGGCGGGTCTGGCTGGTCGGGGACAACTTCGCTCTCTTCTCCGGTCAGTCTTGGCTCGGTCCTGGTGGTGTCTCGTACGCCTGGTGCATTGGTGCGGAGTGTGACGGTACATACCGCCCCCGTGTCAAGCGGCAAAAGCCCCGGGCGTCACTCGAACGGTAACCCGAGTCTTGCCATTCCTGCCGCACAGGGCCGAATCCGGGCAATGTCGCCGGGGGTGGCCGACACCGTAAAACGGATGTCATGGATCATTCCGGGCGGGCGGCGTACGGCGGTTCCGGCTCGCCGTGCGACTTCGGCCGGTATGCGCCTTGTCACAGTCCCCGGAGTGTCGTACGGGGGGTGCGGGACGCAAACGCCCCGGGGGCCGTCCGCGGTGGTGCGGGACGGCCCCCGGAGGGAACGGACGAACGCGGTGGTCAGCCGCCGTACGGGTTCTGACCCTGCTGCGGGTAGCCACCCTGCTGGGGGTAGCCGGGCTGCTGCGGGTAACCGGGCTGGGCGTAGCCCTGCTGCTGGGGATACCCGGGCTGCTGGTAGCCGGCCTGGGGGTAACCCGGCTGCGGGTAGCCGCCCTGGCCGCCGTAGCCGACCTCGGGGTACTTCGGGTTCGGGCCGTACTGGTTCGGGCCGGGCTGGCTGTCGGTGCACCAGAGCACGATCGACCAGATGGTGCCGATACCGAACGGGATGAGGGCGATGAAGATCCAGCCGCCGGACTTGCCGATGTCGTGCATACGACGGACGTTCACGGCCAGCGAGGGGACGATGACACCCACGACGTAGACGCCGAACAGGACGAACACGAGCGCGGCCGAGTCCGCGGCACCGGACAGGATGGCACCGATGCCCAACAGCACCGCCATGGCGATGTAGTTGAACAGCATGTACATCCAGAACTCCTTGCGCCGCGCGCGGCCCTGGAAGTTCGCGTAGTTCTTGAGTACGTGTATGTACCAGTTCATACTTCTTGTTTCCTCCCCGCGACGCCCCGAGCGGAGGAGCGCCAAAAAAACGACAAACAGAGAAGCTACCGGCCATCCACCCCTACGGGGAATGCATCTCAGGTCACGGTTCGGCTGTAACCGCTTACCCCGTCGCCTCCGGCCGCCCCTGCGCCCGCATGGCCCGCGGCCCACGGCCACCGCCGGTCGCCACCGGCTCCAGGAATCCCTCCGCCACCAGCTCCCGCAGCCGCGCCGGGAACGTCTCCCGCAGCTTGCCCGGGTCCTCCCCCAGGAGCTGGGCGATCGCGTCCAGGATCCGCCCCGCGCTCAGCGTGCCGTCGCAGGCGCCGACGAGCGCCGCCCCCACGGTGTCCGCCCGCGTCGCCCGCCGCATCCCCCGGCCCGAGCGCAGGACGACGTGCTCGGGGTCCTCCTCACCGGGCCGCCCCAGCTGCTCCTGCACCACCTCGCCGGCCACCGTGTAGTGCCCGGCGAGCAGCGTGTCGTCGCCCATCCCCCGCAGCCACGCGGCCCGCTCGAAGTGGCCGGATACCGCCGGTCCCAGGGGCTGCTCCACGGCGTGCGGCCACTCCTCGACGGTCAGCGACGGCGCCCCGCCGCCCGTCTTGCGCAGCGTGATCCACCCGAAGCCGACGCCGCGCACCCCGCGCCGCTCGAATTCGGCCAGCCACGCGTCGTACCGCCGCTCGTACTCGCCCGGTACGGCCCGGTGGTCGCCGGCGTCGCGCAGCCACAGCTCCGCGTACTCGGTGGGGTCCTGCACCTCGCGCTGCACGATCCACGCGTCGCACCCGCGCGGCACCCAGCCGGCGATCCGCTCGCGCCAGTCCTGCCCGTCGAGGTGCTCCCAGTTGGCGAGGAGCTGGCAGTAGCCGCCGTCGTTGAGGTGGCCGGCCGCCTGCCCGACGAGGGTGCGGCACAGCTCGTCCCCGGCCATCCCGCCGTCGCGGTAGGTGAGTCGGTGGCCGGGCGAGATCACGAACGGCGGGTTGGAGACGATCAGGTCGTACGTCGCCTCCCCGACGGGTTCGAACAGCGACCCCTCGAGCAGCTCGGCCTCCGGCGCCCCGCTGAGCGCCAGGGTGAGCCGGGTGAAGGCGAGGGCGCGCGGGTTGAGGTCGGTGGCGGTGACCCGGGCGGCGTGGGCGGAGGCGTGCAGCGCCTGGATGCCGGAGCCGGTGCCGACGTCGAGGGCGCTGGGCACAGGCGTACGAACGGTGATCCCGGCGAGCGTGGTTGACGCCCCGCCGACGCCCAGCACGAGGTCCTCACGCCCCCCGCGTGCGCCCGCCGCACCGCCGACGGCGCACCCGAGGTCGGAGACGACGTACCAGTCCTGCCCGTCGGGCCCCGCGTAGGGCCGGACGTCGGCGACGGCCGCCACGTCCCCGTCGTCCGTCGTACGCAGCCAGCCGCCGTCCAGCGGCAGCGCCGCGGCCGCCACGGCGCGCGGGACGGCCTGCCGGAGCAGGAAGAGCCGGGTGAGGACGGCCGCCGGGTCGTCGTCGGCGCGCGTGGCGCGTTCGGCGGGGACGGTCTCGCCGCGGGCGAGGGCGGCGTAGGCGGGCGCGCCGAGAAGGTCCAGCAGGCCGTCGGCGGTGAAACCGGCCCGGAGCGCCGCCTCGCGCAGCGGTGCGGCGCTCCCGGCGTGGGGAAGTGTGCTCACCCCGGCAGGCTACCGGTGATGATCACGCCTTGTTGTCGCCCTTGGTCTCGGTGCGCTGGCAGCCGTCCTGACGCGCCATGGCGTCCTCGAGCTCGCCCTCGGTCATCTCCTTGAGGTCGCCGTCCGCCGGGTCGATCTTGTGGACCTGGTCGGCGAGCTTCTGCAGGCCCTGGGCGTACTTGCCCTGGTCCTCGGTGTCGAGCTTCTGGGCCGAGGCCTTGAGCGCGGCGTACGCGTCGGCCTTGTCCGTGAGATACGCCACCGTCTTGGTCTGGACGTTCTTGCCGTCGTCGACCGGCGGGACGCCGAGGTCGGTGTAGGCGGCGGCCATCGCCTGGTAGGCCTTGGCCGACTTGTCGAAGGCGGAGACGTACGCCGCCTTGGCCTTGGTGGCCTCGGGCTCGCCGGTGGCCTTCGCCATCTCCGCGGTGGCCTCGTCGCGGTTCTTCAGCTGCTCGCGCAGCGTGTCGCAGACGCCGGCGGCCCACGCGTCGACCTTCTTCTCACGTGCGTCGTCCGCGTTGCTGCAGCCGCTCGCCACCAGCGCCAGGGCGGTGGCGCCGATGAGCGCGGCACCGATCTTCTTGATCACGGGGGTCCTTTCGACGGCTCCTCGGCCCCGGAAGATACCCGACCACCCCGCCCGAGGGACGAATCGCGCAGTTCGCACGCCGGGGAGGGGCCCGTCTGGCGTACGGGAACGGGGCGGGACCGTCGCTGCGGTCCCGCCCCGTTCCGTATGCCCAGGTCGTCGCGTTACGAGTTGACGACCGCGGGGTCGGAGGCCTGCTTGGCCACCTTGCCGGGGGTCTCCTCGGCGCCCTCGTCGCCGACGGCGATGCCGCGGCGCTTCGAGGAGTACACCGCGCCGACGATCACCACGATCGAGACGATCGCGATGCCCGCGCGGATGCCCGGGCTGGCGTCGTCGCCGAAGGAGAACTGGACGACCGCCGGGGCGATCAGCAGCGCCACCAGGTTCATCACCTTCAGCAGCGGGTTGATCGCGGGACCGGCGGTGTCCTTGAACGGGTCACCGACGGTGTCACCGATCACCGTGGCGGCGTGGGCCTCGGAGCCCTTGCCCCCGTGGTGACCGTCCTCGACGAGCTTCTTGGCGTTGTCCCACGCGCCGCCGGAGTTCGCCAGGAACACGGCCATCAGGGTGCCGGTGCCGATCGCGCCCGCGAGGAACGAGCCGAGCGCGCCCACCCCGAGGCTGAAGCCCACCGCGATCGGCGCCATCACGGCCAGCAGACCGGGGGTACGCAGTTCGCGCAGGGCGTCCTTGGTGCAGATGTCGACGACCCTGCCGTACTCCGGGGTCTCCGTGTAGTCCATGATCCCGGGCTTCTCCCGGAACTGCCGGCGCACCTCGTAGACCACGGCGCCCGCGGAACGCGACACCGCGTTGATCGCGAGCCCGGAGAACAGGAACACGACCGCCGCGCCCAGCATCAGACCGACCAGGTTGTTCGGCTGGCCGATGATCAGGTTCAGGGTCATGTGCGCGTCGATCGTGGTCTCGGCCTTCGCGACCGCCGTACCGATGGCGTCCTGGTACGAGCCGAACAGCGCTGCCGCCGCGAGCACGGCGGTGGCGATGGCGATGCCCTTGGTGATGGCCTTCGTGGTGTTGCCGACCGCGTCCAGGTCGGTGAGGACCTGGGCGCCCTCGCCCTCGACGTCACCGGACATCTCGGCGATGCCCTGGGCGTTGTCGGAGACGGGGCCGAAGGTGTCCATCGCGACGATGACGCCGACGGTGGTCAGCAGGCCCGTACCGGCCAGGGCCACGGCGAACAGCGCGAGGGTGATGGACGTACCGCCGAGCAGGAACGCCCCGTACACGCCGAGGCCGATGAGCAGCGCCGTGTAGACGGCGGACTCCAGGCCGATGGAGATACCGGAGAGCACGACGGTGGCGGGGCCGGTCAGCGACGTCTTGCCGATGTCGCGGACCGGGCGCCGGTTGGTCTCGGTGAAGTACCCGGTGAGCTGCTGGATCAGGGCGGCCAGCACGATGCCGATGGCGACGGCCACCAGGGCCAGGACACGCGGGTCGCCGTCCATGGCCTTGATCGGGCCCTCGGCGTTGTCGAGCTCCGCGAAGCTGCCGGGCAGATACACGAAGACCGCGACGGCCACCAGCACCAGGGAGATCACCGCGGAGATGAAGAACCCGCGGTTGATGGCGGTCATCCCGCTGCGGTCGGAGCGCCGGGGGGCGACGGCGAAGATACCGATCATCGCGGTGAGGACGCCGATCGCGGGCACGATCAGCGGGAGCGCCAGCCCCGCGTCGCCGAAGGCGACCTTGCCCAGGATGAGCGCGGCGACGAGCGTCACGGCGTACGACTCGAACAGGTCGGCCGCCATACCGGCGCAGTCGCCCACGTTGTCGCCGACGTTGTCGGCGATGGTGGCGGCGTTGCGCGGGTCGTCCTCCGGGATGCCCTGCTCGACCTTGCCGACCAGGTCGGCGCCGACGTCGGCGGCCTTGGTGAAGATGCCGCCGCCGACACGCATGAACATCGCGATCAGCGCGGCGCCGAGGCCGAAGCCCTCGAGCACCTTCGGCGCGTCGGCCGCGTAGACGAGCACGACCACCGCGGCGCCGAGCAGACCGAGGCCGACGGTGAACATGCCGACCACGCCGCCCGTACGGAAGGCGATCTTCATGGCCTTGTGGGAGACCTCGGTGAGGTCGCGGGCGGCCTCGCCCTCGCCGGGGGTGGCCTCACGGGCCGCGGCGGCCACGCGCACGTTGGAGCGCACCGCGAGCCACATGCCGATGTAGCCGGTCGCGGCCGAGAAGGCCGCGCCGATCAGGAAGAACACCGAACGGCCGGCCCGCTGGTTCCAGTCGTCGGCCGGGAGCAGCATCAGGAGGAAGAACACGACCACGGCGAAGATGCCGAGAGTTCGCATCTGCCTGGCCAGATACGCGTTCGCGCCTTCTTGCACCGCCGCGGCGATCTTCTTCATGCTGTCGGTTCCCTCGCCGGCGGCGAGGACCTGACGGACCAACACCACGGCGACGGCGAGTGCGGCCACGGCGACGACGGCGATAACCGCGACAATCGCTCGATTGTCGCCGGTCAATACCGCGGCTGCGAGTGTTTGGTCCTGTGCGAGTGGGGTAAAGAGCCCCGCCATTCGTCCTCCTTGACGTACGGCACATGGGCGTTGCGGCAAACCGGCCGGTGGGGCCGGGTTGGGCGGCCGCAGCGCTCAGGCGTCCTGAGCTGCAAGATGTGGACGGATTCTAGGGAGAAGCCCTGGATCAAAACAGGGCGTGCGAAGCGGAATTCGCCTGACGTGGAGATCAACGAGGCGACCGAAGCCCGGCAATTCGCTCGTAAGGAGGACCGGGGACCGGCGTTTTTGATCTATTGTGAAATAAATAACGATCACGCTAATCGATCTTTATTATCGAGATAATCCCAGATCAAAGCTTGATCGAATTCAAGATGATGATGCTCTCGGCGGATAAACGATCTTCCGGGCACGGCGGATCGGCACACCGGTGAAGAAGTTCGCGATCAGTGGCCGAAACAGCCCGTCACACTACTGGGACGGGCCGGGCATGGCGGGACGATCAGGGCGTGACCGAGTCCGGGGTGGTGGGCCAGCTCATCCGGATGAGGCCGCCGGCCTCGCCCGTGGTGACCTCGACGTCGTCCACCAGCCCGCTGATGACCGCGAGGCCCATCTGGTCCTCGCCGTCCTCCGCGCCGTCGAGGGCGTCGGGGTCGGGGTGGTGTCCGGCGGCCGTACGGGCCGCGGGCACGGCGTAACTCGACGGATCGGCCGGGGCGTCGTCACCGACCTCGATGGAGAATCTCTTCTCCTCCTCCGTCAGCACCACCCGCACCGGGCTGTCGACGCCGCTGCTGATGTGCAGCCCCACGGCGCGCGAGCAGGCCTCGCCGACCGCGAGGCGGACCTCGTCGAGCACGGCCTCGTCGACGCCGGCCCGGCGGGCGACCGCGGCCGCGACCAGGCGGGCGGTGCGCACGTGCTCGGGCAGTGCGCTGAATCGCAGTTCGACGGTGGCCATGCCATCCCCCTAGGTCGTCCGGGGCTGCGGGACGGGACGTACGGGCGGCCTCGGGGCGGCCCGTACTCCGTCGTTCGTCTGCCTCGCCGGTGTCACTGTCTTCGCCTGTAGATGGTCGCAGGCGCTCAGTCCTTGGCGTTGACCGCCTCGTCCACCGAGGTGTGGATCGGGAAGACCTTGGTCAGGCCGGTGATACGGAAAATCTTGAGAATGCGCTCCTGGTTGCACACCAGCCGCAGCGAACCCTCGTGCGCCCGCACCCGCTTCAGACCGCCGACCAGCACACCCAGACCGGTGGAGTCGAGGAAGTCGACGCCCTCCATGTCGACCACCAGGTGGTAACTGCCGTCGTTCACGAGCTCGACCAGCTGCTCGCGCAGCTTGGGCGCGGTATAGACGTCAATCTCGCCACCGACCTCGACGACCGTGCGGTCGCCGTCCGGGCCGGGAACGGTTCGAGTCGACAGGGACAGGTCCACGGATCCTCCAGCACCTTGCAGCGAGCGGCTGCCCTCAAAGATTGTTCGGCACCCGCGAAGGCATTCAATCACTACCCGGGTGAGTGCACGACGCCTTCGAGGCATTGTCCGCCGCACCGGTGACCCACCGGTGCGAGACTCGGTGGCGATGGACACCACCAGCAACAACCCGGGTGCGCCCGGCAGAACGGGACCCGGCGCGATCCTGCGGCGGCTCGCCGCCCGCTCCGACCGCCGTCAGCGCATCACTCATACGGAGCACTTGCCCTCCCGGGCCGGGGCCCATTCCTCGTGGCCGGACGGGATCCGGCCCGAGGTCGTGGCCGCGATCGAGTCGGCCGGAATCGAGCGTCCGTACCGCCATCAGGCGGAGGTGGCCGCGCACGCGCTGGCGGGCGAGTCGGCGGTGGTGGCGACCGGGACCGCGTCGGGGAAGTCGCTGGCGTATCTGGCGCCGGTGCTGAGCGCGGCGCTGGACGGCTCCGAGGCACCGAACGGGCGCGGCGCGACGGCGCTGTACCTGGCGCCGACCAAGGCCCTCGCGGCGGATCAGCTGCGGGCGCTGAAGGCGCTGGCGGGGCCGCTGGGCAAGGCCGTGCGGCCGGCGGTGTACGACGGGGACACGCCGGTGGAGGAGCGGGACTGGGTGCGGCTGTACGCCAACGTCGTCCTCACCAACCCCGACATGCTGCACCGGGGGCTGCTGCCGGCGCACGCGCGCTGGTCGTCGTTCCTGCGGACGCTGCGGTATGTCGTGATCGACGAGTGCCACACCTACCGGGGGGTGTTCGGCTCTCATGTGGCGCAGGTGCTGCGGCGGCTGCGGCGGGTCTGCGCCCGGTACGGCTCCGACCCGGTGTTCCTGCTGGCGTCGGCCACGGCCGCCGAACCCGGGGAGTCGGCGTCGCGGCTGACCGGGGTGCCGGTCACCGAGGTCACGGAGGACTCCTCGCCGCGCGGGGAGCTGGTGTTCGCGCTGTGGGAGCCGCCGCTGACCCAGCTGCACGGGGAGCGCGGCGCGCCGGTGCGGCGCACGGCGGTGGCCGAGACGGCGGATCTGCTGACGGATCTGGCGGTGTCGGGGGTGCGGACGGTGGCGTTCGTACGGTCGCGGCGGGGGGCGGAGCTGATCTCCCTGATCGCCCAGGAGCGGCTCGCGGAGGTGGACAGGTCGCTCGCCGGGCGTGTCGCGGCGTACCGGGGCGGCTATCTGGCGGAGGAGCGGCGGGCGCTGGAGGCGGCGCTGCACTCGGGGGAGCTGCTGGGGCTGGCGGCGACGACGGCGCTGGAGCTGGGCATGGACGTGTCGGGGCTGGACGCGGTGCTGCTCGCCGGCTACCCGGGGACGCGGGCGTCGCTGTGGCAGCAGGCGGGGCGGGCCGGGCGGGGCGGGCAGGGGGCGCTGGCGGTGCTGGTGGCGCGGGACGATCCGCTGGACACGTATCTGGTCCACCACCCGGACGCGATCTTCCGCCGGCCCGTGGAGCAGACGGTGCTGGATCCCGACAACCCGTACGTCCTCGCCCCCCATCTGTGCGCGGCGGCGGCGGAGATCCCGCTGACCCCGGCGGACCTGGAACTCTTCGGGCCGGCGGCGCCCGAGCTGATGCCGGCGCTGGAGGAGCGGGGGCTGCTGCGGCGCCGGGCGACGGGGTGGCACTGGACGCGGCGGGAGCGGGCGGCGGACCTGGCGGACATCCGCGGCGGCGGGGGGCGGCCGGTGGACGTGGTGGAGGACGGGACGGGGCGGCTGCTGGGCACGGTGGACGCGGGGTCGGCGCATACGGCGGTGCACGAGGGCGCGGTGCATCTGCACCAGGGGCGGACGTACGTCGTACGGGAGCTGGACCTGGAGGACTCCGTGGCGCTGGTGGAGCGGGCGGAGCCCTCGTACACCACGACCGCGCGGGACACCACGGCCGTGTCGATCCTGGAGGTGGACCGGGAGGAGCCGTGGGGCGAGGCGCGGCTGTGCTTCGGGTCGGTGGAGGTCACCAATCACGTCGTCTCCTATCTCAGGCGCCGGATCGTCACCGGCGAGGTGCTGGGGGAGGTCAAGCTGGACCTCCCGCCACGGACGCTGCGGACGCGGGCGGTGTGGTGGACGGTGACGGAGGACCAGCTGCTGGCGGCCTCCGTCGACCCCGTGGACCTCGGCGGGGCGCTGCACGCGGCGGAGCACGCGTCCATCGGCATGCTGCCGCTGTTCGCCACGTGCGACCGGTGGGACATCGGGGGCGTCTCCGTCCCGCTGCACGCGGACACTCTGCTGCCGACGGTGTTCGTGTACGACGGCCACCCCGGCGGCGCGGGCTTCGCCGAGCGGGCGTTCGGCGTGGCGCGGGAGTGGCTCACGGCCACCCGGGCGGCGATCGCGTCGTGCGAGTGCGACGCGGGGTGCCCGTCGTGCGTGCAGTCGCCGAAGTGCGGAAACGGCAACGACCCCCTGGACAAGGCGGCGTCGATCCGCCTCCTCGGCGCCCTCCTGGGGTGAAGGGGCTTCACCCCAGGGCGCCGGCGGCCACCGGCTCGGGCCTGCTCGCACGCGTAGGCAGAGCGCCGGCGCCCACTCCCGGCGTCCGGCTCCGGCACCTACTGACGTCAGTAGGTGCCGGAGCCGGACG
>NZ_WEGJ01000074.1 GCF_009604385.1 Streptomyces smaragdinus
GTGGGCGGTGTCGGTGGCGGGATGGGTGTGGCGCTGGGTGGTGTCGGCGGTGGACGGTGGTGGGGCTGGCGTAGTCCGTCGTGGGTGTGGCGTGGCCCTGGTGGGGGTGGGCCGGTGGGGTGGGTTTGGATGCGGAGTGTTTCTGCGGCGCTGCGCGCCTTGGGGCAGGGAGCGAGGGGGCGGGGCGCTGCGCGCCTCGCAGTGAGGGGAAGCCGCTGGCGCGGCTTCGGATGCGGAGTGGGGGTCGGCGCTGCGCGCCGCCGGGCCGACGACTGCGGGGGCGACCGTTCGAGGGCCTGTGCTCCGGGGGAGTTCCCCACGGTTGGCGGGCTGGAGGGGGCGGTGACCAGGGACAATCCGGTAGCCGCGTACGGAAGTAAGGGGACGTTCGACACGCCTGCGCGCGTACGGGAAACGCGCCCGAATGGACCACGACGCGGCAGTACGCGCGTAGGTGTGTCGGGCGGCCCCGACCCCCAGACCGAAGCAGGCGCACCCCGCCAGACCAGACACCGACCCCGAGGCCAAGACACCCACCCCCAGCCCGGCCGGCGTTTGAGGCCTCCGGCCGAAGGCCGGATGCGCGTCAGCCGACGCAACCGGAAGACAAAGACCGAAGCACACCGCCGCGCGACGGGGGCGACGGAGGCCAGGGACCCCCCTACTTCAGGAAGTCCGGGACGTCCAGTTCCTCCGCCGCGCTCTCCTGATACGGCCGCGCCGACGGCACCGACGGAGCCGGGATGTCCGGGGTCGATGCCACCGGGACCGGGGCGGAGGTGGGCTCCTCCTCGCGGGGCGGCGTCGGGGAGCCGTAGGAGCCCAGCGAGGGGCGGTCCTCCGGGCGGCTCAGGGGCGCGGAGGCGGGGGCCGGGGTGTCCTCCCGGGTGCCGTAGGAACCCAGTGCCTTGTCGCGGTTCTTCGACGGCAGCTGACCGCCGTCGAAGCCGGCCGCGATCACCGTGACCCGTACCTCGTCGCCGAGCGCGTCGTCGATGACCGCACCGAAGATGATGTTCGCCTCGGGGTGCGCGGCCTCGGACACCAGCTGCGCGGCCTCGTTGATCTCGAACAGCCCGAGGTCCGACCCGCCGGAGATGGACAGCAGCACACCCCGCGCGCCGTCGATGGACGCCTCGAGGAGCGGCGAGGAGATCGCCATCTCGGCGGCGGCGACCGCCCGGTCGTCGCCCCGAGCCGACCCGATCCCCATGAGCGCCGAACCCGCCTCCGACATGACGGACTTGACGTCCGCGAAGTCGAGGTTGATCAGCCCCGGTGTGGTGATCAGATCGGTGATCCCCTGCACACCGGAGAGCAGCACCTGGTCCGCCGAACGGAACGCGTCGAGAACGCTCACCTGGCGATCGGAGATCGACAGAAGCCGGTCATTGGGGATAACGATGAGCGTGTCGACCTCGTCGCGCAGCGACGCGATGCCATCCTCGGCCTGGTTCGCCCGTCGCCGGCCCTCGAAGGTGAACGGGCGAGTGACCACACCGATGGTCAGCGCGCCCAGCGACCGGGCGATGTTGGCGACCACCGGCGCACCGCCGGTGCCCGTGCCGCCGCCCTCGCCCGCCGTGACGAAGACCATGTCGGCCCCCTTGAGGACCTCCTCGATCTCCTCGCGGTGGTCCTCGGCGGCCTTGCGGCCGACATCCGGGTTGGCGCCGGCGCCGAGGCCCCTGGTCAGTTCGCGGCCGACGTCGAGCTTGACATCGGCGTCGCTCATCAGCAGCGCCTGCGCATCGGTGTTGATCGCGATGAACTCGACGCCCTTGAGACCGACCTCGATCATCCTGTTGATGGCGTTGACGCCGCCGCCGCCGATCCCGACGACCTTGATGACTGCGAGGTAGTTCTGCGGTGCTGCCACGTCGAAGGCCTCTCGCCTCGAGTTACGTTGCCGTTTGGACGAACCCGAACCCTAATCCAGAGGTTTAGGGTTGACTCACCGTCTCGTTCGAGCTGTCGAAACGAGACACTAAGTCGGCAAGTCCCGCGTGTTCAATGAACACGCCCAACTTCCCGGGTTTCTTTTCACCCTATTTGACTGCTCCCTCCGTCAATCACCCGGGGGGATTCCTGGCTCACACAGTCCCGCGATCCACCGGATCACCGGGACTGACACGCTCCGCACCAGCCGGAAGGACCCGGCCCGGAGCGTCGGCAACGCCAGTGCGGTCACGCACGTTTGACTCTCCTGATGCGTCAACCACCCGCCAGCTTAGCGCGTCTGAGGTGGGCACATTCGCAAAACGGGCGGGAGGCCGGGCGCTCACGACACCGCCGGCGCCTCGGGAGCGCTCACATCGAAGTGATCGGCGTCCTTCGCCGCCCCGAAAAGGGCCGTCAGAACCCTCGCCTTCGCCGCCCCGTCCTCGGCGCTCCCCCACATCACCGTACGGCCGTCCCGCAGCTCCAGCGTGATGGAGTCATATGAACCGACCTCGATGGTCTGCGTCTCGTGCCGCACCGCCGCCGGGAGGTCCCCGGCCACCGTCACGGCCGCGCGGCGCAGCGCGCCGAGGCCGAAGCGCTCCAGGCTGGGCGAGTTCTGCGCGTCGAGGCGGAGCACCGGCACCCCGGCCGGCGCCGCCGCGACAGTGGCGAAGCGCACGCCGCCGGCGTCCACTTCGACGTACCGCCCCTTCTCCTTCATCAGGACGGCCGGCTCCCGTTCGGTCACCGAGACCCGGATGCCGTGCGGCCACGAGCGCGTGACCGTCACCGAGTCGACGCGCGGCAGCCGTTGCCGGACCCTGGCCTCGACCGCCCCGGTGTCCACCGACACCAGCGGCACGTCGCGCGGCACACCGGCGGCGGCCAGCACCTCGGCGTCGGTGAGGACGTCCGCGCCGGACGCCCGCACGTTCTCCACGCGCAGCCACGGCGACCCGTACAGCACCCAGACCGCGAACCCGCCCAGGACCGCGACGAGCACCGCCGCGGCGAGCACCAGCCGCAGGTCCGGGCGGCGCCGCGCGGGCCGGGGGGCGGGCGGACGCGGGCGTGCCTCGTCGTCCCGTCTCGCGGTGGCCGGCCCCGCAGCGCTGCCCATGGTCCCCGTCCTATGCCGCCCTGCGCGCGGCGATCGCCTCGTACACCATCCGGACCAGCAGATCGTCCGCGTCGCGGCGGCCGAACTCGGCGGCGGACCGTGACATGTCGTGCAGCCGCTGCCGGTTGCTGAGCACCGGGAGGACCTGGTCCCGCACCCACTCGGGGGTGAGGTCGGCGTCATCCACCAGCAGGCCGCCGCCGGCCTTGACCACCGGCTGGGCGTTCAGCCGCTGTTCGCCGTTGCCGATAGGCAGCGGTACGTAGGCGGCCGGCAGTCCGACGGCGGAGAGCTCGGCGACGGTCATCGCGCCCGCGCGGCAGAGCATCATGTCGGCCGCGGCGTACGCGAGATCCATCCGGTCCACATACGGTACCGGGATATAGGGCGGCATTCCCGGCATATTGTCCGCCGGCGGCAGTTCGTTCTTCGGGCCGACCACGTGGAGGATCTGCACCCCGGCGCGCTGGAGGTACGGGGCGACGGTCTGGACGACCTCGTTGAGCCGCCGGGCGCCCTGCGAGCCGCCGGACACGAGCAGCGTCGGCAGGCTGGGGTTCAGGCCGAAGTAGTGGCACGCCTCGCCGCGCATCACGCCGCGGTCCAGGGTGGCGATGGAGCGGCGCAGCGGGATGCCGACGTAGCGGGCGTTGCGCAGCTGGCTGTCCGGGGTGGAGACGGCGACGTGCTTGGTGAAGCGGGAGCCGATCTTGTTGGCCAGTCCGGGGCGGGCGTTGGCCTCGTGCACCACGATGGGCGTACCGAGGCTGCGCGCGGCGAAGTAGCCGGGGAGCGACACGTAGCCGCCGAAGCCGACCAGGCAGTCCGCCTTGCGCTCCTCCATGATGCGCTCGGTGGCCTTGATCGTGCCGCGCAGCCGGCCGGGCAGGGTGATGAGGTCCGCCGAGGGTTTGCGGGGCAGCGGGACGGCCGGGATCAGGGCGAGTTCGTAGCCCCGTTCGGGCACCAGCCGGGTCTCGAGTCCGCGCTCGGTGCCCAGTGCGGTGATGCCGACCGTCGGGTCGTGCCGCCGCAGGGCGTCCGCGAGGGCCATTGCGGGCTCGATATGGCCGGCGGTTCCACCGCCGGCGAGTACGACATGCACCGAATTCCACCGCTCTCTTGGACGGAGGGGCCCGGTCAGCCCCGCCGTCGCTTCGACTTACGTCCCATCCCGGCCAGCCTGGTGCGTACGACAGGCTGCCGCATGGCCAGTGCCGCACGCGCCGCTGGTTCGTCGCGGGCGAATGCGATCAGCAGGCCGATCGCGAACATGGTCGGCAGCAGGGCCGACCCCCCGTACGAGAACAGCGGGAGGGGGACGCCGGCGATGGGCAGCAGGCCCAGCACCGCACCGATGTTGACCACGACCTGCGCCGTGATCCAGGTGGTCACCCCACCCGCGGCGAACCGTACGAAGGCGTCCTCCGTGCGTCCGGCCACGCGGATACCCGCATAGCCTAGAGCCGCGAACAGGGTGAGGACCGACAGCGTACCCGCGAGGCCGAGTTCCTCCCCGGTCACGGCGAAGATGAAGTCGGTGTGCGGTTCGGGTAGTTCACCCCATTTTTCGACGCTTGCTCCGAGGCCGGAGCCGAACCAGCCGCCGGACGCCAGCGCGTAGATGCCGTGCAGGCCCTGCCAGCAGATGTCGTTGGGCCCGGGGTCGGTGGCGCCGATGCAGCCGAGCCGGGCCATCCGGTGCTCGCTGCCCTTGACCAGCATGAGCGCGATGAACGCGCCGGCGCCCAGGACGGTCGCGAAGAGGCGGGTCGGCGCACCGGCCACCCACAGCAGGCCGAAGAGGATCGCGGCCAGGACGACGGCGGTGCCCATGTCGCCGCCGAGCATGATGAGTCCGAGGAGCAGCAGCGCGGCCGGGACCAGCGGGATCAGCATGTGCTTCCACTGGGTGAGCAGGTTCTTGTCGTGTTTACGGGCCAGCAGATCAGCACCCCATAGGACGAGCGCCAGCTTGCCGAACTCGCTGGGCTGGAGCTGGAACGGGCCGCCGAAGGAGAGCCAGTTGGTGTTCCCGCCGACCTCCTGCCCTATCCCCGGCACCTGCACGAGGGCCATCAGGAACACCGACCCGGCGAGGATCGGGTAGGCGAGCGCCCGGTGGAGCCGTACGGGCATCCGGGAGGCGAGGAGCAGCAGCACCGTGCCGATGGCGGCGGCGGTGAACTGCTTGCGGAAGTAGTACGTGGAGGGCAGGTCCCAGCGCAGCGCCTGGATCTGCGAGGCGGAGAACACCATGACCAGGCCGAGGCCGGTGATGAGCAGACTCCCGCCGAGCAGCAGGTAGTACGCGGTGAGCGGCCGGTCCCAGGCCCGTCTGACGCGTGCGACGAGCCCCTGCAGCCGCCGTACGGCCGGGCTGACCCGCGCCCCCGGCGGCGCCGCCGCCCGCGGGGCGGGGGCCGCGGTACCGCGAACCCGCCCCGTTGCTTGCCCCCGTGGCATGACGTCTCCCCTCCTGGACCGTACTCAGGGAGCTTAGGACGTACGCCGCGGACGCGGCCCGGGGGCACGCCGCCGGGTCACCGGCGGGCGCGGACCGCCTGGGCGAAGACGTCGCCGCGGACGTTGTAGTTGGTGAACATGTCCATCGACGCGCAGGCCGGCGCCAGCAGCACCGTGTCGCCGGGCTCGGCGAGTTCCGCGGCGGCGGCCACCGCGGCGGCCATCGCGCCCTCGTCGGTGCGGTCGAGGTCCGTCACGGGCACCCCGGGGGCGTGCTTCTCGAGGGCCTCGCGGATCAGGGCGCGGTCGGCGCCGATGAGGACCGCGCCGCGCAGCCGGGGGGCGGCGCCGGTGACGAGGTCGTCGAAGCCGGCGCCCTTGGCCAGGCCGCCGGCGATCCACACGATGTGCGGGTAGGCGGCCAGGGAGGCCTCGGCGGCGTGGGTGTTGGTGGCCTTGGAGTCGTCGATGTACGTGACGCCGTCGACCTCGGCGACGTACTCGATGCGGTGCGGGTCGGGGCTGAAGGCGCGCAGGCCCGCGCGGACGGCGGCTGGTTCGACCCCGTACGCCCGCGCGAGCGCCGCGGCGGCGAGGGCGTTGGCGATGTTGTGCGGGGCGGGCGGGTTGATGTCGGCGACCTCGGCGAGCTCCTGGGCGCTCTTCTGCCGGTTCTCGACGAACGCCCGGTCGACCAGCAGGCCGTCGACCACGCCGAGCTGTGACGGCCCGGGTGTGCCGAGGGTGAAGCCGATCGCCCGGCAGCCCTCCTCGACGTCGGCCTCGCGGACCAGGGCCTCGGTGGCGGGGTCGGCGGCGTTGTAGACGCAGGCGACCCGGTTGCCCTCGTAGATCCGGCCCTTGTCGGCGGCGTACGCCTCCATCGAGCCGTGCCAGTCGAGGTGGTCGGGCGCCAGGTTGAGCACGGCGCCGGAGTGGACGCGCAGGGACGGCGCCCAGTGGAGCTGGTAGCTGGAGAGTTCGACGGCGAGGACGTCGTACGTCTCCTCGCCGAGGACCACGTCGATCAGCGGTACGCCGATGTTGCCGACGGCGGCCGTACGCAGTCCCGCCGCCTCGAGGATCGACGCGAGCATCCGTACGGTCGTGGTCTTGCCGTTGGTCCCCGTGACCGCCAGCCAGGCCGCCGCCCCCGGTCCCCGCAGCCGCCAGGCCAGCTCGACGTCGCCCCAGACGGGCACCCCGGCGGCCTCGGCGGCGGCGAACAGCGGGCTGGAGGGCTTCCACCCCGGCGTGGTGACGACGAGTTCCGTGCCCGGCGGCAGGCTCGCGCCGTCGCCGAGGCGCACGGTGATGCCGAGCGGGGTGAGCTCCGCCGCCTGGGCGCGGGCGCGTTCGTCGTCGCCGCCGTTGACGACGGTGACGACCGCGCCCAGCCCGTGCAGCGCCCGCGCGACGGGCACACCGGTGACCCCGAGCCCGGCGACGGTGACGTGCTTGCCCCCGAACTCCGGCGCGGTCACTTACCGGCCGCCCATCCCGCGTAGAAGATGCCCAGACCCACGATCACGCACATGCCCTGGACGATCCAGAACCGGACGACCACCAGCACTTCGCTCCAGCCCTTGAGCTCGAAGTGGTGCTGCAGGGGCGCCATTCTGAAGACCCGCTTGCCGGTCATCCGGAACGAGCCGACCTGGATGACGACCGACATGGTGATCAGGACGAACAGACCGCCGAGGATCGCCAGCAGCAGCTCGGTGCGCGAGACGACCGCCAGACCGGCGAGCGCGCCGCCGAGGGCGAGCGAGCCGGTGTCGCCCATGAAGATCTTCGCCGGTGAGGTGTTCCACCACAGGAAGCCGAAGCAGGCGCCCATCAGCGCGGCGGCGACGACGGCGAGGTCGAGCGGGTCGCGGACGTCGAAGCAGGCGGCCGGGTTGGTGAGGTCGGCGGCGTTGACGCAGGACTCCTGGTACTGCCAGACGCCGATGAAGACGTACGCGCCGAAGACCATCACGGAGGCGCCGGTGGCCAGACCGTCGAGGCCGTCGGTGAGGTTCACGCCGTTCGACATGGCGAGGATCATGAACAGCGCCCAGATCACGAAGAGCACCGGGCCGATGGAGACCCCGAAGTCCTCCGCGAACGACAGCTTGGTGGACGCCGGCGCCAGGCCCCGGCTGTCCTTGAAGTTCAGCGCGAGGATCGCGAAGGTGACACCGACGATCAGCTGGCCCAGCATCTTGGCCTTGGCCCGCAGACCGAGGCTGCGCTGCTTGACGATCTTGATGTAGTCGTCGAGGAAGCCGACCAGGCCCATCCCGGCCATCAGGAACAGCACCAGCAGTCCGGAGAAGCTCGGCTGGCTGCCGGTGATCAGCTTGGTCAGCGCGTACGCGACGAGCGTGGCCAGGATGAAGGCGATACCGCCCATCGTGGGCGTGCCGCGCTTGCTGTGGTGCGCCTGCGGGCCGTCGTCCCGGATGAACTGGCCGTAGCCGCGCGAGGCCAGCAGCCGGATCAGCAGCGGGGTGCCGATCAGGGAGAAGATGAGGCCGAGCGCCCCGGAGAAGAGGATCTGTTTCATCGGGCGGCCACCTCCTCGCCCTCCAGCAGGGCCGCGGCGACCTTCTCCAGGCCCACGGACCTGGATGCCTTTACGAGCACGACGTCTCCCGGACGCAACTCACTGCGCAGCAGCTCGATCGCCGCCGCGGCGTCGGACACGTGCACCGACTCTTCACCCCACGAACCCTCGTTGTAAGCGCCCATCTGCAGCCAGGCGGCCTCCCGGCCGCCCACCGCGACGAGCTTGCTGACGTTGAGCCGGACCGCGAGCCGGCCCACCCCGTCGTGCTCGGCCATGGACTCGTCTCCGAGCTCGGCCATCTCACCCAGCACCGCCCAGGTGCGGCCGCCCTTCTCGTGGGCGGCCCGTCCCATCGCGGCGAGCGCGCGCAGGGCGGCCCGCATCGAATCGGGATTGGCGTTGTAGGCGTCGTTGACGACCGTGACACCGTCGGCGCGTTCGGTGACCTCCATCCGCCAGCGGGAGACCGGAGCGGCCTCACTCAGGGCGGCGGCGATCTCCTCCGCCGGCAGGCCCAGTTCGTGGGCCACGGCGGCGGCCGCGAGCGCGTTCGACACGTGGTGCTCACCGTACAGCTTCATGATCACGTCAGCGTGCCCCTTGGGGGTATGCAGCGTGAACAGCGGGCGTCCGTCGTCGCTCAGCCGTACGTCCGAGGCCCGTACGTCCGCGTCCGCGGCCTCGCCGAAGAACACGGTGCGGGCCTTCGTCCGCGAGGCCATGGCCCGCACGAGCGGGTCGTCGGCGTTGAGCACCGCGACGCCGTCCGCCGGGAGGGCCTCGACGAGTTCGCCCTTGGCCTGCGCGGTCTTGTCCCGGCCGCCGAACTCGCCGGCGTGGGCGGCGCCCACGTTCAGCACGAGGCCCAGCCGCGGCGGGGTCAGTCCGGTGAGGTGGCGGATGTGGCCGATGCCGCGGGCGCCCATCTCGAGCACCAGGTACCGGGTGGACTCCTCGGCCTTGAGCGCGGTGAGCGGCAGGCCGATCTCGTTGTTGAACGAGCCGTAGGTGGCGACCGTCGGGCCCAGGCGCGGGAGTACCTGCGCGATGAGGTCCTTGGTCGAGGTCTTGCCGGTGGATCCGGTGAGCGCGAGGACCGTGACGCCGAGGCGGGCGACGACCTCGCGGGCCAGCGCCGACAGGGCCTCGATCACGTCGCCGACCACGACGGCCGGTACGCCGACGGGCCGGGTGGCCAGTACGGCGACGGCTCCGGCCGCGGTGACCTGGTCGGCGAAGTCGTGCCCGTCGGCCCGCTCACCGGCGAGCGCGGCGAACAGCGCGCCGGGCACCACCTGCCGGGAGTCGTGCACCACGGGCCCGGTGACCTGGGCGGACGGGTCCGCTCCGCCGTCGAGGCGGCCGTGGGTCAGCTCGGCGATCTCGCCGAGGGTGAGCCGGATCAATGTTGTCCTCCTGCGGTCCCCGCGCTCGCCTCGATGGCCTCGCGCAGGACCTGCCGGTCGTCGAAGGGGCGGACCACACCCGCGATGTCCTGGCCCAGTTCGTGTCCCTTGCCGGCGACGACCACGGTGTCGCCGGCGGCGGCGCGGGAGACGGCCGCGGCGATGGCGGCGGCACGGTCGGCGTCCACCAGGACCTCGCCGCGTTCGTGTACGGGGACCTCGGCGGCGCCCGCCAGCATCTCGGCGAGGATCGCCAGGGGGTCCTCGGAGCGGGGGTTGTCGGACGTGAGGATCGCCGTGTCGGCCAGCCGGGCCAGGGAGGCGCCCATGGGCCGGCGTTTGTGCGGGTCGCGGTCGCCGCCGCAGCCCAGCACGGCGTGCACCCTGCCCTCGGTGACCCTGCGGATCGCGCGGAGCAGGGAGTCGACGGCGTCGGGCTTGTGCGCGTAGTCGACGACCGCGAGGTACGGCTGGCCGGCGTCCACCCGCTCCAGCCGGCCGGGGACCCCGGGCACGGCGGCCACGCCGGAGGCGGCGGTCTGCGCGTCGACGCCGGCGGTGACCAGGGCGACGATCGCGGCGAGGGTGTTGGAGACGTTGAACGCCCCGGGCAGCGGGGCCTCGGCGCGTACGGAGACACCGCCGGGCCCGAGGACGGTGAACGCGGAGCCCAGCGGCCCCACCTCGACGTCCGCGGCCCGCCAGTCGGCGTCCGGGTGGCCCTCGGCGGAGTACGTGGCGACGGGGTAGCCGGCCGTACGGGCCTCGGCGGCCAGCCGTACGCCGTACGGGTCGTCGGCGTTGACGACCCCGGCGCGCGAGCGCGCGGGGGTGAACAGCTGCGCCTTCGCCCGGAAGTAGTCCTCCATGTCCGGGTGGAAGTCGAGGTGTTCGGGGCTGAGGTTGGTGAAGACCGCGACGTCGAACACGCAGCCGTCCACCCGGCCCAGGACCAGCGCGTGGCTGGAGACCTCCATCACCACGGAGCCGACGCCGCGTTCACGCATCACCGCGAGGAGCGCCTGCAGGTCGGTGGCCTCCGGCGTGGTCCGCTCGGACTTCAGCCGTTCGTCGCCGATGCGGGTCTCGACGGTGCCGATCAGGCCGGTGGGGCCGGCGCCGTTCTTCTCGGCGGCGGCGCGCAGTCCGCCCTCGACGAGGTAGGCGGTGGTCGTCTTGCCCGACGTACCGGTGATGCCGATCTGCAGCAGGGCCGAACCGGGGTCGCCGTAGATCGTGGCGGCCAGGGCGCCCATCCGGCCCCGGGGATCGCCGGTGACGAGGACCGGCAGGCCGGTGTCCGCGGCGCGGGAGCGGCCGGCCGGGTCGGTGAGGATCGCCACGGCCCCGCTGTCGGCGGCCTGGGGGGCGAAGTCGGCGCCGTGGAACCGGGCGCCCGGGAGGGCGGCGTAGATGTCGCCGGGACGCACCGCCCGGGAGTCGTGCGTGATGCCGGTGACGCCGGCGTCGGGGTCGGGGCCGCTGCTCCCCAGGGCCGCGGCGAGCTCCCGCAGGGATACCGGGGTGCTGCGCTCGGGCCGGGGGGCTCCGGGGCGGGACTGATCAGGGTGGGGCACGGCGGTGAGCGTACCCCCTGCCGGGGGTACGGGGGGTGCGGGGGTCGCGGCCGAGGGGTCCGGCGCGGGGTGCGAGGTGCTCATAGCGGGTGGTCAGTCGGTTTTCTTGTGCGGATCGTAGGTCACCGGAAATCCGGGGGCCTCGGCGCCGGAGGGCGGCACCTGCAGGGTCTTGAGGGAGAACTCCATCACCTGTTTGAAGACGGGGCCGCAGATCTGGCCGCCGTAGTGCCCGATGCGCTTGGGGTCCTGGACGGCGCAGTAGACGGTGACCCGGGGGTTGTCGGCGGGCGCGAAGCCCGCGAAGGAGGCGGTGTAGCCGTGGTAGCGGCCCGTCCTGGGGTCGACGCGGTTGGAGGTGCCCGTCTTGCCGGCGACGCGGTAGCCGGGGATCCGGGCGCCTACGCCGGTGCCCTCGCGGTCGTCGACGACGGACTGGAGCATCTTGGCCACCGTGTTCGCCGTCTTCTTCGACACCACCTGCCGCCGTTCGGGTTCGGGGGCGGCGACGAAGCGGCCGTCGGCGCCCTGCCGGCCGCGGACGAGGGTCGGGGCGATCCGTACGCCGTCGTTGGCGATGGTGGAGTAGACGGACGCGGCGTGCAGGGCGGTGATCGACAGGCCCTGGCCGAAGGGGATCGTGTACTGCTGGGCGGCGTCCCACTTCTGCGGCGGGGCGAGCAGTCCGGCGCTCTCGCCGGGGAAGTCCAGGCCCGTGGGGCGGCCGAGGCCGAACTTGCGCAGATAGGAGTAGAGCACCCGGTTGGCGGTCCGCTGGTCCTTGCCGAGCTGCTCGACCGCCAGGATCGTCCCGATGTTGCTGGATTTGGCGAGCACGCCGGCGAGCGTCAGATAGTACGTCTCGTGGTCGTGGTCGTCGCCGAAGGCCCGGTCGGCGCGCGGCAGCCGGTTGGGCACCACGACCCGGGTGAGCGGGGTGGCGGCGTTCTCCTCCAGGACGGCGGACATGGAGATGACCTTGTTCACGCTGCCGGGCTCGTAGACATCCTCGACGGCCCAGTTGGGCAGCTGCTCGGCGGTGACCCGGGAGAGGTCGTTGGGGTCGTAGCCGGGCGCGTTGGCCATGGCGAGGATCTCGCCGGTGCGGTTGTCCTGGACGACGACGTAGCCGCGTTCGGCGCGGTACTTCTTCACCGTGTCGGTGATCGCGCTCTGCGCCGCCCACTGGATGTCGCGGTCGATGGTGAGCTCGACGTCGGAGCCGGGTTCGGCGGGCTGCTCGCGGGAGCCGGCGGTGGGGACGCGGCGGCCGGCGGACTGGGCGTAGACGAGCTTGCCGTCCTTGCCGGCGAGCTCCTCGTTCAGGGCGCTCTCCACACCGGCGCCGCCCTTGCCCTCGGTGTTGACGAAGCCCAGTATCCCGGCGGCGAGGTCGCCGTTCGGATAGACGCGCTTGCTCTTGCGCTCGGCGAAGACACCGGCCAGGACGTTGCCGGGGGCGCCGTCCTCGGCGCGTTCGGTCTTCATCCGCTGGATCTGCTGCCAGGTCTGCGGCGACTGCAGCCGGGCCAGGCGCACCCAGCGGGTGTCGGGCTTCGCCAGCAGCCTGGCCAGCTCCGCCTCGTCCTTGCCCAGGACGGGCGCCAGCAGCCGGGCCGCCTGCTTCGGGGCGTCGGGGGTCTTTGCCTGGCCGGGGGTGAAGAGGTACGGGTCGGCGGTGATGTCGTACGCGTCGACGTTCGCGGCGAGCTCCACGCCGTCGCGGTCGGTGATCCGGCCCCGCTCGGCGGCGAGGGTGAGCGGGACGAGGCGGTTGACCTTGGCCTTCTCGGCGAACGCGGCGGCGTCGACGGCCTGCACCTGGAGCAGCCGGACGGTGAAGATCAGCATGACGAGCGTGAGGCCCAGGCTGACCAGGCGGAGCCTCGGGCGCGGGCTGGCCAGGCGCAGGGCGGGTGCCGGTGCCTTGGGGCGGCGGACGGGTGCGGTTACTGGAGCCGCACGCCGTCAGCCCGCCCCTCGGCCTGCATCCGTCGCCCGAGGCGTACCGCTTCCGCTTCCAGGGCGGCGACCGGCTGCTGTTCTACACCGACGGG
>NZ_WEGJ01000075.1 GCF_009604385.1 Streptomyces smaragdinus
GCTGCGCGCCTTGGGGTGGGGCGTCGGCGCTGCGCGCCTTGGGGTGTGGAGTGAGGGGAAGCCGCTGGCGCGGCTTCCGGGTGGGTGCGCTGTGCGCCCCCGGGGGTGTGGAGTGAGGCGTCGGCGCTTCGCGCCGCCGGGCCGGCGACTGCGGGGGCGACCGTTCGAGGGCCTGTGCTTCGGGGGAGTTCCCCACGGTTGGCGGGCTGGAGGGGGCGGTGACCGGGGACAATCCGGTAGCCGCGTACGGGAGTAAGGGGACGTTCGACACGCCTGCGCGCGTACGGGAAACGCGCCTGGATGGACCACGACGCTGCAGTACGCGCGTAGGTGTGTCGGGCGGCCCCGACCCACGACGGGACTGCGGCGCACCACAGCTGAAGGCGAGGTGCACCCTCGCCCGGCAGTGAGCCGACAGCGGAGAGAGACCCCCTATCCAGCCCGCCCGGCGTTTGAGGGCGAGGCGCGCCAGCGCCGAAAAGCCCGGCCGGCGCTTGAGGCCTCCGGCCGAAGGCCGGATGCGCGACAGCCGACGCAACCGGCAGCCAAAGACCGACACCCACGGCCACCGGCCGGAAGCACACCGCCGCGCGACGTGGGTAGGCGACACGCGGCGCGAACCGATGGAGTAGGGTTTATCTCGACATCGAGATATCTGCCACAAGAGACGCCGCACCGGCAAGAGTGGCCCCCCAGCCCCGCATAGCGGAGAGTGGGGCGTACCGGCAGGTTCGCGGTGAAACGCATAAACAGCTAAAAGGAGACGTCGTGTCGGCGAACAGCTTCGACGCCCGCAGCACACTGCAGGTGGGTGACGAGTCGTACGAGATCTTCCGGCTGGACAAGGTGGAGGGCTCCGCCCGCCTCCCGTACAGCCTGAAGGTGCTGCTGGAGAACCTGCTCCGGACGGAGGACGGCGCGAACATCACCGCCGACCACATCCGGGCGCTCGGCGGCTGGGACTCCCAGGCGCAGCCGAGCCAGGAGATCCAGTTCACCCCCGCCCGCGTGATCATGCAGGACTTCACGGGCGTGCCCTGCGTCGTGGACCTCGCCACGATGCGCGAGGCGGTGAAGGAGCTCGGCGGCGACCCGGCGAAGATCAATCCGCTCGCCCCCGCCGAGATGGTCATCGACCACTCGGTGATCGCGGACCGCTTCGGCACCCCGGACGCCTTCCAGCAGAACGTGGAGCTGGAGTACGGCCGCAACAAGGAGCGCTACCAGTTCCTGCGCTGGGGCCAGACCGCGTTCGACGAGTTCAAGGTCGTCCCCCCGGGCACCGGCATCGTCCACCAGGTGAACATCGAGCACCTGGCCCGCACCGTCATGGTCCGCGGCGGCCAGGCGTACCCCGACACCCTCGTCGGCACCGACTCGCACACCACCATGGTCAACGGCCTCGGCGTCCTGGGCTGGGGCGTCGGCGGCATCGAGGCCGAGGCCGCCATGCTCGGCCAGCCGGTGTCGATGCTGATCCCGCGCGTCGTCGGCTTCAAGCTGACCGGCGAGCTGCCGACCGGCACCACCGCCACCGACCTGGTGCTGACGATCACCGAGATGCTGCGCAAGCACGGCGTCGTCGGCAAGTTCGTCGAGTTCTACGGCGAGGGCGTCTCCCAGATCCCCCTGGCCAACCGCGCCACCATCGGCAACATGTCGCCGGAGTTCGGTTCGACCGCCGCGATGTTCCCCATCGACAGCGAGACGATCAACTACCTCCGTCTCACCGGCCGCCCCGCGCAGCAGCTCGCGCTCGTCGAGGCGTACGCCAAGGAGCAGGGTCTGTGGCTGGACCCCGCCGCCGAGCCGGACTTCTCCGAGAAGCTCGAGCTGGACCTCGCCACGGTCGTCCCGTCCATCGCCGGCCCCAAGCGCCCGCAGGACCGGATCGTGCTGGCGAACGCTGCCGAGCAGTTCAAGGCGGACGTCCTGAACTACGTCGACGACGCCGACGAGTCCGGCAAGGAGTCCTTCCCGGCCTCCGACGCCCCGGCCGCCTCCAACGGCGTGCCGACCCGGCCGACCACGGTCACGGCCCCTGACGGCTCGACGTACGAGATCGACCACGGCGCCGTCACGGTCGCCGCGATCACCTCCTGCACCAACACCTCGAACCCGTACGTCATGGTCGCCGCGGCGCTCGTGGCGAAGAAGGCCGTCGAGAAGGGCCTGTCGCGCAAGCCCTGGGTCAAGACCACCCTGGCCCCCGGGTCCAAGGTCGTCATGGACTACTACGACCGGGCCGGCCTCACGCCGTACCTGGACAAGATGGGCTTCAACCTGGTCGGCTACGGCTGCACCACCTGCATCGGCAACTCCGGCCCGCTGCCGGACGAGGTCTCCAAGGCCGTCAACGAGCACGACCTGGCCGTCGTGTCCGTCCTCTCCGGCAACCGGAACTTCGAGGGCCGGATCAACCCCGACGTCAAGATGAACTACCTGGCCTCCCCGCCGCTGGTCGTCGCGTACGCCATCGCCGGGTCCATGAAGACGGACATCACCAAGGACGCCCTGGGCACCGACAAGGACGGCAACCCGGTCTACCTCAAGGACCTGTGGCCGTCCGAGAAGGAGGTCGAGCAGGTCGTCGCCTCCGCCATCGGCGAGGAGATGTTCGCCAAGTCCTACGAGGACGTCTTTGCCGGCGACGCCCAGTGGCAGGCGCTGCAGGTGCCGACGGGCAACACCTTCGAGTGGGACGCGGAGTCCACCTACGTCCGCAAGCCCCCGTACTTCGACGGCATGGGCATGGAGCCGGCGCCGGTGTCGGACATCTCCGGAGCCCGCGTGCTGGCGAAGCTGGGCGACTCGGTCACCACCGACCACATCTCCCCGGCCGGCGCGATCAAGGCCGACACCCCGGCCGGCAAGTACCTCACCGAGCACGGTGTGGAGCGCCGCGACTTCAACAGCTACGGCTCGCGCCGCGGCAACCACGAGGTCATGATCCGCGGTACGTTCGCCAACATCCGGCTGCGCAACCAGATCGCGCCGGGCACCGAGGGCGGCTTCACGCGGGACTTCACGCAGGACGACGGGCCGGTCTCGTACATCTACGACGCCTCGCGCAACTACATCGACCAGGGCATCCCGCTGGTCGTCCTGGCCGGCAAGGAGTACGGCTCCGGCTCGTCCCGCGACTGGGCGGCGAAGGGCACCGCGCTGCTGGGCGTCAAGGCGGTCATCGCCGAGTCGTACGAGCGCATCCACCGCTCGAACCTGATCGGCATGGGCGTGCTGCCGCTGCAGTACCCGGAGGGCGCCTCGGCGGAGTCCCTGGGGCTGACCGGCGAGGAGACGTTCTCCTTCGCGGGCGTCGAGAAGCTGAACGACGGCGAGACCCCGCGCACGGTGAAGGTCACCACCGACACCGGCGTGGAGTTCGACGCGGTCGTGCGGATCGACACGCCCGGCGAGGCGGACTACTACCGCAACGGCGGCATCATGCAGTACGTGCTGCGGTCGCTCATCCGTAAGTAATCACGTGCGCTTGTAGGCGCCGTGTGCAAGTACAGGCAACACCTTTAGGTGCCGCATGCATTTAGATGCGAATGCGTCATCGGCCGACGGGGCCGTCCCACTTTTCGGGGCGGCCCCGTTCGCGTTTCCGCGCCTCTGATCGGGCTCGGGGCGACCCATGATTTTGCCCGTCTATGACCGCAAGGAAACGTTGTCACCACCAGGATTGTGGTGACGAACTACGCCGAACGGCTCATTGGCCGCGAGTGCCGCATGGGTTCTGGTACCGCTCCCACTGGACCACCTGGGGTCGCGTCCAGGTCTCAACTCGGGAAAGACTGCCGACCAAACCGGTATTCGATCTTGCCCACTTGACGGGAAGTGGACTATACCTGTCGCGTCCGGAGGCGAACGGTGAACGTGCGTCCGAGGATCCGGGGGGTGGCGTGTGCGTCGAGGCGTACGGCCGACCGTGCGTACCCTTCCCCGGTGAGCCACCCAGCAAGATCCAGTACCAAGCTGATCGCGGCGATGCCTGTGGAGAGTGAGGACTTGAGCATGGGATCCACCACCGACGTAGGCCATCGCGATCTGATCAGGAGCACGACTGTCGCTCCGGCCGCGACCCCGGCGACCGCATTTCCGACATTGCTCAGCTGATCACCCTCGGTGCCGCCGAGCGGCTTCGAATCGACGGCGAAACGCCCCCGATGTGTATATCTTCGCCACCAGCTCATGCGGAGAATCACATGAACGGCGCACTCGAAAGACGGTGTGTCGAGCGCATCGCCGTCCAGGCCCGACGGCCGAACAAGCAGCAAACCCATGAAGATCCATTCGATCAGTGAGGATGCAGAGATGACCACTCGTACCGGCCTCGACAGGCGAATGTTCCTGCGCGGAGCTATCGCGACGGCAGCCATGGCATCGATGGCGGCCGCGTGCAGCTCTCCCTCCTCCGACGAGAACGAGAAGAGCGGTCCGAAGGGCAAGACCTCGGACAAGAACCCGTTCGGCGTCGCGAAGAACTCCAAGGTCGAGGCGTGCATCTTCGACGGCGGTTACGGCACCGACTACGTCGACTTCGCCAACAAGGTCATCGGGGCCCAGGTCGCCGGTGTCAAGGTCGAGGTCAAGCCGGTCGTCGACATCGCCCCGGAGCTGCAGCCCCGGTTCGTCGGCGGGAACCCGCCGGACCTCATCGACAACTCCGGTGAGGACCAGATCGGCTTCCTCGGCATTCTCGACCAGCTCGAGACGCTGGACGACGTCCTCGAGGCCAACAACTACGAGGGCCAGAAGATCGCCGACACGATCTACGCCGGCGTCAAGACGCCCGGTACGTTCAACGGCAAGTTCGTCGGCCTGAACTACGTCATGACGGTGTACGGCGTCTGGTACTCGAAGACGCTGTTCGACGCGAACGGCTGGACCGCGCCGAAGACCTGGGAAGAGGCGCTCGAGCTCGGCCGCCAGGCGAAGAAGAAGGGCAAGTACCTCTTCGTCCACGGCAAGGAAGCCGCGACCTACTACCAGACGCTGCTCATCGACTCGGCGATCAAGGAGGGTGGCGACGAGGTCCGCATCGCCCTCGAGAAGCTGGAGCCGGACTCCTGGTCGCACCCGGCCATCCAGGGCGTCCTCAAGATCATGGAGACCATGGTCAAGGAGAAGATGTTCGTCCCCGGCGGCTCCGGCACCCAGTTCCAGAAGGCGCAGGCGTCCTGGTCCAACGACCAGAAGGCGCTCCTGTACCCGACCGGTGGCTGGATCGAGAACGAGATGAAGGACGCCACCAAGGCCGACTTCCAGATGACCGGCATCCCGGAGATGACGCTCACCGCCAGCCCGAAGATGCCCTACGAGGCCGTGCACGCGGCCGCGGGTGAGCCGTTCATCGTCCCCAAGGCGGCGAAGAACGCGGCCGGCGGCAAGGAGGTGCTGCGGGCCATGCTGTCGAAGGAGGCGGCCTCCAACTTCTCCAAGACCAAGCTGGCCCCGACCATCGTCAAGGGCACGGTGCCGGAGGACGGCTACGGCTCGACGGCGCTGGTCTCGCAGTCGAAGATGCTCGCCGACGCGGGCGACAACATCTTCGACTGGAAGTTCGTCGGCGCCTACGGCATCAACACCGACATGCTGGTGCCGTGGAACTCGTTCCTCTCCGGTGACCTCGACGCCGCGGGTCTGACCAAGGAACTGCAGAAGATCTCCGACAAGATCGCCAAGGACGACTCCATCGAGAAGTTCGAGGTCAGCTAGCACCCCCATGAAAGAAAAGATCACCACCCCCGAAGCCGCGAGCCGCCGGTCCACGCCGGCCGCTCGCGGCGGGCGGCCCCGGCGCCGCAAACTCACCGTCGACCGGGTGACGTTCTTCCTGGCGTTCCTCGGTGTCCCGCTGGCCGTCTTCGTGACCTTCGTCCTGTATCCGTTCGTTCAGGCGATCTTCTGGGCGATGACCAACTGGCGGGGCTTCAGCCCGGAGTACGACTTCGTCGGGCTGGACAACTTCACCAAGATGTTCGAGGACGACGTCTTCCAGAAGGCGTTGCGCAATGTGGCGTTGCTGGCGGCCGTTGTGCCGTTCGTGACGCTGTCGCTCTCCCTCGCGGTCGCGGTGGCCGTGACCCTGGGCGGCCCCAGCAGGGGCGCCGTCCGAGGGATCGGGGGTGCGTCGTTCTACCGCATCGTCTCCTTCTTCCCCTACGTCGTGCCGGCGATCATCGTCGGTCTGATCTGGGCGCAGATGTTCGACCCGAACGCCGGTCTGGTCAACGGTTTCCTCACCAAGATCGGACTCGATCAATTCGAGGCGTTCGCCTGGCTGGGTGAGAAATCGGCGGCGATGCCGTCCCTGATGTTCGTCTTCGTCTGGGGACTCGTCGGGTTCTACGCGGTGCTCTTCATCGCGGCGATCAAGGGAGTTCCCGCCGAGCTGTACGAGGCGGCCAGGATCGACGGGGCCGGCCGGTTCCGGACGACGATATCGGTCACCCTGCCGGCGATCCGGGACAGCGTGCAGACGGCGTACATCTATCTGGGTATCGCCGCGCTGGACGCGTTCGTCTTCGTACAGGCGCTGCTGCCGAACGGCGGGCCGGACAACTCGACCCTGACGATCAGCCAGCGGCTGTTCAACGTCGCCTTCCGGCAGCAGCAGTTCGGATACGCCACCGCGATGGGCGTGGTCCTCGCCGTCGTCACCCTGGTGTTCGCGGCGCTGGTGTTCCTCGTCAACCGGCTGACCGGCGGTGGCGAGAGCGACGGCATGGAGAAGGCGCGTGGGCTCAAGTCTCGGCGTGCTCGAGCAGAAGGAGCCGCTCAGTGAGCACCGTAACCGCCGACCGGAAGATCCGGGACCGCAAGATCCGGCGGGCCGCCGCGGGCAGCGACCGCACCGTCGCGGTGATCTCGCACGTCCTGCTGATCGCGTGGTCCGTCATCGTGATCGTGCCCATGCTGTGGGTACTGATGTCGTCGTTCAAGTCGACCGGCGAGATCCTGTCGTCGCCGTTCTCGCTGCCGGACCACTGGCGGGTCGAGAACTACACGAACGCGTGGACCGACGCGAACATCGGGAAGTACTTCCTCAACTCGGTGATCGTCGTCACCTGCGCGCTGGTCCTGGTGATGCTGCTGGGCGCGATGTGCGCCTACATCCTCGCCCGGTTCCAGTTCCCCGGGCGCCGGGTGATCTACTACGTGATGCTGGCCGGGCTGACGTTCCCCGTCTTCCTGGCGATCGTCCCGCTGTTCTTCCAGCTGCAGAACCTGGGGCTGCTGAACACGCGTCCGGGACTGATCCTCACCTATGTCGCGTTCGCACTGCCGTTCACGATGTTCTTCCTCTACGCGTTCTTCCGGTCGCTGCCGAACGACGTGTACGAGGCCGCGCTGATCGACGGCGCGGGTGACTGGCGGGCGTTCTTCCAGGTGATGCTGCCGATGGCACGTCCCGGGATGGCCGCGGTGGCGATCTTCAACTTCCTGGGGCTGTGGAACCAGTTCCTGCTGCCGGTCGCGCTCAACACCGACCAGAACAAATGGGTCCTGACCCAGGGGATGGCTGCCTACGCGTCCTCGCAGGTCTACGACATCGACTACGGCGCGCTCTTCGCGGCGATCGTGATCACCGTCGTGCCCGTGCTGGTCGTGTACGTCCTCTTCCAGCGCCGGATCGCCGGATCGGTGTCGCAGGGCACCTTCCGCTGACTTCCGCCGTCCGACCGCCCGCCTGGGTCAACAACCGTTGACCCAGGCGGGCGGTCGTATGCCGGCGTGCGCCAGAGACTAAATTTCCCCCCATACCGGGTCACAGTCGCATCAAGGTCTTGACGCAGATATCACCCTCCACCGAGCCTAGACTTCACTAGTTGTAGACAGTAGGGGGCACATCGCTGTGCCCTGAGAGGCGGGCGGCCGTCGTGCCGCCCCGTCCCAGGCGGGAGTGGATGGTCGTGGAGACTCCGGGTTCGCAGTCGTCGCTGCACCGGGCCAATCTCGAGCGGGTCGTACGCGCCGTACGGCTGGCCGGATCGCTCACCCAGGCGGAGATCGCCAGAAGCACCGGGCTGTCCGCCGCCACCGTCTCCAACATCGTGCGTGAGCTGCAGGACGGCGGCACGGTGAGCGTCACCCCGACCTCGGCCGGCGGCCGCCGGGCCCGGGCGGTGTCGCTGAGCGGGGACGCCGGCATCGTGATCGGCGTGGACTTCGGGCACAGTCATCTGCGGGTGGCTATCGGCAACCTCGCCCATCAGATCCTGGCCGAGGAGTCCGAGCCCATCGATGTGGACGCCTCCGCCGCGCAGGGGCTGGACCGCGCCGAGAGCCTCGTCAAGCGGCTGGTCGCGGCCACCGGGGTGGCCGCCGAGAAGACCATCGGCGTGGGGCTGGGCGTCCCCGGCCCGATCGACGTCGCCACCGGGGTGCTGGGCTCCACGTCCATCCTGCCGGGCTGGGCGGGCACGAATCCGCGTGAGGACCTCGCCGAGCGCCTCGGTGTGCCCGTCTACGTCGACAACGATGCCAACCTCGGTGCCCTGGGAGAACTCGTCTGGGGTGCCGGACGGGGCGTGAAGGATCTGGCGTACATCAAGGTGGCCAGCGGGGTCGGTGCCGGACTGGTGATCAACGGGCAGATCTACCGGGGTCCGGGCGGTACGGCGGGTGAGATCGGCCACATCACGCTGGACGAGTCGGGTCCGGTCTGCCGCTGCGGCAACCGGGGGTGTCTGGAGACCTTCACCGCGGGCCGGTACGTGCTGCCGCTCCTCGAGGCGAGCCACGGCCCGGATCTGACTGTTGAACGCATGGTCCAGCTGGCGCGCGAGGGCGACCCCGGCTGCCGCCGGATGGTGGGCGACGTCGGCCGGCACATCGGCAGCGGCGTGGCCTCCTTGTGCAATCTCTTGAACCCGAGCCGGGTCGTGCTGGGCGGCGATCTCGCGGAGGCCGGGGATCTGGTGCTCAACCCCATCCGGGAGTCCGTCGCGCGCTACGCGATCCCCAGCGCGGCCCGGCAACTGGCCCTCGCCGGAGGGGCGTTGGGCAGTCGCGCGGAGGTGCTCGGGGCGCTGGCCCTGGTGCTGAGCGAAATGGGCGATACGTCCGTTTTGGACGGAATCATCCCATCCCAGGTTCCTGCGTTCACGTAAGGAACAAAAGGCATCGTTGCCATGTCGTTAATAATTTACTTATTGACGATATGGCGCTTGCCGAGTTGACTTCTCTCCACCTCGGCCGCAGCGACGCGGCCTCGTCAGGGAGGTACTCCTCTTCTTATGAACGCCAAGATTCGTAGCGCCGTCGTCGGCGCGGTCGCTGTCTCGATGGCCCTGTCCATAGCCGCCTGCGGTAAGGCCGGCGACGACGACAAGGACAAGGCCGCCGGCTCCGGCGACAAGGGTGGCAAGTCCATCGGCCTGCTGCTGCCCGACACCACCACCGCCCGGTACGAGAAGTTCGACAAGCCGTACTTCGAGAACAAGGTCAAGGAGCTCTGCTCCGACTGCACCGTCGAGTACGCGAACGCCGGCGCGGACCCGGCCAAGCAGGCCCAGCAGGTCAGCACCATGATCACCAAGGGCGTCAAGGTCATCGCGGTCAGCGCCCAGGACGCCGCGGCCATCAAGTCCTCCGTCGAGGAGGCCACCTCCAAGGGCGTCAAGGTCATCGCGTACGACCGTCTCGCCCAGGGCCCCGTGTCCGCCTACGTCTCCTTCGACAACGAGAAGGTCGGCCAGCTCCAGGGCGAGGCCCTGCTCGAGGGCATGGGCGACAAGGCGGACCCGAAGGCCAAGGTCGTCATGATCAACGGTGACGACGCCGACCCGAACGCCGCCCAGTTCAAGAAGGGCGCGCACGGCGCCCTGGACGGCAAGGTCGACATCGCCTACGAGCAGACCGGTCTGTGGAAGGACACGGTCGCCGCGGAGAAGATGTCCGCCGCCATCACCCAGCTGGGCAAGAAGAACATCGCGGGCGTCTACTCCGCGAACGACGGCATGGCCGGCGGTATCGCCAACGTCCTCAAGGGCGCGGGCCTCAGCAGCCTCACCCTGACGGGCCAGGACGCCGAGCTCGCCGCCATCCAGCGGATCGTCGCCGGCACCCAGTACGCCACGGTCTACAAGGCGTTCAAGCCGCAGGCCGAGGCCGCCGCCGAGCTCGCGGTCAAGCTGCTGAAGGGCGAGGACATCTCGTCCGTCGCGACCGCCGAGGTCACCTCCGGGTCCAACGACAAGGTCCCCGCGCAGCTGCTGACCCCGGTCTCGGTGACCCAGAAGAACATCAAGGACACCGTGGTCAAGGACGGTCTCTACACGATCGACGAGATCTGCGCCGGCGAGTTCGCCGCCGCGTGCGCCAAGGCCGGCCTCAAGTAACCGGCCCGGTCCGGCCGCCCTCGGGGGCGGCCGGACCGGAAACCACGCCTCACGGGTCCCGACGGGACCCGGCATCCTCCCCGTCGGCCCTTGCCCCGTTCCCTTCCCTCCGCGGGAGCGAACGGGGCAGGGGCCGGTCGGGGCAGCGCAGGGTCCGCGCCCCACGGCGCACCCCCCACTCCGTACATCCTGTGCGTTAGCACAACCCTCGCGTCCTGCCCGCAGGACGCGGCATCCCCGCCGGTCAGGCGGCGAAGGAGATGATTCACGTGTCCGCTACGCCCGTGCTGGCGTTGCGCGGAGCCTCCAAGCGATTCGGTGCGGTCCAGGCCCTCACCGACGTCGATCTTGAGGTCCACGCCGGAGAGGTCGTCGCACTGGTCGGCGACAACGGCGCCGGAAAGTCCACGCTGGTCAAGGCGATCGCCGGCGTCCATCCCATCGACGAGGGTGCCCTCGAGTGGGAGGGCCGGCCGGTCTCCGTCAGCAAGCCCCACGACTCCCAGGAACTCGGCATCGCCACCGTCTACCAGGACCTCGCCCTGTGCGACAACCTGGACGTCGTCGGCAACCTCTACCTCGGCCGGGAGCTGCGCCGCCGCGGCGTCCTCGACGAGGTCACCATGGAGCAGAAGTCCCGCCAGCTGCTGGACACCCTGTCCATCCGTATCCCGAGCGTCCGGATCCCCATCGCGGGCCTCTCCGGCGGTCAGCGTCAGGTCGTCGCCATCGCGCGCGCCCTGATCGGCGAGCCCAAGGTCGTCATCCTCGACGAGCCCACCGCGGCCCTCGGCGTGGAGCAGACCGCCCAGGTCCTCGACCTGGTCGAGCGGCTGCGCGAGCGCGGCCTCGGCGTCATCCTCATCAGCCACAACATGGCCGACGTCAAGGCGGTGGCGGACACCGTCGCCGTGCTGCGTCTGGGCCGGAACAACGGCACCTTCCCCGTGAAGGACACCAGCCACGAAGAGATCATCGCCGCCATCACGGGCGCCACGGACAACGCCGTGACCCGTCGCGCGGAGCGTCGCACCACGGAGGCGGCAAAGTGACCGACCTGACCAAGAGCAAGGTCCCGGCCCAGGTCGAGGACCCCACCGCCGCGGCGGTGGCCACGGCCGCCGTCGACCCCCGGCTGCTCGTCCGCGAAGAGGGCTTCAAGGGCTACCTCAAGGACTTCAAGCGCCGGGTCAAGGGCGGTGAGCTGGGATCCATCCCGGTCGTCATCGGCCTGATCGCCATCGCGGTGATCTTCCAGCTCAAGAACGACCGCTTCCTGAGCGCCGACAACCTGTCGGACATCGCCTACTACCTGGCCGCCACCGGCATGCTCGCCATCGGCCTGGTCTTCGTGCTGCTGCTCGGCGAGATCGACCTGTCGGTCGGCTCGGTCAGCGGTCTGGCCTCCGCCGTGTTCGCGGTGGTCGTCGTACGGCACGGGATGGACGCCTGGCTGGCGCTGCTGCTCACGATCGTCACCGGTGTGGCGATCGGGGCGCTGCACGGATGGTTCTTCGCGCGGATAGGGGTGCCGGCGTTCGTCGTGACGCTGGCCGGCTTCCTCGGGTGGAACGGTCTGATGCTGTGGCTGCTCGGCTCCAGCGGCACCATCAACATCCCGTCGGACGACGGGCCGGTCAAGCTGCTGGGGAAGGGCTCCTTCCTGCTGGACCAGGACATTGCCGGCGCCTATCTGGTGGCGGGGCTCGCGGTGATCTCGCTGCTCGTGGGGTCCTTCATGGACCAGCGGCGGCGGCGGGCGGCCGGTGTGCCGTTCCGGCCGACCAGCGAGATCCTGATCCGGGTCGTCGCCCTGGCGATCGTGTCCTTCGCCGCGGCGGTCATGTTCAACAGCTCGGCCGGTGTGCCGAACGCGCTGGTGATCTTCCTGGTGTGCCTGGTGATCGTCGACTTCATCCTGCGGCGGACGTCGTTCGGCCGGAAGGTCTTCGCGGTCGGCGGCGGGGTCGAGGCGGCGCGGCGTGCGGGTATCAACGTCGAGCTGGTCCGGATCACCGTCTTCGCGATCGCGGGCGGCTTCGCGGCGATCGGCGGGATGTTCTTCGCGGGTCAGACCGCGAGCGCCACGATGATGGCCGGTGGGGGCAACACGCTGATGCTGGCGATCGCCGCCGCGGTCATCGGTGGTACGAGCCTCTTCGGCGGGCGGGGCACGGTGTGGTCGGCGCTGCTGGGCATGCTGGTGATTCAGTCGATCTCGACCGGGCTGTCGCTGCTGAACATGGAGGCTTCGATTCAGTACATGATCACCGGCGGTGTGCTGCTGGCGGCGGTCATCATCGACTCCGTGTCGCGCAGGACGCAGAAGACTGCGGGCCGCGCCTGACCGCGGTTCCGCGGACCCCGCCTCGGCGCGTTGCGCCCGGGCGGGGTTTTCTGCGTTCCTGGGGTTTGGGGGGCGCCCCCCCGGGCGGCGGCTTCCGCCGGGGGCGGGTGGTCGGGTGCGTTGGGCGCCGCGCCGCCGGCTCCCCGCGCCTGCGGCGCGGGGCGGTTGCCCACCCACGGCCGCCCGTTTCGGGGTGACAGGGCTGGCGTAGCCGGCGGGGGCGGGCGTTGTCGGCGGTGGGGTGGGCCGTTGGTGGTTGTGGGGGT
>NZ_WEGJ01000076.1 GCF_009604385.1 Streptomyces smaragdinus
CCGACGCCTGCACGGTGAGATAGGCCACGTCCCGCCCGTCGAGTACGAGAACACCTACTACCTGACAGCCACGAAACCGCAGGTCACAACCACCAACTGAGCTCTCTACCGAACCCGGAACGGTTCATGAACACCATCGGCATCCACGGCCCCACACCCCTGCACCGCTACAACAGCCACCCAGCAAACCCGACCGGCCAACCACCCAAACCGATCAACACCAGCAACACCAACCCGGAACACCAAACCCACAGCTCACAGCCCCACCCGGCCAAGACCCGCGAACAACACCAACCCCCACACCGGCACACACCACACCACCAGCCCCAACCAGCCAACTGATCAACCCAGCTCAACACCACAACCACCGATCAGAAAAACCGAACGGCGACACCGGGCCGACTGGCTGTGCGGCGACCACGACCCGCAACACCGACGGCAGGTCCTCGGGACGTTCGGGACCACGGCACTGCCGGCGGTGCTGTCGAACTGCAGGGTCCTCGGCGAGGGCGTGGACATCCGGGCCGTGGACTCGGTGGCCCTCCTCGACCCCAAAGGAGCGCCGCACGACATCGTCCAGGCCGTCGGCCGGGCCCTGCGCCAGACACCCGGGCAGGGCAAGGTGGCACGTCTGATCGTGCCGGTCTTCCTCCGACGGGACGAGCAGCCCGAAGACATGTTCACCTCCGGGAGTTTCCGCCCCCTGGTGAAGATCCTCGCCGGCCTGCGTGCCCACGACGAAGAGGCCGTGGAGCTCCTCGCCGTCCCGCAGGAACCGCACAAGGCCGTCGTCGAGCCGTCCCGGTGGATCGGCACCCCGCCCGACGAAGGCGAGGACGAGGGCCGGCTCCTGCTGCGATTCGCCGCCCCGCGCGATCCCGTGATGATCGCGCAATGGGTGTCCTTCAACGTTATCGACACCGAGCGCCAGGACTGGGCCCGCGGCTGGACCGCCCTCAAGCGCTACACCGACCGCGAGGGCCACGCCCGCGTACCCTACGGACACAAGGAACCACCCGGACCGCACCCGCTGGGGCAATGGGTCGCAGAACAGCGGCGCACGTACCAGGCCGGACAGATGAACGGACAACGCGCCCGCCGGCTCGAGGAACTCGGCATGATCTGGTCCGTGACCGACGAACGCTTCCAGGAAAACCTGGAAGCCGCCCGCGCCTACGCGGCAGAACACCGCACGCTGTGCGCGCCGCGCACCGCGTCGATGCTGGACCGGCCGATCGGGCAGTGGCTGTCCAACCTCCGCCGCCCCGCAGCCCTCGACGGACACCCCGAATGGGAGACCGCCCTCACGGACATCGACCCCGACTGGAACCCCGCCTGGCCGGCCCGCTGGCAACGCCACTACGCCGCCGTCCGCCGGCTGATCGAAGACGGAGCAACCCCCGACGAACTCCTCCCCGGCGTGACGGTGGGCGGCCTCGACACCGGCCGGTGGCTGGCCAGACAACGCCAACCGACGGTATGGCAGCAACTGACCGACGGACAACGCGAACGGCTGGAACAACTCGGTATCACGCCCCTCCCCCGGCAGCCCACGCCCGCGAAGCCCGCCAGGGGCGCTGCGGCGGCCTTCGAGCGAGGCACAGCAGCGCTGGCCCAATACATCGCACGAGAAGGGAAGACAACCGTCGGCAGACACCACGTCGAACAACTGCCCGACGGAACGTCGGTACGCCTGGGCGTATTCCTGAGCAACCACAAAAACCGACGCGACAAACTCACCCCCCAACAACGCACCCAACTCGCCGACCTCGGATACGACTGGGCAACCAACTGAACCCAGGCCACGGCGGGCAGCCCGTCCTGAACCACACCACCCCGAACCCACTCCAGCAACAGCCCACCAGCGGCCCGCCCCCTGCCGTGGCTACGGCGGTGGTAACCGGCCCCTCGGATACGCACGTAACCGGCCCCACATGCCTGCCTCGGGTCACGATGAACCGAAGTGGGACCCCGCCCCAGCCACCCCGCCGGACCAACCGCCGCGCCGGCCCGGCACCCCCGACCACCCCATCACTGCCGCCGCCGATGATCGAGGTGACAAGCGGCCGTCGTGTCCCGTGATCATGCAGTTCCGGGGGTGGCTTCCACCCCCCAAACGGGATACCCGATCCGTGACAGATCGCCGGCGAGGCCGACAAGCCCGACGTCCGGATCCAACGCCAGCACAACACCCCCGGCGAGCGGCCGCAGTTCATGCCCGGCTGCAGTATCGGGGCCGTCGTCGGTGTGCACGCCGCTGTCCGGCATCCCGTCCTGCTCACGGCCGCCGAACTTCACCGATGTGCTGCTCCCTACAGGGACATCCCGCAGTACAGGCGTTGCCGCGGCCCGGCAGCACGGGCCAGTTGACCGAGGCGTCCCAGGAAGTCGGCCATGAGCCCCGGATCCGTCCCGCCGCCGTCCTGCGTGCGGGTCCATACGGTGGCGGCATCCAGCAGGCGCTCCGGTGCGGACGCTGCGAGGACATCGCGAAGGGTGTCGGTCAGCGAGACGAGCCAGGGCCCGTCGTGCCCGGGGCCGTTGAGGAGGCCGCAGAAGCGGGGGTCGGCTTCCACCCGCTCCTCGGACACTCCTGTGAGGCGGGCTTCGACGGTTCTGAGGATCAGGTAGGGGTCTGCCCCTTTGAGGCCGAGCGTGCCGAACGGATCGGCCATGCCGTCGTCCTCGAACAACGCGAGGGCCTGCGTGTCGTCGGCGGCCGCGTAGTAGTCGTAGATATTTCCCATGACCGGATCGTGCCAGTCCCGGCAGCGCCGTTCAGGAACGCCGTCGGATCGGACCCGGTGAAATCGAGGGTCGTCAGGGTCGGATGAACGTCTCGGCCGACGGTCCTGCGGCAACGCACGACCCGCACGGCCCGCGCGGCACAGGGGAAGCCCGGAACGCGGGCCACGGTGGCGGTCCTGACCCGACGGACCCCGTCACGGCCAGACGCGACGGCCCGGGTTTCGGCCGGCAGCCGAACGTCTCGCCGGGCGGCCGTCTGAGCCGGCCACGACGGCGCCCAGCGGCCCCACCCGGACGGTGGGCGTCGTCACAGCCGGCTCGAGCTGCCGATACGGCAGTGGCCGGTCTCCCCTGTCACACGACGACGCAGCGGGCCTTCTCGTCCTCCACCAGGAAGGACGAACTCCTCCCGGAAGCCTCCCCACACCCTCCCCCTCAGCCACACAATTGTCCACGGACGCCACCGACCGGAAGACAAGCCCGTCGTGAAGCCCCCGAGGGCGTCACGACTCACCTACCGGCCCGGTTCGCGAACACCCGAACAGGCCGCGCAAGCGTCCACCAGGACCTCCACCCGCAGACGGAGTCCGGGCGACATCGCCCCCGCGACGGTGACGGACACCTCGTCACCGCCCACGGCCCGCACCAACCGCACCCCCACCGTCGCGTCCGTACCGGCCAGGAGACACGCAAACCAACAATCCGGCCACTCGTCGTCGGTCCTGCTCACCCCGAGGGCGGCCGCGCAGGCGGCGTCGCTTCCGGCGGGCATCGTGCGGGCGAGGTCCCGGGTGACGCCCGGCGGACCGCGCCCGCGTCTCAGCCCTGTCCGAGGACGCGCTCCACCTCCTGGGACGTCACGCCGCATGCGGCCAGCGCATTGCGTACGGCACCGGGGCGTACCGTCATCGCGAGAAGCACATGCTCGTCGCCGAAGGTCCTCTCGTGACGGGCCAACGCGACCCGCAGGGACTCCTCCAGGATCTTCTTCGCCTCCCTGGTGAACAGGCCGCGCCGCAGCAGCCCCGCCGGCAGCCACCCGGGCCCCCTCCGGCGCGGCGCCTCGTCGAGCCCGCGCGTCACGGCCTCGCGTCGCACGCCAAGGGCCGCCAATGCAAACGCCCCCGGCGTGTTCTCCGCGTCGAGAAGCGCCGGCAGCAGATCACCGGGCTGGATCCGGGTGTCGACGCGCTGCCCGGCCCGTGCGTTCGCACCTCTGAGGACGGCGCGGACGTCGTCCGTGAAGCGCTCGGACATCACTGCCTCCCGTGTCTCTTGCACACTGCCTGCCAGGACCGGCAAAGCCGCGGTGCCCACCACGGTACGTGCGCCACAGACGGCGGGGCGGCGCCCGTACCAAACCCCCGTGGTGGTACGACGCTGCCGCCGGTTCGTCAGCAGGCCGGACCCGGCGCCCCACACGGGGCAGTGGACCGTCACCGAGCCGTGGGCCTTGATCCAGTCCTCGGCTTCCGACAGGTGGTGGAGGCAGTACTCGGTTTGAACCCGCGGTGTCCGGTGTCGCGATCAGGCGGCCGAGGCCGGTGACCGGCAGGCAGCCGGTGATCAGGTGTGGCCGGAACCGGATCTTCTTCAGCTTTCGTCCGACGACCCGCGTCAGGTACGCCACACCCGCAGCAACGCAGCCGGCCGGCGATCGTACGAGCAGGCTCCGGATATCCTCCTGCATCACGTCGGTGACCACCTGCCCGCACTCCTGCGGCGCCTCCCGCCGGCCGGCCACCACGGCGATGCAGCGGGAGTCTTCGCAGGAGACCGCACCCGGATCGTCGAGCGGACCGCACCCGGGGCCGCCGGCTTTCCGGCCGGCTCCTCCCGGCATCGGATGCCGGCCCGGACCCACCCGACACACGCGCGCAGGCCCAGGCGGACCCGGAGTAATCGTCCGTTCCTGCGGACCAGTTGAAGTCGATCATGTCGGGAGGTGGCGGAGCCCTCGACGAGACCGAAGGCCGGTCCGCTCACGGGCGCACGATGCAGAACTCGTTGCCATCGGGATCCTGCATCGTGATCAAGTCCTCACGCTCGGCCCGAACCGTTGCCCCGAGTGCACACAGCCGTTCGACCTCCGCAGCTGCTTCGGTCGTCCTCAGGTCGAGATGGACCCGGTTCTTGACCTGCTTGCCCTCCGGCACCAGCTGAAAGAAGATGCGGGGCAAGCCTGCCGTCCGTGGCGACGAGCAGGACACAGGGGTCGTCCTCCGGACCGCTGACACCCAGGGAACGCAGCCGGGCCAGCTCCGCCCCGTCGTACGGCGCGACTTCGTACTCGTCCAGGACCTGCGCCCAGAATCGGGCGGACGACGCCGGATGCGGGCTGTCGAAAACAATGTCCTTGATGGATGCCACAGAACTCCCTCCAGGAACGGACGACCCCGACAAGGTGAGCCCGAGTGTCTCGTGCGAGCAAACATGCTGCGAGGCATTACTCCGGTTCACCCCGCAATGCCGCTCCCGGACGATGTGGTCACCAGGGTTTCCGACCCGAGGTCCGGGGATCGTCCCCCGGCCGATCGCCGTACCCCCCGGACGACCCCAGCACCTCCCGCGGCCGCCGCACCACTTCCGCGACCGGTGGTTCCCCCCGGACGCCCGCCCGCCCGGCGCAGTCCGCCGCCAGGGTCACCAGGTCCGCGAGCCCCCGCTGCCCCGGGTCGTCGGCCAGGTCGTCCAGCGTCCGCAGCGTGACCTCCTGCATCTCCCGGGCCAGCCCGGCCGCCGCGGCCTCGCGGAGCCCGTGGCCCAGACGGATCCGGTACGTCACGTCCCGCCGCCACAGCCACGCCACCGGCTCCGCGAGCAGACCCGCGTCGAACCACCCCCGGCCGGCCTGCGCGACCAGCGCGGCAACGGCGGCGGCACGATCGGCCGGGAAGGCTGCCGCCAGCCCGTACGCCACCGCCACCGACCCCACCCGCCCCAGCGGCGCGTCGGCGCCCTCTCCGAGGATCGCCAGCAGCGGCACGGTCGGACGGACGGCGTCGGGCCCGCACTGATGGAACAGGTCGTGCACGAGGTGCGCGGCAACCACGTCGGGATACGCGGGCGCGACGGACGGCCACAGCACCCGGTGCCCGGTCTGCCGCCATCCGAGCTCCGCCACACCGCGCGCGGCCGCCACCGGATGGACACCGGCCAGCGGCCCGGCCAGGGCACCGGGCAGCACGGCGGGCCGGGCGGGCCGGGTCGCGGGCACGCCGGGAAAGTCGGTGTCGTGGAGCCGGCGGCGGGCGATCTCCCGGTGCTGCCAGAGCACGAACTCCGCCGCCCCGGCAAGGCCGGGCCCCGGCCCGGCCAGCCCGGCGGCCGCCCGCAGCGCGGCACGCTCGGCGGCCGGAATCGCCCGGGGCAGCCGGAGCATCGCCTGCTCGGCATCGTCCGGCCAGGGCACCGTTCCCGCGGCCGCATGCTCGGCAAGGCGGTCCCGGAGCACGGCGGGCCCCAGCAGACCGCCGGGACCGTCCGGAGTAGCCAGGAGGCAGGGCACAGGATCGGTGAAGACACGCGCCGCGATCTCGTACACCCGGCGCAGCGGGATGACGTCGAGGAGGAGTTCGTCCTGGCCCGACTCCGTGACGAGGACGTTCCGCGCGGAACCCGGCCCCCGGGAACGGCCCGCGAGGGCATCGGCAAGGCGGGCGAGAGCAAGACGCACAGCCGTCGTCGGCCGCCCTGCCGACGGTCCCACCGCCACCGACACGGCCGACCGGTCAAGCCACACCAGCCGGACCGCGGAAGCCAGGATCCCCTCGAACCCCACCGGCTCGAGCGGCCCCCCGCCGATCAGCCCGCGCAGCGCCCCGGCCAGCACGCCGGGCGAGTCGACCACATCCCCGCTGCCACTCATGTCCCAACGATACGGGCCGGGTCCGACCAACAGCCGCCCTCCAGCGGCCAAGGTCCCGGATCCACGTCACCGGGCGAGCCGGAGCAGTACCTCGCAGACATCGTCAGCCTGACACCGTCCCACCCCCCGGCGGCTCCTTCGGCCTGCCGCAGACAGCCGGCAATGCACCCCCGTTGTCAAAAACGTGCGGGTTGGCAGGCCCGTCGGTCGTCCCGCGTCCGGCCCGACGCGGCCGGGACAACGCGACTCGCCCCGCAGCAACCGCACCTGCCCGCACAAACGCCGCATCACGTCTGTCATCCCGGAGGGAAGGACCAGGCCGCCAACCGTAAGGAAAAGGGCAGCAAAGACGGCCGACCCGCCGGCCACGAGGCCGACTCCTGCAAGAGGCGGAACACCGCCGAGCGCCTGATCAACAAGCTCAGGGCCCGGCGCGGCGTCGCCACGCGATACGACAAAACCCCGAAAAGCTGCTTCACCGGCCTCCACCTGCGCGCTGCAAATGATCTGGATCAAGGACCCCACCCGGACGGCCCACCGGTCACGATCGACGTGGCCCAGCCATACGGGTTGAGTGCCCACAAACGCACGGTGGCGCTGCGACGGTCGAGCCACAGCCTGGCGGAGTAACCACTCCCGTCGCGGTCGAGCTCGCGCGAACGGATCCATCGGGGATTCGCCGGCCCCTCACCCTTGAGCGGCTCCTCGAACCACGAGGAGAAGTCATCGCCCGGCCCCGCGGAGACGAAGGCGTGAGCCGCCGTCAGCTCGGCAGGTCTCCCCGGTGCCAGCCGGGCGAAGCCCGAGATCACCAGCTCCGGCGACGGCATGCCCCGATCGCCGTCCCGGCTGCTCACCCACCTGGCATCGGTGAGCGGGCCCAGCACCGGGAACGCCCGCTCCAGCGGTCCGGTGTCCGTGTGCCAGTCCCCCTTGGCCCCGTCTGCCACCCGACGCAGGGCCCACCAGACGGGCAGAACCCCCACCCCCGCCCCAATCCCGATCAGCCTCCGACGCTCCAACACAACCCCCTCCAGCCTGACTTCCGGGCACCTTATCCGAGCCGGACCGACACACTCCTCCCGGAAGCCTCCCCACACCCTCCCCCCTCAGCCACACAGTTGCCAGCGGACGTCACCGGGCCAGTCGTGAAACCCCCGGGGGCGTCACGACTCACCTACCGGCCCGGTTCGCGAACACCCGAACAGGCGCGCAAGCGTCCACCAGGACCTCCACCCGCAGACGGAGCCCGGACGACTCCGGCCCCGCGACGGTGACGGACACCCCGTCGCCGCCCACGACCCGCACCAACCGCACCTCCACCGTCACGTCCGCACCGACCAGGGGACACACATACCAACGATCCAGCCACTCGTCGTCAGTCCTCCCCACCCCGAACACACACCGGGACAACAACTCCAGAAAACCACGCAAGCTGTGACCCCAGATCCACCCCGAGACCAGCTCCACCACCCAACTCCCACCACCGACAACCACCCAACAAACAACCGACTACCAGACACTGGACGCCCCCAGAATCGGAGACATCGCAACCGGGCCTAGGGTCCTCCCGTGAACGTAGATGATCTCCAGTGGCAGTTGAGCAACCTCGGCGGTGTCCCGCCGCGCATCGTGGACGAGATCCTCGAACGCGGCGGCCCGGAGGCACTGGTGGACGCGGCGCGGGAGCGTGGGGACTGGTTTTGCGCTGCGGGTGCGGTACGGGGCCTGTGCGCGAGGGGGGAGTTCGGGCGGGCCTGGACGGTGATCGAGCCGTTCGCGGCCACCGGCTGGCAGCCGGCAGTGCGTGCGGGCACCGACGTCCTGCTGCAATGGGGCCGCGTCGGCCGGGCCCTGGAGCTGGCACGTCCTCGGGGACCGCGTACGAACGCGGTCGACGCGTGGCAAGCCTATGCCCAGGCGCTGGTGCGGGCCGGGCAGGTGGACGAGGCGATCGGCGTGCTGGGGCCGTACCTGCGCCACAGACGGGTGCCCGGAGCCCTGGTGGAGATCACCGAAGGCCAGGAGTGCGACGAACACGTACTGGAGCTGCTGGCCCCGATCGCACAGGAGTTCCGGCACGACCCGAAGCAGTGCCCCGACGCGTGGGAGGTCCTGCCCGCACAGGCCCGGGTCCTGGAGCGGTCCGGCCGTGCCAACGAGGCAATCCGGCTGCTCGGCGCGGACGTGGCCGCACGCCGGCACGGGCCGCAGAACAACGTCGCGTTCTACGCCGAGCTCCTGGCCCGGCACGGTCGGATCGAGGAACTCCGCAACCTCGCCGACACACAGACGTACGCCGCCGTACACCGGTACGTGACGGCCCTGGAGAACCTGGGCCGAGCCGGAGAAGCGGAGGCGTACCTGCGTGACCTCATCGCCGCCGAGTATCCTCCGGGCGGGCACGAGAACGCACTGATGGAGTTACTCATCCGCCAGGGCCGGTTCGACGAAGCCATCGCGTCGGTGGAGCACACGTTCGACGATCTCTACGACGGCAACCTTCTTCAGGCAACCATGTTCCTGCTCGCCGACCAGGGCCTGCACGACAAGGCCCTGAAACTCACGGAAGGACGCAGCCCGGAGTTCCTCGCGCAGAACGAGGCATTCTGGCTGCGATCCAACCGGTGGTGGCTGATGGGAGAGTCGGGACGCGCCCGGGAAGCGATCGCACAGATCGAAGCGCTGCCGGCCGGCGAGGTCGACGACCGCGAGCTGACCATCGCCTGGCTGCTTGCCCAGGACGGCCGCATCGAGGAGGCCATCGCCCTCCTGCGCCCGCTGCCCGGCACACGAGCCGCAACCGACCTGGCCGAACTCCTCATCCGGCAGAACCGCTTCACCGAGGCCATCGCCGTCATCCCCGACGTAGCCACCCAACGGGCAGAGACACAACACCCGCGGACCTGACCGGAAGCAGCGGGAGGGCCGCTGCGCCAGGCACCGCCGACGGATGTCAGCCCGCGCACGGCCCCGGATACCGCGCGCCCGGAGTGACACCCGCCGGCCGGGCCACCGGGCTCAGCTGGTTGATCCGACATCTGAGATCTCCTCAGACCCAGTTCCACCGACCACGTACAGACCCGGTCATCCGCTTCGACGAGATCGACGCCCCGGACTGCATCGGCGCGGCGCGGGTCACCGCGGACGGCGCGGAGGCAGCCGTGCTTTGACCCGCCAGCGCCCCAGGCACGACCCCGAGGAACCCCGCCGACCTCATCATTTGCGCTCAGGCGCAACGGTCTGGCCCGGCCACGGCCCCTCGGGGCACGGTGATTGCGTCCGTTCATCCGATCACAGGGGGAGACGTGCGCGCACTCAAGCCACGCACCAGGCCGCGACGCCTGCGTACACTCGCAGGCGCGGTCCTGCTGGCCGTCGTCGGCCTGCTGCTGCCGGCCGGCCTGGCCACGCAGGCACAGGCGGCGACGAGCGATACGGTCGTCACCGGCGAGGACGGGGAGTTCCTGGCCAAAGCGACCTTCAACTCCGGGCTGTCCTACTTCCACGAATACTGGCGGCCGGGCCCGGGTGTCAACTCCTTCCAGGTGCTGGACGTCTGCGGAGACGGCTGGACCCCGCATCTTTTGTGGGAGCAAGGAGGGGAACAGAAGACCGCGACCGTCTCCGACGACGACTGCGGGATCTTTCCCGTCCCGCGCTACCACGTGATCAAAACGGGCTACGCCCCGGCGGAGCCGGAAGAGATGGACTGGTGGCTGTATCTGGAGAACGAGAACGGCGACATCGTCGGCAACGAGATGGAGACGGACTGGTACGGCACGTACTCGTACGAGCCCGAAGGCGCGTACTTCGTCCACGGCAGCGTCTACAAGGACTTCACTGTGGGCCACCGCAGCCTGACCGTCTCGGTGACACCCACCTCGGACGCCTTCAGCACCGGCACCGAAGAGCGCGCCAAGGAGATCACCGAGGACATGTGGGCCAAAATGCAGCATCGCATTCCCCTGCCGGCGGAAGTCACCGCCGATCAGCGTGACTCCATGTACAAACAGCTCTGGTGCCATGTCCGCTGGGACATCTTCACGGAATTCCCGGTGGTCGGCCCCGAGGGCGGCGGCCCGACGTGGGACCTGGAGGCCGAGCGGGAGAACATCCCGTGGGACGAGATCGACGACGTCGCCGACGTCCAGCGCCACCAGTGCAACTGGGACGCGGACGGCACCGGCCACGGCTACATCCCGCCGACCGACGGCGGAAGCGACACCGGCAATCTCGCTCCGATGGCAGACGCCGGCCCCGACCGCACCGGCACCGAGGGCAAGACGATCCAGCTGAACGGCACCGTCTGGGACGACGGCGGCTCCCCGCAGGCCGAGTGGACATACGAGCCGCTGGCCGGCGTGGACGAGGGCGCCCGGTGCGTCTTCGCCGACGCCGCCGCCACCCGCACGACGCTCACCTGCGACGACGACGGCGAATTCCGGGTGACCCTGACAGCCCGCGACGGCACGAACCGGCCCGTGAGCGACAGCGCGGTGGTGACCCTGCAAAACGCCGCACCCGTGCTGACCCTCGGCGCGGACCAGGACTGGTCCGTCCACCGGGCCGGTGACACGGTGGACCTCGGCGCGACCTTCACCGACCCGGGGGCGAACGACACCCATAACTGCCGCGTGACCTGGGACGACGGGAGTACACAGGAGTACCCGGCAAAGGCCGGAAGCTGCGGCAGCGGCCACACCTTCGACACAGCCGGTATGTACACGATGAAGGTCACGGTCACCGACGACGACGGCGGATCCGACTGGGCCGAGGTCATGGTCGTCGTCTACGACCCCGACGCGGGCTTCGTCACCGGCGGCGGCTCGGCGGACCCGGAGACCGCCACCGATACACCCGCCACGCTGACGGCGCCGGGCAAGGGCACCGCGAAGTTCACCTTCAATCCGAAGTATCTGCCGGACGACGAGGGCCCGGCAGCCTCCGGGGGCAAGGTCGCATACCGACTGAGCAGCGGTGACTTCGAACTCGACGGGCAGAGTGTGGACTGGCTCGTCGTCACCCCGGACGGCAGGACCGCCTTCCGCGGCACCGGGACACTGAACGGCGAGGACGGCTACGGCTTCGTCGCGTATGCAACCCAGGAACCGGAAGCCCTCCGCCTCGTCGTCTGGGAACCGGCCGCGTCACCCCACCCCGACGGCAACCCGCGCTACGACACCGGCCGGGGATCGAGCTACGACCTCGACAACGCATCACTCACCCCGATCAGCCGGGGAGCCATCCGCGTCCACCAGCCGTGAACAACCGGGCCCGCCCGCCAGACGGTGGAGACCGCGCAGCGCCAGGCCGAGGACATCGTGGCCGACGCGAACGCCAAGGCCGACCGGATCCGCTCGGA
>NZ_WEGJ01000077.1 GCF_009604385.1 Streptomyces smaragdinus
CCTTCGCACCCCCGCCCCCCGGCGGCACACCCCCGCCGAGCGCCCCCTTCGCCCCTCCCGGCGGCACCCCGCCGCCCCCCGGCGCGTCCATGCCCGGCACCCAGCAACCGGCGGGCGGCGGATACGGCTTCCCCCAGCCCGGCGTCCCCACGGTCGGCCCGGGTTACCTCGCCGTCCTCCGCTACCGCGCGGCCGACGGCACGGAGCAGCAGGTCATGCGCCGCTCCTCGCCCGGCACCCCGCACCCGGAGTGGCAGATCCTGCACGAGCTGCGCGGTATGAACGTCCCCCCGCAGCAGGTCCTGGAGCTGCACACCGAGCTGGAGCCGTGCGACCTCCCCGGCGCGTACTGCGCCCGGATGATCCGCGAGACCTGGCCCCAGGCCCGCCTCAGCCACACGGCCTCGTACGGCCGCGACCACGCCTCGCGCCAGCAGGGCATGCAGCACCTCATCGAGCACCAGGGCGAGCTGCACCAGGTCGCCGAGGCCCCGGCCCGCCCGCGCCCCAACCGGGTGCCGCTGCCGGCGCCGGGCCAGGTCCAGCTCGTACCGCCGGCGCCGCCGCAGGCCGTGGCCGAGGAGTTGGCGCAGGCGTTCGGGCCGCAGGGTGTGGTGCGGTTCGACCAGCGGTCGGTGGCCCGGCAGGGTGTGCCGGACATCGTGGCGCAGACCCTGGTCTGGGCCGGTATGCCGGTGGACTTCGGGCCGTTCTTCTGGGCCGAGGCGCAGCCGGGGCGGCCGGTGCCGACGCTGGCGGAGCTGGCGCAGGAGCGCCGGGTGCAGCCGGCGTCGGACGCGGGGTCGTACCTCGTCATGGGCAACGACTTCGGCCGTCAGCTCTGCGTCCAGTACGGGACCGCGAACATCGTCGCCGTACCGCTGGAGGCGGGGCCGGGCGGAGCGCCGGCCGTGCCGCAGTTCGTGAACACCGGGCTGCCGGAGTTCGTCCGGAGCATGGCGCTGCTGGGGCGGATGTGGCGCTGGCGGTACGGGCTGACGCCGGAGCAGGCGGGCCGCTGGACGACGGACTTCCAGGCCCAGCTGCTCGCGCTGGACCCGCCGGCGCTGGAGGGGCCCGACCACTGGTGGTCGGTGATCCTCGAACAGTTCTGGGACGGCCTGCTCTAAGGGGCTGCCGCCGCCCCCCGAAGCCCGGCAACTCCCGCCGTACGCCGTCCCAGGACGGGTGGCTCCGCCACATGGCCTGGGACGCCGTACGCCGAGCACGCACCGACCGCCGCCGCGCCCGCGCTCCGTGCTCCGTGCGAACGACGGAGTTCGGCAAGAGCCCCACCGCACCGCCGGTGGGGCTCTTCTCTTGCGCCCCGGAGTGTCGTTTTATGCCCTTTTAGCTTCGATCGTGAAAGATGTCCGCCGAGAGCCGGATCGCACGAGAGGAGCCCCGCGATGACCGACGTCATCGGGCCGACCGGCGAGGGTTACCGACCGGATCAGGTCGACGAAGCCCTCCACCGCCTCGGCGAGGACCGCGATTCGGCGTGGGAGCGCGCCGCGCGGCTGACCGTGCTCGCCCGCGAGATGGAGCGGGAGCTGGCGGGGCTGACCGCGCGGATGGCGGAGTTCGGCAGGCAGACGTACGCCGACCTGGGTGACGGGGCCGTCACGCTGTTCGAGATGGCACGTGCGGAGGCGGACGCGGTGCGCGCGGCCGGCCGGGCGGAGGCGGACGCCGTGACGGACGCCGCCTCCCGCGCCGCGGCGCTCACCCACGAGGCGGCGCGGGCCGCCGCCGGCGAGGTGCTGGCGGAGGCGGAGGCCCACTGGCGCAGCGTGACCGGGGCCGCGCAGGCGGAGGCCGACGAGCTGCTGGCCGCCGCCCGTACCGACGCCGAGGCCGTCACCGGCGAGGCGGACCGCGCGCTGGCCGAGGTCCGCCGGCGCGCGGCGGCGACGCTTGCGGACACGGAGGCCAAGGAGGCGGCGGCGGCCCGGGCCGACCAGGGGGACCTCCGGGAGCGCGAGGCCGCCTGGGAGCGGGACCTGGCCGGTCGTACGGAACGGGCGCACCACCGGGTGGAGGCCGCGCAGAACGCGTACGCGCAGGCCGGCCGCGCCACGGCCGCAAAGCGGCAGGCGTCGGAGGTACGGGCGGCGGAGATCGTCGCCGAGGCCGGGGTGATCGCCGAGCGCGTCGAGCTCGACACCGAACGCCGGCTGCGCGCGGTGGGCGAGCGCTGCGAGGCGATCCGGGCCCACCTCGACTACGTCCGTACGGGCCTGGCCACGATCACCTTCCGCCCGCCCCCGGAGGGAGCCGGCGGCTCGGTGCCGTCACCGTCCCCGTCGGCGGACGGCTGACCCGGCTCAGCCCCAAAAGGCATTCAACCCGCGCGGCAGCAGGACCCAACCCACACCGCACAAGGACTCACCCCGCCACAACCGCCCGCCGATCAGGCAGCACCGCCGACACCCGGAACCCGCCCTCGTCCGTTGCCCCCCACACACAGCCCCCGCCCAGCGCCGAGACCCGCTCCTTCATCCCGACGAGGCCGTTCCCCCCGCTGGGCAGCCCCGCGTCGGCGGCCACCCCGTCCGCCGGCCCGTTCAGCACGAGCACCGCCACCTCGGACACCCGGTGCGCGAGCCGCACCTGTACCTTCGCCCCCGGGGCGTGCTTGTGGACGTTGGTCAGCGCCTCCTGCACCACCCGGTACACCGTCTGCTCGACCTCGCGCTCGTACGTGACCCGCTCACCGTCCACGTTCAGCTCGACGGTCATCCCGGCCCGCTGCGACTCCCCGATCAGGGCGTCGAGCTCGTCCAGACACGGCCCGTCGCCGTTCGCCGGCGCCTTCGGCACGGCGGCCCGGGGCGCGGGCGGGCGGGTGGTGCCGTCGCCGGTGCGCAGCACGCCCAGCATCTCGCGCAGCTCGGTGAGCGCCTGGCGGCCCATGTCGCCGACGAGGGCGGCGTTGCGTACGGCCTTCTCGGGGTCCTTCGCGGCGACAGCCTCCAGTGCGGCGGCGTGTACGACCATCAGGCTCACCCGGTGCGCGACGACGTCGTGCATCTCGCGCGCGATGCGGGTGCGCTCCTCGTTGCGGGCCCACTCGGCGCGCTCCTCCGCCCGGTCGGCGAGCAGCGACAGCTCCCGCTCCAGGCCGTCGGCGCGCTCGCGCAGGCTCTCCACCAAGCGGTGGCGGGCGCCCGCGTAGAGCCCGAGGAGCAGCGGCGGGGCGGTCATGCCGACGGCCATCAGGCCCGCTATCAGGGCCACGATCCACAGGGCCTGCTGGTCGCCGTCGCTGTCGCCGAGGTTGTGGAGGTGGACGAGGAGGACGACGAACATGCCCACGACGGCCATGCACGCGAGCAGCCCGGTGATGCGGCGGGGGATCTCGGAGGCGGCGAGGGTGTAGAGGCCGACGACGACCATGAGGTAGCCCATGTTCGCCGGCATGATCGCGACGGCGACCAGGACGACGGGGATCGGCCAGCGGCGGCGGAACAGCAGCAGCCCGCCGGCCAGGAAGCCCATCAGCACGGCCAGGGGCACCGGCAGCCCGGTCTGGCCGGCGAAGTCCACGCCGAGCATGGCGCACTCGACCGCCGAGAGCAGCGCCAGGATCACGTCGAACACGAACGACCTCGGCCGTTCCCACCACCACAGCCGCGGCGGGCTCGCGGCCCTCCCGGCTGGCTCCGCCCCCGTCGTGGTCATACGTCCAGCGTACGTGGGGTCCCCCGGAGAAACCCGGGGGTTTTCCCCCGTAGCGAAGACCCCGGACGTCGGCGGGTGTCACCCCCAGGCCGTAGGCTGGAACCCCCGGGGCAGTCCAACCCCGGGTTGTTCGCGTTTCGCCCGGGATGGATGAGCCCCGACATGAGTCTGCACGGACTGCTTCAAGCCGTCGCCCAGGATCCCGCCCTCACGGAGGCGGTCCAGGCCGCCGTCGACGGGCACCGGACGGGGGTCGACCTGGTCGGTCCCGCCGCCGCCCGGCCCTTCGCCGTCGCCGCGCTCGCCTCCGGTTCACGGCGCCCGGTGCTGGCCGTGACCGCGACCGGGCGGGAGGCGGAGGATCTCGCCGCCGCCCTGCGCGGGCTGCTGCCGGCGGAGGGCGTGGTGGAGTTCCCGTCGTGGGAGACGCTGCCGCACGAGCGGTTGTCGCCCCGCAGCGACACCGTGGGCCGGCGCCTCGCCGTCCTGCGGCGGCTGGCGCACCCGGCGAAGGACGACCCGGCGACGGGGCCCGTGTCCGTGGTCGTGGCTCCCGTACGGTCCGTGCTGCAGCCGCAGGTCAAGGGCCTCGGCGACCTGGAGCCGGTGGAGCTGAGGAGCGGGCAGAGTGCCGATCTGACGGCGATCACCGAGGGGCTGGCGGCTGCCGCGTACCAGCGGGTGGAGCTGGTGGAGAAGCGCGGCGAGTTCGCGGTGCGCGGCGGCATCCTCGACGTCTTCCCGCCCACCGAGGAGCATCCGCTGCGGGTGGAGTTCTGGGGTGACGAGGTCGAGGAGATTCGTTACTTCAAGGTGGCCGACCAGCGGTCGCTGGAGGTCGCCGAGCACGGGCTGTGGGCGCCGCCCTGCCGGGAGCTGCTGCTCACCGACGAGGTGCGGGCGCGGGCGGCGGCGCTCGCGGAGCGGCATCCGGAGCTGGACGAGCTGCTGGGGAAGATCGCCGAGGGCATCGCGGTGGAGGGCATGGAGTCCCTGGCGCCGGTGCTGGTGGACGACATGGAGCTGCTGCTGGACGTGATGCCGGCCGGTTCGATGGCCGTGGTGTGCGATCCGGAGCGGGTACGGACCCGGGCCGCCGACCTGGTGGCGACCAGCCAGGAGTTCCTGCAGGCGTCGTGGGCGGCGACGGCCGGCGGCGGGGAGGCGCCCATCGACGTGGGCGCCGCGTCCCTGTGGGGCATCGCCGATGTCCGGGACCGGGCGCGTGAGCTGGGCATGCTGTGGTGGACGGTGTCCCCGTTCGCGGCCGGCGCGGAGGAGGAAGAGGACACGCTCACGCTCGGCGTGCACGCCCCCGAGCTGTACCGGGGCGACACCGCGCGGGCGCTGGCGGACACCAAGCAGTGGCTGGCGGACGGCTGGCGCGTCGTCTATCTGACGGAGGCCCACGGCCCCGCCAAGCGCACCGTGGAGGTGCTGGGCGGCGAGGGCATCGCGGCCAGACTCGAGACGGAGCTGGACGGCGCCATCGAGCCGTCCGTCGTCCATGTGGCCTGCGGCTCCGTCGAGAACGGGCTGATCTCCACGGAGCTCAGGCTCGCCCTCCTCACCGAGACCGACCTCTCCGGCCAGAAGGCCGCCGGCAAGGACGGCCAGCGCATGCCGGCCCGCCGGCGCAACGCCGTCGACCCGCTCACCCTCCAGCCCGGCGACTTCATCGTGCACGAGCAGCACGGCGTCGGCCGCTATCTGGAGATGGTGCAGCGCACCGTGCAGGGCGCCACCCGCGAGTACCTCCTCGTCGAGTACGCCCCCGCCAAACGCGGCCAGCCCGGCGACCGCCTCTACATCCCCACCGACCAGCTCGACCAGGTCACCAAGTACGTCGGCGGCGAGGCCCCCACCCTGCACCGCCTCGGCGGCGCGGACTGGACGAAGACCAAGGCGCGGGCGAAGAAGGCCGTCAAGGAGATCGCCGCCGACCTGATCAAGCTGTACTCGGCGCGCATGGCGGCCCCCGGCCACACCTTCGCGCCCGACACCCCCTGGCAGCGCGAGCTGGAGGACGCGTTCCCGTACATCGAGACGCCCGACCAGCTCTCCACGATCGCCGAGGTCAAGGAGGACATGGAGAAGTCCGTCCCCATGGACCGGCTGATCTGCGGCGACGTCGGCTACGGCAAGACGGAGATCGCGGTGCGGGCGGCGTTCAAGGCCGTCCAGGACGGCAAGCAGGTCGCGGTGCTGGTGCCGACGACGCTGCTCGTCCAGCAGCACATGGGCACGTTCTCCGAGCGGTACGCGCAGTTCCCCGTCGTGGTGAAGGCCCTGTCCCGGTTCCAGACGGACACCGAGGCCAAGGGCGTGCTCGAGGGGCTGCGGGAGGGGTCCGTCGACGTCGTCATCGGTACGCACCGGCTGTTCTCGTCCGAGACGAAGTTCAAGGACCTGGGCCTGGTCATCGTCGACGAGGAGCAGCGCTTCGGCGTCGAGCACAAGGAGCAGCTGAAGAAGCTCCGCGCCAACGTCGACGTCCTCACCATGTCCGCCACGCCCATCCCGCGCACCCTGGAGATGGCGGTGACGGGCATCCGCGAGATGTCGACGATCACCACGCCGCCCGAGGAGCGGCACCCGGTGCTGACGTTCGTCGGCCCGTACGAGGAGAAGCAGATCGCCGCCGCCCTGCGCCGCGAGCTGCTGCGCGAGGGCCAGGTCTTCTACATCCACAACCGGGTCGAGTCCATCGACCGGGCGGCGGCCCGGCTGCGCGACCTGGTGCCGGAGGCGCGGATCGCGACCGCGCACGGGCAGATGTCGGAGTCGGCGCTGGAGCAGGTCGTCGTCGACTTCTGGGAGAAGCGGTTCGACGTGCTGGTCTCCACCACGATCGTGGAGTCCGGCATCGACATCTCCAACGCCAACACCCTGATCGTCGAGCGCGGCGACAACTTCGGCCTCTCCCAGCTGCACCAGCTGCGCGGCCGGGTGGGCCGGGGTCGTGAGCGGGGTTACGCGTACTTCCTGTACCCGCCGGAGAAGCCGCTGACGGAGACGGCGCACGAGCGGCTGGCGACCATCGCCCAGCACACCGAGATGGGCGCCGGTATGTACGTGGCGATGAAGGACCTGGAGATCCGCGGCGCCGGCAATCTGCTCGGCGGCGAGCAGTCCGGGCACATCGCGGGCGTCGGCTTCGACCTGTACGTACGGATGGTCGGCGAGGCCGTCGCGGACTACCGGGCGGCGCTGGACGGCGGGGCCGAGGAGGAGCCGCCGCTCGAGGTGAAGATCGAGCTGCCGGTCGACGCGCACGTCCCGCACGACTACGCGCCGGGCGAGGGGCTGCGGCTGCAGGCGTACCGGGCGATCGCCGCCGCGAACACCGAGGCCGACATCAAGGCCGTACGCGAGGAGCTCACCGACCGGTACGGCAAGCTGCCGGAGCCGGTGGAGAACCTGCTGCTGGTGGCCGGTCTGCGGATGCTGGCGCGGGCCTGCGGGGTGGGGGAGATCGTGCTCCAGGGGTCGAACATCCGGTTCGCGCCGGTGGAGCTGCGGGAGTCGCAGGAGCTGCGGCTGAAGCGGCTGTACCCGCGGTCGATCGTCAAGGCCGCGACCCGGCAGGTGCTGGTGCCCCGGCCGAGCAGCGGCACCATCGGCGGGAAGCCCGTCGTGGGGCGGGAGCTGCTGGCGTGGGTGGGGGAGTTCCTGACGACGATCCTGGACTCGTAACAGGATCCGGGCCGTGAGTCCGGGGCCCCGCCCCGGACTCCCCCCTCTCCGTGTCCCCCCGTCAGAGCTTGATGCTCCACTGGGCGGCTTCCTTGTCGAAGTCGCCGGGGCTGACCTCGACGTCCAGGACCTTCGCGTCCGCCGGGGTGTCGAAGGCGAACGAGGCGGTGGCCTTCTTGCCGGGCAGTACGGCGCCGGTGAAGCCCTCGCCGGTCTTCTCGTCGAAGATCTGCTCCGATTCCTTGCCGTCGTCGCCGGCGCGGGCGCTGACCATGGTCAGGGTCGCGTCGAACTTCTTCGAGCCGGAGTTCTCCAGCGTGACGGTGACCTCCCAGGCCTTGTTGCCCTCGGTGTGACCGGCCGCGAACTCGGTGGGCGCGAACGCCGTCGCCTTCGAGACGGTGATCTTCATGCCGTCGTACTCGGCGGTGTCGCCGCCGGCCAGCGGGCCGTCCTCGTTCTTCGTGTCGGTGCCGGTCTTCGTGGAGCCCTTCGACTTCGACGAGCCCTTGCTCGAGGAGCTGGACGTCGACTTCTTCGGCTTGTCCGTGTTGCACGCGGTCATCGTGCCCATGGACAGGGCGGCGAGGACGACGACGGCGGGGACGAGTGTGCGGCGCATTTGTGAACTCCCTCTCGGCGGAGACCCGTTGACGGGCCTCGTCGTTGACGGGGTACATCAGAGCATAAATCTGTGAACCGAGTCAACAAGGAAATCTGCGGCTATCTTAGTTGTGCACGTGAAGGGCGTTGTCGACGCTGTCCCGCTATGCTCGCCGTACACACCCCCGACCCCGAGTGAGGCCAGCGATGCCGGACGACGCGACCGAGGTGACCGCCGCGGGCATAGCCCGCCTCGCGGGGGTGGGCCGGGCCGCGGTCTCCAACTGGCGCCGCAGACACGCCGACTTCCCCCGCCCCGTCGGCGGTACGGAGGCCAGCCCCACGTTCGACCTCGGCGCGGTGGAGGAGTGGCTGCGCGGCCAGGGCAAGCTCACCGGCGTCCCCCGCCGTGAACGCGTCTGGCAGCTGATCGCCGGCCACCCCGCCGGCGCCCCCGCCGGCCTCGCGCTCGCCGGCGCCGTCCTGCTCCTCGTCCGCGAGCGCCCCGCCCGCTGGCTCGACCTCGCCGCCGCCGAGGACCCCGACCTCGCCGCCCGCCTCGCCACCGCCCTCCCCGACGTCCTCCACCACCGCCTCGGCGACCAACTCCCCCCGGCAGCCCGCCCCCCGGCCGACCTCCTCCCCGCGCTCCCCCTGCTGCGCGGCGCCGCGTCCCTGGCGGCGGAGTTCGGCGAGGCCCGCCAGGCGTACGAGTTCCTCCTGGGCCGGTACCTCGAGGCCAACCCCCGCCAGCACACCCTCACCCCGCCCCGCCTGGCGGAGCTGATGTGCGCGCTCGCCGCCCCCGCCCGCGGCCTCACCGTCCTCGACCCCGCCGCCGGCCCCGGCACCCTGCTGCTGGCCGCCCCCGGCGAGGGCCCCCGCCACGGCCAGGACACCGACCCCGACCTCGCCGCTCTCGCGGCGCTCAGGCTGGCGCTGCACCACGGCGACGGGGTGCGGGTCGCCGCCGGGGACACCCTCCTCGCGGACGCGTTCCCCACGCTGGCCGCGGACGCCGTCGTCTGCCACCCCCCGTTCAACGAACGCAACTGGGGCCACGACGAGCTCGCCTACGACCCCCGCTTCACCTACGGCTTCCCCGCCCGCACCGAGCCCGAGCTGGCCTGGGTCCAGCACGCCCTGGCGCGCCTGCGCGACGGCGGCACCGCCGCCCTCGTGATGCCCCCCGCCGCCGCGTCCCGCCGCTCCGGGCGCCGCATCCGCGCCGACCTCCTGCGCCGCGGCGCCCTGCGCGCCGTGATCGCCCTCCCGGCCGGCGCCGCGCCCCCGTACGGCGTCCCGCTCCAGCTGTGGATCCTGCGCCGCCCCGCCGCCGGCCCCGCACCGGCCACCGTGCTGCTGCTGGACTGCGCCGACCGGCACGGCAGCGGGCGCGACGGCGTCGACTGGCCCGCGCTCACCGCCGACGTCACGGCCACCTGGCGCACGTTCGACCGCACCGGCACCGTGGACCCCGCCGCCGGCGCCCACGACGCCCGCCCCATCGTCGAGATCCTGGACGACGACGTCGACCTCACCCCCGCCCGCCACCTCCCCCACCCCACCGGCACGGCGGTCACCGCCGCCGACCTCATCGCCGTCCACGAACGCCTCACGTCCGTCCTGCGCCGCACCGCCGCCCACACCCCCGCCCCGCCCGTCTCCGCCCCCGGCGGCCCCCCGCCGCAGACCACCGTCGGCGAACTGGCCCGCGCCGGCGCCCTGGTGATGCGTACGGGAGGCGCCGGGGCCGGGGCCGGGCCCGCCGTCCTCACCGAGCGCGACGTCCTCGAGGGCCGCGCCCCCACCGGCGCCCTGCCCGAGGGGGAGGCGGAAGAGCCGGTGCTGGTGGCGGCCGGTGACGTCGTCGTCCCGGTGCTGGGCGCGGGGCGGGCCGTGCGCGTCGTCGACGAGGCCACCGCGGGGGCGGCCCTCGGCGCCCGGCTCGTGCTCCTGAGGCCGGCCCCCGGCGCCGTGGACCCCTGGTTCCTCGCCGGTTTCCTCCGCGGCACCGCGGGCGTCCGCCAGGCCAGCAGCCACGCCTCCTCCACCGCCCGCCTCGACGTCCGCCGGCTCGCCCTGCCCCGGCTGCCGCTGCCCGCGCAGCGCACGTACGGCGAACGCTTCCGCGCCCTCGCCGCGTTCGAGTCCGCGCTGCGCACGACGGCACGCCTGGGGGAGGAGCTGGTGGAGGGCCTGTACGACGGGCTGGCGGAGGGGCGCCTGGGGCCGGGGTGACCCGCTGCGTTCTCCCGGGGGCAACCCCCGGACCCCCGGCCGGGACATCCCTCCCCAGACCCGTACGCTTCACCCGCGCCCCCCAACACCCGTCCGCCCCGAAGGGATCCGCCCGTGCCCCCCGTCAAGTCGCACCCCGTGGTGCGGATCACGCTGCGCGTGGTGTTCACCGCGCTGGCCGTCTTCAGCTGCGGCACGCTGTCCTGGCTGGCGCTGCTGCGGATCGCGATCCTGCGCGGGCGGCGGGGTGACTGGATCGCGTTCTGGGCGAGCCTCGCGCTGGTCGTCTGCGCGTTCTGGACCTTCTCCGTCGGGGACACCTCCGAGCAGGCGAGCGGCGTCGACTACGTGGGGCTGCTCATCCTGTTCTCCCTCGCCCTCGGCGTCCCCGCGTACTACCTGACGGTGGACATCCGCCTCCACCGCACGCCGAAGGCCGCCCCCGCCCCCCAGCCCCGGATCGCCGCCGTACAGGCCGAACTCGACGAGCTCAGCGACCTCCTGCGCCGCGACCAGGACGGCCGCCGGTGAACGGACGGGTCATCGCGGGCCGTTACGAGCTCGCCTCGCTCGTCGGCCAGGGCGGCATGGGCCAGGTCTGGCAGGGCTACGACCACACCCTCGAACGCCGCGTCGCCGTCAAGCTGCTCCACTCGGGCTCGGCCGACGGCTCCCAGGCCGGCGACCTGCGCCGCCGCTTCCTGCGCGAATGCCGGGTCACCGCCCGCATCGGGCATCCGGGGCTGGTCACCGTGTACGACGCGGGGTCCGACGGCGACGAGCTGTACCTCGTCATGGAGTACGTTGAGGGCGCCGACCTCGCCGACCACCTCGCCGAGCACGAGCCGTACCCCTGCGACTGGACCGCCGCCGTGGCCGCCCAGCTCTGCTCGGTCCTCGCCGCCGTGCACGCCGTCCCGGTCGTCCACCGCGACCTCAAGCCCCGCAACGTCATGATCCGCCCCGAGGGCAACCTCACCGTCCTGGACCTCGGCATCGCCGCCGTCCTCGACATCGACACCACCCGCCTCACCCGCACCGGCGTCCCCGTCGGCAGCCCCGCGTACATGGCCCCGGAGCAGGCGATGGGCGGCGCGGTGGGCCCGTACACCGACCTCTACGCGCTCGGCGTCGTCCTCTACGAACTCCTCACCGGAGAAGTCCCGTTCGCCGACACCACGGCCCTGGGCGTCCTGCACGCCCACCTCTACAAGCCCCCCGCCCCCGTCCGCGACCTCCGTGCCCTTGCCGGAGATGGCGATGCCATCCCGATTGACCTGGACGTCCTTCAGCTCGATGCCCGACGGGAGGTCGTCGATCTTCCACTCGTAGTCGATGCGTTCGCGGAGGTAGTCCGAAAGGCCC
>NZ_WEGJ01000078.1 GCF_009604385.1 Streptomyces smaragdinus
ACCCCCCACCGGCCAGAACACCCCCTGAAGCACAAGCAAAAGGGGCGTACATGCAGGAACCGCAAACCCTCACCCTCCGAGACCTGGCCGGCAGGCCAAGAGGCACCGGATTCCTCGTCGACCCCCACAGCGGCACCCTCCTGACCAGCCACGCCGCCGTGGACAGCCTCCCCCGCGTCGTCCTCCACGCCCCGGGCGCGGACACCACCGTCCTCGTCGAGGCCCACGACATCACCCCCCTCCCCGGCCAAGGCCTCGCCCTCGTCCGGGCGGACGCCCTCAGGGGCAGCCCCGCGTTCCTCCTGGCCGGAGGCGAGCCTCCGGCCCCCGGCACCGCCCTGAGCCTGCGGCTCCCCCGCGAGACCCTCAACACGGAGGCCACCGCCCTCGGCGCGGTCACGTACACCGCCACCGACGCCTTCCACCTCATCGAGCCCGCCCTCGAGCTCACCGGCGTCGACCCCGACCCCTGCGGTCACACCGCCGGAGCTCCCCTCGTCGACCCGGGAACCCACACCGTCCGGGCCGTCCTCGGGACGGCGATGCACGGCGCCGGCGGCGGCCGCTGCCACGCCGTCCTGCCCCGCGCCGCCGGCCAGTGGTCGGAGGAGCTGGCGGCCGTCCTCGAGGCCAACGGCCGCACCGTCCCCGGCTACGGCCGCGACCTCAACCTCGCCGGCCTCCGCACCCTCACCGCCGCCGGCCTCCCGAAGCCCCCGCCCCCCACCGAACGCCCCGGCGTCCGCGCCGAGTTCGACCGCTTCCTCGCCGGCGCCGGCACCCACCTCCTGGCCCTGGTGGGCGACCCCGGAACGGGCCGTACCACCGAACTCGCCGCCCTCGCCCACCGCACCGACGCCCCCGCGATCCACCTCCGCGGCGCCGACCTCCGCCTCACCGACACCGGCGTGCGCGACGCCCTCCACCGCGTCCTGCCCGGCCCGTCCCCCGAGGAGGCCGCCGCGCTCGCCCGGCAGGCCGGACACCCCCTCGTCGTCCTCCTCGACGCCCCCGAGGAGATGCCCCCCGTCCTGGCCCGCGACCTCGGCGTCTGGAGTACGCGGACCGCCGACTGGCTGCGCCGGCACGGGGCGAGGCTCATCGTCGCCTGCCGTCCCGAGTTCTGGGAGCACGCCGCCGGCCGGCTCCCCGCCGGCATCCTCCACCGCCCCGAGACCCCCTGCGGCACCCTCCCGCCCTGCGTCCGCGTCGGCGACCTCACGCCCGGGGAGGCCGCCGACGTCCGTGCCCGGTACGGCATTCCGGGCGGCGCCGTCCACCCCGACGCGGCCCGGCACCCCCTCGCCCTGCGGTTCCTCGCCGACATCCGTGCCGCCGCCCCGCAGCCCCCGTCCGGAGTCCCGCGCCGGTGCGACATCCTCGACGCCTGGCTCGCCCTGACATGTCTGCGCGTCGCGCGGCGGATCACCCCCGCCGACCCCCGCCGTACCGCCGCCCGCGTCGCCGGGCGGGTGCACGAGGCCGCCCGGCGCTGCCTCGGCCCCGGGCAGGGGGAGCTCGACCGGGCCGCGTTCGAGGAGCTGTTCCCCTGGACCGACGGGCTGGCCGGCGCGGTGCTGGCCGAGGGCCTGCTCGAACCCGCCGGCGCCGGCTACCGCTTCGCCCACGAGGAGCTCGGCGACTGGCTCCAGGGCGCCCACCTCGATCTCGACACCGCGCTCCCCCTGCTCACCGACCCGCAGCCGCGCGAGCGCCGCACCGCGTCCGTGCCCCCGCACCGGATCGGCCCGCTGGTCGAGGCCCTGCTGCTGGTCGGACGGCGGCACGGTCCCGACGCCCTGCGCGCCCGGCTGACGACCCTGGCGGTGTCGGTCGCCGCCTGGGCACACACCGCCCCGGAGCCGCCGGCCCCGGGGGCCTGGTGGGCCGCCCATCTGCTCGGGGAGACCCTGCTGCGGGTCCCGGACGCCGGGCCGCAGCTTCCGGTGCTGCGGCTCCTCGCCGAGCAGCTGCCCGTGTATCCCGCCGGCCCCGTCCTCGCCCCCTTCGGCCCGTCCTTCTGGCACCGGCTGCCGCTCACCGCCGCGGACCGTCTGGAGCTGCTGCGGCTGCTGGTCCCCGCCGACCCCGCCCGCCCCTCCCGCTTCCTGCGCGAGGCCGGCGAGCTGCTCGCCGCCGACCCCGTCGCCGTACAGCCGCTGCTGGCCCGGTGGTTCGACGACGAGCGGCCGGTGTCCGCCCGCTCCAGGGTGACCGTGGGCGACGCCGCCACCGCGCTGCTGCACACCCACCGCGCCGCGGCCCCCGACGCGCTCACCGACACCCTCGCCGACACCGCCCACCCCCGCGCCGGCCGCCTCCTGACCGCCCTGTGCGAGGACGAGCCGTCCGACCTCTGCCGTGCCGTCGACCGCTGGGCGCACGACCCCCGCCCCGCCCGGCACACCGCCGCCGCCGTGTACGGCCCGCGCGCCGCCCGGCACGCCACCGCCGACGCCGACCGCGAGCTCCTCGCCCGCGCCGCGCTCGCGCTCCTCTCCCGCCCCGGGGGGTTCAAGGGCGCGGCGCTGGCGATCCTGGTCCACGATCCCCGCACCCGGCAGGCGTATCTGACGCCCGCCCTGTCGCTCTTCGCGGCCGGTGACCCTTGTCTCACCCCCGCCGACCTCGTACCGGCCCTCGCCACCCACCCGGAGCCCGTGCTGGCCGCCCTCCGCGACCGGCTGGACGAGCCGGGGACCGGCCCGGCGGACGTCCTGCGCACCCTGGCGGCCGAGCGCGATCCCGTGGTCGCGCGGCACGCGGCGGAGCTCGCCGCCGAGTACGCGACCCGGCATCCCGAGGCCGCCGCGGCCGCCGCGGGACCCGGTATGCGGCGGACCCCGGGCGTGGCGAGCCCCCGCCGCGCGGGGTGACCATCCGGGCATGGGAGGCTTGGTCCCGCGTCCATGCCTCATCATGGACAGCTGAGACGGTCGATTTGTCGAGGAGCGGGCAGAGTGCAGCGCTGGCGTGGCTTGGAGGACATCCCCGAGGCGTGGGGGCGCAGTGTCGTCACCATCGGATCCTTCGACGGCGTACACCGGGGGCACCAGCTGATCATCGGCCGGGCCGTCGAGAAGGCCCGGGAGCTGGGCGTCCCGTCCGTCGTGGTGACGTTCGACCCGCATCCGTCGGAGGTCGTACGGCCCGGCAGCCATCCGCCGCTGCTGGCCGCGCACCACTACCGGGCGGAACTGATGGCGGAGCTCGGCGTGGACGCGCTGCTGATCCTGCCGTTCACGGCCGAGTTCTCGAAGCTGGCGCCGGCCGACTTCGTGGTCAAGGTGCTGGTGGACAAGCTGCACGCGAAGGCCGTCGTCGAGGGCCCGAACTTCCGCTTCGGCCACCGGGCCGCCGGGGACGTGGCGTTCCTGGCGTCGCTGGGGGAGACGTACGACTACGAGGTCGAGGTCATCGACCTGTACGTGTCCGGCGAGGCCGGCGGCGGCCTGCCGTTCTCGTCCACCCTGACCCGCCGGCTGGTGGCTGAGGGCGACGTGGCGGGCGCGGCGGAGATCCTCGGCCGCCCGCACCGGGTGGAGGGCGTCGTGGTGCGTGGCGCGCAGCGCGGCCGCGAGCTGGGCTTCCCCACGGCGAACGTCGAGACCCTCCCGCACACCGCGATCCCCGCCGACGGCGTCTACGCCGGCTGGCTCACGGCGAAGGGCGAGCGGATGCCGGCGGCGATCTCCGTCGGCACGAACCCCCAGTTCGACGGCACGGAACGGACGGTGGAGGCGTACGCGATCGACCGCGTGGACCTCGACCTGTACGGGCTGCACGTGGCCGTGGACTTCCTGGCGTACATCCGCGGGCAGGAGAAGTTCGCCACGCTCCAGGACCTCCTGGACCGGATGAAGCAGGACGTCGACAGCTGCCGCACCCTGACCGCCGAGGCTGGCGCCTAGGACCCGTCGGCGAGCTTCAGCACCGTCGGCCGGCGGTCGGTCGCCGGCTCGACCACGGTGTCCGCGTCCCAGGTGGTGCGGTCGTACGTCAGCGGGCCGGGCACCAGTGTCACGGCCTTGACGACCTCGCCGTCCTCCTCGAAGACGAGCAGATTCCCCTGGTCGTAGTAGCGGTTGTCGTCGAGTACGGGCTCACCCGCCACCTTCTCGACCTCCTCCGCCGTCGCCCCCTCGCCGAAGGCGTGCACCCGGTCCCAGCCGAAGTCGGTCAGGTCGGCGAGCCGGCGGAGCGCCGCCGCCGGACGGTGGGTCGGCCGGGTCACGGGTGCGTCAGCCTCCTGTGTGACAACAGAGCATCCAGCGTAGCCAGTTGAGAAGGCGCCCCGGTGAAGGTTCACGCCGCCCGAACCTCCCGTGGACTACACCAATGAGCTCCGGCGACGATTTCATTACGACCGCGAATCACGGCCCCCGCCGAAGATTGCCGCCGCCCCGGAAAGCGCAAACTCCGCACCAGCGGAACGGGACCTTGGCGAAGGAGAATCCGTGACGATATCGGTGGCCGTAAGACGCAGCTGGACCTCCGCGCGGCGCGCCGCCGCCCTCGGCGCGGGGTTCGCCGTGGCGGTGGCGCTCGCGGGAGGTGTGCCGCAGGCGAGCGCGCAGGACGACGGCGGGAAGAAGGTGCTCGTCGTCGGCAAGGTCGGGCTCAACGACTTCGAGGACCTGAACCCGCTGGACTCCGGCTGGGTGATCCAGGGTGAGATCAACAACCTCATGTACGAGCCCATGATGACCTGGGGGCAGAAGGACTACGCCCCCGCTCCCGGCATCGTCGAGAAGTGGGAGTTCAGCCCCGACGGCAAGACCTGGACGTACCACTTCGACCCCAAGGCGAAGTGGTCCGACGGCAAGCCCATCACGTCGAAGGACGCCAAGTTCACCCTCGACCTGATCAAGGGCAACGAGGTCCTCGCCGGCAGTGAGACCAGCCTGGTGGACCCGATCACCTCCGTCGAGGCCCCGGACGAGCACACGCTGGTGGTCACGCTGGACAAGCCCAGCGGAATCATGAACCACATGAACAACTTCCACATCATGCCCGAGCATGTGTGGAGCAAGATCGCCAAACCGGAGGAGTACCAGGGCGAGCCCGGCCAGCCCACGTCCGGCCCCTTCACGCTGAAGGAGTTCCGGCCCAAGGAGCGGGTGGTCCTCGAGGCGAACAAGAACTACTGGCGCAAGCCCGTCGCGTACGACGAGCTGGTCTTCCAGAACTACGAGACCGCCGAGGCCGCCGTCCAGGCCATGCAGGCCGGCGAGATCGACTTCCTCGACAGCCTGAACCCCGAGCAGGCAACCGCCCTGGAAAAGACCAAGGGCATCAAAATCAACCGAGCCCCCAGCCGCCACCTCGACATGCTCGAGTTCAACACCGGCGCGCAGACCAGATCGGGCGAGAAGCTCGGCGACGGCCACCCCGCGCTCGAGGACCCGGCGGTGCGCCAGGCCATCCACCACGTCATCGACAAGGACCAGCTGATCGAGCGCATCCTCGACGGCAACGGCACCCCGGGCGTGGGCCTGGTCGCCCCCATCTTCCCCAACTACTACTGGGACCCGGGAGCGGACAAGGTCGAGGTCAGCGCGGAGGCCGGGAACAAGCTGCTGGACGACGCCGGATACACGCAGAAGAACGGCGACGGTATCCGCATCGACCCCAGGAGCAAGCGGCCGCTGTCGTTCCGCCTGCTCTACCACTCCGACCGCCCCGCCTACGCGGACGTCGTGGACTTCCTGGTCACCTGGGTCAAGGAGCTCGGCATCGAGCTGAAGCCCGAGTCCAAGGAGTCCGACCCGCTCAACAAGGACGGCGACGCGGGCAAGTTCGACATCACCTTCGGCGCCTGGAACTTCGGCCCCGATCCGGGCGAGGACTACGAGTACTACACCTGCGACCGCGGCCGCCCGGAGAAGGCCGAGCCGACGGGGCTGACGATGGCGTTCTGGTGCAACGAGGACTTCGACACGCTGCAGGCGGCCGAGGTCGCCGAGCCCGATGTCACCAAGCGCGGGCAGATCGTCAAGGACATGCAGAAGATCGAGTACGACCAGGCGCCGCAGATCGTGCTCTGGTACGACTACGCGCTCGAGGCGTACTCGGGCAAGTGGACCGGCTTCGGCACACTGCCCTCCAGCGGCGGGGCGATCGCCCGGCAGCAGTCGTACTACGGCTACGCGCAGGCCCATCTCGTAGGCGGCGACGAAGGGGACGGCGGGGACTCCGGGTCCAGCACCGGGGTGATCGCGGGGGCCGCTGTCGCCGGTGTGGTCGTCATCGGCGGGATCGTGTTCTTCGTCCAGCGGCGCCGTACCGTCGGCGAGCGCGAGTAGGCGCGCGTGGCGGACATATCCCGTACCGGGGTGGCGGAGCCGTCCGCCGCCCCGGGCGGTACCCCGCAGTCCGATCCCGCGCAGGCGGCTGTACTGCGCCGGGCCTATCGCGGTGAGTTCCTGCGCTTTGTCGCGGTGAAGTTCTCCGGGGCGCTGGTCTCGCTGGTGATGGTGGTCCTCACCTCGTTCTTCATCTTCCGGGTACTGGCCGGGGATCCGGTGGACGCCGTCGTCGGTGACACTCCGGCGACTCCCGAGCAGGTCGCCGCGATCCGGGAGCGGCTGGGGCTGGATGAGCCGATGGGGGTGCAGTTCTGGGAGTATCTGCGGTCGCTGTTCACGATGGACTGGGGGACGTCGTACGTCTCGGACAAGAAGGTCACCACCCTGCTGTGGGAGCGGCTGCCCGCCACGGTGCTGCTCACCGCCACGGCGATGATCCTCGCGGCGGCGTTCGGCACCTGGGTGGGTGCCCGGTCCGGCTGGCGGCGCGGCAGCACCGGCGAGAAGGTGCAGGTCGGGGTGTCGCTCACGCTCTGGTCCACGCCCACCTTCTGGCTCGGCATGATCGCCATCGTCGCGTTCTCGGTGAAGCTGGGCTGGTTCCCGGTCAACGGGATGCACTCCACCCGGGGCGTCGGCGACGGCTTCTGGGACGAGTTCTTCGACGTGGCCCACCATCTGGTGCTGCCCGCCCTCACCATGGCGGCGGTGCTCTACGCCCAGTACGTGCTGATCATGCGCACCTCCATCCTGGAGGAACGCGGCAACGACTATCTGACGGTGGCCCGCGCCAAGGGCCTGCGCGACGACCACGTCCGCCGCCTGCACGCGGTGCCCAACGCGCTGCTGCCCACGATCACCCTGGCCGCGGCGGAGTTCGGCACGATCTTCAACGGCTCGGTGCTCACCGAGACCGTCTTCAGCTGGCCGGGTCTGGGTCTGACCTTCTACCAGGCGATCAAGATCCCGGACATCCCGCTGCTCCAGTTGCTGTTTGTGTTCTTCGCCGGCACGACCGTTCTGGTGAACTTCCTCGCCGAGATCTTCTACCGGTTCCTCGACCCCAGAGTGCGGAGGTCCGCGTGAGCACCACCGAGTCACCACCGCCTCCGGTGCCCGCGGACGTGATCAAGAGTTCCGGGTCGGAGCGGCCGCAGTCCGCGCGGGCCATCGTCTGGTTCCGCCGCCGCGCCGCGTTCGGCGCGTTCTGCCGGTCATACGCGAAACACACCAGCGGGGTCATCGGTCTGGTGGTGCTGCTGGCGATCATCCTGGCCACCGTCCTCGCCCCGCTCTACACCGACCGCGCCGACCTCAACGCGGCCACCGCGCCCGGCGGACGGATGGAGTCGCCCAGCGGGGAGTTCTGGCTCGGCACCGACCGCACGGGACGTCCGATCCTCACGATGATCGTCTGGGGTGCGCGGGTGTCGCTGCAGATCGGTCTCACGGCCGCGGTGATCGCCGTCGCCTTCGGCACCGTCGTCGGGATGGTCGCGGCGCACTACGGCGGCTGGCTGTCCTGGCTGCTGATGCGGGTCACCGACTGGTTCATCGTGCTGCCCGCCTTCATTCTCTCGATTGCCCTGGTCGTGGCCCTGGGGTCGGCGAGCAAGTGGGTCATCATTACCGCCATCGCCCTCAACTCCTGGGCGACGACGGCCCGGCTCGTACGGGCCCAGACCCTGTCCATCGAGGGACGGCCCTATCTGGAACGCACCCGGGCGCTCGGCGCCGGCGACTGGCACCAGATGACCCGGCACGTACTGCCCAACCTGATGCCGCTGGTGCTGGCCAGCGCCACGCTGCGGGTGTCCGCGGCCATCCTCTCCGAGGCGTCCCTGGCGTTCATCGGTCTGGGCGATCCGCGCTCGTTCTCCTGGGGCATCATCCTGGCGCGTGCCCAGGCCGAGGGGGCGGTCAGCTACGGCGCCTGGTGGTACGTGCTGCCACCGGGCCTGGCCATCCTCGCCTTGGTGCTGTCCTTCACCCTCATCGGCCGCACCATGGAATCCGTCCTCAACCCGCGCCTGCGCGACGACCGCTGACCGGAAGGGGACACCGAACCATGACACCCGTCCTCGACATCGACGACCTGCGCATCACCTACCACGGCTCCCGCGGCCCGATCCCCGCCGTACGAGGCGTCTCCCTCACCCTGGACCCCGGCGAAACCCTGGGCCTGGCCGGGGAGTCCGGCTGCGGGAAGTCGACGCTGGCCGCCGCCGTGCTGCGGCTGCTGCCGCCCGGCACCGAGGTGACCGGGCGGATCCTGCTCGACGGGGAGGACGTGCTGACCATGGGCTGGGGGCGGCTGCGCGCCGTCCGCTGGGCCCGGGCGTCGATCGTCTTCCAGGGGGCCATGCACTCCCTCAATCCCGTCCAGCGCATCGTGCGGCAGATCGCCGAACCCATCGTGCTGCACGAGGGCGTGGAGCGCGCCGCCGCCGAGGACCGGGCCGTGGAGCTGATGGCCGCCGTCGGACTGCCGGCCTGGCGGGCGAAGAGCTACCCGCACGAACTCTCCGGCGGCCAGCGCCAGCGCGTGATGATCGCGATGGCGCTCGCCTGCTCACCGGACCTGATCATCGCCGACGAGGCGACGACGGCGCTCGACGTGATGATCCAGGCGCAGGTGCTGCGGCTGCTCAAGTCCCTCGTCGCCGAACGGTCCATCGCACTCGTCATGATCAGCCACGATCTGTCCGTGCTGACCGACACCTGCGAACGCCTCGCCGTGATGTACGCGGGACGCCTCGTCGAGTACGGGCCCGCGCACGAGGTGTTCACCACCGCCCGCCACCCCTACTCCGAGGGCCTGGCCGGCGCCTTCCCCACCGTGGGCGACACGGCGGCCCGGCGCCGGCCGCGCGGGCTCCCCGGCGATCCGCCCGACCCGGCGGCGCTGCCGGGCGGCTGCCCGTTCCACCCCCGCTGCCCGGTGGCCCTGGACGCCTGTGCCACGACGGACGTGACCCTGCTCGACGTACGACCGGGGTGGCGGGCGGCGTGTCTGCGGGTGCCCGCGACGAAGGAGGCGGACGTATGACCCAGGCGGTCGTTCCCGTGACCGAACCCCTGCTGAGCTGCCGCGACCTCGGCGTCCGCTTCCGCGCGCCCGGCGGCCGCACCGCCCGGGCCGTCGACGGCGTCAACCTCGAACTGCGGCCCGGCGAGATCCTGGCCCTGGCCGGCGAATCGGGCTGCGGGAAGACCACCCTGGCCCGCACGCTCCTCGGGCTGGAACGGCCCACGGCGGGCGAGGTGTTCTTCCGGGGCCGCCCGCTCGGCTACCGGGGCAAGGACCTCAAGGCGTACCGGCGCGAGGCCCAGCTCGTCCTCCAGGACCCCACCGGCGCGCTCAACCCCCGGCACACCGTGTACGAGGCGGTGGCCGAGGGGCTGCGCATCCACGGGCTGCACCACGACGAGCGCGAACGCGTCGCCGACGCCCTGTCGCGCGCGGGGCTGCGGCCGGCGGAGAAGTTCTTCATGGCCTATCCGCACGAGCTGTCCGGCGGCCAGCGCCAGCGCGTCGTCATCGCCGGCGCCCTGGTGCTCGACCCGACGGTGATCATCGCGGACGAGCCGGTGGCCTCGCTGGACGCGTCGGTACGGGGGGAGATCCTGGCCCTGTTGCTGCGGCTGCGGGACGAACTCGGGCTGTCGGCCGTCGTCGTCACCCACGACCTCGGGCTGGCGTGGAACATCGCGGACCGGATAGCCGTGATGTACCTCGGGCGGATCGTGGAGTACGGGGACGTGGACGAGGTGCTGACGCGGCCCCGCCATCCGTACACCAGGGCGCTGGTGTCGATCCTCCCGGACAGCCCGGTCGGCGAACCGCAGATCCTCACCGGCGAACCGCCGGACGCCACCCAGGTGCCGGGCGGCTGCCGCTTCCACCCGCGCTGTCCGGCACTGCGGGACGGCTCGGCGGCGGCCGTCGCGGACGACTGCCGGCGGACGCGGCTGCCGGTGCTGGGGGAGCCCGGCGTCGCCTGTCATCTGCGGGCCCGTCCCGCGTAGGGGACGGGCCCGTCGCGTGACCTACTGCTGCCGGGGCGGCCAGCCGTAACCGCCGCCGGGGGGCGGGCCGCCCTGATTCGGGGCGCCGGGGTGGGGCGGCTGCGGGACGCCGGGGGGCTGCGCGCCCTGGGGCGGGCCGGGCAGCGGCGGCATCATGTGCGGCGGCTGCTGCCCGCCGGCCTCGCCCGCCCACAGGCCCTGCGCCCGCTGGGCCCGGCTGAAGTCCTCGGCGACCATCGCCGCGAGGTTGAAGTACGCCTCGCGGGTCCGCGGCCGCATCATCGTCAGATCCAGCTCGGCGCCCGCCGACAGATGCTCGTCGAACGGCACGACCACCACACCGCGGCAACGCTGCTGGAAATGCCCGACGATGTCCTCCACCTTGATCATCTTGGAGGTGTCGCGCACCCCGGAGATCACCGTGATGCTGCGCTGCACCAGCTCCTGATAGCCGTGCGCCATCAGCCAGTCCAGCGTGGTGCTGGCGCTGCTCGCACCGTCCACGGACGGCGTCGACACGACGATGAGCTGGTCGGCGAGGTCCAGCACCCCGCGCATCGCGCTGTACAGCAGACCGGTGCCCGAGTCGGTGAGGATCAGCGGGTACTGCCGGCCCAGGACGTCGATGACGCGGCGGTAGTCCTCGTCGTCGAACGTCGTCGAGACGGCCGGGTCCACGTCGTTCGCCAGGATCTCCAGGCCCGACGGGGCCTGCGAGGTGAACCGGCGGATGTCCATGTAGCTGTTGAGATACGGGATCGCCGTCACGAAGTCGCGGATCGTCGCCCCCGTCTCGCGGCGCACCCGGCGGCCGAGCGTGCCGGCGTCCGGGTTGGCGTCGATGGCGATGACCTTGTCCTGGCGCTCGGTGGCCAGCGTCGAGCCGAGGGCCGTCGTCGTGGTGGTCTTGCCGACGCCGCCCTTGAGGCTGATCACCGCGATCCGGTAGCAGGACAGCACGGGGGTGCGCAGCAGCTCGTAACGGCGCTGGCGCTCCTCCTCGGCCGCCTTGCCGCCGAGCTTGAAGCGGGACATGCCCTGCTTCTGCTTTCTGGCGGGCTTGTGCCGGTTGTGCAGCAGCTGGTCGGAGGAGAGCTCGACGGCCGCCGTGTAGCCGAGGGGGGCGCTGTGCGGGGTGTCCGTCGCCGCGCGGCGGGCCGGTCTATCGACGCCGTACCCCGCGGCCAGTGGGAGGCCTGCACCGCGCTGTCGATGTC
>NZ_WEGJ01000079.1 GCF_009604385.1 Streptomyces smaragdinus
ATCAGCCCGCGCCGCCGTCGGGGCTCGCGTGGCGGATCATCGGGACGGGCCATAGGGACCCGCGCTGGCGCGCGGTGCGCGCGAACAACCCCGCGCGCGGGGTTGTTGCGCTCCCGCTCCGCGGGAGCGCCGGCGGGACGCTGCGCGTCCCGCGCGACCCCCTTGCTGTGCAAGGGGGTCGCCGTTCCGTCCGCTGCGCTCCCGGAACGCCAGGACTTCGTCCTGAGGCCGGCCCTCCGCTGACGCTCCGGGCCGGCCGGGCGGGTCCGCTGCGCTCCCCCGCCCTGAACGGTCCTTCCGGCTTCGCCTCCTGGACCGTTGGGGCCCGCTGACGCGGGCCTGGCTGGCTGTGAGGGGGCGGCTGCTTGTTCGCGTCGGGTTTCAGCATAATGCGCGCCTCGTTGTGATGCAGCATGTAGTGTTGGGAGAAAGTGGTTACACCCTCAAGATTATTCGGACTCGACAGGGTAAAGCGGATTTGATTGTGGTGTATCGAGTGGCGATCAGGGAAAGAATTCTTAGCGAGCTTACGCGCAGGGCTCAATACTTTATCGGAATTCATGGTTACCGGATTCATGATCCTGGTGTGGAGCGGCACCGGGCCCGGTGGCTGGGGCATGGAATTCCCTCTGCAGAGATCGATCGTGCTGTGGCGTATCAGGAAGTCTGGGGCGGGATTGCCCTGCCTCCATCTCCGCACTATGACGGTGGCCCCCGTTCGTTCAGTGCGGATGTCCCTGAGGGGTCGGAGGCAAAGGGCTGGTGGTTCGAGGCCTGGCTGCAGCACACCGCGCTTCCCTACGCGTTCATGATCGGCCCGGACGGGGCGTTCGGTATCCATGCCGGCTCCTGGGTGCCTCTGCACGGCAGCGTCGAGGGGCGGGTGGAGTCGGTGGCCCTGGCAGACCATGCCTGCGGGTGCGCCCGCACCATCACCACGGTGACGGGTGAAGCGGTGGAGGCGCTGCAACTCGACGGCTTCGAGCCGGTCTTGGAGGTTGCCGGACGCGCAGACACCTGGCGGCGGGGAGCTGACTCTCTTGTGGCTGTCTACCGCGGGGAAGCCGAGTGTATGTCGGCGCCGCGGTGCCGAACCGCAACGGTCTACTCCGGGCTCGACGAATGGGACCTTGAAGGAATCGGAGTTTGAAAATGAATCTGCCGTTTACGGAATGCCGATCCACGGAATTTGCTCTCAGTAAAAGGAATTGGTGACGGTGAAGTCTGGAATTCCGAGAATCGTGCTCAGGGAGCATCAGGTGGATGCGGCTGCGTGTATCCGTGAGTGGGTCGGGTTCCCTGCAAGATCACCTGTGCCGCCGGAAGGGACCCGTGCCTTGGGGGTGTCCGCGACCGGATCCGGGAAGACGATCACGGCCGCCGCGAGCGCGCTGGAGTGCTTCCGGGACGGGCGGATCCTCGTCATGGTGCCCACCTTGGACCTGGTCGTGCAGAGCGCCGAGTCCTGGCGTCGGGTGGGGCACCGCTCTCCGATGGTCGCGGTCTGCTCGGTGGACAAGGACGAGGTGCTGGAACGGCTCGGGGTGCGCACCACCACCAATGCGATCCAGCTCGCGCTGTGGGCGGGGGCCGGGCCGGTGATCGTGTTCGCCACCTACGCGTCTCTGGTGGACCGCGAGGACCCCGCCGACATCACAGGCCGCCGGAAGATGCCGGGACCGCTGGAGGCCGCTCTGGCGGGCGGGGAGCGGCTCTACGGCCAGCGCATGGCGCCGTTCGATCTGGCGGTCTTGGACGAGGCGCACATGACGGCCGGGGACATGGGCCGGCCTTGGGCAGCCATCCACGATAATGCCCGTATTCCGGTTGATTTCAGGCTCTACCTGACCGCCACCCCGCGGATCCTCGCGGCGCCGCGGCCGCAGCGGGGGCGGGACGGCCGGGAGCTGGTGATCGCATCGATGCAGGACGACAGCGCCACTTACGGCAAGAGGATCTTCGACCTGGGGCTTGCGGAGGCGGTCGAGCGGGCGATCCTCGCGGGCTTCGAGATCGACGTGCTGGAGATCCGTGACCCCGACCCCGTCCTCGGGCTGTCCGAGGACGCGCTGCGCGGCCGGCGCCTGGCGCTGCTCCAGGCCGCGCTGCTGGAGCACGCGGCGCAGATGAACCTGCACACCACCATGGTGTTCCATCAGCGGGTCGAGGAAGCCGAGGCGTTCGCCGGGCAGATGCCGCGTACCGCTGCCGAGCTCTACGCCGCCGAGGCGTCCGGGGCCGCTCTCGTCCACGCGGAGGAACTGCCCGTCTCCTCCATCGACGCCGAGCTGTACGAGCTCGAGGACAGCCGCCACGTGCCCCCGGACCGGGTATGGGCCGACTGGCTGTGCGGCGACCATCCCGTCGCGCACCGGCGTACGGTCATCCACCGGTTCGCCAACGGCACCGACGCCGCGAACCGGCGCGTGCACCGGGCGTTCCTCTCCTCCGTACGCGCCCTCGGCGTCGGCGTCGACATCACCGGCCTGCGCGGCGTCGAGGCCGTGTGCATCGTCGGATCACGCAGCTCCCAGGTCGACATCGTCCAGAACATCGGACGCGCCCTGCGCCCCAACCCCGACGGCACGACCAAAACCGCACGGATCATCATCCCGATCTTCCTGCAGCCCGGAGAAGACCCCAAGGACATGGTCGCCTCCGCCAGTTATCAACCCCTCGTCGACATCCTCCAGGCCCTGCGTTCGCATTCCGAACGCATGGTCGAGCAGCTCGCCTCCCGCGCCCTGACCCGCGGCACCGAACGCCGGCGCATCCACGTCCGCCCCACCCCCGGAACAGGAACCCTCGGCGGGGACGGAGGTGAAAACGGCGAGGAGACCGACGAGGCGCAGCAGGAAGTCGAGCGTGTCACCCGGGTCGTGGTGAACTTCGCCCAGCCGCGTGACGCCGCCGACATCGCCGCCCTGACCCGCTGCCGCGTCATCCGCCCCGAATCCCTGGTCTGGCTCGAGGGCTACCAAGCCCTGCTCCGCTGGCGGGCCAAGAACGAGATCACCGGCCTGCACGCCGTCAGCTACGAGACCGAGACGACCGCAGGCACAACAACAAACTTCCCCTTGGGGAGGTGGGTCCACCAGCAGCGCAAAGCCCTCCGCGCAGGTGAGCTCGACCCCCACCGCAAAGAGCTCCTCGACGCCCCCGAAGCCGGCATGGTGTGGGAGCCCGGAGAGGAAGCCTGGGAAACCAAAATCGCCGCACTCCGCTCCTACCGGCACGCCACCGGACACCTCGCACCCCGCCAGGACGCGGCGTGGGGCGAGGGTGAGGTGATGGTGCCGGTCGGGCAGCACATGGCCAACCTCCGCCGCAAAGACGGACTCGGCAAAAACCCCGAGCGAGCCGCCGCACGCGCAGCACAGCTCACCCAGATCGACCCCGACTGGAACTGCCCCTGGCCACTGGACTGGCAACGCCACCACCGCATACTCACCCACCTCGCCGCCGACGAACCCGACGGCCAACTACCCGACATCCAGCCGGGTGTCGTCTACGACAGCGACGACCTCGGGCGATGGCTGGAACGGCAGAAACAGCCAGGCACCTGGGCCCAGCTCCTCCCCGCGCAGCAGGAGCGACTGTCCGCGCTCGGCATCAAGGCCCCTGTAGCCCCGTCTCCCGCCCCGGCAGCGCCCCGCACAACGAAGGGCGGCCCGAGCAAGACACAACAGGCATTCCAACGCGGCCTGACAGCACTCGCCCAGTACATCACCCGCGAAGGCCACCACCGCGTCCCCCGCGGCCACTCAGAACAGATCGTGATCGACGGCCACACCGAACCGACCATGATCAAACTAGGCGTGTGGGTATCGAACACCCGTACCAGACGCGACAGGCTCACCCAAGACCAGTTGACCGCACTACGGGACCTTGGCGTCGAATGGGCGTAGGCGCATCTGCTGGCAGACGGGGCCAGCCGACGAGTGCGGCCCTAGTCCCAGCTCTGGGGTGAAGTGTCGTGCCCGCCCAGGCAATTGCGGGGTGCGAATCTTCAGCTGCGGGTCCGTGAAGCAATTACGGACCCGCAGATTGGTTTTGGGACCTCGCGAAAAATTTCTTCAGTTGGTGTGTCACGTTCGCCAACTTCCCCTGCACACAAGCCCGTACAACAAGCGATCTGCTTCGCAGCTTGCCGCGCGCGATCAAGAAGCGTTGTCAGAGCTCAGGAGCAGACAATGACGAGGGGGTTTGTGCCATGAACATGGAAGCAGAGATCATCGAGACCGTTGAGACGGTGCTGGGCGGGGAACGCGGGGCGCGGGTCGAACGGGACGCCGCGCGGATCGAGGAGCTGGCCTGCAGTGGTTTCGAGGGGCTTGCCTACGACGTGTTCGAGATCGAGCTGTACCGGGAAGCCGAGCCGATCCTGCTCGGCATGCTCCGCAAGGGCACGCTTCCCCGGCTTGCCCAGAAGCAGTGCAGGAGCCGGGGCTGGAAGTTCTTCGTCCACGAGGACGACATGCGCCTGCTGCGCGGCAGCCGCGCGGAGCGGGACGTCATCATGGTCGACGTGTTCGCCGAGGCGATGCGGAAGTTCCGCCGCGATCTGCAGAGCGGGCGGGGCTGGACGGCGGACTACAAGGGACCGCGCGGCGCCTGCTGCCTGATGACGTACTTCATCGGCCAGTGCATCTGGGTGTTCCGTCGGGCGTATGTGAGGTGGGCCAGGCAGCGGGTCAACTGGGCGCGGCTGCACGCCGTGTACGACTTCACGGAGGACGCCGCGAACAAGGCCGGGATCGGCGGGCTGCTCCAGGCCACCAGCTACGAGATCGAGTCGGAGGTGTTCAGCACCAACTTCGAGGACATCCTCAGTGAGCAGGCGCCGGAGACGCAGGCGGTCGTGCGGCTGACGGTCATGGGTTTCCCTGACACCGAGATCGCGGAGCGGCTGAACCTCACCAACACGACCGTCCGCAAGCGCAGGTCGCGGTTCCGGACGGCCTTGTACCAGGCGGCCCGCGAGCGCCGGATCTGGATCCCGGAGCAGCTGCACACGAAGGCTGCCTCCCGCCAGCAGAATCAGCGGGGTGCGGCGTGAGCACGCAGAACCTCCTGATGCTGCTTCTGGCCCTGGTCGTCCTCGCGGCCGTCGCTGTCATCGCGGGCCTCATCGGCTACAGCGTCGCCCGGGAGGGGGGCTCGCCGGTCTCTACGGCCATCGGCCGCGGCAGCGTCGTGTTCTTCAGCGCCATGACGCTGTTCATCGCGCTGCTGGCCGTGCTGGTCCCGGCCGTGACGTAAGGCAGGACACCGGGCCGGCCGAACACCTCGGTCGGCCCAAGTCCTGGCCACTGTGCGAGGTGGCGATAGAAGTCGTCGATGCTGATCACGTACGCGGTGACAGTGTCTCGTCCGCTGTCGTCCCGAGGTCGGAGCGTGCCACAAATGAATGCAGCGAGCCAGGCATGAGTCGGCGGACTGCACATAGTTCACCCGTTCAGGGTGGGAACAGCCGGTTCACGCCTTCCAGCGTCTGACATGCACTTGGGTGTCCGACGTGGAGCGGCATGGAGGTAGGGGAAGCGGAAAGTCGCTGGGCGGGATCGGTGATGGTCTGGAGGCCCGCTTCGTTGATCCCGTGGAGGGTGAGCGGGAGACGTGCTGGCGGGACGTCGCGCGTGGTGTTGCCTTGGAGGACTGCGGACCGGTGCGTCCGTTTCCTGTGCGGCCTGGCAGGCGGATGGCGCCGGGCTGGTGGTGGTCGGCCACCGACGGTCGGCTGGTGCATTACGCGTCTGGTGTCATGCGGACCCAGGTGATGTTGCTGGACCGGGATCCTTCTGTCGTGGCGCTGGCGTGCCGCCCGGTGGAGCTCACCTGGCGTGGACGTGATGGGGCGTGGGTGCGGCACGCGCCGCATCTGATGGCCCGGCTCTCGGATGGCGGAGGTCTGCTGGCTGACTGTTCCGGGCGTGAGGAGATCTCGCGGCGTCTCGCTTCGCGGGCGGCGGTGATGGAGGCCGCGGCTCTGGCGGTGGGCTGGCAGTACAGGGTTCTGCGGCCTCCGGATCCGGTTCTGGCAGCCAATCTCGGCTGGCTGGCCGGGTACCGGCATCCCCGCTACCGAGGTGCCGAGCTGTCGGGGCGCGTGATCGAGGCATTTCGACGGCCGCGGCCGCTGATCGAAGGGGTACGGGAACTCGGGGATCCGCTCGAGGTCCTCCCGGTGGTCTTCCACGCGCTGTGGACCGGCGTCCTGTCGGCTCCGCTGGACAAGCCTCTGCATGAACGGGTGGTCGTGACGGTGGGCCGCGCAGGACGGGGCCTGTCGTGACCGGCACGGTACTGGAACCCGGAACGAAGGTGCGCTTCGAGCAGCGGATCTGGACGGTCGTCATGCTGGAAGGGGCTTGCGCCCGGCTGATCGACGCGAACGACTCCGTGGCCACGGTGCTGGTGAACTTCCTCTTTGCGGCTCCCGGCTTTGAGGTGGTGGGTGCGCCGCGGCGCGGCGTGGCGCCGTTCGGGCTTCTGGAGGAACTGCCGGAGCAGGTGCGCGAGCGCGCGCAGGCCTGGGAGCGGCATGTGCGCGAGGTGGAGACCGGGGTCCCGGTTCCCGGGCAGGCTCGGGTTCCACGGGCGGGGTTCGACCCCGCTCGGCACACCATGGCGGAGCGGGAGGCGGCCAAGGCTGCGGAGCTGACGGCGGCTGGGCAGCCGACGAGCGCGGTGACGGTGCGGCGGATGCGGGCCCGCTACCGGGAGCATGGCCTGTGGGGTCTGGTGGATGGCCGGGCGGTCCGTCGGCGCTCGCCGGTGGGGCGTGCTGACGAGCGGGTGGTCGCCGCGATCGTGCAGGCGCTGGAGGCACAGCGGGAGCGGTCGACCGGGACGCTGAGCCGGCTGCGGCGGGTGGTCGGCTGGATTCTGGAGGACGCTCACGGCGTGGGGGTGGTGAAGGTGCCGCCGGTAACGACGTTCAACCGGCTGGTGCACGCGCTCGCGGACGGTCAGGGGCTCTTGGGGACGGCGGCGCAGCGGCGCCGTCATTCCTCGCGGCCGGCTCCCCCGTTCACGCCGACGGTGGTGCTGCGGCCCGGTGAGATGGTGATGCTGGACAGTACTCCGCTGGACGTGATGGTGGTCTTGGCCGACGGGGTGACGGGTTCTGCCGAGCTGACGATCGCGCTGGATGTGGCGACGCGCAGTGTCTGTGCGGCCGTCTTGCGGCCGGTGGGCACTCGGTCGGTCGATGCGGCGATCATGCTGGCGCAGATGGTGACGCCGCTGGGGATGCGTCCGGGGTGGGAGGCGGCGTTGGCCATGTCGTGCTCGGTCATCCCGTATGAGCGGCTGGTGTCACTGGACTCGCGGCTGCGGGGTGCGGCGGCGCGGCCTGTGATCATGCCGGAGACGGTGGTGGTCGACCAGGGCTCGGTGTTCGTTTCCGCCTCGTTCGTCGCGGCGTGCGAGAGCCTGGGGGTGTCGGTGCAGCCGGCGCCGCCGGCCAACGGTCCGGCCAAGGGGCATGTCGAGCGGATGTTCCGCACCATCGGTGACCGGTTCTCCCAGTACGTGGCGGGTTACACCGGCTCCGATGTCACCCAGCGCGGCACAGACGTCGAGGACGAGGCGTGCTGGACGCTGCCGCAGCTGCAGGACCTGCTGGATGAGTGGCTGGTCGCGGACTGGCAGCACCGCCCGCACGCGTCGCTGCGTCATCCTCTGGCCCCCAAGCTCGCGCTGTCGCCGAATGAGATGTGGGCCGCGCTGGTCGGGGTGACGGGCTACGTGCCGGTGTCGCTGAGCGCGGACGACTACATCGAGCTGCTGCCGGTCAAGCGGCTGGGTATCAACGACTACGGCATCCGTTTCGACTACCGCACCTACGACCACGAAGTCCTCAACCCACACCGCAGGCACAGGTCGGCAGCCGGGGACGGCATGTGGGAAGTGCACCACAACCCCTACGCCCCTCAGCAGATCTGGGTGCGGCTGCCCGGCGGCTGGCAGGAGGTGCCGTGGATTCACCGGGAGCGTGTCAGCCTGCCCTTCACCGACTTCACCTGGCGGCACATCCGCGCAGGCGTCGAGCGGCGCGGGGAGCGGGACGAGCACGAGCGGCAGCTCGCCCACGCCCTGGACCGTCTCTTGCGGCGGGCCGACAACGGTGAAGGCAGCCGCCGCGAGCGGACGGTCGCGGCACGGGCCGGCGCTGCAGCGGCGCTCGCCCCGGCCATGCCCTCGCAGGAGCCGCCCGGCCTTCTCACTGCCCCGACCCTCTCCTACGGGCTGGTGGGAGTCTTCACCCCGACGAGTCTCGATGAGGCGGACGACGAGGAGTTCGAGGACGGCTGGGAAGAGGACGGCGAGCCGCTCGGCGGACCGGATGATGCCGCCGACGGGTGCCCGGAGCACGAGCGCCCGGCCGCTGCTGTCCCGGTCCGTTCTCGCCCGTCCCGGATCTACGACGCCGTCCGGGAGGCAGCCCAGTGGTAGCGGCCCCGCACACCGATCCCGTCCCCGAAGAGGGACGAAGGGGGGCGGCGTACGCGCCGCCGACCACGCGGGACGGCTGGCAGCAGTTCGTCGGTACTCCCCCGCTGCGGCCCCCGCCCACCGGAGATGAGGACTGGTCGCTCGAGGAACGTCTGGACTACCACTCCCGGTTCGTCGTGCTGACCACCCCGGCCATGGAACGGATCTCTTTGGCGGTGCGACGGCTGATGCTGCTGAACCGACGCCAGCAGGGCACCGCACGCCGCGGCCTGATCGTCTCCGGGCCGCCCACCACCGGCAAGACCACCACCCTGCTGGAAATGGGCCGCACCTTCGAACTCGCCGAACAACGCCGTCACCCGGGCCGCACCGATCACCTCCCCGTCGTGTTCCTGGCCGTTCCGCCCGCCTCCACACCCAAGATGCTGGTCAGCGAATTCGCCCGGTTCCTCAACATCCCCATCGCGATTCGCATGAACCAGGCACAGATCACCGACGCCGTCTGCCACCTGCTGTGCCAGCTGGGCACGGCGTTGGTCCTCGTCGACGACGTCCACCTTCTCGACACCCGCACGCGGGCCGGCGCGGAGACCTCTGACCAGATGAAACACCTCGGCGAACGCATCCCCGCCACCTTCGTCCACGCAGGAGTCGACGTCGAAGCCTCACCCCTGCTGAACGGGCCGCGCGGCGCCCAGCTCGCGGGCCGGTTCACGCTGCTCCGCAATACCGCCCTGCCCTGCGGCACCGACGAACAGCGCGCGATCTGGCTGGACCTGGTCACCGACATGGAAGAGGCCCTGCGTCTGCGCCACCACACGCACGGCACCCTGGCCCGGCACGCCGACTACCTCCACCAGCGCACCGGCGGAGTCATGGGAAGCCTCTCCCACCTCATCCGCGAAGCCGCCCTCACCGCCCTCCTCGACGGCAGCGAGAAGATCACCAAACGGCTCCTGGCCGGCATCCAGCTCGACATCCGCGCAGAACAGCAATCCCGTCCGCCGCGAAGGCGCGCCCCGCGTCCCCGCGGCCCAGTGTCCTGAAGGCGAGAGAGGCGATGTGGCGGTGGAGACAAGGCGGGAAGAGACCCTGCAGACGCCGGGGAAGCACGCGGCCGGTGATGTGGAGGCGCGGCCGCCCGGGCACGACCGGCCTGCCGCGCCTCGCCGCCGGCCGCTGGGTGCGGTGCGGGTAGCACCCTTGAGCGGCGAGGTGACGCTGTCGTTCGTCAGCCGCGTCGCCTCCCGCTACCGGCTCACCGCCAAAGAACTCATCGGCGCGCTCGTCGACGTCAAGCGCCGCCCCAACCTGGCCACGGTGCGGCCGGACAGCGAAGTGATCTTCAACGCCGAGGGCCGGGCGGTACTCGCCGCGTTCTGCCGCATGCCCGAAGAACACCTGCGCCGTGCCCTGCCGACCTGGGACACCGCCCCTCCCCCAGGCAGGCCCGGCAGCGGGCCGGCCGCCTGGTTCCGCACCGCCGAGGCGATCGCGCCGACCGGCCCCGGATGCCGGGCCTGCACCGCGAGGGCCACACAAGGCCGCGAGGAAGCACGCCGCTACCTCGCGCCGCACGCCCGGATCTGCACCACACACCAGTGCTGGATGCTCGAAACGCCCGTCGGCCAGACCGCGGCCGGCCCCACGCAGCTGGAGAGACCTGGAGCAATTGTCAATTCCTGTGGATCGATGCTGCCGCCTGGTTATGCGCTGAGGTGTTCGTGGAGCATCTGCCAGGTTCCGGCGTTGTTGACGAGCACGTTGGTGCCGCGGCCGTTTCCTGATCGCGG
>NZ_WEGJ01000008.1 GCF_009604385.1 Streptomyces smaragdinus
GCTCGTGTCCAGGGCACTCCCGCTCCCGGTCAGCGAGTCGACGAAAAACCCGGCGAGACGCCCGCGGGCGGCGGTCTCGGCCAGCACCCGCTCCCAGTACCGCGAGACCGCGCCCGCCCCCTCCCCCTTCCCGCTCCCGCTCCCCTTCGCCGTCCCTTTCCCGACGAGCCGCGTGGTGGCCTCGATGCCGTCCATGCCGGGCATCCGGACGTCCATCAGCACCACGTCCGGCCGCTCCCGGGCGCAGACGCGGACGGCCTCGGCGCCGTCGGAGGCGAGGCCGACCACCGTGAAGTCCGGCTGGGTGCCCAGGAGGCCCGCGAAGCCGGTGCGGACCACCTGGTGGTCGTCGGCGATGACGATACGGGTCATGTGCCCTCCTCCTGGGGGATCGGCAGCGTGGCCTCGACGAGGAACCCGCCGCCCGGCGCGGGTCCGGTGCGCAGCTCCCCGCCGACGGTGAGCGCCCGCTCCCGCATTCCGCGCAGCCCGTGGCCGGGGGACGAGGGACTGGCCGGCGGTCCGGGGCCGTTGTCCCGGATCCGCAGCCGCAGGACGTCGTCCGCGTAGTGCAGCTCCACGTCGACCGCGGCGCCGCGAGCGTGCCGGCGGATGTTGGTGAGCGCCTCCTGGACGATGCGGTACGCCGTGAGCTCGATCCCGGGGTCGAGCGGGGCGACCTGTCCGCTGACGATCAGCCGGGCGAAGGTCCCGGAGGCGTCCCGGGCCTCGTCCAGCAGTTCGTTGAGCTGGGTGAGGCCCGGCTGGGGGCGGCGCTGGGGGGCCCTGACCCCGGAGTCCTCGCGGAGCACGCCGAGGAGCCGGCGCATCTCGGTGAGCGCGGCACGGGCCGTGTCCCCGATGTCCAGCAGCCGTTTGGCGCCGGCGTCGGGCATGCCGGGGGTGGTGAGCCGGGCCGTCTCCGCCTGCACGGCGATCATCGAGATGTGGTGGGCGACGACATCGTGCAGCTCGCGGGCGATGCGCGCGCGCTCCCCCCGCGCCGCGTGCTCCACCAGCGTGTCGGCCATGATCTGCTCGGTGGCGGTCAGCGCCGCGGCGTTCGTCCGGGCCCGCCGGTCGCTGCCCGTGGCTGCCAGACCCGCGCTGCCCACGGCTATGAGCACGGCGTATCTCCTGGCCGCCTCCGACGTGTCCGCCAGCGCGAACACCAGATAGGGCAGGATCAGCAGCAGGGCCAGCGGGCGGCCGGCGGACAGCCCCAGCCCGTACAGCACGATCAGCTGGGCCGCGAACCCGGCGACGGTCAGCACCATCGGGTCCGACTGCATCGACGTCAGACAGGCGACGGTGACGGTCGTGGCCGCCACCAGTACCTGGCCGCGGAGTAGAAGCAGCGGCAGCGTCGTCCCCAGCGCCAGCAGCACCCCGTACACGAAGTCCGTCCCGGGCCCGGCGCCGCGGGCCATGACCTCGACGACCGCGAACAGGGCGAGCGGCACCGCGAGAAGCACCGGCCTGTCCAGACCGGTGTCCACCCCTCGTGCGACCGCCGAACGGCCGCTGCTCCCCTGTGTCATGCGGCCATTGTCCCGGGATCCCGGGGCCCGGCGCGTCCCCCTGGTCAGCAGTTCTGTCGTCCCTCGCACGGGGGACGAACGAGCCTCGGGTCCCTCGTGCCAGGGGTGCCGAAGACGGCTCCGGCAGGTGACGACCCGGACTGGCCCGGCTCCCTAGTGTCTGAGACATGGAGGCAACCATCGAAGTGCGCGAGCTGCGCAAGCAGTTCGGCAGGACCGTGGCGGTGGACGGGCTGTCGTTCACCGTGGAGCCGGGGCAGGTCACCGGCTTCGTAGGGCCCAATGGGGCGGGGAAATCGACGACGATGCGCTCGATCCTGGGACTGGACACCCCCGACGGGGGCCAGGCACTGATCGGCGGGAGACGCTACGCGCAGCTGCGCACGCCGCTGCGGGAGGTGGGGGCGCTGCTGGACGCGGCCGCGGTGCATCCCAGCCGCCGCGGCCGGGACCATCTGCTGTGGCTGGCCCGCTCGCACGGCATACCGCGCCGCCGGGTCGACGAGGTGATCGGCCAGGTGGGGCTGGAGTCGGCGGCCCGCCGCCGGGCCGGGGGCTATTCGCTGGGCATGCGGCAGCGCCTGGGGATCGCCGCCGCGCTGCTGGGCGATCCACCTGTGCTGATGTTCGACGAGCCGGTCAACGGGCTGGACACCGAGGGCATCCGCTGGATCCGCGGGTTCGTGCGCACCCTGGCGCGCGAGGGCCGGGCGGTGCTGATCTCCAGCCATCTGATGAGCGAGCTGGAGGACAGCGCGGACCATCTGGTGGTGATCGGCCGCGGCCGGCTCATCGCCGACACGAGTGTGGCGGAGCTGCTGTCCGCCGCCTCCGGCGACCGCGTCGCCCTGCGGACCACAGCCCGTACGGACGCGATGGGCGTGCTGGCCCGGGAGGGCGCGCAGGTCGCGGCCGACGGCCGGGACTCTCTGACGGTGACCGGCATGCGGGCCGAGCGGATCACGGCGGTGCTGGGCACGGCCGGGGTGCCGTTCTCGGAGGTGCGCGAACACCGCGCGACGCTGGAGGAGGCGTACATGGAGCTCACCCGGGACTCCGTGGAGTTCGCGGCGACCGGGCCCGAGCCCGTGGAAACGGGGGAGCTGTGAGGACCGAGACCCCGCCCACCCCGACTCCTTACCGCTCGTCCTTGCCGCCGGGCAGGGACGGCTTCCTTCAGCTGCTGCGGGCCGAGCTGACGAAGTTCCGCTCGGTGCGGCGCTGGCTGATCGGACTCGCCGCGGCGGCGCTGGTGTCGGTCACGCTGACGATGCTCGCCTCGAACTCGGGCCCGGGAAACAACCAGGCGCCGGACGCGCTGGCCGGCCCCGGCGGGGGCGCGGTCCAGGACCGGTTCCGGTTCGTGCACCAGCCGTTGACCGGCGACGGCGAGATCGTCGCCCGCGTCGTGTCGATGGCGGACGGCTCCGGCGGCAGCGGCGAACGCGAATCGACGGTCCCCGGCGACGAGGACCACGGCATCGTCGCCTGGGCCAAGGCCGGCGTCCTGATCAAGGACGGCACGAAGCAGGGCTCGCGCTACGCGGCCCTGATGGTCACCCCCGGACACGGGGTGCGGCTGCAGCACAACTACACCGAGGACCTGGCCGGCAGCGACGCCGCCCCGAAGAACCGCTGGCTGAAGCTCGTCCGCAAGGGCACCGGCTTCACGGGCTACGAATCGGCGGACGGCAGCGACTGGACGAAGGTCGGCACGGTCACCGTGGCCGGACTGCCGCGCACCGCGGAGGTCGGCCTGTTCGTCGCCTCGTCCGACCGCTACACGGTGGAGCGCTCGTTCGGCACCCTCTCGGAGGGCGTCGGCCCCAGCAAGGCCACCGGGGTCTTCGACCATGTCACGCTCAACGGCGCCGCGTCCGACGCCTGGACGGGAGAGCCCATCGGCGAGCTCAGCCTGCCCAAGGTGCCCGACCGGCCCGACGACCGGCCCCTCGACGAGCAGGAGAACAGGGAGGAGCTCCCGCCGCGGCAGGAGATAGAGGACCTCAAAGGCAGCGACCGGGAGTCCGGCGGCGTGTTCACCGTCACCGGCTCGGGGGACATCGCCCCCGACGCGTTCGTCGGCGGGGACAATCTCACACAGGGCCTGGCCGGTTCCTGGGTGGCGCTGATGGTGTTCGCCGCGCTCGGCACCCTGTTCATCACCTCCGAGTACCGGCGTGGCATGATCCGCACCACCCTGACGGCCACCCCCCGCCGGGGCCGGGTCCTCGTCGCGAAGGCACTGGTCATCGGGGCGGTGTCGTTCGCGGTGGCCCTGCCGGCCACGGCGCTGGGCTTCGCCTGGGCCCAGCAACGTATGCAGGACCACGGCTACGTCCCGCCGGTGTATCTCGAGTACTCCCTCGCCCACGGCACCGGACTGCGGGCCGTGATCGGCACCTCGGCGATGCTCGCCCTGGTCGCCGTGCTGGCCCTGGCCGCCGGGGCGGTGCTGCGGCACAGCGCCGGCGCGATCACCGGTGTGATCCTGCTGATGCTCGCCCCGCTGATCCTCGGCGGCGCACTGCCCCTGGGGGCGACGCAGTGGCTGTTCCGGCTCACCCCGGTCGCCGCGTTCTCCGTGCAGCGCTCCGGCATGTACTACCCGCAGATGGAGCGGCCCTGCATGCCGGAGAACGCCTGCTATCCGCTGGCGCCCGCCGGCGGACTCGGGGTACTGCTGCTGTGGGCGGCCGCCCTGCTGGCGCTGGCGGTCTGGCGGCTGAGGAAGAGTGACGTATGACCGCCGCCGGACGCGCACTGCGCGCGGAGTGGACGAAGCTGCGCACGGTGCCCAGCACCTGGTGGCTGGCCGGCACCGCGATCGCCCTGATGGTGATCGTGGGCGCGGGGACGGTGTCCGGGGTGTCGACCGACCACTGCCCCACCCCGGCCGGGTGCCACGAGGACACGGTGAAGCTCAGCCTCACCGGGATCTGGCTCGGGCAGGCCGCCGCGGCGGTCCTCGGCGCGCTGGCGCTGAGCAGCGAATACGGCACGGGCACGATCCGTGCCACGCTCACCGCGATGCCCCGCCGGCCGGGGGTGCTGGCCGCCAAGGCGGTCGTGGTGGCGGCGGTCGTGGCCCTGGCGGGGGCGGCCGGGGTGGCGATATCGCTGCTGACGGCACGGCTGATGCTGCCGGGCAACGGCTTCACGAGGGCGGCCGGCTATCCCCCCGCCTCCCTCGCCGACGGCCCGACCCTGCGCGCCGCCGTCGGCACGGTGCTGGTCCTCGTCCTGGTCGCCCTGATCGGCCTCGGCCTCGCCGCGATCCTGCGCGACACCGCCGCCGCCCTCACCGCGGCCCTGGCGCTGCTCTATCTGGCGCCGCTCCTCCGGACGGTGATCCCCGACGACCGCTGGGTCCACCGGCTCGATCGCTACGCCCCCATGCCGGCAGGGCTGTCCGTCCAGGCCACGAAGAATCTCGCCCAGCTGGCGATAGGCCCCTGGCCCGGCCTGGGAGTCCTCGCCGCGTACGCGGGAGCGGCGCTGGTGGCGGGCGCGGTGGTGCTGCGGGTCCGCGACGTGTAGGGCCTGCGGAGGTCGCCGGGCACGCGGGCGGGCGGGTGGGCCCGGGGGCTGGTGGGCCCGGGGCCGCACGCGGGCGGACGGGCCTGAGGCCGCACGCCTCTGCCGCCGGGAAGGCCGGGCAGACGGGCGGGCAGGCGAGCGGACGGGCGGCGGTGCCCCGGCCCGTGGTACGGGCTGTCGGTGTCCGGCGGTAGCGTCACCGTATGCGCGCCGCCCGTCTGGTGACCCTGCTGCTGCTCCTGCAGAACCGCGGCCGGATGACCGCCGCCCAGCTCGCGGCGGAGCTCGAGGTGTCCGTCCGCACCGTGTACCGCGACGTCGAGTCGCTGAGCGCCGCCGGTGTCCCCGTCTACGGGGAGCCAGGGCACGACGGCGGGTACGCGCTGCTGGACGGCTACCGCACCCGGCTGACGGGGCTCACGGCCCCGGAGGCGGAGGCGCTGTTCCTGGCCGGGCTGCCCGGGCCCGCCGCGGAGCTGGGCCTGGGGTCGGTGCTGGCGGCGGCCGAGCTGAAGCTGGAGGCGGCGCTGCCCGCGGAGCTGCGGGCGCAGGCGGGGCGGATCCGGGAGCGGTTCCACTTCGACGCCCCGGGCTGGTATCGCGACGCCGACGAGGTGCCGTATCTGCCGGCGCTCGCCGCGGCGGTGTGGCAGCGGCGCGCGGTGCGGGTGCGCTACCGGCGCTGGTACAGGCCGGAGGAGGTCGAGCGCCGCCTCGAGCCGTACGGCATCGTGCTGAAGGCGGGCCGGTGGTACGCGGTGGCCTGCGCGGGGACGGGCATCCGCGTCTACCGCATCGGGCAGATCCAGGCCCTGGAGCCGCTGGACGAGGAGTTCACGCCGCCGCCCGGTTTCGATCTGGCCGCCCACTGGGCGTCGCACACCGCCGAGTTGCAGGCCCGGCTGTGGCAGGGCGAGGCCGAGATCCGCATCTCCCCCGCCGGCCGCGCCCGCCTGCCGGACCTCACGGTGCAGGCGGTGCAGGACGCGGTGGACGCCGGCCACGACGAGGACGACGGCTGGCGGCGCGCCGTCATCCCCATCGAGAGCCTCGTCCACGCCGAGACGGAGCTGCTCAAGCTGGGCGCGGAGGTCGAGGTCCTGGCACCCCCGCAGCTGCGGGAGCGTATGGCGGCCACGGCCCGCGCCCTGGCCGAGCGCTACGCGTAGCGCCGCCCCGGGCGGAGCACCGCCTCAAGACGGCCTCGCGAGCAGCACCCGGGTCCAGCTGACGCCGGGACGGCCGCTGTAGTCGGCGTGCCCGGTGCTGTTCTCCACGGCGTCCAGGCCATGGACGGCGCCCAGCTCGACCGTCTCGTCCCCCGACACGTCGAACATCCGCCGCCCCTCGGGAACGGGCCCGTGGCGCAGCGTCAGGAACACCCGCCCGCCCGGCGCCAGCAGCCCGGCCAGCCGCCTCATCCCGGCCGCCCGCTCCCCGGCGTCCAGATGCATCCACACGGCGCTGAGCAGCACGAAGTCGAACTCCCCGCCGACCCCCGGCAGCTCCGGCAGCCCGGCCGGCAGCCAGACCACCCCGCTGTCGCCGTGCAGCCGCCGCGCGTGCGCCAGCATCTCGGCGGTGGGCTCGGTGGCGGTCACCGTATGCCCGAGCCCCGCCAGCCACGCGGCGTCCCGGCCCGTACCCGCGCCGATCTCCAGCACCCGGCACGGCTCCGCCGGAAACAGATGCAGCTCGGCGGCATGCAGGTCGGCCGCACCGCGGCCCTCGTAACGGCGGGCGAGGTCGTCCGCCTCCGCGCCGTACCCCGCGTTACTGGCCAAGTGCATCGATAACCCCCGGAAGTTCACGCATCGAACGGAAGACGACCGTACCCTCCCCGGCCAGCCACTCGCCCGGCGTCACCCCGCCCGCGAAGCCCAGACTCCGCATCCCCGCCGCCCGAGCCGCCCGCACCCCGTACTGGCTGTCCTCCACCACCACGCACACCTCCGGCGCGAAGCCCATGGAGCGCGCCGCGTGCAGGAACAGGTCCGGGGCCGGCTTGCCCCGCGCCACCTCGGTCGCGGAGAATATCCGCCCCTCGAAGCGGTCCCAGAGCCCGGTCCGGCCCAGCGTGTGCCTCATCTTGCCGTGGCTCCCGCTGGACGCCACACACGTCGGCAGCGTGATCGCGTCCAGGGCGTCCTCGATGCCCTCGACGGCGGTCAGCTCGGTGTCGATCGCGACCCGGTGCAGCTCACGGTTGCGCTCGTGCCAGCGGTCGGCGGCCTCCCCGCCCAGCCGCTCGGTGATCATCGCGTGGATGGACGACTCCGACTTCCCCACGAACCGGTCGATCACCTCGTCCGCGGTGAGCGTCCAGCCGAGCTCGTCACCGATCTCGATCTGGATCCGCACGGCCAGACGCTCGGTGTCGACCAGCACCCCGTCACAGTCGAAAATCACGAGCTCAATGGGCTTGTTCATGACCATGAGGCTAACCGGACCCTCACCCGGCCACCGAAGCGGCCCGAAACCCCAGCGCCGCGTACAGCCGCTCCGCCGCCGGAGTCTCCGCCGTCAGACGGAAGTCCCGCTGCCCCCGCCCCCGCGCCTCCCCGATCACCACCCGCGTCACCTCGTACGCCAGCCCCGCCCGCCGCACCCGAGACAGCGTGCCCACCGTATGCACTTCACCGTCCACCCCGCAGTGCGCCCCCGCCAGCGCCTCACCCCCGGCACCGAACGCCCCCGCGACAATGCGCCGCCCATAGCGGATCGACTCCGCCGTCTCCGCCACCGTCCCGTCCGCCGTCAGCTCACCGGCGAGCGAGGCGACCGTCCCCGCGTCCCCGTACGCGATCCGCACCGCCGCCAGCACCGACGCCAGCCCCCGATCACCGGCCCCGACGATCCGCACCGACACCCCCCGCGGCAACGCCCGGGGCTCCGCCGGCGGGGTGCGGGCGTCGAGGAACATCTGCGGCAGGTCTGCTTCGTACCCGAATGTCACCGAAGCATCCAAGCGCATCCCCCGCCCACACCCGACACCCGCCCCCGCTCACCCCTCCGCGATCAGCGCCGTGGCCTGCCGTACGAAGCCCAGCCGCCGGTAGATCCGCGCCACGGACTCGTCCTCCGCCGACAGAAACACCGTCGACACCCCCCGCCCCCGAGCCGCCACAGCCAGCGCCCGCGTCACCGCGTAAGCCAGCCCCCGCCGCCGCGCCCCGGGCAGCGTCCCGACCCCCGCGATCTCCGCGACCCCACCCACAGGCATACAGCTCCCCGCACACAGCACCCGCCCCGCAGGGTCCACCGCCGCCGCGACGACCTTCCGCCCCGCCCCGATCGCCCCGGTGTTCACGGCCACCGTCCCGTCCCCCGCGAGCCGCACCGCGATCTCCTCCGCCGTCCCCTCGGCCCCGAACGCCACATGCGTCACCGCCAGCGCAAGCCCCAGCGCCGGATCATCCGCCGCCAGCAGCCGCACCTCCACATCCGGCACCGCGACCTCGGCCGCCGGCTCCCCCGCCAGCACCAGCAGCGGATGCTCGGACACCGCCAGCCCCGCCCCCTCCACCGCCGCCCGCAGCCACGGCGTCACCTCCGCCACCCACTCGAACGCCTCCGGCACCCCCAGCTCCCGCTGCCGCGCCCGCACCTTCACCACGTCCGACACGTCCCCCGCCGCCCCCGACCCCGGCCGCGCGTAATACGGGAACCCGGCCCCCTCCCGCACGAACAGCCGCAGCGCACCGAACTCCTCCACCCGGGCAGCCGCCCGCGGCACCGCGTCGTAATACGCCTCTATCGCCTCAACCAGCACCGTCGCACCCTCCTCGGAGATCACCGCCGCATCCAACCACCCCACCGGACGCCCGCACACCGGATAAACCCCTGGCCTTGACCCCGACGTCAAGCCGTACCGTCGACGGCATGCGGATCGGAGAACTGGCGGACCGGGCGGGCACCACCACCCGCGCACTGAGGTACTACGAGGCGCGCGGCCTGCTGCCCGCACGCCGCACCGCGCAGGGCCACCGCGCGTACGACGAGGACGACCTGCGCCTGCTGCGGGAGATCCGCCAGCTGCAGGACTACGGATTCGAACTGGAGGAGACCCGCCCCTTCGTCGAATGCCTGCGCTCCGGCCACGACGAAAGCGACGACTGCCCCGCCTCCCTGGACGTCTACCGCCGCAAACTCGCCGAACTCGACACCCTGATCGGCCGCCTCACCACCGTCCGCGCCGAAATCGCCGACCGCCTCACCCAGGCCTCCGGCCTCCCCCCGACCGACACCGGCCCCCGCTGCGAACTGACCCCCCAGGAGGAAAGATGAGCCACGTCCCCGCCGTCACCGACGACACCTTCACCACCGAGGTCCTGGCCTCCCCGCTCCCCGTCCTCGTCGACTTCACCGCCGCCTGGTGCCCGCCCTGCCGCATGATCGCCCCCGTCCTCGAATCCCTCGCCGAGGAGGAGACGGACCGGCTGCGCATCGTCACCCTCGACGTCGACACCAACCCCCGCACCCAGGCCGCCTACCACGTCCTGTCGATGCCGACCCTCATCCTCTTCCGCGACGGCGAACCCCTCACCCAGCTCGTCGGCGCCCGCAGCAAACTCCGCCTCCGCAAGGAACTCGAGGACGCCCTCCGCTAACACCCCTCGAGCTCCACCGGCCCGTAACAGGCCGCCGCCGCACCCGTCCCCAGCGCCCAGTAGCGGTCGCCGTACGACCAGTGCCACCACTCCGTCGGATAGTTCACCAGCCCCGCCCCCACCAGCGCCGCACCCAGCACCGCCCGGTTCGCGGCCGCCTCCGCGGAGATGTTCGCCGCCGCCGTGTAGCACGCGCCCGCGCTCTCCTCCGGATTCGCGTTCATCCGCGTCCCCAGATCCAGCTCCCGCCCGTCCCCGTCCGCCAGCGTCAGATCGACCGCCGCCCCCGCACTGTGCGGGGCGATCTCCGGCGGCGACACATACCGGCTCGCGGCCGTACGCACCTCCTCCGCCGACCACTCGGGCCGCGCCTCACGCAACTCCCGCGCGTACCCCTCGAAATACCGCCGCTGCAGCGCCGGCGGCCGATACCCCTCGACGAACAGCAGCCGCAGCCCGTCCGGCAGCGTCCCCTGCGCCTCGACCAGCCGCTCCAGCACCCCCCGCCGCAGCCACAGCTGAGCACCCCCGGAATCCACCTCCTTGCGCCCGTCGAGCAGCAACCGCCCGTCGACCCGCAGATCCACCAGCGGCTCACCGCACTCCTCCACGGGAACGGCGGCCACCCGCGGATCGGACATCAGCACCACATCGCTCATGCCAAGATCCTCCCCCAGCGCCTCCACCCGGACCGCACCGGGACGACCGCCGCAGTATCGATCGTGCCTTCATACGATCTACGTCGTTACTCCCTGTAAGGGCAACCGCCCGCACCGGGAAGGACACCGACATGGACCACGAATCACTCCTCGCCTCCCGCGCCCTGCGCACGGAGGTGGCCGGCCGGACCGAGGCACTGGACAAGGTCAAGGCCCTCGTCCTGCTCCCCGACGGACTGCATGTCACGACCAAGATGGTGGCCGACTACTTCGGCATCGGGCTCAAGACGCTCGAATCCCTCGTCCTCGACCACCGCGACGAACTCGAATCGAACGGCTACCAGGTTTTGGCAGGTGCATCACTGACCTCCTTCAAGAAGGTCTGTGCCGTCTCCCCCCGTGTGAACAGCATCGCCCTCTTCACCCGCCGCACCGTCCTCAACGTCGCCATGCTCCTCCGCGACAGCGTCGTCGCACGTCACGTACGCACCCACCTCCTCGACCGAGCGGAGTCCACCCCCGGCCGCCCTGTGGACAACTTCATCCACAGCCTGGCCGAATGGATCGACACCCGCATCGAGGACGCCCTCACCCACACCGGCCGCACCGACCGCGAACGGGAGGCCGCCGGCACCCTCGCCGCGCTCGACGCCATGACCCCCGCCGAGTTCGAGCAACACATCGCCCGGCTCTGCCGCCGCGACGGCTGCGAGCAGATCACGGTCACAAGCGGTCACGGCGACCGGGGCGCCGACATCATCGGCTACACCCCCTCCGGCCGCCGCCTCGTCGTCCGGTGCGAGGGCCGCACCGCCGCCACCACCATCGGCAGCGGCGACGTCCAGAAGTTCATCGGCACGGCCGGGCTCGACCACCGGGCGGACGCGGCCCTCTACGTCGCCACCTGCCCCTTCACCCGCGAGGCCCTGCTGCTCTCAGCCCGCCACGAGGTGACGGCCGTCCACCGCGGCCTGCTGGAGGCCTGGAACAACGGCACCAGACTCCGCGCCCTCGGCTGACGGACCCGTCAGGTCTGCGCCATGTCCTGGAACCGCGAGTAATGCCCCTGGAACGCCACCGTGATCGTCGCCGTCGGACCGTTACGGTGCTTGGCCACGATCAGATCCGCCTCACCGGCGCGCGGCGACTCCTTCTCGTACGCGTCCTCACGGTGCAGCAGGATCACCATGTCGGCATCCTGCTCGATGGAGCCCGACTCACGAAGATCCGACACCATCGGCTTCTTGTCCGTCCGCTGCTCCGGACCACGGTTCAGCTGCGACAGCGCGATCACCGGCACCTCGAGCTCCTTCGCCAGCAGCTTGAGATTACGGGACATCTCCGACACCTCCTGCTGACGCGACTCGGGTCGGCGCGCCCCGCCCGACTGCATCAGCTGCAGATAGTCGATGACCACCAACTGCAGATCACTGCGCTGCTTCAGCCGCCGGCACTTCGCCCGGATCTCCATCATCGACAGGTTCGGCGAATCGTCGATGTACAGCGGCGCCCCCGTCACATCCGGCATCCGCCGCGCCAGCCGCGTCCAGTCCTCGTCCGTCATCGTCCCGGACCGCATGTGGTGCAACGCCACCCGCGCCTCCGCCGACAGCAGCCGCATGGCGATCTCGTTGCGCCCCATCTCCAGCGAGAAGATGACACTCGGCAGATTGTTCTTGATCGAACAAGCGCGCGCAAAATCGAGCGCTAGTGTGCTTTTCCCCATGGCAGGCCGCGCCGCGATCACGATCATCTGCCCCGGATGCAGCCCGTTCGTCAGCGAGTCCAGATCCGTGAACCCCGTCGGCACACCCGACATCTGCCCGCTGCGCGAGCCGATCGCCTCGATCTCGTCGAGGGCGCCCTCCATGATGTCGCCCAGCGGCAGATAGTCCTCCGACGTCCGCTGCTCCGTCACGGCGTAGATCTCCGCCTGCGCGGAGTTCACGATCTCGTCGACGTCGCCGTCCGCCGCGTATCCCATCTGGGTGATCCGCGTGCCCGCCTCGACCAGCCGGCGCAGCACCGCCCGCTCGTGCACGATCTCCGCGTAGTACTCCGCGTTCGCCGCGGTGGGGACCGTCTGGACCAGGCCGTGCAGATACGGGGCGCCGCCCACCCGGCCGATCTCGCCGCGCTTGACCAGCTCGGCCGCCACCGTGATGGGGTCGGCCGGCTCGCCCTTCGCGTACAGGTCGAGGATCGCCCGGTAGATCGTCTCGTGCGCCGGGCGGTAGAAGTCGGGGCCCTTGAGGACCTCCACCACATCGGCGATGGCGTCCTTCGACAGCATCATGCCGCCGAGCACCGACTGCTCCGCGTCCAGATCCTGCGGCGGCACCCGCTCGAACCCGGACGGGCCGCCGCCGGCGAAGGCGTCGTCCTCGGGGCCGCGGTCGTGCTGCTCCCCGTTGCGGGGCCGGCGCGAGAAGGGCAGCCGGTCACCGGAAGGCCCGGCGGGCCGCTCGCCCACGTAATCCGTCATCTCCGCCCCTCCTCACAAGTCCTTCGGGACCCCGCACCCGGCACACCGCACCGGGTACAACTCCCATTACTACGGCACGGGTCTGACAATCCCGGGCCCCTGCGCCGGAAGGGACCGGAGTGCCGGACGACGACGACCGGGCGCTCCACGATAGGCGCTCCGCGACCCCACCCCAATTCGGTTATCCACAGGGTGCTGTGGACGAAAGAGGGCTTCCTGTGGAAAGAGGGCCGGAAGCTGGGGACGGCTCGGTGGACAGTACTGTGAACAAGCTGACTCCCCTCACTCAACCACCCACCTGACCTGCATCTTCTCCATCCACCGCCGGTGGAGGAGAAAAAGTTGCCCGTCTGGCGGAAAGTCACGCCGACCCCCCGCCCGGCACGCCCCGGCGCCCGCCCACGTGTAATACCCCACAGAGACTAGGATCCATTACCTGTGGAAGATTAGATTGGCTGTATGCATCACGCACCCGCGTCCTCCCCGCGCAGCCGCCCGGACCGCCGCACCCGCCGCCGCCACGACCGCGAGATCGTCGCGCTCGCCCTGCCCGCCTTCGGGTCGCTGGTCGCGGAGCCGCTGTTCGTGCTCGCCGACAGCGCCATCGTCGGCCATCTGGGGACGCCGGAGCTCGCCGGCCTCGGGGTGGCCGCCTCGCTGCTGATGACCGCCGTCAGCGTCTTCGTCTTCCTCGCGTACGCGACGACCGCCGCCGTGGCCCGCCGGGTCGGCGCCGGGGACCTCCCGGCCGCGATCCGCCAGGGCGTCGACGGCATCTGGCTGGCCGCCGGCATCGGGGCGGTACTGGTCGCGGCGACCGCTTTGGCCGCGCCGGCGCTGGTGGACGCCTTCGGGGCGTCGGCGAGCGCGGCGCCGCACGCGGTGACGTATCTGCGGATCAGCGCGCTGGGCATCCCGGCGATGCTGGTGGTGTTCGCCGCGACGGGCGTCCTGCGCGGTCTGCAGGACACCCGCACCCCGCTGTACGTGGCGGTGGCCGGTTTCGCGGTGAACGCCGGGCTGAACGTGGCGCTGGTGTACGGGGCCGGCCTGGGCATCGCCGGGTCGGCGTGGGGCACGGTGATCGCGCAGTGGGGGATGGCGCTGGTCTATCTGGCGGTGGTGGTGCGCGGGGCGCGGCGGCACGGGGCGCCGCTGCGGCCGGATCTCGCGGGGATACGGGCGTCGGGGCGGGCGGGGGTGCCGCTGCTGATCCGGACGCTGGCGCTGCGGGCGGTGCTGCTGATCGCGACGGCGGTGGCGACGCGGCTGGGCGACGAGGAGATCGCGGCGCATCAGGTGGTGCTGGGGATCTGGTCGCTGCTGGCGTTCGCGCTGGACGCGATCGCGATCGCGGGTCAGGCGATCATCGGGCGGTATCTGGGGGCCGGTGACACCGAGCGCGCGCGGCAGGCGTGCCGGCGGATGGTGCAGTGGGGGGTGGCCGCCGGTGTCGTGCTGGGAGCGGGGGTGGTGGTGGCGCGGCCGCTGATCCTGCCGTTGTTCACGTCGGACGCCGCGGTGCAGGACCGGCTGCTGCCGGCGCTGGTGGTGGTGGCGCTGACGGAGCCGGTCGCGGGGGTGGTGTTCGTGCTGGACGGGGTGCTGATGGGCGCGGGGGACGGGCCGTATCTGGCGTGGGCGATGGTGGCGACGCTGGCGGTGTACGCGCCGGTGGCGTTCGCCGTGCCGGTGCTGGGGGGCGGGCTGACGGCGCTGTGGTGGGCAATGGGGCTGATGCTGGCGCTGCGGGCGGTGACGGTGGGGCTCAGGGCGCGGTCGGGGCGGTGGCTGGTGACGGGTGCCGTACGGGCCTGAGGGCGGGCCGGTCGACGGGGATGCGGGCGGAGCGGTGGACGGGGCCGGCGGGGCGGCCGGCGCGCAGGACGGCGAGGGGGCGGGCGCCGACGCGGCGGGTGAGGGCGGCGGCGGTGTGCGGGCAGTCGATGAGCTGGCTGAGGGGGTGGACGGCGAGGCCCAGGTCGGTGAGGGCGTACCACATCCGCACCAGGTCCCGCCCGGCGTCGATCATGTCCTCGGGGGTGCCGGGCCGGCCGGTGAGGACGAGGACGCTGCCGTCGTGGTCGGGGATGTCCCCCTGGCCGCGGGCGAGGAGTGCGGGCAGGCCCAGGCGGCGCAGCGGCCCGTACGCGGCGAGGGCGGTGCGCAGGCCGAGGGCCTGGGGGCGGGTGAGGCCGAGGGCGGCGGCGGTGAGGCCGTCGGGGGCGGGGCGGCGGCCCAGGCGCAGCCAGCGGGTGAGTTCGCGGACGACGGCGGGGGTGCGCCAGAGCCAGGTGTCGGCGCGGGTGGTGTGGCGGCGCAGTTCGCGGGCGGCGAGTTCCATGAGCCCGGTGTGGGTGAGGCCGTCGGCGAGGCGGTCGAGGGTGCGGGTGCTGAGGCGGCCGGGGGCGTAGGCGCCGCGGTGGGTGGTGCGGGCTTCGACGGTGCGGGTGGTGTACGGGGTTTCGTACGGCCGGTCGGCGGGAAGCAGTCGCGCCGCGATGTGGCGCCCAGCGTCGACGCGTACCTCCGCCCGCAGCGGGATCCCGGCGTCGGCGGCGACGACGAGGGCGGTCTCCACGAACGCGCCGAGGGAGAGGTACAGGTCCCGCCGTGTGGGGTCCCCGGCGGGCAGCTCCCGCGCGGGGTCCCAGCCGACGACCGCCCCGCCGCCGGAGCCGGGGCGCAGGGTCCACGGCTGCGTGTTGTGCGCGCTGGGGGCGCGGCGGATGTGGTCCTCGAGGGCGAGGAGTTCGCGGGTCCGGTCCTCGGTGGCGGCGGGGGTCATCGCAGGTTCCGCTCGTAGAAGGTGTGTCCGTGCAGGGGGCGTCCGCCGATGCGCCGGTACGAGGCGGCGCTGGCGGGGTTGTCGTGTTCGACGTAGGTGGAGCGCAGGGTGTGGTAGCCGGCGGTGCGCAGGTTGCGGGTGAGTTCGCGCGACAGGAGGGTGAGATAGCCCTTGCCCTGCTCGCCGGGGACGGTGCCTTTCACGATGAGGACGGCCTCGCGGCGGTAGCGGCGGCGGGTGGCGAGGAGGCGCAGCTGCTGGGGGAGGGCCATGCGGCCGCCGTGGCGCATGAGGAAGTACGAGATGTCGGGCAGCGCGAGGACGAACGCGACCGGCCGGGAGTCCCGGGCGAGGAAGAGCAGCAGCCGTTCGTCGAGGAGGTGGGCGAGGCCGTCGGTCTGGGCGGCGAGCTTCTCGGCGGAGATCTCGGTGTAGTAGCCGAGCTGTTCGAAGGAGGCGTTGAGCATGGCGCGCAGCAGCGGCAGCTGGGCGTCGAGGCGGCGCCGGCTGCCGTGGTGGATGCGCAGGCCCTCGGCGGCGATGCGGGTGTCGTCGAAGCGGTAGGCGGTGTCGGGGTCGACGGTGCGGATGCTGTCGCAGATCCAGGTGTCGGCGGGGAAGGCGGGGCAAAAGCCGTGCTGCCGGTAGGCGGCGGGGTAGTGGCCGGGGTTCCAGGCGGAGTCGGTGAAGCCGCGGTGTTCGAAGCCGGAGGTGATGACGCCGCCGGTCTCGTTGGGGAGGAGGGCGACGGGGCCGAAGAGGCGGTCGGTGTCGTGGCCGGTACGGGCGGCCAGGGCGAACAGCTCGCCGGCGACGTCGGCGTCGGTGAACTCGGTGAGTCCGAACAGCTGCTGGCGTACCCCCCGTTTGGCGTCGAACGCGGCGTCGCGGTGCAGGCAGATCCGTCCGGCGGGGCGCCCGGCCGCGTCGTACGCGAGGTGGAGCTCGGTGGCGCCGGTCTCGTACCACGTCGTGATCTGCTCGCGCAGCAGCGGGACGTAGCGGTCGCGGGGGTGCAGGCGCAGGGGCAGGTCCGTGAAGTCGCGCAGGGCGCGGCGGTCGGTGACGGGTGCGGTGGTCATCGGCCGGTCCGGTGGCGTACGGGCTTGGGGGCGCGTTCGGTGCTGAGGGGGGCGAAGGTGTCGATGTGGCCGAGGCTGCCGTCCTCGGCGCGCCAGGCGCCGTTGGTGTAGCCGTGGGGGCTCGCGGTGTAGATGCGGACGAATCCGGCGCGGGCCCGGCGGGTGCCGTCGTCGGTGAGCCAGCACATGAGGTCGTGGTGGGCGCGGCCGCGGGCGAACTTGTTGAGGGCGTCGGCGTCGGTGAAGAAGGCCATGGTGCCGATCTGCAGGGGGGTGCGCCAGTAGAGCTTGTGCCAGACGTAGCCGCGGTGGCGTTTCATCTCGCGCAGCAGCCGGCGCCAGCGGGGGGCGAGGGTGATGAGGGTCCACAGGCCGGTGTAGTGGGTGAGTCCGACGAACAGCGCGCCGGCCTGGCCGGGGGCGGGGGTGCGGGTGAAGTCGGTGCTGCGCATCAGGCGGCCCTCGTCTCGTCCATCAGGTAGATGTTCTTGATCGCGGTGTGGCCGGTGAACGGCCCGGTCCGGTACGGATGGACGCGTACGGTCAGCTCGGCGGCGGAGTCGTCCTCGGTGAGGGACTGCGCGAAGTCGCGGCTGGCGGACGCGAGATGGGTGAGGACGCCGGTGCGGCAGACCTCGGCGAGGGCGGCGGTGTCGACGTCGGCGCCGTCGCGGAGCTGGACGTGGACGACGGGGCGGGCGTCGAGGCCGTCGGCGAGGGCGAGGCGGAAGCTCTCGATGTGCTCGGCGTGGGGGTTGCCGGTGTAGAGGCCGTACTCGACGTCCTGCGGGTAGATGTTGGCGCCCATGTACGAGACGGTCGAGTCGGCGCGGCCGTACAGGAACAGCAGGGGCAGCCGCATGCGTTCGCGGCGGGCGGCGCGTTCGGCGGCGACGAGGAGGCCGGGGCGGGTGGCGGCGAGGTCGGTGAGGGTTTCCCAGATGTCGGGGAACGCGGTCAGCCTGGCCTCGTCGCCGATGTTGTAGCGGAGTTTGGGGGCCATGACGGCGGTGGAGTTGATGGTGCAGAGCAGTTCGCCGCGGTCGGTGGTCTCCAGGTAGGTCTCCAGGGGGTTGTACTGGAAGACCATGGGCAGGCGGCTCTCGCCGGGTCCGAGGAGGGCGGCCCGGGCCTCGGGGTCGTCGCGCATGAGGCGGCGCAGCCAGACGGTGAAGGTGGTCTCGCCGCCCATGCCGATGGTGAGGTCGGAGGCGCCGTAGCCGGAGCGGACCTTGCCGAACACGTCCCCCACATAGTCCCGCAGGGCCTCGGTCATGCCTTCGCCGCCGACCATGCCGGCCAGGCGGTATCCCGTGAACCACTCCTCGCCGGCGAGGCGGTCGCGCAGGTGCTTGAGGAAGGGCGGGTAGGCCGTGACGAGGTAGTCGTAGCGCGGGCCGAAGTGGCGCAGCGTGTCGACGATCTTCTCGAGGTCGGGGCCGGTGTTCTTGACGGTGGCGATGCGCGCCATGGCGATGCCGGTGTTGGTGCCGGTGGCCCAGGCGCCCATGCTGTAGGCGTTGACGACGAAGAGGCGCCTGGAGGGGAAGACGAGGGTGGCGTAGCCGGCGACGTTGCGGTGGACGGTGTCCAGTTCGCGCTTGGAGCGGATCCAGTTGTACGGGGTGCCGCTGGAGCCGGAGGATTCGTCGACGACGCTGCCGGCGATCTCGATCTCGCCCTTCCAGCAGCGTTCGTGCTCCTGGTACGCCTTGACGTACCCCTCCTTGTCGGTCGCCGGGTAGGACTCGAGCCGGAACCACCGGAAGCGCCAGCCGTTCTTCGCCAGGTGGGTGCGGTACGCGGGGACGTCGAGGGCGGCGAACTGGCAGGTCATCCAGGCGTGGAGCTTCGCGAAGCGGCTCATCCAGGGGTGGTAGTTGCGGGCCATCAGGCGCCATACGGCCGGGTGGGCCCGGTACGCCCGGTAGAGGGCGGTCAGCGCGAAGCTGACCGTGCGTAGGGTCCACTGCCGCAGGAAGCTGCTCATGGGGTCAGCCTGGCCCGGCACCGGGTTCCTGAGCATGCGCTCAGCTACTCATCCGTCGCCTAGGTACGGGGCGCCCGAGAGCGCGAAGAGGGCCACCCCGCAGGGGGTGGCCCTCTTACGAACGCGAGGCGTTACGCGGACTGGACCTCGAGGTTGACCTTGGCGGACACCTCGGGGTGCAGTCGCACGGACACCGCGTGCGACCCCAGCGTCTTGATCGGGGTGGCGACCTCGATCCGGCGCTTGTCGACGTCCGGCCCGCCGGCGGCCTTGATCGCCGAAGCGATGTCCGCCGCGGTGACCGCACCGAACAGACGCCCGGCGTCGCCGGCGCGCCCCTTCAGCCGCACCTTGACGCCCTCGAGCTCCGCCTTGACCACGTTGGCCTGCTCGACCGACGCGATCTCGCGCAGCTTGCGGCCGCGGCGGATCTGCTCGACGTCCTTCTCGCCGCCCCGGGTCCAGCGGATCGCGAGACCACGCGGGACCAGGTAGTTGCGGGCGTAACCGTCCTTGACCTCGACGACGTCGCCGGGGCCACCGAGGCCGCTGACCTCGTGAGTGAGGATGATCTTCATGCTGTCGTCACCCTCCCAATCAGCGAGCGGTCGAGGTGTAAGGCAGCAGCGCCATCTCACGGCTGTTCTTCACGGCCGTGGCGACATCGCGCTGGTGCTGGGTGCAGTTGCCGGTCACCCGACGGGCACGGATCTTGCCGCGGTCGGAAATGAACTTCCGCAGCAGGTTCGTGTCCTTGTAGTCGACGTACGTGACCTTGTCCTTGCAGAAAGCGCAGACCTTCTTCTTAGGCTTGCGCGGAGGCGGCTTAGCCATTGTCGTTCTCCATCTGGATCAAGAAGTTTTCTGTGGTGTGAGCCCCGCTCAGAAGGGGGGCTCGTCCGAGTAGCCGCCACCGCCGGAGTTCCCGCCCCAGCTGCCGCCGCCCTGCTGGCCGCCGGACTGCTGCCCGCCAGACGCCCAGGGGTCGCTGCCGCCGCCCTGCTGGCCGCCACCGGGGTTGCCGCCCCAGTTGCCGCCCTGCTGGCCGCCGGACTGCTGCCCGCCGCCCTGCTGGGGACCGCCGAAGCCGCCGCCCTGTCCGCCGCGGCCCTGTGTCTTGGTGACCTTGGCCGAGGCGTAGCGCAGCGACGGGCCGATCTCGTCGACCTCGAGCTCGACGACGGTGCGCTTCTCACCGTTGTTCGTCTCGTACGAACGCTGCCGCAGCCGCCCCTGCGCCACGACCCGCATACCGCGGGTCAGCGACTCGGCCACGTTCTCCGCGGCCTGGCGCCAGATCGACGCGCGGAGGAACAGCGCGTCGCCGTCCTTCCACTCGTTGGTCTGGCGGTCGAAGGTGCGGGGGGTCGACGCGATCGTGAAGTTCGCGACGGCCGCACCGGAGGGGGTGAAGCGCAGCTCGGGGTCATCGGTCAGGTTCCCGACGACTGTGATGACGGTCTCGCCTGCCATGTGTGAAGACCTCTCGCGTGTGCTTGACGGCTGCTGGGCCGGTAGGGGCGGGTCGGGAGGCCCCACAGGGACCGCCCCGACGGATGTAGCGATGAACTTGTGTCGCAGCTACTCGTGCCCGTCGGCCCGACTACCTCAGTGGGTGTCGGGACGCAGGACCTTGGTCCGGAGGACCGACTCGTTCAGGTTCATCTGACGGTCGAGCTCCTTGACGACCGCAGGCTCGGCCTGCAGGTCGATGACCGAGTAGATGCCCTCGGGCTTCTTCTTGATCTCGTAGGAGAGACGACGACGGCCCCAGGTGTCGACCTTCTCCACCTTGCCCTTGCCCTCACGGACAACGGACAGGAAGGACTCGATCAGCGGGGAGACTGCTCGCTCCTCGAGATCGGGGTCGAGGATGACCATCACCTCGTAGTGACGCATGTAGTACCCACCTCCTCTGGACTCAGCGGCCACGGTCTTTCCGTGGCAGGAGGGTTTCTCTCTGCGTCGCAACGGTATCGCCCGGCACCGACAATCCCCGAGAGTTATCCACAGGGAAGGTCCGGCCAGGGCACACACCGGTGCAGCGGTCCAGACTACCTGCCGGGGGCCTTCCGGTTGAAATCCGGGCATCATTCGCTGCAATCTGTACACAACGGATGTGAGCCGGGTCACCGCCCGCCACCGCGGCGGGCAGGGCCCGACACCCGTAGGGAACCGTACGGAGGTGCCCCATGACACAGGCAGCACCGCGGCAGCGGAACATCGGTCTCTTCGCCGGCGACGGCAAGCCCCACACCACGGTCGACGTGCTGGTCGGCGTGACCCTGGTGCTGGGTGTGCTGGCGCTGGTCACGGCGTTCTTCCACTCCCTGCACCTGCTCTCCTCGTGGGCGGGCCTGGCGGGCATCGTCACCGGCGGATGGGGCCAGATGATCTCCGTGACGACCCGGGAGCGGGTGTTCCTGGTCCTGGGCCTGGGCGCGGCCGGTCTGGGCTTCCTCCTGGGGATGGCGCACGGCGGGCTCTGGGGCGGTGTGATCGGCTGAGCCGGCCGGTGACCGGCTGACCGTACGCAGGGCAAACGCGCCCGGGGCGGGTCTCGGCCCGCCCCGGTGGGGCGCCACGGACCGCAGTAGGCTTCCGTCTCAAGCCTCGCAGTCCATCTAGGAGCGCCCCCATGAGCCTGACCCTGCGGACCATCAGCCGCGAGCAGCATCTGGCGTACATCCAGAGCCTGCCGTCGGCCAGTCACTGCCAGGTCCCGGCATGGGCGGACGTGAAGGCCGAGTGGCGCTCGGAGAGCCTCGGCTGGTTCGACGCCGAGGGGTACCAGGTGGGCGCGGGGCTGGTGCTGTACCGGCAGCTGCCGAAGGTCAAGCGCTATCTGGCGTATCTGCCGGAGGGCCCGGTCCTGAACTGGTTCGACCCGAATCTGGAGAGCTGGCTGCGGCCGATGCTCGCGCATCTGAAGCAGCAGGGCGCCTTCACGGTGAAGATGGGCCCGCCGGTGGTGATCCGCCGCTGGCACGCGGAGTCCATCAAGAAGGGCATCGCCGCCCCCGACGTCAAGCGGCTGCGCGACATAGAGGCCGACGTCATCGAGCCCCGCGCGTTCGAGGTGGCGGAGCGGCTGCGCCGGATGGGCTGGCAGCAGGACCAGGAGGCCGGCGCGGGCTTCGGCGACTTCCAGCCGCGGTACGTCTTCCAGGTGCCGCTGGCCGGACGCAGCGAGGCGGACCTGCTCAAGGGCTTCAACCAGCTCTGGCGGCGCAACGTCAAGAAGGCCGAGAAGGCGGGCGTGCAGATCGTCCGCGGCGATCTCTCGGACTTCGGCGAGTGGCAGCGGCTGTACGAGATCACGGCGGTACGCGACCACTTCCGCCCCCGTCCCCAGGCGTACTTCGAGCGCCAGTGGAAGGCCCTGAACGCCGAGGACCCGAACCGGATGCGGCTGTACTTCGCCCGGCACAACGGGGTGAACCTGGCCGCGACGACGATGCTGCGCGTCGGCGGCCACGTCTGGTACTCGTACGGCGCCTCCGACAACGTGGGCCGCGAGGTGCGCCCGTCCAACGCCATCCAGTGGGCGATGATGCGCGACGCGCTCGCCGAGGGCGCCTCGGTGTACGACCTGCGCGGTATCGGCGACGCCCTGCACGAGGAGGACCACCTCTTCGGCCTGATCCAGTTCAAGGTGGGAACGGGCGGCGAGGCCGTCGAATACCTGGGCGAGTGGGACTTCCCCCTCAATAAGCTTCTCCACAAGGCACTCGACATCTACATGTCCCGCCGCTGACGAAAGGTCCAGGGCCTCCCCGATGGCGCTCACGCTCTACGTCGACACCGCGCGCTGGCGCAACCACCAGCACTCCGTGCTCCAGCAGTTCCCCGGCCTGGTGCCGGTCTGCAAGGGCAACGGCTACGGCTTCGGGCACGAGCGCCTCGCCGACGAGGCCACGCGCTTCGGCGCGGACATCCTCGCGGTGGGCACCGTCTACGAGGCGGCCCGTACGAAGGACTACTTCGGCCGGGACCTGATGGTCCTCACCCCGTACCAGACGACCGAGGAGCCGGTGCCGCTGCCGACCCGGGTGATCCGCACCGTCGCCTCCATCGACGGGATCGCGCGGCTGGTCGGGGCCCGGGTGGTGGTCGAGGTGATGTCGTCGATGCGGCGGCACGGGGTCACGGTGGAGGACCTGCCGAAGCTGCACGCGATGCTGGACGACGTCCGGTTCGAGGGCTTCGCCATACATCTGCCGCTGGACTCGGTGAACGCGGTGGAGGAGGTCATCACCTGGATGGACCGGCTGCGTTCCGCGCGGCTGCCGCTGCACACGGTGTTCGTCAGCCATGTGTCGGCGGACGAGCTGGCGCGGCTGCAGCAGCAGTTCCCGCAGACCCGCTTCCGCGCCCGGATCGGCACCCGGCTGTGGCTCGGCGACCACGAGGCGACGGAGTACCGGGGTACGGTGCTGGACGTCACCCGGGTCTCCAAGGGCGACCGCTTCGGCTACCGCCAGCAGAAGGCGGTCGGCGACGGCCATCTGGTCGTCGTCGCGGGCGGTACGTCGAACGGCGTGGGCCTGGAGTCCCCCAAGGCGATGCACGGCGTGATGCCGCGCGCCAAGGGCGTCGCCCGCGCGGGCCTGGCCACGGTCAACCGCAACCTCTCCCCGTACCTCTGGCAGGGCAAGCAGCGCTGGTTCGCGGAGCCCCCGCACATGCAGGTCTGTATCCTCTTCCTCCCCGACGACGTCTCCCCGCCGTCGGTGGGCGAGGAGCTCCCCGCCCAGCTCCGCCACACGACGACGGCCCCGGACCGCATCGTCGACCGCTGAGACGCGTACGCGAAGGGCCCGGAGCCGGTCGCTCCGGGCCCTTCCCCATGTCTCAGGGTCGTACGCCCCAGGACACCGCCTGCCCCTCGAACCGCGCCGCGTGCTTCGCGTGCTCCGGCTGCTCGCCGAAGACCAGCACGTCCGGGGCCCGGTCCAGGACGCCGCCCGAAGGATCGTCGTCCCCCGCCAGACGCACCGGGTCGTGCTCCGGGAAGAGGATGTCCCGTACCACCGTCCCGCACAGATACAGCGTGCCCAGCAGATGGGCCACGACCGTCCAGTGGTACTTCTCCTGCGGCAGTCCCCCGGGGTTGTCGCCGCCCGTGGTGTTCGCCAGATAGAGCCAGATGCCGGCGAAGTACACGACCTCGCACGCCTGCCAGATCAGGAAGTCCCGCCAGCGGGGGCGGGCCAGCGCGGCCAGCGGGATCAGCCACAGCACGTACTGCGGCGAGTACACCTTGTTGAACAGCACGAACGCCGCGACCACCAGGAACGCCAGCTGCGCGAACCGCGGCCGGCGCGGCGCCCACATCGCGAGCGCCCCGACGGCCATCAGCGCCGCGAGGACCAGGCCGACGGAGATGGTGTTGACGGCGGCGGTGTCCGGGGGGTTGGGCCAGCGCTGGGAGATGATCAGCCAGAACGAGCCGTAGTCGGCGTCCCGTTCCCTGCTGTACGAGTAGAACTTCACCCAGCCGTCCCAGGCGAAGTACGCCACCGGCAGGTTCACCGCCACCCACGCCCCCACCGCCCCGCCGAGCACCGCGCCGAACTCACGCAGCCGCCCGGCCCGTACACACAGCACGAACAGCGCGAACAGCAGGAGCACCGGATACAGCTTGGCCGCCGTGGCCAGCCCCAGCAGCACCCCCGCCGCCAGCGGACGGCTGCGCGACCACATCATCATCGCCGCCGCCGTCAGCGCGACGGCGAACAGGTCCCAGTTGATGGTCGCGGTGAGCGCCAGCGCCGGCGCGAGCGCGACCAGCAGCGCGTCCCAGGGGCGGCGCCGGCCGGTCCGCGCGACGCACACCACCAGCACGACGGTGCAGATCAGCAGCATCCCGGCGTTGACCAGCCAGTACACCTGCTCGCGGTGGACGAGGTCGGAGCCGTGGGGGGTGAGCCAGGAGGCGACCTCCATGAAGAGCCCGGTGAGCACCGGGTACTCCAGATACTCCATGCCGCCGGAGACGTTCGGCGGGAGCTCGTCGAAGTACGGCACCAGATCATCGGCGAAGCCCCGCCCCTGGAACAGATGCGGGATGTCCGAGTAGCACAGATGCGTGTACTGGGCGTTGTCCCCGGAGAACCACCCGTCGGCGTAGCACGGGAACTTCTGCGCCATGCCCAGCGCGAACATCCCGATCGCGACGAGCGCCACGACCCGCACCGGCGTCCACCACCACCCGCCGCCATGCGCCCGTCTGCCCGCCGGCCCGCCGAGGAGGGCGCTGGCCCGCGCGGCCACCTCGTCCTGAGCGGTGGGCCGCACCACGTCGTCTCGCACGCTCGTCATGCGGACATCCTGCCGTACGCGCACACGGCACCGGCCCCCGCGGACGAGGTACGTCCGCGGGGGCCGGTGCACAGGGGTCGCCCGGGCTAGCCGAGCAGGCCTCTGGGGCCGCCGCCTCCGTTGCTGTTGCCGGTGGGTGAGGGCGACGGCGACGGACTGGTCCCGCCGGTGGTGCCGCCGTCGGTGGTCCCGAAGATGGTGTTGCCGTCCGTGGTGGTCCCGTCGGTGGTGGTGCCGCCGTCGGTGGTGCCGCCGTTGAGCGTGGTACCGCCGTCGGTCGTCGTCTGGCCCCAGCAGTTGGGGTCCTTCGTCGGGTCACACGTCTGGCCGCCGGCACCGCCGGGCTTCTCCGGCTTGCCCGTCGTCGGGTCGTCGGGCTCCTCGGTGTGCTTGGGCTTGGGCTCGGGCTTCTTCGCGCCGCCGCCGTAGATCTTGTTCGTGATCGGCGTCGCGGGGGTGAAGTCGACGGTTTCCTTGCCGTTCAGCGCGGCCTTCATGTAGTCCGTCCACACCTCGGTGGGGATCGCACCACCGTGGATGGATTCCACGCCGGCCGTGCCGTTCATGGACAGCAGGGACGGGAAGTCCTTGGTCCGCTCGTCCTTGTTGACCTTCTCCTTGGTGTCCGGGTCCAGCGACTTGGGGTCGGGCCGGTACATGGAGATCGAGGTGGTCAGCTGCGGGGTGTAGCCGACGAACCAGGCGGAGGCGTTGGAGTCGGTGGTACCGGTCTTGCCGGCCGCCGGCCGCCCCAGCGCCGCGGCCGCGTGGCCGGTGCCGTTCTGGTCGGAGACGACCTTCTCCAGCACCTGCGTCACGTTGTTCGCGACGTTCTCGTCGAAGGCCTGCGACTTCTTGTGCTCGCCGAACTCCTCCGTGTTGATCTCCTGGCCGTCCTTCTTGACCTTCACCACGGAGAACGGCTCGATGTGCGTGCCCTCGGCCGCGAACGTCGCGTACGCGCTGGCCATCCGGATCGCGCTGGGGGTCGCGGTACCCAGGGCGAAGGAGGCGATCCTCGTGTTGCCCAGGGTGTCCTTGAGGATGCCCATGCTCTCGGCCGTCTGCGCCACGTTCGACAGGCCGACGTCGATGCCGAGCTGGACGAAGGGCGAGTTGATCGAGCGGAGCATCGAGAACTCCAGGGTGCGCGGACCCCAGTTCGTCTCCCCCTCGTTCTTCTGCCGGAACGGCTCGCCGTCCTTGTCCGGGACGGGCTCGCCGTCCTGGTCGACGATCACCTGGTTGTCGTTGGCGTTGTAGACGCTCTGCGCGGAGATGCCCTCGCCGTCCGTCGCGTACGTGCCCTTGTCCATCGCGGTGGCGAGGACGATCGGCTTCCACGTCGAACCGACGGGGACGCCGAGCGCGTCGGCGTTGTTGAAGAAGTGGCCCTTGTCGAAGCCGGGACCGCCGTAGATGGCGACGATCTTCCCGGTCTCCGGCTCCACGGAGGCACCGCCGAACTGGACGAACTTGTCCTTGCGGCGCTTCTCGTCTATGTGCTTCTTGCGCGCCTTGTCCACGGAGGCCTGCAGCGCCATGACCTTCTTCTTGTCGAAGGTCGTGTAGATCTGGTAGCCGCCGAGCTCCATCTCCTGCTTGGTCAGGCCGGTCGTCTTGCGCACGTACTTGTCGGCCGTGTCGATGAGATAGCCGGTCTGGCCGGTCAGGTCACCGCCCGGGCTCCACTTCTCGACCTTCGGGTACTTGCGGTACTTGGCCCGTTCGGCGGGGGTGAGGGAGACCTTCCCCTGGATCTTGACCTCGGTCTGCCGGTCGAGGATCCACGCCCAGCGCTCCTTGGCGCGGGCCAGGTTCTCCTTCGGGGTGGCGCCCGGACCCTCACCGCCGTGCGGGTCGTAGAAGTTGGGGCCCTTCAGGACCGCGGCGAGGACGGCCGTCTCGCTCGCGTTCAGCTTGCTGGCGTCCTTCTTGAAGTACGCCTGCGCCGCCGCCTGGATGCCGTAGGCGCCGCGGCCGTAGTAGGCGGTGTTGAGGTAACCCTCGAGGATGGTGTCCTTCTGCTCGCTGGCGCCCACCTTGATGGAGACGAACAGCTCCTTGACCTTCCGGGAGAGGGTCTGGGACTGGTCGTTCAGCATCGCGTTCTTCACGTACTGCTGGGTGATGGTGGAACCACTCTGGGTGTCACCGCCCTTGGCCATGTTGAACAGCGCGCGGGCGATGCCCTTGGGGTCGATGCCCGAGTCCTCGTAGAACGACGCGTTCTCCGCGGAGATGATCGCCGTCTGCATGGTCCGGGGGATCTCGGCCAGCGGGATGATCTGGCGGTTCGTCTGTCCGCCGGTCGCCGCCATCTGGCTGCCGTCGGACCAGTAGTAGACGTTGTTCTGCTGCTGGGCGGCCAGCGCCACGTTGGGCTTGCTCACGAGCGCCAGGCCTATGGCCGTGAGCGCCACCAGCAGGCCGAAGCCCAGCACGCACATGCCGAGGACCTGCTTCCACGACGGTACGAAGGCCTTCAGGCCGTCGCGGTCGTGGCGGGGGTAGTCGATGAACCGCTTCTTGGCCGGTTCGCTGCGGCGCCGGCGCGGACGCCCGTAGTCGTCGTCCCCGCCGTAACCGCCGCCGCCGCGGCGGCCACCGCCTCCGTGTCCTCCGGAGCGGCTGCCCGCGTACTCGTCCGGGGGAGCGGCGCGGCGTCGCCCGCCGCCTCCGCCCGCGGCCCGGCGGGCCCCGGTCCGTCCGCCGTACCCGCCGGCGGCGTCATAGCCTCCGCCCTGACGCGGGGCGGGGCCGCCCGAAGGGGCGCGCCGGCGGCCTCCTCCGCCTCCAGCGCGTCCGCCGTTCGGCGGCTTGCGACGGTGCTCGCTCATGGAAGGACTACTCCTAGGACAGGTCGGTGCGTCGCCTGCTGGCGGTTGCGGTCAGCCGGTCCCCCCGAAGTGCGGACGGGCCATTAGGCAACCAGCCGCACTGTACCGAGGACGAGGACGTCCCCATCAGGCTCTTGGTTCCCAGTGGCTTGCATTGCCGTACAGAGTACGCACGCGTCCAAGCCACAAGACCGGATCTTTCCTGGCAGAACGGTCGAATCCACCGCGGTGACATCGGCGATGTGACGCCGTTCACAGCACCCCCTCTTGCTGGCTTCGGGCGGCCGTTCTATCGTCTGGATGTATCGAGTCGATACATCAGAGCGCCATAGCGCACAGAGCGGGAGAGGAGGACCACCGACGGTGAGCAGACGCTCCGGCATCCTCGAGTTCGCCGTCCTCGGCCTCCTCCGCGAATCCCCCATGCACGGGTACGAGCTGCGCAAGCGGCTCAACACCTCCCTGGGGGTCTTCCGCGCGTTCAGCTACGGCAGCCTCTATCCGTGCCTGAAGACGCTGGTCGGCCAGGGATGGTTGACCGAGGAACCGGGCAACGCGGCGGACGACGCGCTCGCCGCCGCCCTCGCCGGCCGCCGGGCGAAGATCGTCTACCGGCTGACGGCCGAGGGCAAGGAGCACTTCGAGGAGCTGCTCGCCCAGACCGGCCCCGACAGCTGGGAGGACGAGCACTTCACCATGCGCTTCGCCTTCTTCGGCCAGACGTCCCGTGATGTACGGGTGCGGGTGCTGGAGGGGCGGCGCAGCCGGCTCGAGGAACGCCTGGAGAAGATGCGGACGTCCCTCGCCCGCACCCGTGAGCGGCTCGACGACTACACGCTCGAGCTCCAGCGTCACGGCATGGAGTCGGTGGAACGAGAGGTCCGCTGGCTCAACGAGCTGATCGAGAGCGAGCGCGCGGGACGGGACCAGCGACGGTCCGACCCCGCGGGCGACTCCGACCGGCAGTCGACCGATACGGGCGGCCCGCCCCGGGACCGGGGTGGTACCCGACCGGATCCGTCCGACGACACATCCAGCTGAGGACCGCAGTCCGCGGGTCCTGAATTTCCGAAACACAGGGAGCAACCGTCTAATGGGTTCGGTTCGCGTAGCCATCGTCGGCGTGGGTAACTGCGCCGCTTCACTGGTGCAGGGCGTCGAGTTCTACAAGGACGCCGACCCGACCGCCAGTGTCCCCGGTCTGATGCATGTCCAGTTCGGCGAGTACCACGTCAAGGACATCGAGTTCGTCGCCGCGTTCGACGTCGACGCCAAGAAGGTCGGCCTGGACCTCTCCGACGCCATCGGCGCCAGCGAGAACAACACCATCAAGATCTGCGACGTGCCGAACAAGGGCGTGACCGTGCAGCGCGGCCACACCCTGGACGGTCTGGGCAAGTACTACCGGATGACCATCGAGGAGTCCCCCGAGGAGCCGGTGGACATCGTCAAGGTCCTCAAGGACACCAAGGCCGACGTGCTGATCTGCTACCTGCCGGTCGGTTCCGAGGACGCCGCGAAGTACTACGCGCAGTGCGCCATCGACGCCAAGGTCGCCTTCGTCAACGCCCTGCCGGTCTTCATCGCCGGTACGAAGGAGTGGGCGGACAAGTTCACCGAGGCCGGTGTGCCGATCGTCGGTGACGACATCAAGTCCCAGGTGGGCGCCACCATCACGCACCGCGTGATGGCCAAGCTCTTCGAGGACCGCGGTGTCCGCCTCGAGCGCACGATGCAGCTCAACGTCGGCGGCAACATGGACTTCAAGAACATGCTCGAGCGCGACCGCCTCGAGTCGAAGAAGATCTCCAAGACGCAGGCCGTCACCTCGCAGATCCCCGACCGGGACCTCGGCGAGAAGAACGTCCACATCGGCCCGTCGGACTACGTGGCCTGGCTGGACGACCGCAAGTGGGCGTACGTCCGCCTCGAGGGCCGTGCCTTCGGCGAGGTCCCGCTGAACCTGGAGTACAAGCTCGAGGTGTGGGACTCCCCGAACTCCGCCGGCATCATCATCGACGCCCTGCGCGCCGCGAAGATCGCCAAGGACCGGGGCATCGGCGGTCCGATCCTCTCCGCGTCCTCGTACTTCATGAAGTCCCCGCCGGTCCAGTACTTCGACGACCAGGCCCGGGAGAACGTCGAGAAGTTCATCCGCGGCGAGGTGGAGCGCTAGTCGCTTCGGGGGAGTCGGGGCCACGCCCTGGACCCCCACCCCAGCTCGACCGCCGATGGGCCCCGCAGTCACGCCGACCCGGGGCCCTTCGGCGTTCCTGCGCCCCGTGCGCCGTGCCCCGTCTGAGACCCTGAGCCGCATGTCCCTGGTCCACGACCTGCGCACCCTCCTCGGGCTCGGCGCGTTCCGCAAGCTCCTCGCCGTCCGGCTGCTGTCCCAGCTGGCCGACGGGGTCTTCCAGGTCGCCCTCGCCACCTACGTCGTCTTCTCCCCCGAGAAGCAGACCTCCGCGGCGTCCATCGCCTCCGCCATGGCCGTGCTGCTGCTCCCGTACTCCCTCGTCGGCCCCTTCGCCGGCGTGCTCCTCGACCGCTGGAGCCGGCGCCAGGTCCTCTTCTACGGCAACCTCGTGCGCGCGGTGTTCGCCGCCGCCACCGCCGTGCTCGTCGCCGCGGCCGTGCCCGACGCGCTGTTCCTGCTCTGCGCCCTGTGCGTGACCGCCGTCAACCGCTTCATCCTGTCCGGGCTCTCCGCCGCCCTGCCCCGGGTCGTGGACACCGGCGAGCAGCTGGTCATGGGCAACTCCCTGTCGCCCACCGCCGGCACCCTCGCCGCCACCTCCGGGGCCGCCGTCGGGTTCGTCGTGTCCCTGGCCGGGCCCGAGGGCCACGCCGCCGACGCGATCACCGTGTTCGTCGCGGGGCTCCTCTATCTCTGCGCCGGGCTGGCCTCGCTGCGGTTCGGCCGGGACCGGCTCGGCCCCGACCCGGAGGCGATCCCGCCGCGGCTGCGCACCGCCGTCGCGGGCACCGCGCGGGGGCTGGTGGCGGGACTGCGGCATCTCGCACAGCGGCCGGTCGCCGCGCGGGCACTGGGGTCGATGGCGGTGATGCGGTTCTGCTACGGCGCGCTGACGGTGACGGTGCTGATGCTCTGCCGGTACGCCTGGACCGACGACAACACGGAGGCGATGGCACTGCTGGGGGTCGCGGTCGGGGTCTCGGGGGCCGGGTTCTTCGCCGCGGCGGTGATCACCCCGTGGGCGGTGGCCCGGCTGGGACCGCTGGGGTGGATCACGATGTGCGCGGGCGCCGCGGCGGTGCTGGTCACGGTGCTGGGGCTGCCCTTCGCGCGGGGGACGGTCCTGGCGGCGGCGTTCGTGCTGGGGCTGGCGACGCAGGGGGCGAAGATCTCGACGGACACCGTGGTGCAGACGGCGGTGGCGGACGATCACCGGGGGCGGGTGTTCTCCCTCTACGACATGCTGTTCAACATCGCGTTCGTCGGCGCCGCCGCGGTGTCCGCCCTGATGCTCCCGCCGGACGGCCGCTCCGCGACGCTGATCCTGACGGTCGCCGCGCTCTACGCCGCCGTCGCCTGGGTCATGTTCCACACGGCACGCCCCGCGCCGGTGCGTGTTTCACGTGAAACATGACCGCCCGGCGTTACGACTGGTCCTGCGCCGCCCACCACTCACGCAGCGCCGCGACGGCCGCCTCGTGCTCCATCGGCCCGTTCTCCAGCCGCAGCTCCAGCAGCTGCTTGTACGCCCGGCCCACCGCCGGCCCCGGCCCGATCCCCAGGATCTTCATGATCTCGTTGCCGTCGAGGTCGGGCCGGATCGCGTCCAGCTCCTCCTGCTCCTGGAGCGCGGCGATGCGCTCCTCCAGCCCGTCGTACGCCCGCTGCAGCGCGTTCGCCTTGCGCTTGTTGCGGGTCGTGCAGTCGGAGCGCGTCAGCTTGTGCAGCCGGTCCAGCAGCGGCCCCGCGTCGCGTACGTAGCGCCGCACCGCGGAGTCCGTCCACTCGCCCGTGCCGTACCCGTGGAACCGCAGATGCAGCTCCACCAGCTTCGTCACGTCCTTCATCAGGTCGTTCGGGTACTTGAGCTTGCTCATCCGCGCCTTGGTCATCTTGGCGCCGACGACCTCGTGGTGGTGGAAGGAGACCCGGCCGTCGTCCTCGAAGCGCCGGGTGCGCGGCTTGCCGATGTCGTGCAGCAGCGCGGCCAGGCGCAGCGTCAGGTCGGGCCCCTCGGTCTCCAGGGCGATGGCCTGCTCCAGCACGGTCAGCGAATGCTCGTACACGTCCTTGTGCCGGTGGTGCTCGTCACGCTCCAGCCGCAGCTTCGGCAGCTCCGGCAGGACGTGCTCGGCGAGCCCGGTGTCGACGAGGAGCTTCAGGCCCTCGCGCGGGTGGGCGCCCAGCAGCAGCTTGTTCAGCTCGTCGCGCACCCGCTCCGCGGACACGATCTCGATCCGCGCGGCCATGTCCTTCATGGCCTTCTGCACCTCGGGCGCGACGGTGAACCCGAGCTGCGCGGCGAAGCGGGCGGCGCGCATCATCCGCAGCGGGTCGTCGTCGAAGGACTGCTCCGGGGTGCCGGGCGTGCGCAGCACCCGCGCGGCGAGGTCCTCCAGCCCGTGGTGCGGGTCGACGAACTCCTTCGCCGGCAGCGCCACCGCCATCGCGTTGACGGTGAAGTCGCGGCGGACCAGGTCCTCCCCGATGCTGTCGCCGTAGGCCACCTCGGGCTTGCGCGAGGTGCGGTCGTACGCCTCGGAGCGGTACGTCGTGACCTCGATCAGGAAGTCCTGCCCGCCGTCCGCCTTCATGCAGCCGACCGTGCCGAACGCGATCCCGACCTCCCACACCGCGTCCGCCCACGGCCGCACGATGCGCAGCACGTCCTCGGGACGGGCGTCGGTGGTGAAGTCCAGGTCGTTGCCGAGCCGGCCCAGCAGGGCGTCGCGCACGGAACCGCCGACGAGGGCCAGCGAGAAGCCGGCGGCCTCGAAGCGGCGGGCCAGTTCGTCGGCGACGGGGGAGACCCGCAGGAGCTCGCTCACGGCGCGGCGCTGGGCCGCGCTGAGCTGCTGATGCTGGTGCGGGTCGCGGCTGGCGCCCTCGGGGGTCACATGGTCGTTCGGCACAACAGAACAGGGTACGGGCTCCGCCGCACCCCGGGCGCCCACAGCCTCTTCGGCCGTACGGCGCCACCGCCGTCCCGGCCGCCCGCGGGACGGAACGGACGGGGTCTTGATCCGCGCGCCCGCCGTCCGTGGTATCTCGTTACCATCAGGGGTCCGGGGCCGGTTCGCGGCCCGCAGTGACGAGGACGGGCGAGCACGCGTGGCCGAGGCGGCAGACAACCACGGGACCCCCCGCAGCCCCGCCCGCCGGGGCCGGCGGCTGCCGCGCGGGCGGCGGCAGGGGCTGGCGCTGCTGGCGCTGCTGCCCGTACTGGCGGGCGTGCTGCAGCTGCCCGGCGCCGCACCGGCGCAGGCGGCGCCCTCCGGCTCGAAGACCGTCGAGGTCTCCGTCAACAGCGTGAGCCCCGCCGTCCCCGCCGCCGACGACACCGTCACCATCACCGGACAGCTGACCAACAAGGGCAAGCAGAAGGTCTCCGACGCCCGCGTCGCCCTGCGGATGACGGGCCGGCCGCTGGACAGCCGCGCCGAGATCACCAGCGGCGCGCACCGCACCGGGTTCAACTGGGCCCAGGACGGCAACGAGCTCGTCGGCGACGCCGGCCAGAAGGACATCAAGGGCGGCCTCGCCCCCGGCGTCGCCGTCCCCTTCACCGTCAGCGTGCCCGCCGAGGACCTCGCCACCGACGGCTCCGGCGTCTACCAGGTGTCCGTCGCCGTCTCCGGTACGACCCCGGCCACCCCGTGGGACACCGTGCTCGGCATCGAGCACACCTTCCTCCCCTGGCAGACCTCGGAGCGGGACACCAGGACGGGCCTGACGTATCTGTGGCCGCTGATCTCCACACCGCAGCTCACCGCGCGCACCGACCCCGACGAGGTGCAGACCCCGTACTTCATCAGCGACGCCCTGGAGCGCGAGCTGCGCCCCGGCGGCCGGCTCCAGGTGCTCCTCGACGAGGGCAAGGACCTGCCGGTGACCTGGGTCATCGACCCCGACCTGCTGGCCAGTGTGCACGCGATGACGAGCAAGCACTGGGTCCTCACCGAGGGCGGGAAGAAGCGCGTCGCCGCCTCCGAGGAGACGCAGCAGATCGCGCGGGCGTGGCTGGACGAGCTGCAGTCCGCCGTCCAGGGCCGCGAGGTGGTGGCCCTGCCCTACGGCGACACCGACCTCGCCTCGGTCGCCCACCGCGCCGAGGGCTCCTCCACCGTCGCCAAGCAGCTGTCCGAGGCCGTCGAGCTGTCCCAGATGACCGTGGAGAGCGTGCTCGAGGTCCCCGCCCGCACGGACGTCGCCTGGCCCGTACAGGGCGCGCTCGACCCGTCGATCGTGAACGTCGCCGACCGCGCCGGGGCCGACAAGATCATCGCGCGCAGCGACAGCTTCAAGGAAAGCTCCGGCCTCACGTACACGCCGACCGCGGTCCGCTCCATCGGCCAGGACCGCACCGCGATCGTCACCGACGCCGCCCTGTCCCGCGGCTTCGAGGGTGACATGGTCTCCGCCGAGTCCTCGGCGCTGGCCGTGCAGGAGTTCCTGGCCCAGACCCTGATGATCACGCTGCAGGCGCCGAACCGGCAGCGCAGCGTCGTCGTCGCCCCCCAGCGCACGCCCAGCGCCGCGCAGGCGCAGACGATGGCCACCGCCCTGCGCGGGCTGTCCAACCAGTACTGGGTCACCTCCCAGGACCTCGCGGGCGCCCTCGAGGCGAAGCCCGACCCGCGCGCGAGGCGCACGGTCCCGTCGGCCGGCAGCTACCCGCGCAAGCTGCGCGCCCAGGAGCTGCGCCCCGAGACGTTCGTCGGCATCCGCGACACCCAGCAGGACCTGGAGAACTTCCGGGTCATCCTCACCGAGCCGGTCCGGGTGATCGCGCCCATCGGCAACGCCATAAAGCGTGAGCTGTCCAACCAGTGGCGCGGTGACCCGGATGGCGCAAGGGCGTACCGCGACGACGTACGCCACGAGCTCTCCCAGCTCACCGGCTCGGTCACCCTGATCGACAAGAGCGATCTGACGCTGTCGGGACGCACCGGGGTCATCCCGGTCACCGTCCAGAACAACCTGGTGCAGGACGTGAAGGGACTCAAGGTCCGACTGACGTCCAGCAACGAGCGGCGGCTGAAGATCAGCGAGGACCAGGTGGTGTCCGTCCCCGGCGGCCACAGCACGTCGGTGAAGTTCGAGACCACCGCCAACGCCAGCGACAACTTCACGATCACCGCGCAGCTCTACACCGCGGACGACCGGGCCTTCGGGGAAGAGAAGCGGTTCAAGGTCGAGGTAACGTCGATCACCTCGACGGTGCTGCTCGTGATCGGCGTCGGGATCCTGCTGATCGTCCTCGCCGGCGTACGGATGTACACGCAGCGCAAGCGGGCGGCCGCCGCGGCGGAGACCGATGACGGTGATGACGGCGACAACAGCGGCGACGACGGCGACGCCGGTGTGAACGACCCGGAGGCGGGCAGCAGCGATGACACCGGACCGGCTGACGAGGCTCGTACGGAGACAGGTGAGAAGGTGGACCGGTAGGCCTGCCGAGACGATGTTGGGGTGGCGATGAACGCGCCGTACGACGGTGACCGGACACAGGGCACGGGTGGCGATCCCGCGGACCAGCCCGCCCCGGACCAGGCTCCCGTGAGCGCCCGGCCGGCCCCCGGCCTGCCCTGGTCGTCCCCGCAGCCCGAGCCGTACCCCCAGGACCCCTACGTGCAGGGCGCCTACGCCAGCGACCCGTACCGCGAGCCCGACCCGCTCACGGACGTCTCCTACGACCGCGCCGCGCACCCCCCGCCGCCCCCCGGCAGCGTGCCCCCCGCGCAGCCGCTGTACCAGGCGCCCCCGGCCCCGCAGCACGGCCCGGACCCGCAGCTGTACGCCGCCCCGCCCGCCCCGGAGCCGGACGGCCCCGGCCGCCATCTGCCGTACGGCGACGCCGCCGGGGACACCCGCTACCTCGGCGTCGACGACCTGCTGACGGAGTCCGCGCAGCCGCAGGCCCAGCCGGACGCGTTCGCGCACCTCTACCGTGACCAGGACGCCACCCCGCAGCAGGCGCCGCAGGGCCCGCCGCAGAACGCCCTGCAGTACCAGCCGCAGTACGAGCCGGGGTACCGGCCGCAGCCGCAGCACCCCCAGCAGCCGTACGCCCAGCAGCAGCCCCAGCACCCCCAGCCCGCGCCGCCCCCGGAGCAGCCCGCCGTGCCCCCGCAGCGCAGCGGCGGCCGGGTGAGCAGCCTGGCCAAGTCCAGCGCCGTGATGGCCGCGGGCACCCTCGTCTCCCGGATCACCGGGTTCATCCGCCAGCTGCTGCTCGTCGCCGCCCTCGGCACCACCGTCCTCGGTGACGCCTACAGCGTCGCCTTCACCCTGCCGACGATGATCTACATCCTGACCATCGGCGGCGGGCTGAACTCGGTCTTCGTCCCGCAGCTGGTCCGCGCGATGAAGGACGACGAGGACGGCGGCGAGGCCTACGCCAACCGGCTGCTGACGCTCGTCTCCGTCATCCTCGGCGGCCTCGTGCTGGTGGCCGTGCTGGCCGCCCCGCTGCTGGTCCGGATGATGTCGGTGAGCATCGCCGACAACCCCACGCACAACTCGGTCGCGGTCGCCTTCGCCCGCTACTGTCTGCCCACCATCTTCTTCATGGGCATCCACGTCGTCATGGGCCAGATCCTCAACGCCCGCGGCCGCTTCGGCGCCATGATGTGGACCCCGGTCCTGAACAACCTCGTCGTCATCGCCACCTTCGGCCTGTTCCTGTGGGTGTACGGCACCCAGAACACCTCCGGCATGACGACCGCCACCATCACCGACGAGGGCCTCCGCCTCCTGGGCATCGGCACGCTGCTGGGCCTGGTGGTGCAGGCGCTGGCCATGGTCCCGTATCTGCGGGCGGCGGACTTCCGGCTGCGGCCGCGGTTCGACTGGAAGGGCCAGGGTCTGGGCAAGGCCGCCGCGCTCGCCAAGTGGACCGTGCTGTTCGTCCTCGCCAACCAGGCGGGCCTGCTCGTCGTCACCCAGCTCGCCACCTGGGCCGGCGACAACGCCGCGGAGGCCGGGCACGACGGCTCCGGCATCCTCGCGTACAACAGCGCCCTGCTGATCTGGCAGATGCCGCAGGCCATCATCACCGTCTCGGTGATGGCCGCGCTGCTCCCCCGGATCTCCCGCGCCGCCGCCGACGGCGAGCCCCTCGCGGTCCGCGACGACATCTCGCACGGCCTGCGCACCTCCGCCGTCGCCATGGTCCCGGTCGCGTTCGGCTTCGTCGCCCTGGGCATCCCGATGAGCCTGCTGCTGTTCGGCAGCGGCGGCACCGACGGCGCCCGCTCCATCGGCCTGGTGCTGATGGCCTTCGGCCTGGGCCTCGTCCCGTACTCGGTGCAGTACGTGGTGCTGCGCGGCTTCTACGCGTACGAGGACACCCGGACGCCCTTCTACAACACCCTCATCGTGGCCGCCGCCAACGCGGCGCTCTCCGGCCTCAGCTTCCTCCTGCTCCCGGACCGCTACGCCGTCGTCGGCATGGCCGCCGCGTACGGCATCGCCTACGCGATCGGAGTAGGCGTCGCCTGGCGCCGGCTGAAGACCCGCACGGGTGATCTGGACGGCCCGCGGGTGGTGCGCACGTACACCAGGCTGGCACTGGCGAGCGTCCCCGCCGCGGTCGTCTCCGGCCTCATCGCGCTGGGGCTGCTGAAGGCCCTCGGCGAGGGATTCTTCGGGGCGCTCGTCGCGCTGGCCCTCGGCGGGGTGGCGCTGCTGGGCATCTTCTACGTCACCGCGCGCAGGCTGCGCATCGAGGAGCTGAACTCGCTCGTGGGGATGGTCCGTGGCCGGCTCGGACGCTGAGCCCGCGGCGGTGCGGACACAACCTTCCGCGTCCGGCACGTGTCGTGGTTAGCAGGCGGTGCGGGCACAATTGGCAGGAGTCTGAATAGTGGGGCCGGTGCGGACAACGACTGGGGAGGCAGGAACGACGGTGTCGGAACGGAGCACGGCGGCCGTCTCCTCGGCGGACGACCCCAACGACGCGGAAGGCACGACGCGGGACGAGCGGGCGCCCGGCACGCCGGCCGCCGCGGAGGCTGGGACGACCGCGGCCGGTACGGATACGAAGACCGCGGACGACACCCCGGCGGACACGACCCCGCCGGACGAGACCCCCACCGACGAGACGGCCACCGACGAGGCGCCCGCCGAAGACGCCCCGAAGGCCGTCCCCGCACCGCCCGAGCTGCACAGCGGGCACAAGCTGGCCGGGCGCTACCGGCTGGAGGAGTGCCTCACCAAACTCGACGGCTTCAGCAGCTGGCGCGCCGTCGACGAGAAGCTGCGCCGCGCGGTCGGCATCCACGTCCTGCCGGCCGGGCATGACCGCGCCACCCCGGTGCTGGCCGCCGCCCGCTCCTCCGCCCTGCTGGGTGACCCTCGCTTCGTCCAGGTCCTCGACGCGATCGCCGAGGACGAGCTCTCCTACGTCGTCCACGAGTGGCTGCCCGACGCCGTCGAGCTGAGCACGCTCCTCGCGGGCGGCCAGCCCCTCGAGGCGCACGAGGCCTACCAGCTCGTCCAGCAGGTCTCCCAGGCGATGACCGCCGCCCACCGCGAGGGCCTGGCGCACCTGTGCCTGTCCCCGTCCGCCGTGCTGCGCACCTCCAGCGGCCAGTACCGCATCCGCGGCCTCGCCGTACAGGCGGCGCTGCGCGGCATCAGCGCCGAGCGCCCGCAGCGCACGGACACCGAGGCCGTCGGCGCCCTGCTGTACGCGTCCCTCACGGCCCGCTGGCCGTACGAGGAGGACGCGTACGGCCTGCAGGGCCTGCCCAAGGGCAGCAAGGGCAGCAGCCTCCCCGCCCCCGACCAGGTGCGCGCCGGAGTGCACCGCGGGCTCTCCGAGCTCGCCATGCGGGCGCTGGTGAACGACGGCGCCACCCCCACCCGCCTCGAGCCGCCGTGCACCACCCCCGAGGAGCTCTCCGCCGCGGTGGCGAAGCTTCCCCGCATCCGCCCGCCGGAGCCGGCGTACACCGCGCCCGAGGCCTTCCGCGCCGCCCCGTACCGGCCGGCCCACCCCGGTGCCCCGGCGCCGACCGTCGCCACGCCGACGCTGCCGGGCCGTACCGGCAAGGCGCTGAAGTGGAGCGTGTCCGCGCTGCTGATCGCCGCGCTGGCCCTGGGCAGCTGGCAGCTGGCCGACACCCTGATGAACCGCGGCTCCCAGTCCGACGACAACGCCGGGGACCAGCAGCGGTCGTCCGTCCGGCACCCGCCCGCGCCCGCCGGGGGCAAGCCGGTCACGATCAGCGCGGTACGGGACTTCGACCCGCTCGGCAACGGCGAGGAGACGCCGAGCTCCGTGCCCAAGGCGTACGACGGTAACGCCGCCACGTTCTGGAACAGCCAGTGGTACACGAACAGCCGGTTCGGCAATCTGAAGTCCGGCATCGGCCTCATCCTCGACCTCGGCAAGGCCCGGCAGGTCGGCGGCGTGAAAGTCACCCTCGTCGGTGACACCGCCGTCGCGGCCATGGCCGCTCCCCGTGCCACCACCGCGATGCCCGGCGACCTGTCGGGCTTCGCGCAGTTCGACACCGGCAAAGGCAACGATCTGACGCTGAAGCCGAAGAAGCCGGTGATCACAAGGTACGTTCTGGTGTGGCTCACGGAGCTGCCCATGGGAACGGACGGGCAGTTCCGTGGCAAGATCTCGGAGATCTCCGTCACGAGCTGAACGAGGACGCCGGCTCGGGAGTCACAGCGACCACCTGGGGAGGGGGCGGGCCTTGGAGCAGCCGGGCAACGACGTCACCGACGACCGGGAGCTGATCGCCCGCCACGTCGCGGGCGACCCGGACGCCTTCGCGGAAATCGTCAGACGCCACCGCGACCGTCTCTGGGCGGTGGCCCTGCGCACCCTGGGGGACAGGGAGGAGGCGGCCGACGCCCTCCAGGACGCCCTCGTCTCCGCCTTCCGCGCCGCCCACACCTTCCGCGGCCAGTCCGCCGTCACGACCTGGCTGCACCGCATCACGGTGAACGCCTGCCTGGACCGCGTCCGCAAGGCCGCCACCCGGCGCACCTCCCCCGTCGCGGACACCGAGCGCTTCGAGCAGCTGCTGGAGCCCGCGGAATCCGCCGCCGCCCCCGCCGAGCGCCTCGATCTGCACCGCGAGCTGTTCGCCGCCCTCGCCACGCTCCCCTCAGAGCAGCGGGCGGCGCTGATCCTGGTCGACATGCAGGGCTACCCGGTCGCCGAGGCCGCCGCGATCCTGGGCGCCCCCGTGGGTACGGTGAAGAGCCGCTGCGCCCGCGGCCGGGCCCGGCTGCTGCCCCTCGTCACGCATCTCCGTCCGCCGAACCCGTCCGATCCCCCGAATCCGCCGGGCCCACCAGGCCCGCGCAGGAACCCGGACGGCGCCCCGTCCGTCCCACAGACGGCGGGCAGCGCGGACACCACCCATGAGGCAGGCACCAGGAAGGGCGGAGGTGACATCGCATGACGCCGGAGAAGCAGACCTCCGTCACCGGCTGGCACCCTGACGTCGAGGCGATCGCCGACTACGCCGAGGGCCTCCTCGAGCCGCAGCCTGCCGCCACCGTCGAGGCACATCTGGAGCACTGCGGACTCTGCACCGACATCCGGCTGTCGCTGGACGAGATCGGCTCGATGCTGGGCGAGCTCGGCGAGCTCCCGCCCGCACCCGACATCACCATCCCCGACGACATCGCCGCCCGGATCGACGCGGCGCTGGCCGCCGAGCCGATGCCGGTTTCACGTGAAACCACGCCCGGTGTTTCACGTGAAACCGCGACAGCCGCGACTCCCGGATCCGCCGTTTCACGTGAAACCACGCCCGGCGCACCCTCCCGCCCGTTCGGTCACGCGCCCGGCTCCACCGGCCCCGGCCGTCCACGCCGGCGCCGGCTGGGCCGCGTACTCGTCGGCGCGTCCCTGGGCATCGCCCTCCTCGGCTCGCTCGTGTTCCTGGCCCAGCTCTCCCTCTCCCCCTCGGACGGCTCGAAGGACGCCGCGGTGAGCCAGGACTCGGCCGCCGGCGAGAAAACCGGACCCCAGTCCCAGTCGGGGACGGAACTCAATCAGGAGACCCTCGGGGGCCGCGTCCACGAGCTGCTGAGCACGGGCGGCGCCCATGGCTACTCCAGCGCACCGGACACGATGAAGAAGGGGGACACGGAGCCGCTCTCCCCGGATTCACCACGGGCACAGGAAACGCAGGGAGCCCCGGCCGCGGGCACCCCCGTGCGCGTACCGTCGTGCGTCCGGCAGGCCGTGGACGCCACGGGCGACCCGATCGCCGTCGAGCGGGAGACCGTCCGGGGCGACGAGGCCCTGCTGCTGGTCTTCACCGACCCCGACGATCCCGCGTACGTCGACGCCTACGTCGTCGATCTGCGGTGCGACACGGACAGCGACCGCAGGGCGGAGCTGCTGCTGCGGGACCGCTACCCCCGCCCGTAAGCCCTCTGCCGGCCCCCGCGAGCCACGGCACGAGCCCTTCCCGGGGGCGGGCAGCCGTGCCATCGGGTATCGGGAATGCCGGGCCCGTAGGATCCGTTAGGTGGTGTGACAGGCCCCCTCCCGGGGGGCCGGCGCCACTAGGTACGCAGTCGGCATGAGACAAGGAAGTATCCCGTGAGCGACGTCCGTAACGTGATCATCATCGGCTCTGGGCCCGCGGGCTACACGGCCGCGCTGTACACGGCCCGCGCTTCCCTGAAGCCGCTGGTCTTCGAGGGCGCCGTGACAGCCGGTGGTGCGCTGATGAACACCACCGAGGTGGAGAACTTCCCCGGTTACCGCGACGGCATCATGGGCCCCGACCTGATGGACAACATGCGGGCCCAGGCGGAGCGCTTCGGCGCCGAGCTGGTCCCGGACGACATCATCTCCGTGGACCTCACCGGTGACATCAAGACCGTCACCGACACGGCCGGGACCGTGCACCGCGCGAAGGCCGTGATCGTCGCGACGGGCTCCCAGCACCGCAAGCTCGGGCTGCCCCGCGAGGACGAGCTGTCCGGCCGCGGCATCTCCTGGTGTGCCACCTGTGACGGCTTCTTCTTCAAGGAGCACGACATCGTGGTCGTCGGCGGCGGTGACACGGCGATCGAGGAGGCGACCTTCCTCTCCCGCTTCGCCAAGTCCGTGACGATCGTGCACCGCCGGGACGCGCTGCGTGCCTCCAAGGCGATGCAGGAGCGCGCCTTCGCCGACCCGAAGATCTCGTTCGTCTGGGACAGCGAGGTCACCGAGATCCACGGCGACGTCAAGCTCTCCGGTGTCACCCTGCGGAACGTGAAGACGGGGGAGACCTCCCGGCTGCCCGTCACCGGACTGTTCATCGCGATCGGCCACGACCCGCGGACGGAGCTCTTCAAGGACCAGCTGAAGCTGGACGGCGAGGGCTATCTGACCGTGGACGCGCCGAACACCCGGACCAACCTCACCGGCGTCTTCGGTGCCGGCGACGTCGTGGACCACACCTACCGTCAGGCGATCACGGCGGCCGGCACGGGCTGCTCCGCCGCCCTGGACGCCGAGCGCTTCCTCGCCGCCCTCGCGGACAGCGAGAAGACCGCAGAGCCGGAGAAGACGGCCGCCACCGCCGTCTGACCCAGACCACCCACCCCCCGCACAACGAGGCAAAGGAGACCACCATGGCCGGTGCCACGGTGACCGCGACCGACGCGGATTTCGAGGAGAAGGTCCTCAAGAGCGACAAGCCTGTCCTGGTCGACTTCTGGGCCGAGTGGTGCGGCCCGTGCCGCATGATCGCCCCGTCGCTCGAGGCGATCGCCGCGGAGAACGGCGAGAAGCTCACCGTCGTGAAGCTCAACATCGACGAGAACCCGGCGACGGCCGCCAAGTACGGCATCATGTCGATCCCGACGATGAACGTGTACCAGGGCGGTGACGTGGTGAAGACCATCGTCGGCGCCAAGCCGAAGGCGGCGCTGGAGCGCGACCTCGCGGAGTTCATCGCCACCAAGGCGTGACGCCCGGCTCCCGTTTCACGTGAAACACCGATGCCCGCCCCTCCTCTCCGGGGCGGGCATCGTCGTATCCGGGGCAGTTACAGGGGCCGCAGCACCGGGTCCTTCTGGACCGCCCCCAGGAGCTTGTCGAGCGCCATCTCCATGTCCTCCCGCCAGGACAGCGTGGACCGCAGCTCCAGCCGGAGCCGGGGATAGCGGGGATGCTGGCGGACCGTCTTGAAGCCGACCGCCAGAAGATGCTCCGCCGGCAGTACACAGGCCGGCTCGGTCCACCGGGCGTCACCGAACGCCTCGATCGCCTTCACCCCCCGGCGCAGCAGATCCTTGGCGACCGTCTGGACCATCACCCGCCCCAGCCCCTGCCCCTGGAACCGGGGACCGAGCCGGGCCGTCATCAGCTGGACCGCGTCGGAGGAGACGGGACTGGTCGGGAACGCCGTCGAGCGGGGAACGTAGGCCGGAGGCGCGTACATCACGAAGCCCGCCGGTACGTCGTCGACGTAGACGACGCGACCGCAGGAGCCCCACTCCAGCAGTACGCCGGAGATCCACGACTCCTTCTCCGACTCCGCCCGCCCCGCCTTCACCGCAGCGTCCCCACGGACCGGATCGAGTTCCCAGAAGACACACGACCGGCACGGCCCCGGAAGGTCCGGGAGGTTGTCGAGTGTGAGCGGTACGAGCTTTCGCCCCATGGAGCCCTCTCGTTCCCGGCGAACGCGACGGGTTCTGCCGGCCGGTCGTCGCATGGCCGCCCCTCTCCCATACGTAAGGGCATCGTACCCGGACAGCACAGAGCGGGCCGTGAGAATCACGGCCCGCCCGCTTCCGCCCCCCGGCAGATCAGTACCTCACTCGTCGTCCTCGTCGTCGTCGGCCGCGGCGAGACTGCGCTCCAGGACCTTCCCCTCGCCGGGGGCGAGGGTGCCGAGGATGCGCTCCAGATCCTCTATCGACGCGAACTCGACGACGATCTTGCCCTTGCGCTGGCCCAGATCGACCTTCACCCGGGTCTCGAACCGGTCCGAGAGCCGCGACGCGAGATCGGTGAGCGCCGGCGCCATCCGGCTGCCGGCCCGCGGCGCCTTCGCCCGCGCGGCGGACTTGGGCAGCGTGTCCATGATCTTGACGATCTCCTCGACGCCCCGCACCGACAGCCCCTCGGCCACGATGCGGCGGGCGAGGCGGTCCTGCTCCTCCGGGTCGTCCAGCGACACGAGCGCACGGGCGTGGCCGGCGGAGAGGATGCCCGCGGCCACCCGGTCCTGCACCTTCGGCGGCAGCGTCAGCAGCCGCAGGGTGTTCGACACCTGGGGGCGGGACCGGCCGATCCGGTCGGCGAGTTCGTTGTGGGTGCAGCCGAACTCCCGCAGCAGCTGGTCGTAGGCGTTCGCCTCCTCCAGCGGATTCAGCTGGGCCCGGTGGAGGTTCTCCAGCAGAGCGTCCAGCAGCATCTTGTCGTCGTCGGTGTCCCGGACGATCGCGGGGATCCGCGCCAGCCCGGCCTCCCGGCAGGCCCGCCACCGGCGCTCGCCCATGATGAGCTCGTAGCGCTCGGGACCGACCTGACGCACCACGACCGGCTGCAGCAGGCCGACCTCCTGGATGGAGGTGACCAGCTCGGCCAGGGCCTCCTCGTCGAACACGTCACGCGGCTGATGCGGGTTCGGCGTGATGGAGTCCAGGGGCAGCTCGGCGAAGTGCGCACCGGCCACCTCGTCGAGCCGCACCGGCTCGGAATACTCGTGATCGACGGTCTCCGGCCCCTCGAAGGAACTCGGGATGTCCCGCTCCGACACTATGACCGGAACCGCACCGGGCGAGGTGGTCGCGCCGCCCACCAGCGGGCCGTTGTCCGGCGCCGCCGGAGCCGCCGGGATCAGTGCCCCGAGCCCGCGGCCCAGCCCTCTGCGTTGTCCACTCACTGAGCCCCTCCGTCACTGCTGTTGCTGTCGGCCATGTCCGTCCCGGCCCCGCGAAGCGCGATCTCCCGGGCCGCCTCCAGATAGGAGAGCGAGCCGCTGGAACCCGGATCGTACGTCAGAACCGTCTGCCCGTAGCTCGGCGCCTCGGAGATCCGCACCGACCGCGGAATGCTGGTGCGCAGCACCTCCTCGGCGAAGTGGCTGCGGACCTCGTCGGCCACCTGCGAGGCGAGCCGGGTCCGGCCGTCGTACATGGTGAGGAGGATCGTCGAGACCTTGATCCGCGGGTTGAGATGACCGCGGACCAGATCGACGTTGCGCAGCAGCTGGCCCAGCCCCTCCAGCGCGTAGTACTCGCACTGGATCGGGATCAGGACCTCGGCGCCCGCCACCATCGCGTTCACGGTGAGCAGGCCGAGTGAGGGCGGGCAGTCCACGAAGATGTAGTCCAGGGGCTGCTCGTACGCGTCGATGGCGCGGCGCAGCCGGCTCTCCCGGGCCACCAGCGACACCAGCTCGATCTCCGCACCGGCCAGATCGATGGTCGCCGGGGCACAGAAGAGGCCCTCGACGTCCGTGACGGGCTGCACCACGTCCGACAGGGGCTTGCCGTCCACGAGGACGTCGTAGATCGACGGCACGTCCGAGTGGTGGTCGATCCCGAGCGCGGTGGAGGCGTTGCCCTGGGGATCGAGGTCGACGACCATCACCCGGGCCCCGTGCAGGGCCAGCGACGCGGCCAGATTGACCGTGGTGGTGGTCTTCCCCACACCGCCCTTCTGGTTGGCGACGACGATCACCCGGGTCTGCTCGGGGCGCGGCAGGCCCTGGCCCGCCCGGCCCAGCGCCTCGACGGCAAGCTGAGCGGCACGGCCGATGGGAGTGTCGTCCATGGGGGGAGGTGTTTCACGTGAAACATCCTCAGAACGGGGACCGGGGACCGGGTCGGCCATCGGTCCCGCGACGTTGGCATCGGACCGCAAGGATTCACTCTCCTCGACTTCAGACTCGCAATAAACAGAGCCTGCCATGCCGAGGGGTTTGCGTACCAGCGAGCCCCGTTCTCCTGTGGATGAATCTCGGTCACTTGAGGCCCTGCGACCCTCCGCAGCCTCACGGGTCCGGTTCAGGATGCCTGGAAGCAATGAGCGACGTTTCACGTGAAACACGATGGCCGGGTGTCGGATCAGGGCGGGATCCGACACTCCGCAGCACAGGAATTGCGTCCTTAATGGAGCAAGGCAGGAGTCAGCGCCGGCGCCCTCGGGTCTTCGACGACTTACGCGCCGCCCGGGCCCGCTTCGCCGCGAACCGCACCCCGCCCGGGCTCTCGCCCACCACCGCCCGCACCACCGTGGACAGCGGATCCACGACCCCGGCGCCCACCTGCAGCACCGACGTCTCCACCACGCCCAGCTTGCTCAGCGCCGACCTCGACGCCTGCAGCTCCTCCTGCGCCGTATCGCCCTTCAGCGCCAGCATCTCCCCGTACGGCCGCAGCAGCGGCACTCCCCACCCCGCCAGCCGCTCCAGCGGCGCCACGGCCCGCGCCGTCACCACATGCACCGGCTGCAACGTCCCCAGGACCTCCTCGGCCCGGCCCCGCACCACCGTCACATGGTCCAGCCCCAGCAGCTCCACGACCTCCTGGAGGAAGTTCGTCCGGCGCAGCAGCGGCTCCAGCAGCGTGATCCGCAGATCGGGCCGGACCAGCGCCAGCGGAATCCCCGGCAGCCCCGCCCCAGACCCCACGTCGCACACCGTGACGCCCTCCGGCACCACCTCGGACAGCACCGCGCAGTTCAGCAGATGCCGCTCCCAGAGCCGGGGCACCTCACGCGGACCGATCAGCCCCCGCCGTACCCCGGCGTCGGCCAGCAGCTCCGCGTACCGCACCGCGTCCGGCAGCCGCTCGCCGAACACCTTCTCCGCCGCCTTGGGCGCGGCGGGAAGCTCCGCTGACTCCGTCACGGCACTGTCCTCTCCTGGGTCGAACTGGATGGCGCTTTCAGACTGACAAGAACCGGCCCCGTCTGCGAGGCAGACGGGGCCGGACCACACACACGGGCAAGCAGGCCCGCCACCGCACCTTCGTCAGGCCGGCAGCACGACCACACAGCGCTCGGGCTCCTCGCCCTCCGACTCACTGCGCAGCCCCGCGGCCTTCACCGCGTCATGGACCACCTTGCGCTCGAAGGGGGTCATCGGGTGCAGCTTGACGGGCTCGCCGCTCTCCTTGACCTCCTCGACCGCCTTGTTGCCGATCTCCACCAACTGCCCGCGCTTACGGGCCCGGTGACCGGCGATGTCCAGCATCAGCCGGCTGCGGTCACCCGTCTCCCGGTGCACGGCCAGCCGGGTCAGCTCCTGGAGCGCCTCCAGCACCTCACCGTCGCGGCCGACCAGCTTCTGCAGCTCCCGGCTCTCGCCCTCGCTGATGATCGACACGGAGGCACGGTCGCCCTCCACATCCATATCGATGTCGCCGTCGAGATCCGCGATGTCCAGCAGACCCTCGAGATAGTCGGCGGCGATCTCGCCCTCCTGCTCGAGGCGGGACAGCGCGTCCGTCTCCTCGGCGGCCACAGCCGCCTCAGCGGTTTCCGTCACGTCGTGACTCCTTCTTACTTCTTCGACGACGGGTGCTTGGGGCGCTGACCGCCACCCTTGCGCTTCCCGGAGCCGGCGGAACGGGGGTTGCCGGTGGCCCGCGAACGGCCTCCCTGGCCGCCCTGGCCACTCGCCGGCTGGGGCTTCTTCTGCATGGACGGCTTGGCGTCCTCGGGCTCCGGCGACGAGTCGCCGGCCGCGTCCGCGGCGTCCGTGGTCTCCGCGTCCTGCTTGGCCGCGGCCTGGCGCTGCGCCTTGGTCTGCCGCTTCGGCTGCTGACGGCGGGTCGTGCCGCCCTCGACGATCGTGGCCTCGGGCTTGACCTCGCCCTTCTCCACGGTGCCGTCCTCCAGCGCCACCAGACCGGCCAGGTTCAGCCCGTTCACGAACTTGCGCTCGGCGTCGTTGCGGTCCCGGCTGTTCTTGGCCGCGATGCCCCGGACGATGGCCTTCTCGCGCCGTGTGCTGGTCTTCTCGTGCCGCAGCACCGTGGTCTGCAGCTTGCCCAGCATCTTCGCCTGCGCCTTGCTGCCCGGGGTGGGGTTGCGCTCGATGACGTACATCTGCTGGCCCATGGTCCACACGTTGGTGGTCAGCCAGTACACCAGGACACCGACCGGGAAGTTGATGCCGAAGACGGCGAACATGATCGGGAACACATACATCAGCAGCTTCTGCTGCTGCATGAATGGCGTCTTGACCGTCAGGTCCACGTTCTTCGTCATCAGCTGGCGCTGCGTGAAGAACTGCGAGGCCGACATCAGCACGATCATGACCGCGGTGACGATCCGCACGTCCGTCAGCGAGGAGCCCAGCTCCTCCACCTTGGCGGCGCTGTCCATGAACTTCGCCGCGATCGGGGCGCCGAAGATGTGCGCAGCCCGCATCTGCTCGACCTGGGTCTGCGTCAGGACGCCGACCTCGTGGTTGCTGGCGACCTTGCTCAGCACCCGGAACAGCGCGATGAAGAACGGCGACTGCGCGAGGATCGGAAGACAGCTCGACAGCGGGTTCGTACCCGTGTCCTTGTAGAGCTTCATCATCTCTTCGGACTGGCGCTGCTTGTCGTTCTTGTAGCGCTCCTGGATCGCCTTCATCTTCGGCTGCAGGATCTGCATGTTCCGCGTCGCCTTGATCTGCTTCACGAAGAGCGGGATCAGGGCGATCCGGATGACCACCACGAGCGCCACGATCGACAGGCCCCAGGCCCACCCGCTGTCCTCGGGAAACACGAGGCTGAACAGATGGTGGAACTGGACAATGATCCAGGACACTCCGATATACAAGGGGTTGAGGACCGTGTCCACGAATCAGGCTCCTTGGGCGTTGGGCTCAGACGTCGTCTCGCCCCCACGGCTGCTGATCCGAAGACGCAGACGCTGGTGCCAGACCGGATGCTTGCGGGGCGGGACATGATCGACTCCGCCGAGCGACCACGGATTGCAGCGCAGAATGCGCCAAGCAGTCAGGGCCGTGCCTTTCAGCGCACCGTGCACGCGGATCGACTCGTACCCGTAGTGCGAACACGACGGGTAGTACTTGCAGACCGGGCCCAGCAGCGGGCTGATGGTCCACTGGTACAACTTGATCAACCACAGCAGCGGATACTTCACAGCGGCGCCTTCTTCCGGGGGGAGGAGTCGCTCAGTCGCCGCAGCGCCGCATCCAGATCACCGCTCAGCCGGTCGAAACCGGCCTGCGCGGCGCCCGGCAGCGCGCGTACGACCACCAGGCTACCGGGGGGCAGCCCCGCGACCCGGTCCCGCATGAGGTGACGAAGACGACGCTTGACCAGATTCCGCTCCACGGCGGACCCGACGGCCTTGCTCACGACGAAACCCGCACGCGCCGCGGGAGCGTTCTCCCCGGGAGCATGCGGGCCGTTGCCGCTGTTCAGATGGACGACGAGAGTCGGGCGCCCGGCCCGACGACCCCGTCGTACCGCGGTCGCGAAGTCCTCGCGCCGCCTCAGCCGATGCTGGTAAGGCAGCACGATGAGACCACTGGAATCAGGTCAGGCGGACAGGCGGGCGCGACCCTTGCTGCGGCGGTTCGCCAGAACGGCGCGGCCGGCACGGGTACGCATCCGCAGCCGGAAGCCGTGGGTCTTGGCACGCTTGCGGTTGTTCGGCTGGAAAGTGCGCTTGCTCACTCGGGGGCTCCACAAAGCTTCGGATCTCGCCGCGTGACGAGACAGAGGGGCTGACCGTCAACGGCTGTCACCGTGCGCCCACGAGTAGCTCGCAATACGCCGGTCCAGTGATCCCACCGCGGCGCCGGCCCTTCGGAGGCAGGCGGCAGCAGCCGTCGACAACTCGACCTCGATACGGTACGTGCGACAGCACCATCCGGTCAAACCGGAGACGCGTCCCCACCCCCGCCGGGCCACCGCCACCCACTTTCGTACACACCCCTGTGGACAACAACTTGAACGGGGGCCCAGATGGTAGCTACCGTGGCATTTTCCCCGCCCGCGTTCGGGCGCCGCCCTGACCGAGCGAGTGAGTGAGTGAGAGTGCCCTGTGGCTGACCTACCTGCAGATCTCGCCGCAGTGTGGCCACGCGTCCTCGACGAGCTCCTCACCGGCGGCCAGGATGTCAAGCCGCAGGACCAGCGCTGGCTGCGCGACTGCCAGCCCCTCGTCCTGGTGGCCGGTACGGCCGTGATCGCCGTCCCCAACGAATACGCCAAGGGTGTCGTGGAGGGCAGACTCGCCCCCGCGATCAGCGACGCGCTCAGCCGCGCCTGCGGCCAGCCCATCGGCCTGGCGATCACCGTCAGCCCCACGGAGCCCGACCCCAGGCCCACTCCCGCCGCACCCCCCGCCGGCCACCCGGGCCCGGCCGGCCCCACCGGCCCCACGGCCCACTCCGTACCCCCGCAGGCACAGCCGCACCAGCAGCTCCCGCCGCCCCAGCCCCAGGACCGCCGCGGACCGCACGGCGTCCCCGAGCCCGCGTACGACGCGTACGAGCTCCCCGCCGCCCGCCCCGTGTACCCGGAGTACAGCCGCCCCCGGCACGAGCCGCCCGGCGCCTGGCCCCGCACGCCGATGCCCCCGGGCTACGGCCGCGACTACGACGCGCAGCCGGCCGGCCACGACCCGTACGCCACCCCCCAGCTCCACCCCCCGGTCCAGGCCCCCGGCCGCGCCCAGCTGCCGGCCCCCATGCCGAGCCCCGAGCTGCCGGCGCCCAGCGGCGCCCCCGGCCCGCTCGCGGCCCAGCCCGCCCCGGCCACCGGCCCCGGCGAGCCCACGGCCCGGCTGAACCCGAAGTACCTCTTCGACACCTTCGTCATCGGCGCCTCCAACCGCTTCGCGCACGCCGCCGCGGTGGCCGTCGCCGAGGCGCCGGCCAAGGCGTACAACCCGCTCTTCATCTACGGCGAGTCCGGCCTCGGCAAGACGCACCTGCTGCACGCCATCGGCCACTACGCCCGCAGCCTCTACCCAGGGACCCGGGTGCGCTACGTGAGCTCCGAGGAGTTCACGAACGAGTTCATCAACTCCATCCGCGACGGCAAGGCGGACACCTTCCGCAGGCGCTACCGCGACATGGACATCCTGCTCGTCGACGACGTCCAGTTCCTGGCGTCCAAGGAGTCGACGCAGGAGGAGTTCTTCCACACGTTCAACACCCTGCACAACGCGAACAAGCAGATCGTCCTGTCCAGTGACCGGCCGCCCAAGCAGCTCGTCACGCTCGAGGACAGGCTGCGCAACCGCTTCGAGTGGGGTCTGATCACGGACGTCCAGCCGCCGGAGCTCGAGACGCGGATCGCGATCCTGCGCAAGAAGGCCGTGCAGGAGCAGCTGAACGCGCCGCCCGAGGTGCTGGAGTTCATCGCCTCGCGGATCTCGCGCAACATCCGTGAGCTGGAGGGCGCGCTCATCCGCGTCACGGCGTTCGCCTCCCTCAACCGCCAGCCCGTCGACCTGGGGCTGACGGAGATCGTGCTGAAGGATCTGATCCCCGGCGGCGAGGACGCGGCTCCGGAGATCACCGCGCAGGCGATCATGGCGGCCACCGCCGACTACTTCGGCCTGACCGTGGAGGACCTGTGCGGCTCCTCCCGCAGCCGGGTGCTGGTGACGGCGCGGCAGATCGCCATGTATCTGTGCCGAGAGCTCACGGACCTCTCGCTGCCGAAGATCGGCGCCCAGTTCGGCGGCCGCGACCATACGACCGTGATGCACGCGGACCGGAAGATCCGGGCGCTGATGGCGGAGCGGCGGTCCATCTACAACCAGGTCACCGAGCTCACGAACCGCATCAAGAACAGCTGAGGCGCGGCCCGCCCGGCCCCTCCGACACCCGAGGCCCGCAGGAGTTCGAACTCCTGCGGGCCTCTTCGTTGTTCGAATGCCGGGGCCGGAAGCCCACTTCTCCACAGATCGGCGGCAGATGCCGCGTCCACACCCTGGGGAAGCCGTATGTTGTCCACCCCGCGGCTCTCAAGGTGTGGACAGGCGGGGGATAACTCGATGAAGATCCAGTTCAGTGGGGTGTGGAATTGTGGTCAACGGCTGTCCACAGACTGGGGACGAAGATCCGGCGCCGGATCGCCCGTCCCGTCTTGTCCACCGCCCACCCGCCCCCACCCACAGCCGAACCGTTTCTGTACACAGCCCGTCCACAGAGTTCTCCACTGTTCGGCAACCCAACGCGCCCCTTCACCGGTACGTGTGAAAGGCGTCACACCAAGGGGGTGGGTTGGCCTGTGGGAAGACGGGGTAAATCTGGGGACGGATCTGTGGGGAAGAGGGCCCCGGCTGGGGATGAGCTGTGCATGAATCCGGCCCGTCCACAGAAACCCCCGGTTGTCCACCGGTGACCTCCACAGGTGCTGTGGGTAAAAAACCGCCTCTGAGCTGCGCAAACGAGGTTTTCCACGGTTTCCACAACACCTACTACTACTTCTACAGTTGTCTAGCTCGAGGCCTGGTTCGAAGTCGGTGCTGTGCACAACTCGGCGGGACGGCACCGAGCGGGCCGGAGGGACGTTGACGCCCGACCCCGCCCGCGCTGTCGGTCCCGTACGTCAGACTGGTCCCCTGCAGACAGAAGTGCCGGCAACAGCAGGAGGCGGTCTCGGTGAAGATCCGGGTGGAGCGCGACGTACTCGCGGAGGCGGTGGCCTGGGCGGCGCGCAGCCTGCCGGCCCGCCCCCCGGTGCCGGTCCTGGCGGGCCTGCTGCTGAAGGCCGAGGACGGGCTGCTGAGCCTCTCCGGCTTCGACTACGAGGTGTCGGCCCGGGTCTCGGTCGAGGCGGACGTGGAGGAGGACGGGACGGTCCTCGTCTCCGGGCGGCTGCTCGCCGACATCTCCCGCGCGCTTCCCAACAGGCCGGTGGAGATCTCCACCGACGGGGTGCGGGCGACGGTCGTGTGCGGCAGCTCGCGATTCACACTCCACACCCTTCCTGTGGAGGAGTACCCGGCGCTCCCCGAGATGCCGACGGCGACCGGCACCGTTCCCGGTGAGGTCTTCGCCTCCGCCGTGGCCCAGGTGGCCATTGCCGCGGGGCGGGACGACACGCTGCCGGTGCTGACCGGTGTGCGGATCGAGATCGAGGGCGACACGGTGACGCTGGCGTCCACGGACCGGTACCGCTTCGCGGTCCGCGAGTTCCTGTGGAAGCCGGAGACGGCCGACACGTCCGCGGTGGCGCTGGTCCCGGCGAAGACGCTGCTGGACACGGCCAAGTCGCTGACCAGCGGAGACACGGTGTCGCTGGCGCTGTCCGGCTCGGGCAAGGGCGAGGGGCTGATCGGCTTCGAGGGTGCCGGGCGGCGGACGACGACGCGGCTGCTCGAGGGCGATCTGCCGAAGTACCGGACGCTGTTCCCGACGGAGTTCAACTCGGTCGCGGTGATCGAGACGGCGCCGTTCGTGGAGGCCGTGAAGCGTGTGGCGCTGGTGGCCGAGCGGAACACCCCGGTGCGGCTGTCGTTCGAGCAGGGTGTGCTGACGCTGGAGGCGGGTTCCAGCGACGACGCACAGGCTGTGGAGCGGGTGGACGCGACGCTGGAGGGCGACGACATCTCGATCGCCTTCAACCCGACGTTCCTGCTGGACGGCCTGAGCGCGATCGACTCCCCGGTGGCGCAGCTGAGCTTCACGACGTCGACGAAGCCGGCGCTGCTGAGCGGCCGCCCGGCGGTCGACGCGGAGGCGGACGACGCGTACAAGTACCTGATCATGCCGGTGCGGCTGAGCGGCTGAGCGATTTTCTGGGGTCGGCCCGGGCAACGGCTGGGGGTGTGGGGGTTATCCCCCACAAGAACGCAGCATGCCGGTGCGGCTGAGCGGCTCACGCCGGTCTGACCGCGCTGCCCGCGAGGCCGCGCCTGAGCGGCTTCGATTTGCCCGGCGTAGGCTCGGGAGCGAATTACGTCGTGGTTACGGAGGGTCAGTGATGGAGCTCGGTCTCGTCGGTCTCGGCAAGATGGGCGGCAATATGCGCGAGCGCATCCGCCGCGCAGGCCACACCGTCGTCGGTTACGACCGCAATCCGGATCTCGCGGATGTGGGCAGCCTGAAGGAGCTGGTGGACGGCCTGCAGGCGCCGCGTGTGGTGTGGGTGATGGTCCCCGCGGGTGCGGCGACTCAGTCCACCGTCGATGAGCTGGCCGAGCTGCTGGAGCCCGGTGACGTGGTCGTGGACGGCGGCAACTCGCGCTGGACGGACGACGAGAAGCACGCCGGAGAGCTCGCGGCGAAGGGCATCGGCTTCGTCGACTGCGGCGTCTCCGGCGGTGTGTGGGGCCTGGAGAACGGCTACGCGCTGATGTACGGCGGCGACGCCGAGCACGTGGCGAAGGTGATGCCGGTGTTCGAGGCGCTGAAGCCCGAGGGCGAGTTCGGCAACGTCCACGCGGGCAAGGTGGGCGCGGGGCATTTCGCGAAGATGGTCCACAATGGGATCGAGTACGCGATGATGCAGGCCTTCGCCGAGGGCTGGGAGCTGCTCGAGGCCGTGGACTCCGTGACGGACGTACGTGAGGTCTTCCGCAGCTGGCAGGAGGGGACGGTCATCCGTTCCTGGCTGCTGGACCTGGCGGTGCGGGCGCTGGACGACGACGAGCACCTGGCTGAGCTGCGCGGATTCGCGCAGGACTCGGGCGAGGGCCGCTGGACGGTGGAGGCGGCGATCGACAACGCGGTGCCGCTGCCGGCGATCACCGCGTCGCTGTTCGCGCGGTTCGCCTCGCGCCAGGACGACTCGCCCCAGATGAAGATGATCGCGGCCCTGCGGAATCAGTTCGGCGGGCACGCGGTCGAGAACAAGTAACCATCCACAGGCTGGGGGAGGTCGGCCGTCCTTATGCACGTGACGCATCTTTCGCTGGCCGACTTCCGTTCGTACGCCCGGGCCGAGGTCTCCCTCGGTCCGGGCGTGACGTCTTTCGTGGGCCCGAACGGCCAGGGGAAGACGAATCTGGTCGAGGCGGTCGGCTATCTGTCGACGCTGGGCAGCCACCGGGTGTCGAGTGACGCGCCCCTGGTGCGGATGGGCGCGCAGCGCGCCGTGATCCGGGCGGCGGTGGAGCATCAGGGCCGCCAGCAGCTGGTGGAGCTGGAGCTGAACCCGGGGCGGGCGAACCGGGCGCGGATCAACCGGTCGTCGCAGGTGCGGCCGCGGGACGTGCTGGGGATCGTCCGGACGGTGCTGTTCGCGCCGGAGGATCTGGCCCTGGTGAAGGGGGATCCGGGGGAGCGGCGGCGGTTCCTGGACGACCTCGTCACCGCGCGGCATCCGCGGATGGCGGGGGTGCGCAGCGACTACGAGCGGGTGCTCAAGCAGCGGAACACCCTGCTGAAGACGGCGGCGATGGCGCGCCGGCACGGCGGGCGGCAGCTGGATCTGTCGACGCTGGACGTGTGGGACCAGCATCTGGCGCGGGTGGCGGCGGAGGTGCTGGCGCAGCGGCTGGAGCTGATCGCGGCGGTGCAGCCGCTGGCGGACAAGGCGTACGAGCAGGTGGCGCCGGGCGGCGGCCCGCTGGGGTTTGAGTACCGGGCGTCGGTCGAGGGGCTGGCGGGGGCGTCGTCGCGGGACGAGCTGTACGAGCTGCTGATGGCGTCGATGGCCGGGGTGCGCAAGCAGGAGATCGAGCGCGGGGTGACCCTGGTGGGGCCGCACCGGGACGATCTGGTGCTGAAGCTGGGTGAGCTGCCGGCGAAGGGTTACGCGAGCCACGGGGAGTCCTGGTCGTTCGCGCTGGCGCTGCGGCTGGCGTCGTACGAGCTGCTGGGGTCGGAGGGCGCGGAGCCGGTGCTGGTGCTGGACGACGTGTTCGCGGAGCTGGATTCGCGGCGGCGGGAGCGGCTGGCGGAGCTGGTGGCGCCGGCGGAGCAGGTGCTGATCACGGCGGCGGTGGCGGAGGATGTGCCGGGGGTGTTGTCGGGGGCGCGGTTCGCGGTGTCGGACGGCGAGGTGCGGGCGGCGTGAGCGGGGCCGAAAAGAAGGAGCCCTCGGGCATCGATCTGGCGCGCGTGGCGCTGCGGGCGGCGAAGGAGCAGGCCAAGGCGCGGGGCGCGGCCCAGCAGCAGCGGCGTCAGGCCCGGCGGGGCGGCGGGCTGCGGTCGGGCGCGGGGGCGGACGGGCGGGATCCGCTGCCGCTGGGGGCGGCGATCGGGCGGCTGATCGCGGAGCGGGGCTGGGAGGCGCCGGCCGCGGTGGGCGGGGTGATGGGGCGCTGGCCGGATGTGGTCGGTGCCGAGGTGGCGCAGCACTGTTCGCCGTCGTCGTACGACGAGGGGGAGCGGGTGCTGGTCGTGCGGTGCGATTCGACGGCGTGGGCGACGCAGTTGCGCCTGCTGGCGCCGCAGTTGCTGCGCCGGCTGAACGACGATCTGGGTGCGGGGACGGTGTCGTTCATCAAGGTGCAGGGGCCGGCCGGGCCGCCGCAGCGGTACGGGCGGCTGCGGGCGCCGGGCAGCCGCGGGCCGGGTGACACCTACGGGTGAGGGGCCCGCTGGTGGGGTGCGGGACGGTCGGCGAACCGTGGATCCGGCGTGATCTCGCTCACACTATCGTTTCCTTGACACGGCGAAGCCCGCAACGGCTGTCAGGGGCTCTTGGAGGCCCCGTTCGTGTGTGGGGAGTCGGACGGGCGTCCCGCGTAGCGGCTGAGGGGGATACAGGGGCCGCCAAACCGTCATTCTGTCGGTGGCTACCGGTAGACTGGATGGCATCCGCCGCTTGCGGATCATGTCGACCTCAGTACCACTCGATGTGGCCACCCGGACGTAGTCAGGAGAGTGGCCCCACCTGTGCCAGAAAGGGCGCTTCGTGGCCGATTCCGGCAACCCCAACGAGTCCATCCCCGCCAACAAGACCGCCGGCGAAGCGTCGTACGACGCCGACGCGATCACCGTGCTCGAGGGCCTCGACGCGGTGCGCAAGCGCCCCGGCATGTACATCGGCTCGACCGGTGAGCGGGGTCTGCACCACCTCGTTCAGGAGGTCGTCGACAACTCGGTCGACGAGGCCATGGCGGGGTACGCCACCCATATCGAGGTGACGCTGCTGGCGGACGGCGGCGTGCGCGTCGTCGACAACGGCCGCGGTATCCCGGTGGGCATCCAGAAGTCGCAGGGCAAGCCGGCCGTGGAGGTCGTGCTGACGGTCCTGCACGCGGGCGGCAAGTTCGGCGGCGGCGGGTACGCGGTCTCCGGCGGCCTGCACGGCGTGGGCGTCTCGGTGGTGAACGCGCTGTCGACGCGGCTGGCGGTGGAGATCAAGACCGACGGTTACCGCTGGACGCAGGAGTACAAGCTGGGTGTGCCGACGGCGGACCTGGCGCGGCACGAGGCGACGAGCGAGACCGGTACGTCGGTCACGTTCTGGGCGGACGGCGACGTCTTCGAGACGACGGAGTATTCGTTCGAGACCCTGTCGCGCCGGTTCCAGGAGATGGCGTTCCTGAACAAGGGGCTGACGATCTCGCTGACCGACGAGCGGGAGACCGCCCGGCAGACGGCGGGCGCGGAGTCGGCCCAGGCGCCGGACGACGAGTCGGCGCGGACCGTCACGTACCACTACGAGGGCGGTATCACCGACTTCGTGAAGCACCTGAACTCCCGCAAGGGCGAGCCGGTGCATCCGACGGTGATCGACTTCGACGCGGAGGACACCGACAGGAAGCTGTCGGTGGAGATCGCGATGCAGTGGAACACGCAGTACAGCGAGGGTGTGTACAGCTTCGCCAACGTGATCCACACGCATGAGGGCGGTACGCACGAGGAGGGCTTCCGGGCCGCGCTGACGGGCCTGGTGAACCGCTACGCGCGGGACAAGAAGCTGCTGCGGGAGAAGGACGACAACCTGACGGGCGAGGACATCCGTGAGGGTCTGACGGCGATCATCTCGGTGAAGCTGAGCGAGCCGCAGTTCGAGGGCCAGACGAAGACGAAGCTGGGCAACACGGAGGCCAAGACCTTCGTGCAGAAGGCGACGCACGAGCATCTGACGGACTGGTTCGACCGCAATCCGAACGAGGCGGCGGACATCATCCGCAAGTCGATCCAGGCGGCGACGGCCCGGGTGGCCGCGCGCAAGGCGCGGGATCTGACGCGGCGCAAGGGGCTGCTGGAGTCGGCGTCGCTGCCGGGCAAGCTGGCGGACTGCCAGTCCAACGACCCGTCGAAGTGCGAGATCTTCATCGTCGAGGGTGACTCCGCCGGCGGTTCGGCGAAGTCCGGCCGTAACCCGAAGTACCAGGCCATCCTGCCGATCCGCGGCAAGATCCTGAACGTGGAGAAGGCCCGGATCGACAAGGTCCTGCAGAACCAGGAGGTCCAGGCGCTGATCTCGGCGTTCGGCACGGGCATCCACGAGGACTTCGATCTGGCGAAGCTCCGGTATCACAAGATCATTCTGATGGCGGACGCCGACATCGACGGGCAGCACATCCAGACGCTGCTGCTCACGCTGCTGTTCCGGTTCATGCGGCCGCTGATCGAGGGCGGGCACGTGTTCCTCGCCCAGCCCCCGCTGTACAAGATCAAGTGGACCCGGGACGAGTACGAGTACGCGTACTCCGACCGTGAGCGCGATCAGCTGATCGAGCTGGGCCGGGCGGCCGGCAAGCGCATCAAGGACGACTCGGTGCAGCGGTTCAAGGGTCTGGGTGAGATGAACGCGGAGGAGCTGCGGATCACCACCATGGACGCCGACCACCGGGTGCTGCGGCATGTGACGCTCGACGACGCGGCGGCCGCGGACGATCTGTTCTCCGTCCTGATGGGCGAGGACGTGGAGGCCCGCCGCTCGTTCATCCAGCGCAACGCCAAGGACGTTCGCTTCCTCGACATCTGAGTCGGCCCGGCCGGCCGTACGGCGTACGGCCGGCCGCCGTAGACCCGAGACAAGGACTGAGACCTAGCAATGGCCGACGAGAACGGCGAGACCCCCGTGACCCCCGCTGCGGACGACGACACCCTCAACTCCAGTGGCGCGCTGCGGCTGCAGCCCGTCTCCCTGGAGACGGAGATGCAGCGCAGCTACCTCGACTACGCGATGTCGGTGATCGTCTCGCGTGCGCTGCCGGACGTGCGCGACGGGCTCAAGCCCGTGCACCGCCGGGTGCTGTACGCGATGTACGAGGGCGGTTACCGGCCGGAGCGCGGTTTCTACAAGTGCGCCCGCGTCGTCGGTGACGTGATGGGCAACTACCACCCGCACGGCGACTCGGCGATCTACGACGCCTTGGTGCGTCTCGCGCAGCCGTGGTCGATGCGGATGCCGCTGGTCGACGGCAACGGCAACTTCGGCTCCCCGGGCAACGACCCGGCGGCCGCCATGCGCTACACCGAGTGCAAGATGGCGCCGCTGGCGATGGAGATGCTCCGCGACATCGACGAGGAGACCGTCGACTTCGGGGACAACTACGACGGCCGCTCCCAGGAGCCCTCCGTCCTCCCGGCCCGCTTCCCGAACCTGCTGGTCAACGGCTCGGCGGGCATCGCGGTCGGCATGGCGACGAACATCCCGCCGCACAATCTGCGCGAGGTCGCCGACGGCGTCCAGTGGTATCTGGAGCACCCGGACGCGTCCAACGAGGACCTCCTCGAGGCGCTGATGGAGCGCATCAAGGGCCCCGACTTCCCGACCGGCGCGCTCGTCGTCGGGAAGAAGGGCATCGAGGAGGCGTACCGCACGGGCCGCGGCTCGATCACCATGCGGGCCGTGGTGGCGGTGGAGGAGATCCAGGACCGCCAGTGCCTGGTGGTCACCGAGCTGCCGTACCAGGTGAACCCGGACAACCTGGCGAACAAGATCGCCGAGCTGGTGAAGGACGGCCGCGTCGGCGGGATCGCGGACGTACGGGACGAGACGTCCTCGCGTACGGGCCAGCGGCTGGTGATCGTGCTGCGCCGCGACGCGGTTGCGAAGGTCGTGCTGAACAACCTGTACAAGCACACCGACCTGCAGACGAACTTCGGCGCCAACATGCTGGCGCTGGTCGACGGGGTGCCGCGGACGCTGTCGCTGGACGCGTTCATCCGGCACTGGGTGACGCACCAGATCGACGTGATCGTGCGGCGTACGACCTTCCGGCTGCGCAAGGCCGAGGAGCGCGCCCACATCCTGCGCGGCCTGCTGAAGGCCCTGGACGCGATCGACGAGGTCATCGCGCTGATCCGGCGGTCGGACACGGTGGACGTCGCCCGCCACGGCCTGATGGACCTCCTCGACATCGACGAGATCCAGGCGAACGCGATCCTGGAGATGCAGCTGCGCCGGCTGGCCGCCCTGGAGCGGCAGAAGATCGTCGCGGAGCACGACGAGCTGCAGGCGAAGATCGACGAGTACAACGCGATCCTGGCCTCCCCGGAGCGGCAGCGGCAGATCATCAGCGAGGAGCTCGCGGTGATCGTGGAGAAGTTCGGCAACGACCGCCGCTCGGCGCTGGTGCCGTTCGACGGCGACATGTCCATCGAGGACCTGATCGCCGAGGAGGACATCGTCGTCACGGTGACCCGCGGCGGCTACGTCAAGCGCACCAAGACCGAGGACTACCGCTCGCAGCGCCGCGGCGGCAAGGGCGTGCGCGGGGCGCGGCTGCGCGAGGACGACATCGTCGACCACTTCTTCGTCTCCACCACGCACCACTGGCTGCTGTTCTTCACGAACAAGGGCCGGGTCTACCGGGCGAAGGCGTACGAGCTGCCGGATGCCGGGCGGGACGCCAAGGGCCAGCACATGGCGAATCTGCTGGCGTTCCAGCCGGACGAGGCCATCGCGGAGATCCTGGCGATCCGGGACTACGAGGCGGCGCCGTACCTGGTGCTGGCGACGAAGGCCGGCCTGGTGAAGAAGACGCCGCTGAAGGACTACGACTCGCCCCGTCAGGGCGGTGTCATCGCGGTCAATCTGCGGGAGATGCCGGACGGCTCCCCGGACGAGGTGATCGGCGCGGAGCTGGTGTCGGCGGAGGATGATCTTCTGCTTGTCAGCAGGAAGGCCCAATCCATCCGGTTCACCGCAACGGACGATGCGCTGCGGCCCATGGGGCGTGCGACCTCGGGTGTTAAGGGAATGTCTTTCCGGGAGGGTGACGAACTCCTCTCGATGAATGTCGTCCGGCCCGGTACGTTCGTGTTCACCGCCACCGATGGCGGGTACGCGAAGCGCACGAATGTCGACGAATACCGTGTCCAGGGCCGCGGCGGCCTCGGAATCAAGGCCGCCAAGATCGTGGAGGACCGGGGCTCGCTGGTGGGCGCGCTGGTGGTCGAGGAGAACGACGAGATCCTCGCCATCACGCTCTCCGGCGGCGTCATCCGTACACGGGTCGATCAGGTCAGGGAGACGGGCCGTGACACCATGGGCGTCCAGCTGATCAACCTGGGCAAGCGGGATGCCGTGGTGGGCATCGCCCGTAACGCCGAGGCCGGGCGTGAAGCTGAAGAGGTCGACGACGCAACGGATGAGGCGTCCGAGACGTCGAACGGTGCAGAGGCCGCCGACGGTCGGCCGGTGGACGAGGGCGATGTCACGCCCGGCTCCGCCGACTAGCGTGTGAGGGAGTAGACGTGAGTGGAGCCACGGGCGCCGGGGCGAGCCGCGAAGGGTATGTCCCCGCGGACTCGCCGCCCGGTGAGGACGACGGCGCCCGGGGCCCCGCCACGTCGGGGAGTCAGGGGGGAACCGTGACCGACACCCGTCATACGGGCGAAGCGGGCCGTACGCATGCCGCCGCGCAGGCGCCGGCCGATCCGGCCGCCGCGGGCCCGCTGCCGCCCCCGCCGGCCCTGCCGCCGGTCGCGCCGGGGCCGCATCACCCGCCGCAGGCGTACCAGCCGCCGGCCGCCGCCCCGGCCCCGGCCCCGGCCGCGCACGGTGCCGCGCACGGCCGGGGCTCCGGACGCGGGGCGCGCAACTCCGCGGCGGTGCGCCGGTCCCGTACCGGGGCGCGGACGGTGCCGCGGACGCGCAAGGCGCGGCTGCGGGTGGCGAAGGCCGATCCGTGGTCGGTGATGAAGGTCAGCTTCCTGCTGTCCATAGCCCTCGGGCTGTGCACGGTCGTGGCCGTGGCGATGCTGTGGATGGTGCTGGACGCGATGGGGGTCTTCTCCACCGTCGGTTCCACCCTCGCGGAGGCCACCGAGGCCGAGGGGAACAAGACGTTCGACCTGGAGTCGTTCCTGTCGCTGCCGCGGGTGCTGAGCTTCACGGCGGTGATCGCGGTGATCGACGTGGTGCTCGCGACGGCGCTCGCGACGCTCGGCGCGTTCATCTACAACCTGTCCGCCGGCTTCGTCGGCGGGGTCGAGCTGACACTGGCGGAGGACGAGTAGTCGCCGGTCAGCGGCCCTGGACAACCGATTTTGGGACTCGGCCCCTGGTGCGCTAATCTTCAGGGGTCGGCAGGCGGGTATAGCTCAGACGGTTAGAGCGCATCCCTGATAAGGATGAGGCCCCAGGTTCAAGTCCTGGTACCCGCACCGCAGAGAGAGCCCCCGGTGGATTCCACCGGGGGCTTCTTCGTGTCCCCCGTCGGGCCGGTCCGGGTGAGGGTGGGGGGAAGCGGAAACCGGGGCGGCGGGTGCTGTGTATCATCGGGGCCGGAAGGTCCCAAATGCCTAACGAATAACGAGGTAGCGCGGTGAAGAAGCTGTTCCTGGTCGCACTGGCCGCTCTGGGCGGGCTCCTCGTGTACCGCCAGATCCAGGCGGACCGCGCCGAGCAGGACCTGTGGACGGAGGCCACCGACTCGGTGCCGTCCAGCTCGGGCGTCTGATACGAGGTTTCCGGAACCCCGGACCCCCGCCATCGTGCGGAGGCCGGGGTTCTTGCGTTGCGGGATCTTTGCGTCTGCGGGCTTCGGCAGGGCGGATCCGCTGTAGCGGGGCTGTGACAGCCTACCCCTGGTGTTTGCTATTGCACATCTCCTAGGGTGCTCGTAGTCACTTCGCGAACGAGGGGGGACATGACATGCGAGGACTGACGGCGGGAGCCGTCGCGGGCGCGATCCTGCTGCTGACCGCCGCACCGCCGGCCACCGCTTCCGTACGCACCCAGCAACCCGACTACGACAACAGCGGCCTGATCATGGTGCTGGACTCCTCCGGCTCCATGCGCGACGACGACGGCAGCGGCGGTACGCGCATCGACGCCGCCCGCACCGCCGTCGGCAACGTCGTGGACAGCCTGCCCGACGGCTACCCCACCGGTCTGCGCGTCTACGGCGCCGACAAGACGCGCGGCTGCACCGACACCCGGCTCGTCCAGCCCGTCCGGCCCCTGGACCGCGACGGCGTCAAGGCGGCCGTGGCGGCCGTACGGCCCAAGGGGGATACCCCCATCGGCTACGCGCTGCGCCAGGCGGCCGAGGACCTGCCCGCGACCGCCCCGGGGGCGCTGGGGCACCGGTCGATCCTGCTGATCTCCGACGGCGAGGACAACTGCGGCGCCCCGGAGCCCTGCGAAGTCGCCGCGGAGCTGGGCAAGAAGGGGATCGACCTGCGGATCGACACCATCGGCTTCCAGGTGAAGGGCAGGGCCCGCGCCCAGCTCGAGTGCGTCGCCGAGGCCGGCCACGGCTCGTACTACGACGCTCCCGACGCCGACGCGCTGGGCCGCCAGCTGGAGCGCGCCGGACGCCTCTCCGCCCACGGCTACCGCTTCAAGGGCGCCCCCGTCGACGGCGGGCCGACGGCCGAAGACGCCGCGGAGCTGAGCCGGCCGGGGCAGTTCCTGGACAGCATCGGACCCGGCGAGACCAAGTGGTACGCCGCCACCCTCGACGCCTCCTCCGCCGCCGACTTCGGCGTCACGGCCGTCCCGCAGCCCGGGGTCGCGGTGAAGTACGGCGACGGGATCGACCTGCGGCTCACCGCCACCGACACGTACACCTCCCAGTGCGACGCGCAGAGCGACGACCAGCGCCAGGAGGAGGGCGCCCACGTCCTCACCAACGCCGTCAGCCGGGTGCCCAGCTCCGACGGCGGCCATGCCTGCGACCGGGCCGGCCGGTATCTGCTCTCCGTCGCCCGCGTCACCTCACCCGGCGCCGACCGGGCCCGCTGGCCGGTGGAGCTGCGCTTCGGGCTGGAGGATCCCCTGAAGCAGGGGCTGGTCCCGGCGCAGTCCGAGACCGAGTACGGCGACGTGCAGCTGCCCACCGGGGAGCCGCAGGACATCGAGGGCGGCACCGGTTTCAACGACGCCACCGCGCTCACGCCCGGTGTGTGGCGGGACCGGCTGCTGCCCGGGCAGACCACGTACTACCGGATCCCGGTCGGCTGGGGGCAGCAGCTGCGCTACCGCGCCGAGTTCGCCAATGAGCCGACCCTCCGGGAGGGCGGCGGGGTGTCGTCGTACGTCGACACCGACCTGTTCGCCGAGGGACGCAACGCCATCGGCGACGGCCCGTACACCAGCTCCAAGAGCTACTACGGTGAACCGGTCGCCGCCGACCTCGGCACCGTGCCGGTCAGCTGGACCAACCGCTGGGAGACCGACGGCGCCGTGGTGCCCGTACGGCACCGCGGGGACTACTACATCGCCGTCCGCCTCGGCCCGAACGCCGCCCGGTTCGCGCGCAACGCCGCCATCGGCGTCGTCCTGCGCGTCGCCGTCGGCGGACGGGCCAAGGCCGGACCGCAGCACAACGCCCCGGCGCTGCAGGCGCGGGACGGCAACGAAAACGGCAAGAAGACCACGGCGGGCGGCGGCAGCGGCGACGATGGCGCCGGCATTCCGCTGATCGCGGGCGCCACGGGCGGCGGGCTGCTACTCGTCGCGGTGATCGTATTCGCCGTCGTACGACGGACCAGGCAGAGGGGGACCAGGTGAACGGCAGGAAGGCCGCGGCGGCCGCGGCCCTGGCGCTGGGGGTGCTCGCCGCGAGCGCGGCCCCCGTGGCCGGGCAGGAACAGACGGACGCGCGGGCGTACCGGACCGCCGACGGCGCGCGGGAGACGAAGGGCGCCGCGAGCAGCGCGGACGGGCCGATGCTCGAGGCGGGCGAGGTGTATCTCGACACCATCGACCCCGGCGAGAAGCTCTATTACAAGATCAACCTCGATGCGCGGTCGAGCACGTTCGTCGGGGTCACGGCCATTCCCCGGCCCGGCGACAAGGTCGCCTACGGCGACGGCTTCGACGTACAGCTCCTCAGCGCCGACAACACCAAGTGCGGCGGCGCCGACGAGAAGTTCGGCTTCGACGGCCGCAACCGGCCGCTGATCGACGCCGCGGCCCGCCGTATCGACCCGGAGGGGGACTGCCAGGAGGCAGGCGTCTACAACGTGCTCATCGAGCGCCTGAGCGACCCCACCTCCACCCCCAACCCGTGGACGCTGGAGCTGCGTCCCAGGGCCGAGCCGCCGGTGAAGTCCGGCCCGGCCGCCGGACAGCCGCAGGTCTACCCCAGCGCCACCCCGCGGCCCAACACCACCGCCACCGTCCGGGACATCGCCGGCGGCGCGGGGCAGGACGACGCGGTCGGCATGGGCGACGGCGTGTGGAAGGACAAGGTGCTGCCCGGGCAGACGAAGTACTACCGGGTGCCGCTGGACTGGGGGCAGTCGCTCAGCACGTACGCCGAGTTCGGGACCGCACCGGTCACCGACGAGAGCGCCTGGCTCGGCGACGGGGTCTCCGTCGAGTACTACAGCCCCAGCGGCTGGCACATCGGCGGCGGCGCGGAGGGCTACAACGGCCGCGAGCAGACACAGGTCGTCAACTACACCCCGAAGGTCGACTACGCCAACCGCACCGCCGACGACGACATCAACGGCTACGCCTACGCCGGCTGGTATCTCGTCACCGTGCACGTCAGCCAGGACGTCGGCGACTTCGTCAAGGGCGCCGTCCCGGTCACCCTGCGCACCACGATCGGCGGTACGGCGAAGGAGGGCCCGCAGTACGACGGCGACGCGGCGCAGGCCGGCTTCGGCCTCACCGACAGGGACCGGGACGCCGCGCAGCGGGGGCTCACCGCGGCGGAGGCGGCCGCCGGCAGCGATACCAAGACGGTCATCGCGTACGCCGGCATCGGCGCCGGGGTGCTGCTGCTCGCCGGGCTCGGCGTGTGGACGCTGCTGGCCCGCCGGGGTTCTCCGACGGCGCCGGTGGGGGCGTTGCCGGAGAACCCGTACCAGCAGCAGCCGCCGGGCGGCGGGTACGGATATCCCGGGCAGTGACGCACCGGCCTCCCCCGACGCGGGGGGAGGCCGGTCTTCTGGTACGGGGTCAGCCGGTCGCCAGCGCCCAGAAGCCGACCGCCAGGCACAGCAGCGCGACGACGACCACCGGTACGACGACCTTCACCGGCGGCCCGGCGCCGGCGGTACGGGCCTGTCGGGGCGTACGGGGCCGTGGCGGCGCCGTATACGGCCGGGTGGGCCCCGGCGGGGCCAGGGGGCCGGTCTGCGGGGTGGGCGTGGGCGTCGCCGGAGCCTGGGGCTGGGGCTGGGGCTGGGCCGGGACGGCGGCGGGCGGTGCCAGCGGGAAGCTGCCCGTGGGGGACGTTCCCGGCGGGCCGAAGCCCTCCGCGACGGGGGCGGGCGCCGGCTCCGGCCCCTGCGGCCCGTACCCCTGCGGCAGCGGTCCGATCTGGTCGAAGACCTCCACCGGCTCCTCGTCCCCCGCCGCCTCCGGCAGCAGCTCCGCCGCCGACGCGAGCGCCTTGCGCACCCCCGTCGCCGTCCGGAACCGGGCCTGCGGATCCGGCTGCAGCAGCCCCGCCAGCACCTGCCACAGCGGCTCCGGCACCCCCGCGGGCGCCGGGGGCGTGCCCTCGCGCAGGAACAGCTCGAACATCTCCTTGGCGTCCGGCTTCGCCCCGGTCAGCAGATACAGCCCGACCAGCCCCACCGCGTACAGGTCCGCCGGGAAGTCCGGCTCCGCGCCCAGCATCTGCTCCGGGGCGAAGTAACCGGGCGTGCCGACCACGAAGTTGGTCTCCGTCAGCCGTGCCTCGCCCTTGCGCATCGAGATGCCGAAGTCCGACAGCTTCAGATGCGGGCGGCCCGTACCGGTGGCCTCCAGCAGGATGTTGGCTGGTTTGATGTCCCGGTGCACCACGCCCTCCGCGTGCACCGCGTCCAGCCCCGCGAGCAGCTGGTCCAGCAGCGTCACGGCGTAACGCGGCGGCAGCGGCCCGTAGTCCCCGCTCAGATGAGCCAGCGAACCACCGCTGACCAGGTCCATCGTGAACAGGACCTGGTCGTCGTCGGCCGCCCAGCTGGCCGGCGCCAGCACATGCGGGTGGTCGATGCGCAGCGCCTGCTCGCGGACGAACCGCAGCAGCGCGTGCGCGTCCGACTGCTGCAGCACCTTCGCCGCCACATACCGCTTGCGGCGCTGGTCCCACGCGCGCCATACGGCGCCCGCACCGCCCCTGCCGATCGGGTCGACCAGCTCGTATCTCCCGGCGAAGACCTCACCCATGGCGCCGTGCCCCGTCCCCTGTCGTCCGGATCAGTTCTGGTGCGCCTCGTAGTGGGCGACCGCGTCGGCGGTCCGCCCGGCGCCGTACACACGCAGAAACTCTGCCAGCTCCGGGTGGGCGGGGGCGAGCGAGTCCGCCGCTTCGATGATGTCGGCCGCCCCCGCGACGGAGCGCAGCAGCGACTGGATCTCCCGTACGACCCGGCGCACGGTGGTGGCACCGGTCGCCGTGCTCGTCGTCGTCGTGCTCAGCACCGCGCCCCCGGCGTTCTTGCGGATGGCGTCCATCCGCGAGGCCGCCTCCGCCGCGCTGACACCGCCGACGGACACCTCGCGGGCGAGTTCCTGCAGCGCCTGGACGCGCTGGACCACGGCCGGGTTGCCGATCTTGGCGCGCTGGCCGCTCATCAGCTGGGAGAGCATCGGGGCGGAGATGCCGAGGATGCCGGCCAGCCGGGCCTGGTTGAGGCCGAGATCCTCTATGAGCCTGCGGAAGAGGACGCCGAGCGGTTCCCCGTACCAGCCGCGCTGCTGTTCGCGCGCCCTCTCACTGGCGTCTCTGCGAGTCTCGTCCATGGCCGCCGCCTCCCCTGATGCACCCTGTGGCGTTCTTCACTCCTGCGAAGTCCCGTCACGCATCCTACGGAGCGCAGCCGTCCCTATACAGGGTCTGCGAGGCCCCGGGCGGCCGTCAAAGCTTTACGGGATCCTCCCTCGGACCAGGTACGCTGTCTGCGGTACCGCGGGGCCTTAGCTCAGTTGGTAGAGCGCCGTCTTTGCATGGCGGATGTCAGGAGTTCGACTCTCCTAGGCTCCACGCGAACCGGGGGACCTGTCCGTGACGCACGGACAGGTCCCCCGTCGTTTTCCCCGCTACCGGTCGTCCTCGCGCTCGTAGTACGCGCGCGTGGTGTCCGTCGGCTCGCCGGCCTCGTTCAGGTCCTCGGGCTGCTGCTCCGTGTCGAGGTCCGTGTCCGGGGACGTCTCCGCGTGCTCGACGCGGGCCTCGCGGTCCATGTACTCCGTGTCGTCCTCGATCCGCGCCTCCTGGCGGACCTCCGCCGCGGCCGGCGGCTCCACCAGCCAGTCCGGGTTCACCTGCCGGTCCCACCAGCGCCAGGCGGCGACCGCCCCCGCGCCCAGGACCCCGGCGACGGCGGCGTTGCGGGCCGCGCGGCCGGCGACCGAGCGCCGCCGGCGCCGACGGGCCAGGGCGTCGATCTCCTCCGGTGTGATGTGCCCCCGCAGCGCGTGCAGCGCGGCGTGCGAGCGGGACCATGTCTCGCGGGCCACGGGGACCGCGAACTGCCGGGTGGCGACGGCGGCCCCGATGACCCGGGGGGCGGTGTACAGGGCGGCGCGCCGGGTGCCGTCGGCGGCGCGGGTCGCGGCGCGGTCCACCCCGTCGGGCATCTTCGCGCGGGCCTTGCGCATCCGGGGGGCGACGTGGGTGCCGTAGGCCTGGTGTGCGTCCTGGGCCATGCCGGCGACCTTCGGACCGTAACGTCCGCGGGCCTCGGCGGCGTAATGGGCGCACTGGCCCGCTATCTGCAGATACTGGTCCCTCGCTGAGCTGGCATACGGTGCCACCACCTCAGCTGCGTGCCTCACGGTCGCGCTGGCCGTGTGCGCGCTGTGGTTGCGGGTCACGGGATTCCTCCTCCTCGTGGCATTCGGCAGGTCCGGCGGAGCTCGTATGCGGTGTCGTGCGGTACGCGTATCCACCCGTTTACAGATCATGCGTCCGGCTTCGAGGCTCGGCACGTCGGAGTAGGCCAAACTGGACGTACCGACCTCCTCGGCCGGCGGTCCCCCGACAAACGCCGTGTCAAGGTCTGGTCCGGACCGCCGCGGCTTCGTGGCAGGATCGGTAGACGTCCCAGCAGACTATGGAAGGTAGATCGTGGCTGAGCAGCTGTACGCCACCCTGAAGACGAACCACGGCGACATCAAGGTGAAGCTCTTCGAGAACCACGCCCCGAAGACGGTGGCGAACTTCACCGAGCTCGCGGAGGGCAAGCGCGAGTGGACGAACCCGGCGACCGGGAAGAAGTCCACGGACAGGCTCTACGACGGGACCGTCTTCCACCGCGTGATCTCCGGCTTCATGATCCAGGGCGGCGACCCGCTGGGGAACGGCATGGGCGGTCCGGGGTACGAGTTCGCGGACGAGTTCCACCCGGAGCTGTCGTTCAACAAGCCGTATCTGCTGGCCATGGCCAACGCCGGCCCGGGCACCAACGGTTCGCAGTTCTTCATCACCGTCGGCCCGACCCCGCACCTGAACCGGCGGCACACCATCTTCGGTGAGGTCGAGGACGCGGCCGGCCAGAAGGTCGTCGACTCGATCGCCACCACGGCCACCGGGCGCAACGACCGCCCGACGAAGGACGTGGTCATCGAGTCGGTGGTCATCGAGCGCGGCTGAGACGAGCGGGGCCCGGGTCCTCGAAGGACCCGGGCCCATGCTGTCTGACCTGCGCTCCCGGCGACTTGTCCACAGGCTGTCGCCGAGGGTGTGCACGGGGTGCCGACACGGTCCGTGACCGAACAGATCTGCGTTTCCGCTGGGAGATCAAGGGTTTTCCCCGCTCACCAGACCGAGTGAAACGTCACACCGGCGTCAACCCCGGCAAGGCTATCCACAGATCTTCGGGTTTTTGCACAGCTGTGGATGACCTGTGGATAACTTGAGGGATGTGGGTGACGGGACCGTGTCCCGTCACCGGTCGCCCCCTACTTCCACTGGGTGGAGACCACGAACCCGGCCGCGATGAAGCCGAAGCCCACCACGATGTTCCAGTTGTTCAGCGCGCCCACCGGGTAGTCGCCGGATGTGACGTAGAACACGACGATCCAGGCCAGCCCGATCAGGAAGAGCGCGAGCATCAAAGGCGCGACCAGCCGGCGCGGACCGGAGGCGCGCAGGCTGATGGCCTGGGCCGTCCGCTCGGGCGGCGGGGTGAAGTCGGCCTTCTTTCGGATGCGTGACTTCGGCACGAGAGACTCTCCTGTCGATGCTGCTAACGCGGGCGGTGGCTCCTCGGGGCGGGGAGCACGTCCGCCGGACCAGTCCTACCCCAGGCGTCCGTTAGCGTAGTGCCTCTCGGGGCCGGAAGGAGATAAGGGTACTGTGACGAATTTCCCCGGACGCCTTCCGATGCGCGGGATCCGGCCGGTCCGGGTCCTGACACTGGGTGTCTTCGGGCTCGCCGGTCTCCTCTTCTGGACCAGTTTTCACACGGCGCAGGGCGTGAACCTGCGGACCGACGACTCCATGCTGCGGCTCAGCGACCTGATCCAGGAACGCGACGACGACAACGCGGAGCTCGACCGGCAGACCTCCTCCCTGCGCGACGGCATCGACGACCTCGCCGAACGCGACTCCGGCGGCGACACCGCGTCCCGGCGCCGGATGCGCCGGCTCGAGGACATCGCCGGCACCAGCCGCCTCGGCGGCGCCGGGCTGACCGTCACGCTGCAGGACGCCCCGCCGGACGCGCAGGCGCTGATCCCCGGGGTGCCCGAGCCGCAGCCCGACGACCTGGTGATCCACCAGCAGGACGTGCAGGCCGTGGTCAACGCCCTGTGGCAGGGCGGCGCCGAGGGGATCCGGGTGATGGACCAGCGCCTCATCTCCACCAGCGCCGTGCGCTGCGTCGGCAACACCCTGATCCTCCAGGGCCGCGTCTACTCCCCGCCGTACGCCGTGACGGCCGTCGGCGATCCGGACGAGCTGCGCCGGGCGCTGGACGCCTCGCCCTCGATCCAGAACTATCAGCGCTACGTGGCCGCGTACGGCCTCGGCTGGAAGGTCGCCGAACACGACTCCGTGACACTGCCCGGCTACGCGGGCACCGTGGGCGTGCACGTCGCCGAGCCCGTCGGCTGACGGATTCCGGACGGCCGGTGGGCCGCGGACGCCGGACGGCTACGCTGGGCGGATCGTTACCCTGATACCGCGCGGGCGGGGCCCGCTCGGTGAGCGTGAAGAGGGGCACATGTACGGCTGGATCTGGCGGCATCTGCCGGGGAACGCGCTGGTGCGCGCGCTGATCTCCGCGCTGCTCGTGCTGGGCATCGTGTTCGTGCTCTTCCAGTACGTCTTTCCCTGGGCGGAGCCGCTGCTCCCGTTCGGCGACGTGACCGTGGACGAAGGGCGGGGGGCATGAGCGCCCGGATCCTGGTGGTCGACAATTACGACAGCTTCGTGTTCAACCTGGTGCAGTACCTGTACCAGCTGGGCGCCGAGTGCGAGGTGCTGCGCAACGACGAGGTGGCGCCCGCGCACGCCGGCGACGGCTTCGACGGCGTGCTGCTGTCGCCCGGTCCCGGGACGCCCGAGCAGGCGGGGGTGTGCGTCGACATGGTGCGGCACTGCGCCGCCGCCGGGATCCCGGTGTTCGGCGTGTGCCTGGGGCTGCAGTCGATGGCGGTGGCGTACGGCGGGGTCGTGGACCGGGCGCCGGAGCTGCTGCACGGGAAGACGTCGCCGGTGGCGCACGACGGCGTCGGGGTGTTCCGGGGGCTGCCGTCGCCGTTCACCGCGACGCGGTACCACTCCCTCGCGGTCACGGACGTGCCCGACGAGCTGCGGGTGACGGCGCGGACGGAGAACGGGATCGTGATGGGGCTGCGGCACCGGGATCTGCCGGTGGAGGGTGTGCAGTTCCATCCGGAGTCGGTGCTCACCGAGTGGGGGCATCTGATGCTGGCCAACTGGCTCGAGGAGTGCGGCGACCCGGACGCGGTGGCGCGTTCGGCGGGCCTCGCGCCGGTGGTGGGTACGGCGGGGTGACCCGGGACGGGACGGACGGAGCGCCGGACGCGGACGGGCCGTCGCCGGTCCGCGCGTCCTGGTTCGAGCCGCGCGCCCCCGAGCCCCGCCCCGCCGCCGAGCCGCCGGTCCCGCGGCAGGCCACGCCCGTACACCCGTCGGCGGGCGTGCCCTGGGGGGAGGCGGCGGAGCCCGTACCGATGCCTGAGCCGCGGCCCGAGCCCGTACGGATCCCGCAGCCGCAGCCCGAGCCCGTACGCCTCCCGGACCCCGACCCCCCGACCGCCCTCCTCCGCCCCGTCCCCGCCCCGGATCCCCACGACCACCCCGCCGACCGCACCATGGCCCTGCGCGTGGCCGAGCTCCGTTCCGCCGTCGCCGCGAAGATCCTCGGGCCCGCCGAGGACGAGCCGCCGCTGCCCGACGAGCCGCCGCCCCCCGGCAGCCGGATGGCCGCGAGGCAGGCCGCGCGGGTGGCCAAGCAGCGGCGGCAGCTGCTCGTGAGCCGGATCGCCGGCGAGGCCTTCATCACCTTCGGCGCCCTGATGCTGCTGTTCGTCGCGTACCAGCTCTGGTGGACGAACGTGCTCGCCGACCGCAACGCCGGCGAGCAGGCGAAGAAGCTGCAGGAGGAGTGGCAGGACCCCGGCGGGGGAGACGACGGCGCCGCCGCCGGGACGGGCGCCGGCAGCGGGAAGGACCGCAAGCAGCCGGCGTACGAGCCGGGCGACGGCTTCGCCATCGTCCACATCCCGAAGCTCGGCGTGGACGATCCGGTGGCCGAGGGCGTCGACAAGGTGAAGGTCCTCGACAAGGGCCTCATCGGCCACTACAACGACGGCGCCCTGAAGTCCGCGATGCCCTGGGACAAGACGGGCAACTTCGCGATCGCCGGCCACCGCAACACCCACGGCGAGCCCTTCCGCTACATCAACCACCTCACGGCCGGCGACAAGGTCGTGGTGGAGACGAAGAACACCTACTACGTCTACAAGGTGACCAAGCAGCTTCCCTCGACCAGCCCCGCCAACACCTCCGTGATCGACCCCGTCCCGAAGGGGTCCGGCTTCACCGCTCCCGGGCGGTACATCACACTGACGACCTGTACTCCGGAATTCACGTCCAAATATCGCCTGATCGTCTGGGGCGTTATGGTCGAGGAGCTACCGCGGAGCGAGGGCACGCCGGACGTGCTTGCCGAGTGAGAATCGGGGCATGCGTTGACGATCACGGACAACTCGCGGGGCACCGGCCCCCGGGTGCCCAGCTGGGCCGCGGGCCCGCCGCGGCGCCCGCGCCGGGGCCTGGTGGCGTCGGTCGTCAGCCTGACGGGTGAACTGCTCATCACGATCGGCGTCCTGCTGGCCCTGTTCGTCGCGTACTCGCTCTGGTGGACGAACGTCCAGGCGAACCGTGAGGCGGGCCGGCTCAGCGATCACCTGCGCGACAGCTGGCAGTCGGGCGCCCCGGGCGCGCTGGACACCGACGGCGGGCTCGGCTTCCTGCACGTGCCGGCGATGGCGCAGGACGTGCTGGTGCGCGCGGGTACGGGCACGAAGGTGCTGAACGAGGGCGTGGCCGGGTTCTACGAGAAGCCGGTGAAGTCGGCGATGCCGTGGGACAAGGCGGGGAACTTCACCCTGGCGGCGCACCGCGACGGGCACGGGGCGAAGTTCCACAACATCCACAAGATCGACGTGGGTGACCCGATCGTCTTTGAGACCAAGGACACCTGGTACGTCTACAAGACGTACGCGACGCTGCCGGAGACGTCGAAGTACAACACCGACGTGCTGGCGCCCGTGCCGAAGGAGTCCGGCCGCGAGAAGCCGGGCCGGTACATCACGCTGACGACGTGCACCCCGATGTACACCTCGGAGCACCGCTACATCGTCTGGGGCGAGCTGGTCCGTACGGAAAAGGTCGACGCCGCCCGCACCCCGCCCGCCGAGCTGCGCGACTAGACCCCGAGCTCCGCCGGAAGGCGCCCCGACCGTACGGCCCTGAGCAGCTCCGCGTGGTCCGCCTCGCTGCGGTCGGCGTAGGCGACGGCGAAGGCGGCGATCGCGTCGTCCAGCTCCTCCGACTTACCCGCGTAGCCGGCGACGAGCCGGGGGTCGACGCTGTGGGCGTGGGCGCGGGCGAGGAGGGCGCCGGTCATCCGGGCGTAGTCGTCGAGCTGGTCGGTGGCCAGGGCGGCCGGGTCGACGCTGCCCTTGCGGTTGCGGAACTGGCGCACCTGGTACGGGCGGCCGTCGACGGTGGTCCAGCCGAGCAGGATGTCGCTGACGACCTGCATCTGCTTCTGCCCCAGCACGACGCGCTGCCCCTCGTGCGCGGGCGCCGGGACGGGGAAGCCCGCGGCGGCGGCGGGGGCGGCGACCACCGAGGTGCGGGCCTCCTTGACCTGGAGGACGAGGGGTTCGCCGCGGTGGTCCTGGAGGAGGACGACGTACGAGCGGGTGCCGACGGAGCCGGTGCCGACGATGCGGAAGGCGACGTCCTGGACGGAGTAGCGGGCGAGCAGCGGCAGCCGGTCCGGGGGGAGCGTGCGCAGATACGGGCCGAGCGAGCCGGCGACGGCGGCGGCCTCCGCGTCCGGGACGCGGCGCAGGACCGGCGGGGCGTCGGTGAAGCGGCGGGTGCCGTCGGGCTGTTCGACGGTGCTCTTCTCGGCGAACCGGGCGCTGGTGTTGCGGCGGGCCTTCGCGGAGACGCGCTCCAGGGTGCCGGCGAGGTCGTGGGCGTCGGCGTGGGAGACGAGCTCCTCGTCGGCGATGGCGTTCCAGGCGTCGAGGGCGGGGAGCCTGGCGAGCAGGCGCATCGTGCGCCGGTACGCGCCGGTGGCGTCGGCCGCGGCCGTACGGCAGATGTCCTCGTCGGCGCCGGCCTCGCGTCCGGCGAGGACCAGGGAGGCGGCGAGGCGCTTGAGGTCCCACTCCCAGGGGCCGTGGACGGTCTCGTCGAAGTCGTTGATGTCGATCGTCAGGGTGCCCCGCGCGTCCCCGTACAGCCCGAAGTTGGCGGCGTGGGCGTCGCCGCAGAGCTGGGCGCCGGTGCCGGTGTGGGGCAGCGGGGCCAGGTCGTACGCCATCAGGCCGGCGGAGCCGCGCAGGAACGCGAAGGGGCCGGCGGCCATCCGGCCGGTGCGGATCGGGATGAGTCCCTCGATGCGGCCCTCGGCGGACCGCTCGACGGCGTCGACGATGTCCGGGCGCCGCGGCGTGACCTCGAACCGGCCCTGGCCGGCGCGGGGGAGGCGCTCGCGCAGCGCCCTGCCCTGCCGGCGGGGGGAGGTCGCGGCGGTGCGCCCGGGCGGGGCGAAGCCGTCGGTGCGGGGCAGGCGGACGGCGGGGGCGGTGCGCTGCTCAGGTATGCGGACGGTGTCGGCCATGGGTCCCCTCCCACTCCCCCGGGCTCCCGGGCCCGTGCGGTGCGGTGACGATACCGCCGGGGGCGGGGCGGGGCGGCGGGCGGGGCGGATGTGCACGGCAACGGCCCGCTCCCGGGGCGGGGAGCGGGCCGTTGGGCGTGCGACGTCAGACGTTGACGCCGAAGTCCTGGGCGATGCCGCGCAGGCCCGAGGCGTAACCCTGGCCGACGGCGCGGAACTTCCACTCGGCGCCGTTGCGGTAGAGCTCGCCGAAGACCATCGCGGTCTCCGTGGAGGCGTCCTCGGAGAGGTCGTAGCGGGCGATCTCCGTGCCGCCCGCCTGGTTCACGACGCGGATGAACGCGTTGCGGACCTGGCCGAAGGACTGCTGGCGGGTCTCGGCGTCGTAGATCGACACCGGGAAGACGATCTTGTCGATCTCGGCGGGGACGCCGGCCAGATTCACCTTGACCTGCTCGTCGTCGCCCTCGCCCTCACCCGTGAGGTTGTCACCGGTGTGCTCGACGGAGCCGTCGGGGCTCTTCAGGTTGTTGAAGAAGATAAAGTTCTTGTCGTTGGAGACCCGGCCGTCGGCGCCGACCAGCAGGGCGCTGGCGTCCAGGTCGAAGTCCGTGCCCGTGGTCGTGCGCACGTCCCAGCCGAGACCCACGACGACCGCCGTCAGGCCCGGGGCCTCCTTGGTCAGAGAGACGTTCCCGCCCTTGGAAAGGCTGACACCCATGGTTGATCCCTGCTCCATCCGGCGCGGACGCGCCGCTTGACTGTGTGACGGTTTACGAAAACTTTGCCCGCCCGTGAGGATGAACGAGCTCCTCCCGGGCGGGGTTCCCGCCGCTCCTCCGTCCGTGCGGAGACGGGTGTTTCACGTGAAACCTACGCACAGTGGCCGGTTCGCGCACGTTCTGCGCAGGCGTTTCGGCCGGGCGGGTCAGCCCTGCCGGATCGCCGCGAGGGTCGCCCGCAGATCGGTCCGGTCGGTGCGGTTGTGCGGGAGCTTGCCGAGCATCGCGGCCATGGCGCAGGTGTTGGACACCGCCGAGTAGACGAGGCCCGCGGCGACACCGGCCGAGAGCAGCTGGAACGCGGGGTGGACCAGCAGACCCAGCAGCAGCCCGAGCAGGACCAGCCCGCCGGCGGTGAAGCGGACCTGGCGGTCCATGGCCCACACGGTCTTGGCGGGGGCGCCGGCGGGCCGGCGCAGACCGGCGCCGGAGGCAGCCCAGCCGGAGGTCCCGCCGTCGAGGGAGAGGGCGGCTATGCCGTTCTTCGCGAGGATCGCGCAGGCGTTGACGGAGCGGTTGCCGGAGGCGCAGACGACCAGCAGGGGGCGGCGGGCGGCGGCCTCGCGCAGGGCGGGGAGGGCCTCGTCGAGGTCGTCGACGGGGATGTTGTGGGCGCCGGGCAGATGGCCGGAGGCGAATTCGCCGGGGGTGCGGACGTCGACGACGGTCAGCTCGTCGATGCGTTCGCGGGCGGCGTCGATGGTCAGGTTGGTGGTCATGGGGGGTCTCCTTTGTTACGTGATCACGTGATCGACAGCGGGTTACAGGGCGAGTTCGAGGAGCATGAAGGCGGCGACGGCCAGCAGGACGTACGCGAAGATCTGCTGGAGCCGGCTGCCGGCCAGCCGCGCGGCGAGGCGCCGGCCGTCCCGGGCGCCGAGGATCGCGGCGCCGGTGAAGGGTGCGATGACGGACCAGTCGAGCCCGTCCGCGGTCCCCCCGCGGGTGGCCAGCGCGGCGATCGAGTTCACGGCGATGACCAGCAGGCTCGTACCCACGGCGGCCTTCATCCGCAGCCCCAGCACGGACACCAGCGCCGGTACGGCGAGGAACCCCCCGCCGACGCCCAGCACCCCGGTGACCGCGCCCAGCCCCGCCCCGGCGGCGACCGCGCGCCCGGGCCGTACGGGCAGGCCCTCGGCGGGCCGGGACGGCCGCAGCATCCGTACGGCGGCCAGCGCAGCGATCACGGCGAACGCCGAGGTGAGCAGCGCGTCCGGCAGCCGGGCGGCCAGCAGACCGCCCGCCATGGCGGGGAGGATGCCGGCCCCGGCGAAGAGCAGTCCCGCGCGCCAGTCGACGTTGCCGTCCCTGGCGTGGGCGAAGAGCGAGGTCAGGGTGGTGACCGTGACGATGATGAGGCTCGCGGTGATCGCCGAGGACGGGGAGAAGTCCAGCAGGTAGATCAGCGCGGGCACGGCGAGGACGCTGCCGCCCCCGCCGAGCCCGCCCAGCGCCAGCCCGACGAGCCCGCCGGCGACCAGCGCGAGTATCAGGGTGCTCATATATGGGGCTCGGCGGGGCGTACGACCAGCCCGGCGGCCTCCGCCCGGTCGAACCCGTCGTCGACGGCGACGACCTCACGCCCGCCCGCCGACGCCAGCAGCGACGCGGCGATCGCGGCGCGCATGCCGCCGGCGCAGTGCACCCACACCGTGCCCGCGGGCACCTCGCGCAGCCGCTTGTACAGCCCGTGCACGGGAATGTGCACGGAGTCCGCGATGTGGCCCCCGGCCCGCTCGGAGTCCCGCCGCACGTCCAGCACGACCGGCGGCCGGGACGCGGTGCGCAGCTCTTGCGCCAGCTCCGCGAAGGTCGCCCGCCGGAACGACGCGGGCGCCTCCCCCGGCAGCAGCCAGTCCCCGGGACCGCCCACCGCCGCGGCGGCCGGCCGGTCGATGCCGACCCGTACCAGCTCCCGCTGGGCGTCGGCCAGCTGCGCGGGCGACGCGGCGAGCAGCGTCACCGGCTTGCCCCAGGGGACCAGCCACGCCAGATACGTGGCCAGCTGCCCCTCGGCGTCGAAGTTGAAGGTCCCGGCGACATGCCCCTCGGCGAACGCGACCCGGTTGCGCAGGTCGACGACCCACTCCCCGGCGGCCAGCCGCGCCGCGATCTGCGCGGCGTCCGCGCGCGGCGGTGCCGTGAGGTCGACGGGGTCGGGGCCGGCGGCGTTGGCCGGTCCCATGTGCGCGTAGTACGCGGGGATGTCGTCCAGCCCCGCGAGCAGCTCGGAGACGAATTCGTCGGCCCCCCGCAGCAGCGCCGCGTTGACCTGCTTCTCCCGCCCGATGGTGGACGTCTCGCCCTCGGCCTGACCGGAGGAGCAGAAGCTGCCGAAGCCGTGCGTGGGCAGCACCGAGGTGTCGTCCGGAAGCGCGTCGGCCAGCCGGTGCGCGGAGGCGTGCTGGGCGCGGGCGAGCTGCGCGGTGAGCCGGGGCTCGACCAGGTCGGGGCGGCCGACGGTGCCGATGAGCAGCGAGCCGCCGGTGAACGCGGCGCGGGGGGTGCCGGCCTCCTCGAGGACGTACGCGGTGTGGTGCGGGGTGTGGCCGGGGGTGGCGACGGCACGCAGGGTGAGTCCGGTGTCGACGCCGATCACGTCGCCGTCGTGCACGGGCGTACGGGCGAAGCCGACGCGGGCGCCGGCCGGCACGAGGTAGACGGCGCCGGTCACGCGGGCGAGCTCGAGGCCGCCGGTGACGTAGTCGTTGTGGACGTGTGTCTCCACCACGTGCGTGATGCGCACGCCCCGGCGGGCCGCGGCGGCGATCATCCGGTCGATGTCGCGTGGCGGGTCGACGGCGACCGCGGTTCCGGCACCGCCGGCGAGGTAGTGCCGGTTGCCGAGCCCTTCCACCGGGACGGTGTCGACGAAGTACATGCGTGTCAGAGCTCCCTGACTTGGGTTACCCCCGGGGGTATCTGGCAATTCCCACCGTAACAGACACCCCTGGGGGTATGGTGAGGTGCATCTCACCACCACTATGTCCGACTAAGTGAGGTAAGTCGCACGATCCGGCGACCGGAAGAGAACACAACAAAAAGCGGGCCCTCACCGTTTCCGGTGAAGACCCGCTTCTGCTGGTGCGCGAGGGGGGAGTTGAACCCCCACGCCCTTTCGGGCACTGGAACCTGAATCCAGCGCGTCTGCCTATTCCGCCACCCGCGCATTGGGTGTGTCTTCCGCGACCGGCCCCGTGGGCCGTGCGCCTTCCGACATCCAGAAGATTAGCACGCTGCCCAGGGTGGAATCACATCTGTTTGCGGTCGCGGGCCCGGGGCAGGAGGACGCGTGCCCGGCACCCGGGCCCACCGGGCAACCTCTTCCCCTGTGCCATAAGGGCCGTCCGGTGCGGGACACTGGTTGCCGGCGCCCGTACCATCCTGGTGACAGGCCGAGGTGCGGGGGCGTGCGGTGTGAGCGACATGACATCGTGCCGGGCGGCGGGAACCGGAACCACCTGATTCCCCCGCGCGTGGATACGATCAGTAGCCAGTACGCGAAATGAATGTTCGACACCGGGGGCCGCGGTCCCCGCAGGGCTGTGACGAAGGGAGGTTCCGGTGGGTGTGCTGAAGCGCTTCGAACAGCGCCTGGAAGGACTTGTGAACGGCACCTTCGCCAAGGTCTTCAAGTCCGAGGTCCAGCCGGTCGAGATCGCCGGTGCCCTCCAGCGCGAGTGCGACAACAACGCCACCATCTGGAACCGCGAGCGCACCGTCGTCCCCAACGACTTCATCGTGGAGCTCAGCGCTCCCGACTTCGAGCGCCTCGCCCCGTACTCGGGGCAGCTGGGCGAGGAGCTCGCCGGCATGGTGCGGGACTACGCCACCCAGCAGCGGTACACCTTCATGGGCCCGATAAAGGTGCACCTGGAGCGGGCCGACGACCTGGACACCGGGCTCTACCGGGTGCGCAGCCGCACCCTCGCCTCCAGCCAGTCGCAGTACCAGCCGCAGCAGCAACAGCAGCAGGCGCCGCGCCGCCCCAGCGCCCCGACCGCGGCCCGCGGCCTCGGCGGCCCCCCGCCGCCCGCGCCCGCCGGGTACCCGGGCTACAACGCCCCGCCGATGCCCCCGGCTCCGCCGCGTGTGGGCGGCGGGGCGACGCGTCGCTGGGTGGAGATCAACGGCGTCCGCCACCAGATCGCCCGCCAGTCACTGGTGCTGGGCCGGTCCACCGAGGCGGACGTGCGGATCGACGATCCCGGCGTCTCGCGGCGCCATTGTGAGATCAGGGTCGACGGCAGCCACGCGACAGTGCAGGATCTGGGGTCGACGAACGGCATCGTGGTGGACGGGCAGCACACGCTCCACGCCGCCCTCCGCGACGGCTCACGGATCGTCGTGGGTTCGACGACCATCATTTACCGGCAAGCCGAAGGGTGAAGCGGGGCCAATGTCAGAGCTGACCCTGACGGTCATGCGGTTGGGTTTCCTCGCCGTACTGTGGCTGTTCGTGATCGTGGCGGTGCAGGTCATCCGCAGTGACCTGTTCGGCACCCGGGTGACCCAGCGCGCCGCGCAGCGGTCGCAGGGCGAGCGGCCGCCGGCGCAGCGCCAGCAGCAGCCGCGGCAGAGCGACCGCCAGTCGGGCCGGCGCGGCGGCGGCCGGGGCGCCCCGACCAAGCTCGTCGTCTCCGAGGGCTCCCTCACTGGGACGACCGTCAGCCTCCAGGGCCAGACGATCAGCCTGGGGCGGGCACACGATTCGACAATCGTGCTGGACGACGACTACGCCTCTTCCCGGCATGCCAGGATCTACCCCGACCGTGACGGGCGGTGGATCGTCGAGGACCTCGGCTCCACCAACGGCACCTACCTCGACCGGACCCGGCTGACCACGCCGACCCCGATCCCGCTGGGTGCGCCGATCAGGATCGGCAAGACCGTCATCGAGCTGCGGAAGTAAGACAGACCATGACCGGAGGGTGGGCACCATGCGGATGTACCCGGAGCCGACGGGTGAGGTGCGCATGAGCCTTTCCCTGCGCTTCGCTGCCGGCTCGCACGAGGGCATGATCCGCGAGCACAACGAGGACTCCGGCTACGCCGGGCCCCGTCTGCTGGCGATCGCCGACGGCATGGGCGGCCAGGCCGCCGGCGAGGTGGCCTCCTCCGAGGTGATCTCCACCATCGTCGACCTCGACGAGGACATTCCCGGCTCCGACATCCTGACCTCCCTCGGCGACGCGGTCCGCCGCGCCAACGACCGGCTGCGGGACATGGTCGAGGAGGACCCGCGGCTGGAGGGCATGGGCACCACGCTCACCGCCCTGCTCTGGACGGGCCAGCGCCTGGGCCTGGTGCACGTCGGCGACTCCCGCGCGTATCTGCTGCGCGACGGCCGGCTCACCCAGATCACCCAGGACCACACCTGGGTGCAGCGCCTGGTCGACGAGGGCCGGATCACCGAGGAGGAGGCCACCACGCACCCGCAGCGCTCGCTGCTGATGCGCGGCCTGGGCACCGGCGACCACGTCGAGCCGGACCTGTCGATCCGCGAGGTACGGGCCGGTGACCGCTATCTGATCTGCTCCGACGGGCTGTCCGGCGTGGTCAGCGCCGAGACCCTCGAGGACACCCTCGCCAGCTATCAGGGCCCGTACGAGACGGTCCAGGAGCTCATCCAGCTCGCCCTGCGCGGCGGCGGCCCCGACAACATCACGGTGATCGTCGCCGACGTCCTGGACGTCGACGACAACGACACCCTCGCCGGCCAGCTCAACGACACCCCGGTCGTCGTCGGCGCCGTCGCGGAGAACCAGCAGCAGGGCGCCGACAACCCCGGCATGCAGACCCCCGCCGGCCGCGCCTCGAGCCTCGGCCGCCCCGTCCCGCCGCAGGCCGGCGGCTTCGGCCCGCCGCCCGGGGACGGACCCGACAGCTACGGACTGGCGTTCAACGACGAGGACTTCGTCAAGAACCCGCCCCGGTTCAAGTGGCTCAAGCGCGGCCTGATCATCGCGATCGTGCTCGGCGGCCTCGGCTACGGGGGCTACCGCGGGTACGAGTGGACGCAGGACCAGTACTACGTCGGCTCCAACGACGGCCATGTGGCGATCTACCGGGGCATCGAGCAGAAGCTCGCCTGGATCTCGCTCTCCGAGGTCGCCGAGGACAAGCCCGACATCGAACTCAAGTACCTGCCGGACACGTACCAGGACCGCGTCAACGAGACCATCGAGGCCGGGAGCCTCGCCGCCGCCCGGGAGAAGACCGCCGAACTGCAGGCGCAGGCCGAGGTCTGCGAGCTGCTCGCCACGAGCGAGGCGAAGAACGGGCCCAGTCTGACCGATGAGCAAAAGCAGCTCTCCGGTCAGTGCCCGAAGTAGTCGTGGGGGGCCGGAGTACCAGCATGAGCAGTCAACACCACACGTCCACCATCGGCGTCGCCGGTGCGCCGAGCCGGCGCAACACCGAGCTGGCGATGCTCGTCTTCGCCGTGGTCATCCCGGTCTTCGCGTACATCAACGTCGGCCTGGCCAAGGACGGCTCGGTGCCCGCCGGGGCGCTGGGCTACACCCTGGGCCTGGGCTGTCTGGCGGCCGTCGCGCATCTGGTGGTGCGCAAGTTCGCGCCGTACGCCGATCCGCTGCTGCTGCCCATCGCGACCCTGCTGAACGGCCTGGGCCTGGTGCTGATCTGGCGCCTGGACCAGGAGCCGTCGATCACCACCGACCAGCTCGGCGGCGCGATGGCGCCGGGGCAGCTGCTCTGGTCGACCGTCGGCATCGGCCTGTTCGTCGGGGTGCTGGTGCTGCTGAAGGATCACCGGATCCTGCAGCGGTACACCTACATCTCCATGGTCGTCGCGCTCTTCCTGCTGCTGATGCCGCTGATCCCGGGCATCGGGCGGAACGTCAACGGCGCCCGGATCTGGATCTCCATCCCCGGCGTCGGCTCGCTGCAGCCCGGTGAGTTCGCCAAGATCGTCATCGCGGTGTTCTTCGCCGGCTATCTGATGGTCAAGCGCGACGCCCTGGCGCTCGCCTCCCGCCGCTTCATGGGCGTGTACCTGCCGCGTGGCCGTGACCTCGGGCCGATCCTGATGATCTGGGGCGTCAGCCTCATGATCCTCGTCTTCGAGACCGACCTCGGCTCCTCGCTGCTGCTCTTCGGCCTCTTCGTGATCATGCTGTACGTGGCCACCGAGCGCACCAGCTGGATCATCTTCGGCATGCTGCTCTCCGCGGTCGGCGCGGTGTCCGTGGCCTCGTTCAACAGCCACGTCGGACTGCGCGTGGACCGCTGGCTCAACCCCCTGGACCGGGTCCCCGACGGGGCGGGCGGCATGGGTGTGACGGAGACCGCGCAGGCCCTGTACTCCATCGGCTCCGGCGGCATGATGGGCTCCGGCCTCGGCCAGGGCTACTCGCGGCTCATCGGCGGTATCGCCCCGAAGTCCGACTACATCCTCTCCACCGTCGGCGAGGAGCTGGGCCTGACCGGCTTCATGGCCATCCTCATCCTGTACGGGCTGCTGGTGCAGCGCGGTATCCGTACCGCGCTGGCCGCCCGCGACCCGTTCGGCAAGCTGCTCGCGGTGGGTCTCTCCGGCGCCTTCGTGCTGCAGGTCTTCGTGGTGGCCGGCGGTGTCACGGCGCTCATCCCGCTGACCGGTATGACGATGCCGTTCCTCGCGCAGGGCGGTTCGTCCGTCATCGCGAACTGGGCGCTGATCGCCATCCTGCTGCGGATCTCCGACACCGCGCGCCGCCCGGCCCCGGCCCCGGCCCAGAACCCCGACGCCGAGATGACCCAGGTGGTCCGCCCGTGAACAAGCCCCTACGCCGAGTGGCGATCTTCGCCGGCCTGCTGGTGCTGGCGCTGCTGGCGCGCGTGAACTGGCTGCAGTTCGTCCAGGGCGAAGAGCTGAGCACCCACAAGGACAACCGCCGCGTCGCCATCGGCCGCTACGCCATCCCGCGCGGCGACATCATCGTCGGCGACAAGTCCGTCACCGGCCACGCCGAGACGACGGGCAGCGACTTCAAGTTCAAGCGGACCTGGAAGGACGGTCCCCTGTGGGCGCCCGTCACCGGCTACGCCTCGCAGGCCTTCGGCGCGAACCAGCTGGAGGAGATCAACGACGGCATCCTCACCGGCACCGACGACCGCCTCTTCTTCGACCGTACGATCGACATGATCACCGGCGAGGAGCGGCAGGGCGGTGACGTCGTCACCACGATCAACGCCGACGCCCAGCGCGCCGCGTACAACGGGCTCAAGGGCAAGAAGGGCGCGGCCGTCGCCATCGACCCGAAGACCGGGGCGATCCTGGCGCTGGTCTCCACCCCGTCGTACGACCCGTCCAGCTTCGCGGGGAACTCCGACAAGGACTCCGAGGCCTGGACGAAGCTCAACAGCGACAAGAACAAGCCGATGCTCAACCGCGCGCTGCGCGAGACCTACCCGCCCGGGTCGACGTTCAAGGTCGTCACCGCGGCGGCGGCGCTGGAGAACGGCACGTACGACATAGACCAGAACACCCACTCCGACCCGGTGCATTACAAGCTGCCGCTCACCACGGACAGCTGGCTGCCGAACCCCATCGCGGGCAAGTGCGGCAACGCCTCCATGGAGGTCGGGCTGCAGTGGTCGTGCAACACCGTCTTCGCCAAGGTCAGCGACGAGGTCGGCAACAAGGCGATGATCGAGCAGGCGGAGAAGTTCGGCTTCAACGAGGAGCAGTTCGTCCCCATCCGCTCCGCCGAGAGCGTCTACCCCGAGATGGACCGCCCGCAGAACGCCCTGGGCGGCATCGGCCAGTCCTCGGTCCGCGCCACCCCGCTGCAGATGGCCATGGTGGCCGCCGCGGTCGCCAACGACGGCAAGCTGATGAAGCCGTACCTGGTCGACAAGCTGCTCGCGCCGAACCTGGACACCATCGAGCGCACCGAGCCGCAGGAGCTGCGCGAGGCCGTCTCCGAGGAGACCGCCCGCAAGCTGCAGCAGGGCATGGAGACCGTCGTCCGCGACGGCACCGGCGCCCCGGTCCAGCTGACCAACGCCACCGTCGGCGGCAAGACCGGTACCGCCCAGCACGGCGACAAGAACGAGGCCCTGCCGTACGCCTGGATGATCACCTATGCCAAGGGCGAGAACGGCAAGGACGTCGCCGTGGCCGTGGTGGTCGAGGACGGCAGCGCGGACCGCGAGCAGATCTCCGGCTCCGGCATCGCCGGCCCGATCGCCAAGTCCGTGATGCAGGCCATAGTCGGCAAGGGTGCGTGATGATCCACACGACGTCCGGTGACCGGCGGAGTCTCCGATACCGGTCGGATATCAGCTGCCGCCTCGGGATCCGAGACGGCGCGCCCGGCCGGTACCGTATGCCGAGCAGCACACATCGACGACCCCACCGGTCCGTGCAGGGCCGCGCACAGTCAGAGGGCTGGAGAGAGCTATGGATGAGCCGCGTCGCCTAGGCGGCCGGTACGAGCTGGGCCAGGTGCTCGGCCGCGGCGGCATGGCCGAGGTCTACCTTGCCCACGACACCCGGCTGGGACGCACCGTCGCCGTCAAGACGCTGCGTGCCGACATGGCCCGCGACCCGTCGTTCCAGGCCCGCTTCCGCCGCGAGGCGCAGTCCGCCGCGTCCCTGAACCACCCCGCGATCGTCGCCGTGTACGACACCGGCGAGGACTACATCGACAACGTCTCCATCCCGTACATCGTGATGGAGTACGTCGACGGCTCCACCCTGCGCGAGCTGCTGCACTCCGGCCGCCGGCTGATGCCGGAGCGGGCGATGGAGATGTGCGTCGGCATCCTGCAGGCGCTGGAGTACTCGCACCGCAGCCAGATCGTCCACCGCGACATCAAGCCGGCGAACGTCATGCTGACGCGCACCGGCCAGGTCAAGGTGATGGACTTCGGCATCGCGCGGGCCATGGGCGACTCCGGTATGACGATGACGCAGACCGCGGCCGTCATCGGCACCGCCCAGTACCTCTCCCCCGAGCAGGCCAAGGGCGAGCAGGTCGACGCCCGCTCGGACCTCTACTCCACGGGCTGTCTGCTGTACGAGCTGCTGACCAACCGGCCGCCGTTCGTCGGCGACTCCCCGGTGGCCGTGGCCTACCAGCACGTCCGCGAGGAGCCGCAGCCGCCTTCGGTGTACGACCCGGAGATCACGCCGGAGATGGACGCGATCGTCCTGAAGGCGCTGACGAAGGACCGCGACTACCGCTACCAGTCGGCCGACGAGATGCGCGCCGACATCGAGGCGTGCCTGGACGGCCAGCCGGTCGCGGCGACGGCGTCGATGGGCGCCGTCGGCGGCTACGGCGGCTACGGGGCGGACGTCCCGACCACCGCGCTGACCGCCCAGCCCGGCCCGTACGGCCAGCCGACGTCGATGCTGCCGCCGATGCGGGACGACGACGGCGGGATGGGATACGACGACGGGCCGCCCGGCCGCCGGCGGCAGCCTCCGCCGCGGCGCAACGGGTCGACGTCCACGGTGCTGCTGGTGCTCGCGGGCATTCTGGTGCTGGTGGGGGCGATCTTCATCGGGAAGTCGATCTTCAGCAATTCGCCGAACAACACGAAGGAAGCCCCCAATGTGCTGGCGCTGACGAAGGCGCAGGCGCAGAACCGGATCACCAACTCGGGCCTGAAGTACGAGGAGGGTGAGGGGAAGTCCTGCAAGCCGGACAAGAAGGGGACGGTGCTCGAGCAGAGCCCCGCTCCGAAGGAGCCGGTCGCGGAGGGCGACACCGTCACCGTCGTCGTGTGTACGTCGGTGGCCGAGGTCGAGGTGCCGGATGTCACCGGCAAGGACTTCGACGACGCGCGGTCCGAGCTGGAGGACGCGGGGTTCGAGGTCAAGCGGAAGAACACCCCGTCCGAGGACGAGGACCCGGGGACGGTGCTGAGCCAGGACCCGGACAGCGGGAAGCTGGCTCCAGGGGAGACGGTGACGCTGGAGGTGGCGGCGGAGCCTGCGGCGGTGCAGATTCCGGACGTCACGGGCCTGCGGTACGACCAGGCGGTCGAGACCCTGAAGGGCCAGGGCTTCAACAACATCGTGCAGCGCATCGAGCCCAACGACACGCAGCCCGAGGGCAGCGTCTTCAAGACGGACCCGGCGGCGCTGACGCCGGCCAAGAAGGACCAGCAGATCACCGTCTACGTCGCGGCCAAGAAGGACGACAAGGTCCAGATCCCGCAGATCACGGGACAGAACCTCGCCGCCGCCCGGGCCGCGCTGACGGGTCTGGGGCTTGGCCTCGAGCCGGTGTCCGCCAACGGGCAGCCGCCGGAGGACAACTGGCTCGTCCAGGGCGTCATGCCCCCGCACCAGGAGGGTGGCGAGGCACGCAAGGGCGAGACCGTGCGGGTCATGGTGGCACCCCCCGGCGGCCCGTAATAGCCCGTAAGGGCTGAACCGTACATGATCAAGGGCCGCGGACATCGTCCGCGGCCTTTGGCCTACCCTGGCCCGGTGACTGATGAGAGCGGTACGGAGCGGCTGGAACGAGCGGTGCGGGCGGCCGAGGACGCGCTGATCGAGTACGAGATCGCCGTCGACACCTTCCGGATCGAGGTCGACAACTTCTCCCGGCTGCACCACCAGCGCCTCGGCCCGATGTACAGCCGCCTCGACGAGCTCGAGGCGCTGATCGCCGAGGCCATCGCCGCCAAGACCGGCGACCCCGGCGACATCGCGCGGGCGAAGGATCTGCGGGGGCTCGTGATGCCGATCCCGACCGTGGAGGAGCTGTTCAACGGCTGGATGACCGACCAGGGCCTGCCCGAGGACGCGGCGGCCATGCTCACCGACCAGTCGGCCCGTACGCCCCCGCGCGTGCGCCCCAGCGAGGAGTGCCGGCGGCTGTACCGCGACCTGGCCCGCAAGGCCCACCCGGACCTCGCGCAGGACGAGACGGAGCGCGACCGGCGCGGGGAGTTCATCACCCGGGTCAACCAGGCGTACGCGAACGGCGACGAGAACCTGCTGCGCACCCTCACGGAGGAGTGGGAGGCCGGCCCGGCCCCCGTCCTGCCGGAGCTGACGCGGGCGGAGGAGCTGTACGCGCGGCTGGAGTGGCTGGCGGCCCGCAAGGAGATGCTGGCGGCGCAGGCGAAGGAGCTGGAGGAGTCGGCGATCGGCCAGATGCTGCTGCTGGCGCCGGACGACCCCGATCGGCTGATCGAGGAGGTCGCGGAGGAGCTGCTGGCGAAGGTCTCCCGGCGTGAGGCGGAGCTCGCGGAGCTGGCGGAGGCGGGCTGACGCCGCGCGGGCCGCGTACGGGCCGGGTGTTGTACGTGCGGCTCCGCCGAGGTGTACGGGACCCTATCGGGTGGGGTGCGGGCGTATAGGCACACCGGGTGTTTTACGCTGCGTAATCTCTCGATCACGTTCAAGTGACGGGAGGTCTCACGATGACCGCCAACACACGGGAGTTCCACGACGACTCCCACTCGTTCCTGCGGTGCTTCGGTCTCCAGCTGAAGCTGTTCCGCGAACGGGCGGGACTGAGCCGCGAGGAGCTGGGCGACCGCCTCGGGTACAGCGCGGAGCTGATCGCGTCGATCGAGCAGGGACGGCGGGTGGCGCAGCCGGAGTTCATCGACCGGGTGGACCCGGAGGTGAACGCCGGCGGCGTTCTGATCGCGGCGCGGGGGGAGGTGGCGCGGGCCCGGTATCCGGCGTTCTTTCGGGACTTCGCGAAGCTGGAGGCTGACGCGCTCGGGCTGGGGGTGTACGCGTCCCTGATGGTGCCAGGGCTGTTGCAGACGGAGGATTACGCGCGGGCCACGTTCGCGCAGCGGCGTCCACGGATTGGCGCCGACACCGTCGAGTTCCGGACTCGGTCCCGCATGTCCCGTCAGAAGATCTTCGACCGCAGTCCGGCGGCAGAGCTGAGTTTCGTCATGGATGAGGCCATTCTCCATCGGCCCATCGGGGACTCGGCCGTGCTCCGAGGCCAGCTCGAACACCTGCTGCTGGTCATGGGGAACGGGAAGGCAGAGGTCCAGGTGATGCCCTTGGACCGCCGGGAAAACCCCGGTGTGGATGGCGCGTTCACCGTGGTGCAGCCCAAAATCGGTGACCAAGTGGTCTATGTGGAGGCCCAGGGGCGAAGTATCTATCTGACAACACGTGCCGAGACCCGCAGCATGGCCGCCCGGTACGGCAGCATCCGAGCGCAGGCGATGACACCCCGAGAGTCGTCTGCCTTCATCGAGACGAGGCTAAGGACGCTATGACCAGCCATCAGTCCAAGGCGGATGAGGTTCCCACCCGTTGGACGAAGAGCACGTACAGCGGCGCCGAAGGCGGCGAGTGCGTCGAGGTCGCCGCGACCTCGGCCCACGTACACGTCCGCGACTCGAAGAACCCCACGGGCCCCCACCTCACCTTCACCCCCGAAGCCTGGCGCGCCTTCATCACCGAAACCGCCGCCACCGAGTAGGCGGAACACCCGGTCCCGGAAGCACGACGGTGTCTCCGGGACCGGCCCCATTCCATCCCTGGGAGGCAACGATGACCAGCAACGAACCCAAGCGTTGGACGAAGAGCACGTACAGCAGCGGCGCAGGCGGCGAGTGCGTCGAGGTCGCGACGACCTCGGCCCACGTACACGTCCGCGACTCGAAGAACCCCACCGGCCCCCACCTCACCTTCACCCCCGAAGCCTGGCGCGCCTTCATCACCGCCCTCGCCGGCTAACTGTCGTCACCACCGCCGAGCACCGGAACCCCGTAGCCGTGGTGGAACAGGATCACATCGCACAGCGCCTCGGTGATCGTTTCCGCAGCCGTTTCGGTGCCGAGGACACGGGCCGCTGCCGCAAGGGCAACGTAATCCACGTCCGCATTCGTGACAGTCATCCGTGTACCTCCTCGCCGGCGCCTGGCCGGTTCGTACGCCATGTCCAGTTCATGCAGCCGCCGCCAGCCTGAGACGCAGGGCATCCGCGGCTTCCCGCACCATCACGCCTCCTGGAGATCCGTCTCCTCGAAGACGAGGAGCGTCCGTGTGGACAGCACCTCCGGTATGGCCTGGATCTTCGTCAGGACCAGATCCCGCAGCGCACGGTTGTCCGCCGTGTGAACGAGCAGGAGTACGTCGAAGTCACCGCCGACCAGGGCGATATGGGCCGCCCCCGGGAGGCGTTCCAGCTGCTCGCGGACCGAGCGCCAGCTCGTCTGGACGATCCGCATCGTGATGTACGCCGACGTCCCCTGGCCCGCCCGTTCCTGGTCGATCTGGGCTGTGAAGCCGCGGATGACGCCGTCGTCCAGGAGGCGGTTGATCCGCGTGTACGCGTTCGCGCGGGAGACGTGGACCTGCTCCGCCACCGAGCGGACCGACGCGCGGCCGTCGGCGCGGAGGATGCGCAGGATCGCGCGGTCGACGTCGTCGAGGGGGCGGGGGGCCGGGGCCATCTGTTCGTCAGTCACGCTCCCCGCCTTCCGCAATTGGACGTCCGGCTTCCATTTGATGGTGTGCAGAACCGTTTGTCCACAGGCTTTCGCGCATGGTAGCCAGAATGCCCTCTCAACCGAACAATCGGTAGGTGAGGACCTGTGAGGGCCACCCACGCCCTCACCCTGTTCATGCCCCCACAAGGAGGTGGAGACGTCATGACGGTCACCGAGCAGTCCCGCCGTACCGCGAAAGCGCCCCGCACGACCAGGACGCGGCGTACCGCGAAGGCGACGGCGCCCGCCTGGCAGCCCCGGACGGACCCCGCGCCGCTGCTCCCCGAGGTCGAGCCCCACCGGGTGCTGGGCACCGGCGCGAAGCTGGACCCCGAGCTGATGAGCGGGCTGTACGCGGAGCTGGTGCGCGGCCGGAGGTACAACCAGCAGGCCACCGCGCTGACGAAGCAGGGCCGGCTCGCCGTCTATCCGTCCACCACCGGCCAGGAGGCGTGCGAGATCGCCGCCGCGAAGGTCCTGCGCGACCAGGACTGGCTCTTCCCCTCCTACCGCGACACCCTCGCCGCCGTGGCCCGCGGCCTGGACCCCGTGCAGGCCCTCACGCTGCTGCGCGGCGACTGGCACAGCGGGTACGACCCGCGCGAGTGCCGCATCGCCCCCCTGAGCACGCCGCTGGCGACGCAGCTCCCGCACGCCGTGGGGCTGGCGCACGCCGCCCGGCTCAAGGGCGACGACGTGGTCGCCCTGGCCATGGTGGGCGACGGCGGGACGTCGGAGGGCGACTTCCACGAGGCGCTGAACTTCGCGGCGGTGTGGCAGGCGCCGGTGGTGTTCCTCGTACAGAACAACGGCTACGCCATCTCCGTACCGCTGGAGAAGCAGACGGCCGCCCCGACCCTGGCGCACAAGGGCGTCGGGTACGGCATACCCGGGCGGCTGGTCGACGGGAACGACGTCGCGGCGGTGTACGAGGTGCTGGCCGAGGCGGTGGAGCGGGCGCGCTCGGGGGGCGGCCCGACCCTGGTCGAGGCGGTCACGTACCGGATGGACGCCCACACCAACGCCGACGACGCCACCCGGTACCGGGAGGACGCCGAGGTCGAGGCGTGGCGTGCCCATGACCCCGTAGCGCTGCTCGAGCGGGAGCTCACGGAGCGGGGGATGCTGGACGAGGCGGGCATCGAGGCGGCCCGCGCGGCGGCGGAGGAGATGGCGGCGGCCCTGAGGGAGCGGATGAACGAGGACGCGGTGCTCGATCCGATGGACCTCTTCGCGCATGTGTACGAGGAGCGGACGACGCAGCTGCGCGAGCAGGAGCGGCTGCTGCGCGCGGAGCTCGAGGCGGCCGAGGCCGACGCGTCGGAAGGGGACCAGCACTGATGGCAACGGCGGTAAAGGCCAAGCAGGTCACGATGGCGCAGGCCATCAACCGGGCGCTGCGCGACGCGCTGGCCGAGGACCCGTCGGTGCACGTGCTGGGCGAGGACGTCGGCCGGCTCGGCGGCGTCTTCCGGATCACGGACGGGCTGACGGCGGAGTTCGGCGAGGACCGCTGCGGCGACACCCCGCTCGCGGAGGCCGGGATCCTCGGCACGGCGGTCGGGATGGCGATGTACGGGCTGCGGCCGGTGGTCGAGATGCAGTTCGACGCGTTCGCGTATCCGTCGTTCGAGCAGCTGGTCAGCCATGTCTCGCGGATGCGCAACCGTACGCGGGGCGCGATGCCGATGCCGATCACGATCCGGGTGCCGTACGGCGGCGGGATCGGCGGCGTGGAGCATCACAGCGACTCGTCGGAGGCGTACTACATGGCGACGCCGGGCCTGCGGGTCTACACCCCGGCGACGGTCGAGGACGCGTACGGGATGCTGCGCGAGGCCATCGCCTGCGACGACCCGGTGGTGTTCCTGGAGCCCAAGCGGCTGTACTGGTCGAAGTCCGCGGACTTCTCGCTGGACGCCCCGGCGGCCGTCGCGCCGCCCGGGAAGGCCGTGGTGCGGCGCGCGGGGACGTCCGCGACGCTGATCACGTACGGGCCGTCGGTGCCGGTCTGCCTGGAGGCCGCCCAGGCGGCGCGGGCGGAGGGCCGGGACCTGGAGGTCGTGGACCTGCGGTCGCTGGTGCCGTTCGACGACGAGACGGTGGCCGCGTCGGTGCGGCGGACCGGGCGGGCGGTCGTGGTGCATGAGTCGACCGGGTTCGGCGGGCCGGGCGGGGAGATCGCGGCGCGGGTGACGGAGCGGTGCTTCCATCATCTGGAGGCGCCGGTGCTGCGGGTGGCCGGGTTCGACATCCCGTATCCGCCGCCGATGCTGGAGAAGCATCATCTGCCGGGCGTGGACCGGATCCTGGACGCGGTCGAGCGGCTGCAGTGGGAGTCGGAGTACGTGGCGGGAGGGGCGGACTGATGGCGGAGGTGCGGGAGTTCACCCTGCCGGACCTCGGGGAGGGGCTGACCGAGGCGGAGATCGTACGGTGGCTGGTGGAGGTCGGGGACGTGGTCGCCGTCGATCAGCCGGTCGTCGAGGTCGAGACGGCTAAGGCGATGGTGGAGGTGCCGTGCCCGTACGGGGGTGTGGTGACCGCGCGCTTCGGGTCCGAGGGCGATGAGGTGCCGGTGGGGTCGCCGCTGGTGACCGTGGCGGTGGGGGACGCGCCTTCGGCGGAGGCCGCCCCGGACGCCGACGAGGGGTCCGGGAACGTGCTGGTGGGGTACGGGACGAGTGCGGCGGGGGCGGGGCGGAGGAGGCGGGTGCGGCGGCCTTCGGCGGCTGCGGCTGCGGCTCCGGCTCCGGTCGCCCCGGCTCGTACGGTCGCGGTGATCTCGCCGCTCGTACGGCGGCTGGCGCGCGAACACGGCGTGGACCTGGCGTCCTTGCGGGGGTCGGGCCCCGAGGGGCTGATCCTGCGGGCGGACGTGGAGCGGGCGGTGGCGCCCACGCCGGTCGCGGCGCCCGTCGAGGCGACCAACCGGATCCCCCTGCGAGGGGTACGAGGCGCGGTCGCCGACAAGCTGTCGCGCAGCCGCCGCGAGATCCCGGACGCGACGACGTGGGTGGACGCGGACGCGACGGAGTTCATGACCGTACGCCGGGCGATGAACGCGGCCGGCGGCCCGAAAGTCTCCGTCCTCGGCCTCCTGGCCCGCGTCTGCACGGCGGCCCTGGCCCGCTTCCCGGACCTCAACTCCACGGTGGACGGCCGGGAGATCGTGATCCTCCCCGGGATCCACCTGGGCTTCGCGGCGCAGACGGACCGCGGCCTGGTGGTCCCGGTGGTCCGCGACGCCCACAAGCTGAGCGCGGCGTCCCTGACGGCGGAGATGACCCGCCTCACGGAGGCGGCCCGCACAGGAACGCTCACCCCCGCGGACCTGACGGGAGGCACGTTCACGCTGAACAACTACGGCGTCTTCGGCGTGGACGGCTCGACCCCGATCATCAACCACCCGGAGGCGGCGATGCTGGGCGTCGGCCGCATCGTCCCCAAGCCGTGGGTGCACGAGGGCGAGCTGGCGGTACGCGAGGTGGTGCAGCTGTCGTTCACGTTCGACCACCGCGTCTGCGACGGCGGCACGGCGGGCGGCTTCCTGCGGTATGTGGCGGACTGCGTGGAGCGGCCGGGGGTGTTGCTGCGGGACCTGTGATCCGTCGGAGGGGGCCGCGGGATACTGCCCGCGGCCCTGTCGGAGGCGAACCCTGACCAGGCCCTGTCAGTTGGTCCCGGCCGGATTGATCCAGCGGAACCGGGGACGCTACCAGTCCAGCACCCGCGCCAGCAGGAAACCGGCGACCACCAGCACCGGACCCGGTAGGCCCGGGGGCATGGACACCAGTGGGCCGGTCGGGCAGGATGCGTGATCCAACAGGCTTGCCACGGGGGGACCATGAGCATCCGATTCGCCGTCGCCGGTACGTCCGCCGCGCTGCTGCTGGCCCTCAGCGGCTGTGGAGGGGACGGGGACTCCGCCGGCGGGAAGCCTGACTACGACGCCTGCCACGACGCGATGCTCAAGATCTTCATGGACTCCAAAGACATGGACATCGCCACCGCCGAAGGCGGGAAGCTCGCGGCGTGCGACGGTATCGACAGACCGAGCCGCGCGCGGATCGCCATGGAGCTCGCCGGGGACGGGCAGGACTACGGCCCCGCCGAGGGAGCGCCCGAGCACCCCTGACCAGGCCGTTCCTGCCGCCGCCGGCCCCCGCCGCTCAGCGTCCGGAGCCCGCGCGCGGCAGACGCAGCGCCGAGACCAGGAAGAAGATCCCGCCGAGCGTGGCGTAGCCCGCGAGGGTGGTGAGCGTGGGGTCGTCCTGGCCCGCGCTCGCGAAGAAGGAGCCGCCAGCGAGGATCGAGATGCCGCCGCTGAGGATCATGGGCCACTGGCCGCCCATCGCGCGGCGGGCGACGCCCACCAGGAGCTGGACGAGGCCGGAGACCACGGCCCACGCGCCCCAGACGCGCAGGACGTCGGGGATGCCCGAGCCGGCCGCGATCGCGAGGCCGACGGCCGCGAGGGTGCTGATGGCCATGTTCACGTACAGGCCCTTGACCTGGCCTCCGCCCGTCGTACGGGCCGACCTGGCGTCCACGACCGCCGCGGCGACGTCGAAGGCCGGGTAGACGAAGAGCAGCAGCTTCGTCCCGAGGCCCAGTTCGGAGCCGGACGCTGCCAGGAGCGCGGCCCAGGCGGCGGCGAAGACGAAGCGCGTGAGGTACAGGCGGCGCAGGGTGGGTGTGGTGCTGACGGGGGCGATGGAAGCGGTGGATGCCATGGGGTGCTCCAGTCGGGACGTAGGTAGAGAGATCGTTCTCTCTCGCAGACAGCAGACTGGCACACCGGGTCGGGGAAATGCAAGAGAGACCGTTCTACCCGCTACGATGTGCGGCATGGCAAAGACGGAAACCGGCAAACGAGTCTCCGAAGCCCGCGAACGGCTCCTGCGGACCGCCGCGCAGCTCTTCTACGGCCGGGGCATCCACACCGTGGGCGTAGACCGCCTGGTCTCCGACGCGAAGGTCACCAACGCGACCTTCTACCGTCACTTCCGCAGCAAGGAGGACCTGGCCGTCGCGTACATCGGCACCGTCGACCAGGCGATCCGGTCCCAGATCGCCGGCCTGACGGCGGCGGACGGCTCGGCCGAGAGCATCCTGCGGGGCATCGGCGCGTCACTGGTCGAGCAGATCCGCTCGCCGGGATACCGCGGCTGCGCGTTCCTCAACGCGGGCGCGGAGTTCCCCGATCCCGACCACCCCGTCCACCGGGCCGTCGTACAGCACCGCGCGTGGTTCCTGGAGACCGTCACCGGGCTGTTCGCCGAGATCACGGTGGTGGAGGCGGAGCACGCCGGACGGCACTTCGTCATGCTCCGCGACGGGGCGATGAGCGCCGGCTATCTGGGCGACGCCGTGCTCGCCGGGGAAACCCTGATGCGCGGGATCGAGGGGCTGCTGCGGATCCACGCCGCCCGTGGTCGGTGATACGGCGGGTCAGCCCCCGTACTGCTGGACGAACGCCTTGACCCGCTTCCAGACGTCCGGGTGCTCCGTCAGGATCGCGTTGCCGTGCTCGATGCCGTTCACCGGCTCGAACTTCTCGCCCTTCGACGCCGTCGCCGCCTTGTCCAGCTTCTGCGCGTCCTCAAAGAAGCGGGTGTCGTCGCGGGACGCGATGAGGTAGACCGGCATCGTCAGCTTCGGGGCCGCCGCGAGGGCGTCGATGTCGCCGAACTCCGCGGGGCCGGAGAGGGAGACCACCGCCGACACGGCGGGCTTGATCTCGGCCGCGGCGGCGAGCGATCCCGTACCGCCCTTCGAGGCCCCGATCAGGATGATTTTCTCGGCGCCCTTCTCGCGGAGGAGCTTCGCGGCGGCGACCAGCTCGTCGACCTCCGTGCTCATGCTGTTCACCGCCAGCGCCTGGTAGCCGTCGGCCGCGAGCTCGTCCGCCGCGGGGACCCAGGAGCACAGGTCGAGGTCGACCTGGTGGGAGAAGATGACGCCCGTCGTGCCCTTGCCGGTGCGGTACGCGTCGACCTGTTCGCCGTCGACCTCGAAGGACGTCGCGCCCGCGAGCTGGTCGCCCTTCAGACAGCCGAAGTCGTTGGGGCCGGAGCTGGTCTCCGGCGCCGCCTGGGGGGTGGCCGAGGTCTGCTCCGTACCGCTGTCGCCGTCATCACCGCAGCCCGTCAGCAGCGCCAGCAGCACCACCGGGGCAACGGCCCCCGTCCACACCCTCGTTCGCGTCATGAACCCGGATGCTCGCGCCCCGGTACGGGCGAGGTCAACGGCGGAAGGATCGCCTCCCCGTAACGATGAGGACGCTCACGGCAGCCGCAGCCCCGCGAACGCCATCGCGACCACCGCGTCCGCGACCTCCGCGCCGCTGTGCGGGCCGCGGGCGGTCGGGCGGTACCACTCGGAGACCGAGTTGATCATGCCGAAGAGGAGCCGGGTCGCCAGCCGCGCGTCGACGTCCGAGCGGATGTCGCCGTCCGCCGCGGCCTGCGTGAGCAGGAGGGCCACCCGGTGGTCGAACTGGCGGCGGCGCTCCATCGCCCACCGCTCGGTGTCGGTGTTCCCCCGGACCCGCAGCAGCAGCGTGACGTACGGGAGGTCCGCCATCAGCACCTCCGTGCTGCGACGCGTGACGTATTCCAGCCGGTCGACCGCCCGCCCTTCGCGCGCGCCCTCTTCGTCCAGTACGCCGAAGAGCCCGTTGAGGGCGCGGCTGACGGCCCGGTGCAGGAGCTCTTCCTTTCCGCGGACGTGGTGGTAGATGGACGACTTCGAGATGCCCGCGGCCTTCGACAGGTGTTCCATGGAGGTCCCGTCGTAGCCGCGCTCGATGAACACCTCCACGGCGACGGCCAGGAGGGACTCGGGCGTATACGTGTCGCGCTTGGCGGTGCTCGTCACTTATCCACAGCCCCTCTTGAACCGACCGATCATTCGGTTACTCTAACCGCGACCGGAGTTTCCCTCCAGCTCGACGAGGAGTTGGCCCATGACGACCGCGCTGAGTCACGAAGTGCTGACCGAGAGGCACCGGCCTCATCTCGACCAGGCGCTGGAGGCCGTGCGCACCCGTGCGTACTGGTCGCCCCACCCGGAGCATCCGAAGGCCTACGGGGACACGGCCCCGGCGGACGGACTGGCCGCGTTCGAGGCGCTGCGGGGCAGCCGCTTCGAGCTGGACCAGCCCGGGACGGACGGCTGGACGGGCGGCGAGGTGTCGCCGTACGGCTTCGAGCTGGGCGTGGAGTATCCGCATCCGGACGTCGACGTGCTGCTCCCGGCCATGCGGGCCGGGATGGGCGCCTGGCGGGAGGCGGGGCCGGAGCTGCGGGCGCTGGTGTGTCTGGAGGTGCTGGCGCGGATCAGCGCGCGGACGCATGAGTTCGCGCATGCCGTGATGCATACGTCGGGGCAGGCGTTCATGATGGCGCTCCAGGCCGGGGGGCCGCACGCGCAGGACCGCGGGATGGAGGCGGTGGCGTACGCGTACGCGGAGCAGGTGCGGACGCCGCTGGTGGCCGGGTGGTCGAAGCCGCAGGGGAAGCGGGATCCGCTGGAGCTGCGGAAGACGTTCACCGCGGTGCCGCGGGGGGTGGCGATGGTCGTCGGGTGCAACACGTTCCCGACGTGGAACGGGTATCCGGGGCTGTTCGCCTCGCTCGCCACGGGCAATCCGGTGCTGGTGAAGCCGCATCCGCGGGCCGTGCTGCCGCTGGCGCTGACGGTGCGGGTGGCGCGGGAGGTGCTGGCGGAGGCGGGCTTCGACCCGAATCTGGTGTGCCTGGCGGCCGAGGCGCCCGGGGAGGGGCTGGCGAAGACCCTCGCGGTGCGGCCGGAGATCCGGATCATCGACTACACCGGGTCGACGGCGTTCGGCGACTGGCTGGAGGCCAACGCGCCGCAGGCGCAGGTGTACACGGAGAAGGCCGGGGTCAACACGATCGTCCTGGACTCGACGGCGGACTACGCGGGGCTGCTGTCGAACCTGGCGTTCTCGCTGTCGCTGTACAGCGGCCAGATGTGCACGACGCCGCAGAACCTGCTGATCCCGCGCGCCGGCATCGACACGGACGCCGGGCACAAGTCGTACGACGAGGTGGTGGCCGACCTGGCCGGCGCGGTCGACAAGCTCCTCGGCGACGACGCCCGCGCGGCGGCGCTGCTGGGGGCGATCGTCAACCCGGGGGTGAAGGAGCGGCTGGACGCGGCGGCGGACCTGGGCGAGGTGGCGCTGGCGTCGCGGGAGGTGACGCATCCGGAGTTTCCGGGGGCGGTGGTGCGGACGCCGGTGATCGTGAAGCTGGACGGGATGAAGCCTGGGGCTGAGGCGGCGTATCTGGAGGAGTGCTTCGGGCCGGTGTCGTTCGCGGTGGTGATGGACTCTACGGCGGACGCTCTCGATCTGCTCCGCCGGACGATCCGGGAGAAGGGCGCGATGACGGTCGGCGCGCACACCACGTCGGCGGAGGTGGAGCGGCTGGTCGAGGAGGTCTGCTACGAGGAGTGCGCCCAGCTCTCCCTGAACCTGACGGGCGGCGTGTACGTCAACCAGACGGCGGCGTTCTCCGACTTCCACGGCAGCGGCGGCAACCCGTCGGCGAACGCGGCGCTGTGCGACGGGGCGTTCGTGGCGAATCGCTTCCGGACGGTGGAGGTTCGGCGGCCGGCGTGAGGCCACGAGGCCGTGCCGTCCTGGGTGGGCGGCACGGCCTGTGGATAACTTCTGCGATATAACCTCATTCTGAGGTTATATCGATCCTGCAGGTCACAGAGGTGCTGTGGACAACTTTCGTTCGTTAGCTTCAACTTGAAGCCTACGAACTCCTGCGGATCGGCGAGGCTGTGGATAACTCTCGCAATAGAGCTTCAACTTGAAGCTCTATCTGAGTTCCCGCAGGTCAGCGGCCCCGACCGCCCCGTCCGGGGTTGTGGCGGTGCCGGGTGAGGTCGCGGCGTAGCTCGGAGACCTCCGTGCGCAGTTCGCCCACATCCGCGCGGACGTCCTCGCGCAGCTCGGCCATGTCACCCCGGATCCCGGCGACGTCCGCCTGCACATCCGCCAGGCGGATGCTCATCGCGCCGACGACCTCGTTCTGTGCCGCCATGCGCTGGTTGAGCTGGGTGAGCTCGCCCATGACCGGGGTCAGTACGCGCTCGGCGGTTGCGGTGACGATGTCCTCGACGTGCTGGTCGAGGCTGTAGTGCCGCCCACCTGGCGACCACGGGGAGCCGGACGACGGTCGTGTGCGGCGCGTGCTTTCCTCGGCGTCGAGGAGGTAGGTCCGCACCCGCTGGGCGACCGCGCTGTCGCGCAGGAGCATGCCGGTGCAGAGGATGGCCCGGCGGGGCCAGAGGGCCAGGCTTGAGCGTGGCTGTGGATAACTTTCAGGAAAGGACTTCATTTTGAAGTCCTTATACTCTTGCAGGTCAGAGCCTCGCAGGATCCTTAGTCCACAGGACTGCAGCTCCTCTCGGTGTCGGTGGAACAGGTTATTCACAGCAGGCTCGGACACCTCGAAGTAGTCGGCGACAAGCTGCGTCGACGCGTGCACGCCGTCCGGCATCAGCACAAGTGCCTTGACCTTGTCGAGTACGTCGGTTCGATGGCTCATGCCGGAGCGCAGGCTGCGCGACTCCAGCAGAGCGGCTTCCGTGATCACGGATAGGCCTTCCACGTGTTGGCGATTGAGGATGCGTGGAGGCCCTTGTCATCTCTAGCAGTTGTCCGGGGGCACTGCCTCCCGGCGCTTCATCGTCTCTGGCGTCGTCGAACTCGTAGCCCTGTTTTCTCCACGCGCCCAGTACAACGAGCACATTGTCGGACAGTCACGATCCACGCATGATCGTGACTGTCCGCAACGAACCGGGACTACGCCCCCACGTACTCCGCCAAATGCTCCCCCGTCAGCGTCGCCCGGGACTTCACGAGCTCCGCCGGCGTCCCCTCGTACACGATCCTGCCGCCGTCGTGCCCCGCGCCCGGGCCCAGGTCGATGATCCAGTCGGCGTGGGCCATGACCGCCTGGTGGTGCTCGATGACGATCACCGTCTTTCCCGAGTCCACCAGGCGGTCCAGCAGGCCCAGGAGCTGTTCGACGTCCGCCAGGTGAAGGCCCGTGGTCGGTTCGTCCAGGACGTAGACGCCGCCCTTGTCCGCCATGTGCGTGGCCAGCTTCAGGCGTTGGCGTTCGCCGCCCGAAAGGGTGGTCAGGGGCTGGCCGATCGTCAGGTAGCCGAGGCCCACGTCCTGGAGGCGCTGCAGGATCTTGTGGGCGGCGGGCGTGGCCGCGGGGCCCGAGGCGAAGAAGGCCTCCGCCTCCGTCACCGGCATCTCCAGGACCTCGCTGATGTCCTTGCCGCCCAGGTGGTACTCCAGGACCGAGGCGTCGAAGCGCTTGCCCTCGCAGTCCTCGCAGGGCGTCGACGTGCCGGCCATGATGCCGAGGTCGCTGTAGATGACGCCGGCGCCGTTGCAGGTGGGGCAGGCGCCCTCGGAGTTGGCGCTGAACAGGGCCGGTTTGACGCCGTTGGCCTTGGCGAACGCCTTGCGGATCGGGTCGAGGAGGCCCGTGTACGTCGCCGGGTTGCTGCGGCGGGAGCCGCGGATCGGGCTCTGGTCGACCGAGATCACGCCCTCGTCGGCCGGCATCGAGCCGTGGACCAGGGAGCTCTTCCCCGACCCCGCCACCCCCGTGACCACCGTCAGCACCCCGCGCGGGATGTCGACGTCCACGTCCCGGAGGTTGTTCGCCGCGGCGCCCCGGATCGCGAGGGTCCCCGTCGGCGTGCGTACCGAGTCCTTCAGGGCGGCCCGGTCGTCCAGATGCCGCCCGGTGACCGTGTCACTGGCCCGCAGCCCTGCCACCGTGCCCTCGAAGCAGACCGTGCCGCCCGCCGTGCCGGCGCCGGGGCCGAGGTCCACCACATGGTCGGCGATCGCGATGGCCTCCGGCTTGTGCTCGACGACCAGCACCGTGTTGCCCTTGTCCCGCAGCCGCAGCAGCAGGTCGTTCATCCGCTGGATGTCGTGCGGGTGCAGGCCGATCGTCGGCTCGTCGAAGACGTACGTGACGTCCGTGAGCGCCGACCCGAGATGGCGGATCATCTTCACCCGCTGCGCCTCGCCGCCGGACAGTGTGCCCGCCGGGCGGTCGAGGGAGAGATAGCCGAGGCCGATCTCCACGAAGGAGTCGAGGGACTTCCGCAGGGCGGTCAGCAGCGGAGCCATCGACGGCTCGTCGAGGCCCCGTACCCACTCGGCGAGATCCCGGATCTCCATCGAGCAGGCGTCGGCGATGGAGATCCCCTTGATCTTCGACGCGCGGGCGCCCTCCGTCAGCCGGGTGCCGTCGCAGTCGGGGCAGACGGCGAACGTGACCGCCCGGTCCACGAACGCGCGGATGTGCGGCTGCATCGCCTCGCGGTCCTTGGACAGCATCGACTTCTGCAGCTTGGGGATCAGGCCCTCGTACGTGAGGTTGATCCCGTTGACCTTCACCTTCGTCGGCTCCTGGTACAGGAACGCGTGCCGCTCCTTCTTCGTGTACGCGCGGATCGGCTTGTCCGGGTCGAGGAAGCCGGACTCGGAGATGATCCGCACCACCCAGCCGCCGCCGGTGTACCCGGGGATGGTGAACGGGCCCTCGGACAGCGACTTGGCGTCGTCGTACAGCTGGGTGAGGTCGATGTCCGTGACCGTGCCGCGGCCCTCGCAGCGGACGCACATGCCGCCGGTGCGGTGGAAGGTGACCTTCTCCGTCTTCGTCTTGTCGCTGCCCCGCTCGACGGTGAGCCCGCCGCTGGCGGAGACGGACGCGACGTTGAAGGAGAAGGCGCCGGGCGGGCCGAAGTGCGGGGTGCCCAGGCGGCTGAAGAGGATGCGCAGCATCGGGTTGGCGTCGGTGGCCGTGCCGACCGTGGAGCGCGGGTCGGCGCCGATGCGCTGCTGGTCGACGGTGATGGCCGTGGTCAGGCCCTCGAGGACGTCGACCTCGGGGCGGGCCAGGGTGGGCATGAAGCCCTGGACGAAGGCGCTGTACGTCTCGTTGATCAGCCGCTGCGACTCGGCGGCGACGGTGTCGAAGACCAGCGAGCTCTTGCCCGAGCCGGAGACCCCGGTGAACACCGTGAGCCGGTGCTTGGGGATCTCGACGGAGACGTCCTTGAGGTTGTTCTGCCGCGCGCCGTGCACCCGGATCAGATCGTGCCTCTCGGCGGCGGGCGGCGCGGACTTCTTGGACGGCATGCTTCGGCTCTCCCTAGCTCTGGGGTCGGTCCGTCTGCTGGATGCGGACCATGGTGCCCGCGGGGTCGCGGAACGCGCAGTCCCGTACGCCGTACGGCTGGTCGACGGGCTCCTGGACGAGCTCCGCACCGGCCGCCAGGACCCGCTCGAACGTGGCGTCCACGTCGGCGGTGGACAGCACGATGCTGGCGTAGCTGCCCTTGGCCATCATCTCGGCGACCGTCCGGCGCTCCGTCTCCGTCAGCCCGGGCGTCGCGGACGGCGGGAACAGCACGATCGACGTCGACGGCGTGTCCGCCGGGCCCACCGTGATCCAGCGCAGCCCGCCGACGGCGACCTCGCCGCGGACCTCGAAGCCGAGGACGTCCCGGTAGAAGGCCAGCGACGCGTCCGGGTCGGTGTGCGGGAGGAACGTGGTGTGGATCGCGATGTCCATGGTCCGCACGCTAGCGGTGGGCCGGGGAACGCGCGCCCCGTTTCCGTACGGGCCGCGTGACCTGCTTCTCCACACACGCCGGCATCCCCGCCGCACCTCCCTGGGCCTGCCGCCGGTACGCCCCCGGCGGCATCCCCACCAGCTCCGTGAACCGCGTCGTGAACGTCCCCAGCGACGAGCAGCCCACCGCCAGGCACACCTCCGTGACGCTGAGGTCCCCGCGCCGCAGCAGCGCCGTCGCGCGCTCGATCCGCCGCGTCATCAGATAGCCGTACGGCGACTCCCCGTACGCCTCCTTGAACTCCCGGCTCAGGTGCCCCGCCGACATGTGCGCCCCGCGGGCGAGCGCGGCCACGTCGAGCGGCCGGGCGTACTCCCGGTCGATCCGGTCACGCACCCGGCGCAGCACCGCGAGGTCCCGCAGCCGCTGCTCGGGGGTGGGTCTGCTTGTCACCCTCCACAGCCTAGGAGGGACCACTGACAGCCGGCCCGCCCCAGTGGAAGAGGGTCATCGCGACGCTGGTCGCGAGGTTGTAGCTGGAGACCTGGGGGCGCATCGGGAGGGCGAGGAGGCGGTCGGCGCGGGCGCGCAGCCCGGGGGAGAGGCCGTGGCGTTCCGTACCGAAGGCCAGCAGCGCGTCGTCCGGCAGCCCGACGCCGCGGATGTCGTCGCCCTCGGGGTCCAGGGCGTACAGGGGGCCGGGCGGGAGGCCGGCCAGGGGGAGGCGTTCGACGGCGGTGGCGTAGTGCAGGCCCGCCGCGCCGCGGACCGCGCCCGGGTGCCAGGGGTCGGCGGGGCCGGTGGTGATGACGCCGGCGGCGCCGAAGCCGGCCGCGAGGCGGATGACGGCGCCGATGTTGCCGAGGTTGCGGGGGTCCTCCAGGACGATCACCGGTGCGAGGCGGGTGCGCAGGGCGGCGAGGTTGGCCGTACGGGACGGGCGGGCGGCGAGGGCGGCGACCTCGGTGGGGTGCGGGCGGGGGACGAGGGCGCGCAGCTCGTCCGGGGTGACCTCGGTGAGGAGGGCGGGGAGGACGGGGGTCAGGTCCGGCGCCAGTTCGGCGGCGAGGGCGAGGGTGCGGGGGCGGTCGGTGGTGAGGGCGAGGGGGATGTCGGCGCCGAAGCGCAGGGCGTGCTTGAGGGCGTGGAAGCCGTCGAGGAGCACGGGGGCGTCGTCGGCGCGCCGGGTCAGGGCACGCCAGGACGCGGTGGCGGATTGGAGGGGCATGGGTCCATCTTCCGGCTCACGACGAGCGGACGTCCTCCTGGGCCTCGTCGCGGGGGTGGGGGACGGCGGTGTCCTCGTACGGATACGGGTCCTCCTTGCGTACCCGCGAGGTCACCCGCCGCCCCGCTCCCGCGACCCGTGCCCCGGACCAGACCAGGAACGCCGTCGGCAGGAACACGGCGTCCGCCGAGATCATCGCGAGGGAGAAGAACGGCAGGCCCAGCAGCACGGCGATGCTCAGGTGCTCGAGGATCATCAGCCCGAGGAGGACGTTCTTCAGCCGCCGGTTGAAGACCGTGAAGGGGAACGCCACCTGCACGAACACCGTGCCGTACGCGATGATCATGACCATCGTGCCGCTGCCGGTGAAGAGGTCGGCCAGCGCGGGCCAGGGCGTGAAGTAGTCCAGGTGCAGCGGGTAGTACGGCGCCGTGCCGTCCTGCCAGCGCGAGCCGCTGACCTTGTACCAGCCGGCCGTCGCGTAGATGAAGCAGACCTCGGCCATGATGATCAGCAGGCCCGCGTTGTGCACGATGTTCGCCAGCGCGTCCAGCACCGCCCGCGGCTCGCCCGGATACCGGCGTCCGCACAGCCACCAGGCGCCGTGGAACAGCCAGATCCCCCACAGCGCGAAGCCCCAGCCGGGCACGAAGTCGACCACGCCGAGCGTCCAGAACCAGGCCAGCTTCCCCAGCACGCTGAACAGCAGCAGGAAGAACCCCAGCACCCCCCACAGCCACACCCCGGCCAGGTCGAAGTCGTCCTTTGCCCCGCGCCGCCGGCGGCGGGCGTCCAGCGACCACACCTGCCCGCAGCGGGTGAGGACCAGATAGCCGGACATCAGATGGATGACGTTGTCCCCGCCGTCGCCCATGAACACGCTGCGGTTCATCAGCGAGAACACGCCCAGCATGAACAGCACCGACATCGTCCGCGTCCGCCACCCCAGCAGCAGCCCGAGGGCGGACAGCAGGGCCAGCGCGTACACGACCTCGAACCAGACGGTGTCGCTCGACCACAGCAGCAGCGAGAACGGGTCGTGCAGCGCCGTCTGCTCCCGCGCGAGGTCCAGGCTCCACGGCGAGTCCGGCCCGTACAGCTCACGGCGGTGCGGGAACTCGCGGAGCAGGAAGCCGAGCCAGGTGAGCGCGAAGCCGATGCGCACGACCGCTGTCTGGTACGGGCCCAGGGACCGGGTGGTGACCGTCTCGACGCCCCTGGCCAGGGCCGTCTCGACGCGGCGGGCGAGCGCGCGGGGGGTGAGGTCGGGGGTGGTGGTCACTGGCCGGCACTCTCCCAGCGGCGGACGTCCTCGCGCGGCAGGTCGTCGGAGACCACGCGCCACCAGGGGAGCGTGCGGTACGTGGTCCGGGTGTCGGTCTTCTCGTCGCTCCAGGAGGGGGCGGCGACGGGGGTGTACGCGCCGCGCAGCTGGATGGACTGGATGTGGGCGCCGTCGAGCTCGGGGCCCAGGCGGTTCATCACGACCCGGGTGAGATACGTCCTGGACCAGCGGCCGCGGTCGCCGGCCGGCTCGTTCTCCTGGGTGTGGGAGTCGACGAAGAACTCCCAGGCCCGGCGGAGCTCGTTCTGCTGGGTGTGGCTGGGGAAGGGGTTGTGGCGGATGTCCGCCGCGTCCTGGGCGGACAGGCCCAGCCACCGGGTCTCGCGGGTGCCGTTCGCGTCGGTGACGCGGGCGCGGACCTCGACGGCGATGTTGGTCTGCAGGGGGTTCGGGGCGAAGAGCTTCCAGTTCTGTTCGAACTCGGGGTAGATGTACTCGCGGACGAGCTCCCCGTTCTCCTTGCTCAGCGTGTTGGGCGGGGCGACGTGCAGGAACACCATGCCCAGATGTATCGCCGCCGCCACGGCCACGGCCGCCAGGGTCACGGATATGACGATGCGGGAGGCGAGCGACAGCCGCGCGGGCCCGCCGTCGTCCGGCGGTGTCTCGTCCGCGCCGGGTGCCGGTCCGGCCCCGGCGGGCGGTTCCTGAGGTTCCATGCCCCGTTTCCGTTCCCCTGGTCGTTTCCCCGGCCCGCCCGGCACGCTATCGCGCCGGTGCGCCCGGGCGCACCGCCCGGCGGACTTCCGCGGGGTTGTCCACAGGGCCGGCGGGGTTGGCCTTGACAGGGTACGGGCCGCATCGGACCATGGAACCGAACGATCGGTCGGTCGGTCGGGACGGACCGGCATGGGAAAACCCAGTCAGGGCAGTCGGCAGCGGCGAAGGGGCGAGCGCATGACGGCGACGATCGGTGAGGCGGCCGCGGAGCAGGACATCTTCGACGGTGCCATCGCCGCGGACGAGCGCATCGAGCCGCGGGACTGGATGCCGGACGCCTATCGCGCCACGCTGGTGCGCCAGATAGCGCAGCACGCCCACTCCGAGATCATCGGCATGCAGCCCGAGTCGAACTGGATCACCCGCGCGCCCTCCCTGCGCCGCAAGGCGATCCTGATGGCCAAGGTGCAGGACGAGGCGGGCCACGGGCTGTATCTCTACAGCGCCGCCGAGACTCTGGGCGTCCGCCGCGACGAGCTGCTGGACAAGCTGCACGCGGGCCGCCAGAAGTACTCGTCGATCTTCAACTACCCCACCCTGACCTGGGCGGACGTCGGCGCGATCGGCTGGCTGGTGGACGGCGCCGCGATCATGAACCAGGTGCCGCTGTGCCGCTGCTCGTACGGCCCGTACGCGCGGGCGATGGTGCGCATCTGCAAGGAGGAGTCCTTCCACCAGCGCCAGGGGTACGAGCTGCTGCTGACGCTGAGCCGCGGGACGCCGGAGCAGCACGCGATGGCGCAGGACGCGGTGAACCGCTGGTGGTGGCCGTCGATGATGATGTTCGGCCCGCCGGACGACGAGTCGACGCACTCCGCCCAGTCCATGGCGTGGAAGATCAAGCGGCACTCCAACGACGAGCTGCGCCAGCGCTTCGTCGACGCCAGCGCTCCGCAGGCGGAGATCCTCGGCCTCACCCTCCCCGACCCGGACATCCGGTGGAACGAGGAGCGGGGGCACTACGACTCCGGTCCGATCGACTGGACGGAGTTCTGGGACGTCCTCGCGGGCAACGGCCCGTGCAACGACCAGCGCCTGACCCAGCGGCGCGAGGCACACGAGAACGGCGCGTGGGTGCGCGAGGCCGCGGCCTCGTACGCCGCGAAGCACGCCGCCGGGCGCGGAGAGGCGGCGGTATGACGAACCGGGACTGGCCCCTGTGGGAGGTCTTCGTACGCAGCAGGCGCGGCCTGTCGCATGTCCACGCCGGGTCGCTGCACGCCCCGGACGCGGCGCTCGCCCTGCGCAACGCGCGCGATCTGTACACCCGGCGCCAGGAGGGCGTCTCGGTGTGGGTCGTGCCGTCCGCGCAGATCACGGCGTCGTCGCCGGACGAGCGGGACCCGTTCTTCGAGCCGGCGGCCGACAAGGCGTACCGGCATCCCACGTTCTACGACCTGCCGGACGGGGTGAAGGGACTGTGACGTCCGCGGCCCTGGCCCTCGGCGACGACGCGCTGATCCTCTCCCACCGGCTCGGCGAGTGGGCCGGGCACGCCCCGGCGCTGGAGGAGGAGGTGGCGCTGGCGAACATCGCGCTGGACCTCCTCGGCCAGGCGCGGGTGCTGCTGTCCATGGTGGGCGACGAGGACGAGCTGGCGTTCCTGCGCGAGGAGCGGGCGTTCCGCAATCTGCAGCTCGTCGAGCAGCCGAACGGCGACTTCGCGCACACCATCGCCCGGCAGCTGTACTTCTCCGGCTTCCAGGAGCTGCTGTACGAGCGGCTGGCCGCCGGCGACGGACCGTTCCGCCCGCTCGCGGGCAAGGCCGTGAAGGAGGTCGCGTACCACCGCGACCACGCCGAGCACTGGACGCTGCGGCTCGGTGACGGCACCGCGGAGTCGCACGCGCGGATGCAGCGCGGGCTGGCTGAGCTGTGGCGCTTCACCGGCGAGATGTTCCAGCCCGTCGAGGGCCTCGACCTGGACTGGGCCGGGCTGGAGAGCGTCTGGCTGGAGCGGGTCACGGAGGTCGTGGAGCGCGCCACGCTCACCCTGCCGGAGGGCCCGCGCACGGGCGCCTGGACGGCGGGCGCGGGGCGGCAGGGGCTGCACACGGAGCCGTTCGGGCGGATGCTGGCGGAGATGCAGCATCTGTACCGCAGCCACCCGGGGGCGACATGGTGACGACCCTGACCCCGCTGGAGGAGCGGCTGCTGGAGCTCGCCGGCCGCGTCCCCGACCCCGAGCTGCCGGTGCTCAGCCTCGCCGAGCTGGGCGTGGTGCGCGGGGTGCACGAGTACGCGCCGGGCCGGGTCGAGGTCGAGCTGACGCCCACGTACACCGGCTGTCCGGCGATCGAGGTGATGTCCGCCGACATAGAGCGCGCCCTGCGCGAGGAGGGCGGCGCCGCGGCCGTCCGGGTGCGGGTGGTGCTGGAGCCGGCCTGGACGACGAACGACATCACGGCGGAGGGACGGCGCAAGCTGCGGGAGTTCGGCATAGCGCCGCCGCGCACGGTCCGGACGGAGGGGCCCGTGCCGCTCGTGCTCGGGCCGACGCGCACGGCGGACGCCGAGCCCGTGCGCTGCCCGCACTGCGGCTCCGCGGACACCACGCTGCTGTCCCGCTTCTCCGCCACCGCCTGCAAGGCCCTGCGCCGCTGCGAGAGCTGCCGGGAGCCGTTCGACCACTTCAAGGAGCTGACGTGACCGCGCCCGCGCCCGAGGCCACCCGGCGGCGCGCCGCCTTCCACGCCCTGCGCGTCGCCCGGGTGACACCGCTGACGGAGGACTCCGTCGCCGTCACGTTCACCGTGCCGCCGGCGCTGCGGGAGGCGTACCGCTTTCGCGCCGGGCAGCATCTGGCCGTCCGCCGGCCCGGGGGGAACGGCGGGGCGCGCCGGACGTACTCCATCTGCACCCCGCAGACGGCGGACCCCGCGGAGCTGACCGTGGGCGTGCGGGAGGTGACGGGCGGGGAGTTCTCCGCGTACGTCAACCGGGAGCTGAAGGCGGGTGACACGCTCGAGGTCATGACGCCGGCCGGACGGTTCGGGCTGCGGGAGGAGCCGCGGGGCGGCGGGTACTGGGCGGCGGTCGTCGGCGGCAGCGGGATCACGCCGGTGCTGTCGATCGCGGCGACGCTGCTGGCGGGGGACGAGAGCGCGCGGTTCTGTCTGATACGCAGCGACCGCACGGCCCTGTCGACGATGTTCCTGGAGGAGGTCGCCGATCTGAAGGACCGCTGGCCCGACCGCTTCCATCTGGTGCAGACGCTCTCGCGCGAGCAGACGGAGGCCGGTCTGGAGTCCGGGCGGCTGGACGAGGAGCGGCTGGCGGCGCTGCTGCCCGCGCTGGTGCCGGTCGCGGACGTCGCCGGCTGGTTCCTGTGCGGTCCGTACGGGCTCGTCCAGTGCGCCGAGCGGGCGCTGCGCACGGCCGGGGTCCGGCGGGGCCGGATCCACGAGGAGATATTCCACGTGGACGACGGCACCGCGCCGCCCGTCCCGGCGGCCACCGCCCCCGACCGGGCGGCCGTCACCGCGCGGCTCGGCGGGCGCTCCGGGAGCTGGGCCGTGCGGCAGGGCGAGACGCTGCTGGAGACGGTGCTGCGCAACCGGGCGGACGCCCCGTACGCCTGCAAGGGCGGGGTGTGCGGGACGTGCCGGGCGTTCCTCGTCGAGGGCGAGGTGCGGATGGACCGCAACTTCGCGCTGGAGCCGGACGAGCTGGAGGCGGGGTACGTGCTGGCCTGCCAGTCGCATCCGGTGACGGAGCGGGTGGAGCTGGACTTCGACCGCTAGCGCCTCACAGGACGGAGCCCGGGCTGCCCTTGTCGTCCACGACCGGGCGGCCCGTGGCCTCCCACTTCTCCATGCCGCCGGCCACGTTGACCGCGTCCACGCCCTGCTGGCCCAGATACATCGCGACCTGCGCCGACCGGCCGCCGGAGCGGCAGATCACGTTGATCCGCCCGTCCTGCGGCGCCGCGTCCAGGACCTCGCCGTAGCGCGCGGTGAACTCGCTCATCGGGACGTGCACCGCCCCGGGCGCGTGACCCGCCTGCCACTCGTCGTCCTCCCGGACGTCCAGCAGGAAGTCGCCGTCGGTGAGCTCGTCGACGCGGACAGTGGGGACAGGAGAGCCGATAACCATGCCATCGACGGTACCCGACCAAGGGCGCCCCATACTGGGCCGCATGTCGTACGACGCGATCGTGCTCGCCGGAGGCGCCGCCCGCCGCCTGGGCGGCGCCGACAAACCCGGGCTGCGGGTCGGCGGGCGGGCCCTGGTCGCCCGCGTGGTCGACGCCTGCCGCAGCGCCGGGACGGTCGTCGTCGTCGGCCCCCACCGCCCGGAGCTGGACGCCCGCGTCGCCTGGGCCCGGGAGGAGCCCCCCGGCGGCGGACCCGTCGCGGCGCTGGCCGCGGGGCTGGCGCGGGTGACGGCGGACACCGTCGTGGTGCTCTCCGGCGACCTGCCGTTCCTGGGGGCCGGGACCGTACAGGCGCTCATCGACGAAACAGGCGACGCCGACGGCGCCATGGCCGTCGGGGCGGACGGCCGCGACCAGCCGCTGGTCGCCGCGTACCGCACCGCGGCGCTGCGCGCCGGACTGCGCCGGCTCACCGACGAGCACGGCGGGCCGGCGGGCCTGCCGTTGCGGCTGCTCACGAAAGGGCTCCGGCTCGCACGTATTCCTGCCGGGGCAAGTGCGTTCGACTGCGACACCTGGGAAGATCTCGCTGTCGCCCGAGCGAGGATCAGGGAGAGTGGGACCGTGCTGGACGAATGGCTGACAGCGGTGAAGAACGAACTCGGCATCGAGCTCGACGTGGACACCCAGGTCCTCCTCGACCTGGCCCGGGACGCCGCCCACGCGGTGGCCCGCCCCGCCGCGCCGCTCACGACGTTCCTCGCCGGCTACGCCGCCGCGCAGGCCGGCGGCGGCCCCGAGGCCGTCGCGGAGGCCGCGCGCACGTGCGTGGCGCTCGCGGCGCGCTGGGAGGAGGAGAACAAGGAGGAGGGGGGCGCCGGATGACGCCCCGGCGCGGCGCCGTCGAGCGCGACGAGTTCGACGAGGCGCTCTCCCTGGGCAACGCCCACGTCGCACCCCAGCGCGCCCAGGATCCCGAGGACTACGGCGACGCCTTCACCCTCGACGAGCGCGCCCCCGCCCCCCGCCCCAGGCACCGCCCCCACGGCACCCCCTGGCCCGACGCCCGCCGCGCCGCAGCCCGCGCCGCCCGCCCCGCCGCCCCCCGCCCGCGCCCCCTCGCGCAGGCCGTCGGCGAGGTGCTGGCGGCCCCCCTCGAGGCCCTCGCCGACCTCCCGCCCTTCGACACCTCCGCGATGGACGGCTACGCGGTGACGGGCCCCGGCCCCTGGCGCCTCGCCTCCGGCCAGGGCCTCCTCGCCGGAGACCGCGCCGCCCGGCCCCTGGCCGACGGCACCGCGGTCCGTATCGCCACCGGCGCCCGCATCCCCCCGGGCGCCACCGCCGTCGTCCGCACCGAGCACGCCGAGCTCCGCCCCGACGGCACCCTGCTCACCCGCGACGCCCGCGCGGTCCGTACCGGCCAGGACATCCGCCCCCGCGGCCAGGAGTGCCGCTCCGGTACGCCGCTGCTGCCGGCCGGCGCCGAGATCACCCCGGCCGTGGTGGGCCTGGCCGCCGCCGCCGGGTACGACGAGCTGAGCGTGATCCCCCGCCCCCGCGTCGAGGTCCTCGTCCTCGGCCAGGAGCTGCTGCACCGCGGGCTGCCCGCCGACGGCCGCATCCGCGACGCCCTGGGCCCGATGCTCGCCCCCTGGCTGCAGGCGATGGGCGCCGACGCGTTCGTCACCCGGCGCCTCGGGGACGACGCCGAGCTGCTGTACGAGGCCGTCGGCTCCAGCACCGCCCAGCTGATCGTCACCACCGGAGGCACCGCCGCCGGCCCCGTCGACCACGTCCACGGCGTCCTGGCCCGGCTCAAGGCCGACCTCCTGGTCGACGGCGTCCGCGTCCGCCCCGGCCACCCCATGCTCCTGGCCCGCCTCCCCAACGGCGCCCATGTCACGGGCCTCCCCGGCAATCCCCTCGCCGCCGTCACGGGCCTCATGACCCTCGCCGGCCCCCTGCTGAGCGCCCTGCGCGGCACCCCCGCCGCCGAGGACCCCACGGCCGCCCTGACGGAGGACGTCACCGGCCACCCCACGGACACCCGCGTCATCCCCGTCGTCCGCGACCGCCGCCGCCCCGGCGCCGCCCGCCCGCTGCACTTCACGGGCCCCGCCATGCTGCGCGGTCTGGCCGCCGCCCACGCCCTGGCCGTCGTCCCGCCCGGCGGCGCCCGCGCCGGCGACGCCGTCGCCCTGCTGCCCCTGCCCTGGGGCGGGACGGGGTGAGGGGACCGGACAGCCCGCAGGAGGCGGAGGCGCGGGACCGGGTCTTCCTGCCGACGCATCTGAAGGGCCCCCTGCGCCAGGTCGGCGCCCGGCTGCTCGCCGCCCTCGTCGTGCTGCTGCTGTCGACGCTGATCGTGTACGTGTCCCGCGAGGGCTACCACGACAACGCCGGCGAGGACGTCTCCTTCCTGGACGCCCTCTACTACTCCACCGTGTCGCTCTCCACCACCGGCTACGGCGACGTCGTACCGGACACTCCCGGCACCCGGCTGACGACCATCCTGATCATCACCCCGCTGCGGGTGCTGTTCCTGATCATCCTGGTCGGCACCACGCTGGAGGTGCTGACGAAGCACACCCGCGACCAGTGGAAGATCGAACGCTGGAGGACCGCCTTGCGCGACCACACCGTCGTCGTCGGCTACGGCACCAAGGGCCGCTCCGCCCTGCAGACCCTGGTCGCCAAGGGGCTGGCCAAGGACAAGGTCGTGGTCATCGACAACACCCAGAAGGCCATCTCCGCCGCCAACGCCGACGGCTTCGCCGGCGTCATCGGCGACGCCACGCGCAGCGAGGTGCTGATCCGGGCGGAGGCCGCGCGGGCCAAGCAGATCATCGTCGCCACCCAGCGCGACGACACGGCCGTCCTGGTCATCCTCACCGTCCGCCAGCTGAACACCGGCGCGCACGTCGTCGCCGCGGTGCGCGAGGAGGAGAACGCGCCGCTGCTGCGCCAGTCCGGCGCCGACGCCGTGATCACGTCGTCGTCCGCGGCCGGCCGGCTGCTCGGGCTGTCGGTGCTGTCGCCCAGCGCGGGCATGGTGATGGAGGACCTGATCGTGCAGGGCTCCGGGCTGGACCTGATCGAGCGCCCCGCGACCCGCGCCGACGTCGGCCGCTCCCCGCGCGAGACGGAGGATCTGGTGGTCGCGGTGCTGCGCGGGCACCGGCTGCTCGGGTACGACGCGGCGGAGGCCGGGCGCATCGAGGCGGAGGACCGGCTCATCACCATCCGGCGCAGCTCCGTCCCGTATCCCGGCGGTCCGCAGGGCGGCGCACCGGAGGGCGCCCGTCCGGAGTAACGTCCGTGCCATGTACGCACTGACGATCCCCGCCCCGGGCGGGCCCGAGGCCCTGGTCTGGGCCGAGGTACCCGACCCTGTCCCCGCACCCGGCGAGGTTCTCGTCGACGTGGCAGCGAGCGCCGTGAACCGCGCGGACATCCTCCAGCGCCAGGGCTTCTACGACCCGCCGCCCGGCAGCTCCCCGTACCCGGGCCTCGAGGTGTCGGGGCGGATCTCCGCACTCGGCGAGGGCACCACCGGGTGGGAGATCGGCCAGGAGGTGTGCGCGCTGCTCACGGGCGGCGGTTACGCGCAGAAGGTCGCCGTACCGGCGGGGCAGCTCCTGCCCGTCCCGCAGGGCATCGACCTGGTCACCGCGGCCGCGCTGCCGGAGGTCACCTGCACCGTCTGGTCCAACGTGTTCATGATCGCGCACCTGCGGCCGGGCGAGACGCTGCTGATCCACGGCGGCGCGAGCGGCATCGGCACCATGGCGATCCAGCTGGCGAAGGCCGTCGGCGCCCGGGTCGCGGTCACCGCGGGCGGCCCGGCGAAGCTGGAGCGCTGCCGGGAGCTGGGCGCGGACATCCTCATCGACTACCGCGAGCAGGACTTCGTCGCCGAGCTGCACAAGGCCACGGACGGCGCGGGCGCGGACGTGATCCTCGACATCATCGGCGCGAAGTATCTGAAGCAGAACGTGAAGGCCCTCGCCGTGAACGGCCGGATCGCCGTGATCGGCATGCAGGGCGGCGTGAAGGGCGAGCTCAACCTGGGCGCCCTGATGGCCAAGCGCGGCGCGATCACCGCCACCACCCTGCGGGCGCGTCCGGAGGGCGAGAAGGCGGCGATCGTCTCGGCCGTACGGGAGCACGTCTGGCCCCTGCTGGAGTCCGGCCGCATCCGCCCGGTGGTCGACCGCGCGATCCCGATGCACGAGGCGGAGGAGGCCCACCGGGTGATCGAGGCGGGGGTGCACGTGGGGAAGGTGCTTCTGCTCGGGTAGCCCTCGCGGGGGACCGGCGGCGGGCTCCTAAACCCGCCGCCGCAGCCGCAGCCCGATGTACCCCAGACCCAGCCCCATCAGCGTCAGCCCCGTCCCGAACGGCAGCACGCGATGGGCCACGGCCGTCCGCGCGGCCTCGGCCCGCCGCGGCTCCTCGACGTCGAGCACATAGGTCAGCGAATGCGACGGCGCGGTCTGCGGCGGCCGCTGCGGCGCGGCCTGCTCGTAGGGCTGCGGCTGGTGATGCGGTACGGGCCGGCGGTGCGGGGGGCGCTTCTTGCCGGGGGCGGGGGCGGCTGGCTTCCGCGGCTTCACGGCGTGCGGCTCCGCCGGCTCACGCGGCGATGCGGTCCCGGGCGGCGCCCCCGGAGACACCGGCCCGCGGCTCGGCGACGCGGAGGGGGACCGCTCGCTTCCGGGCCGGGTCGCGGAACCCTCGCCTGCCGGAGTCCGCGTACCCGGCCCGTCCGGTGCGGGAGTCCGGACCTCCGGCCCACCCGATGCCGTCCCTTCGGCGGGAGTCCCCACCTCCAGCCCGTCCGGCGTTTGAGGACGAGGCGCGCAGCGCCGATCGGGGGGCGGAAAAGCAGACGCCTCACAACTCCGACCGGGATGCTCCAAACCCTCCCCCGCAGCGCTCCCCGCCAACCCCGGAGGCGGCGAAGCCTCCGCACGGGCCTCCGTCGCGCCCCCACCGACGTACGCCACAACCGCCAGCAAGCCGGAGGCAAACCGCAGACGGATTGCGTGAACCACGGCCCTGCCCCTTCCCGTTCCGGGAAACGCCGGAGTGACAAAACGAGCGTCACACAACCCGGCAAATGAGGCATTCCGACCACAGCCAATCGGGTGGCCACCCGAAAACCGACACTTGCCCCCACGGCCATACTCGGTATACATACTGAGTATGTCGATCCGCCACGGCCTCCTCGCCCTCCTCGAACCCGGCCCCCGCTACGGAAACCAGCTCCGCGCCGAGTTCGAGGCCCGCACCGGCGCCACCTGGCCCCTGAACGTCGGCCAGGTCTACACGACCCTCAGCCGCCTCGAACGCGACGGCTACGTCACCCCGGACGGTGAGGACGACTCCGGCCACCCCCTGTACGCCATCACCGCCGAGGGCCGCGCCGAGCTCCGCTCCTGGTACGCCACCCCCGTCGACCGCGAGCGCCCCGCCCGCGACGAGCTGGCGATCAAGCTGGCCATGGCCATCGGCGCCCCGGACGTCGACATCCGCGACGTCATCCAGCGCCAGCGTCACCACACCCTCAAGGCGATGCAGGACTACACCCGCCTCAAGGCCGAGGCCCTGACGGCCGCCGAGCGCCCGGACGCGGGAAGCGACGCGGTGGCCTGGCTCCTCGTACTGGAACAGCTGATCTTCCAGGCCGAGTCCGAGGCCCGCTGGCTCGACCACTCCGAATCCCGCCTGATCCGCTTCGCGCACCGCGCGAAGACAGCGAAGACAGCGCAGCCGGCGCACAAGCCCCGCGAACGCACCACCCGATGACCACGACCACCCCGGGGGGACCCGTGCAAGCCGTACTCCAGCTCAAAGCCCTCACCCGCGTCCACGGCACCGGAGCCGCGGAGGTGCACGCCCTGCGCGGCATCGACCTCGACGTCCGCGCCGGCGAGCTCGTCGCCGTCATGGGCCCGTCCGGCTCCGGCAAGTCCACGCTGCTCACCCTGGCCGGGGGCCTGGACCACCCGACGTCCGGCCAGGTGATCGTGGAGGGCACCGACATCACGGCCGCGAGCCGGTCACAGCTCGCCGCCCTGCGCCGGCGCTCCATCGGCTACGTCTTCCAGGACTACAACCTGATCCCCGCCCTCACCGCCGCCGAGAACATCGCCCTGCCGCGCGAGCTCGACGGCGTACGGGCGGGCCGGGCCCGCAAGGAGGCCCTGGCGGCGCTGGCGGAGATGGGGCTGGCCGACCTCGCCGACCGCTTCCCGGACGAGATGTCCGGCGGCCAGCAGCAGCGCGTGGCCATCGCCCGCGCCCTGGTCGGCGACCGGCGGCTGGTGCTGGCGGACGAGCCGACCGGCGCGCTGGACTCCGAGACGGGGGAGGCGGTGCTGGGGCTGCTGCGGAGCCGGTGCGACGCGGGCGCGGCCGGGGTGCTGGTCACGCACGAGCCGCGGTTCGCGGCCTGGGCGGACCGGGTGGTGTTCCTGCGCGACGGCTCGGTCGTCGACCAGACCCTGCGCACCGGTGCCGAGGAGCTGCTGGCGGGCGAGGGGGCCCGGTGAACGCGTGGCTGCGCGGCTGGCGCGTCTCGCTGCGCATCGCCCGGCGCGACGCCCTGCGCAACAAGGGCCGTTCCCTGCTCGTCCTGTCCATGATCGCGCTGCCGATCGTCGGGGTGGGCGCCGTCGACATCACGGTCCGCTCCAGCCAGCTGTCCACCGAACAGGGCCTGAACCGCGACATCGGTGCGGCGGACGCCCGGCTCGACGGCACCTGGTCCAGCGGCCAACCCCTTCTCCAGGCGCCCGACCCCCGCGACGGGAACTTCGCGCCCGTCGACCCCGAGGCCCGGGTGTCCGACGAGGGGCCGCCGGCCGTCCCCGACCCGGCGGCGCTGGTGCCCGCGGGGGCCACCGTGCTGAAGACGGAGAGCACCTACGGCCGGGCACGCACCGAGTACGGCATTCTCCACACCCAGCTGCGCGCCCTGGACGCCAGGTCCCCGCTGGCCGAGGGCATCGTGACGAAGCTCCGCGGCGACCTCCCGCGCGAGCCGCACGAGGTGGCGGCCACCCAGTTCTTTCTGGACGAGAGCGGCCTGCACGTCGGCTCGGAGGTCACCCTGCGCGGCGCCGCGCGGCCGTACCGGATCACGGCCGCGTACGAGCTGCCGGGCAGTCTGCGGACCACCGAACTGCTGGGCCTGCCCGGCGCCTTCAAGGGCGACGACCAGCGGGAGAGCACCCTCACGTCGTATCTCGTCTCCGTGCCCGGCGGCATCGGCTGGGACCAGGTCCAGCGGCTGAACGCCCGCGGGCTGACCGTGCTGTCCCGCTCCGTGGTGCTGGATCCGCCGCCGGACGGCGAGGTGCCGTTCTACGCGACGGACCAGGGCCGGGCGATGCGGAGCAACGACACCTCGGCGGAGACCGGGTTCCTGATCGTCGCGGCCACCGTGGCGGGGCTGGCGATGCTGGAGATCTGCCTGCTGGCGGGGCCCGCCTTCGCGGTCGGCGCCCGCCGTTCGCGCCGCCAGCTGGGGCTGGTCGGGGCCAACGGCGGGGACCGGCGGCACATCCGCGCCGTCGTCCTCGGCGGCGGGCTGGTGCTGGGCCTGGCCGCCGCGGTGGTGGGGCTGGGGCTCGGGCTGCTGGCCACGCTCGCCGGGAGGCCGCTGCTGGAGGACCTGGTCGGGAAGCGGTTCGGGGAGCTGCGGCTGGTGCCGCTGGAGCTCGCCGGGATCGCCGCGCTGGCGGTGGTCACCGGGCTGCTGGCGGCGATCGTGCCCGCGGTGACCGCGTCCCGGCAGACGGTGCTCAGCTCGCTCACCGGCCGCCGGGGGGTGCGGCACACCGGGCGGACCCTGCCCGTCCTGGGCGCCGTGGGTGTGGCCCTGGGGACGGCGGTGGCGCTGCTGGGGGCCATGTGGAGCGACAGCTATCTGCTGGTCGGGGCCGGGAGCGCGCTCGCCGAGCTGGGGGTGGTGGCGCTGACGCCGCTGCTCATCGGCGCGTTCGGGCGGCTGGGGCGGCGGCTGCCGCTGACCCCGCGCCTCGCCCTGCGCGACGCGGTGCGCAACCGGGCCCGTACGGCCCCGGCGGTCGCCGCGGTGCTGGCGGCGGTGGCGGGGACGGTGGCGGTGGCCATGTTCGCGGCCGGTGACGAGCAGACGCAGCGGGAGCACTACGAGGCGCGGCTGCCGGACGGGATGATGTACTCCTTCGCGTACGCCGACAACGGCATGGACCGCGACGCGGTGAGCGCCGCCGCCCAGCACACGCTGCCGGTGGCCCGGCGGGCGGACTTCGACGTCATCACCACCCGTACCGGCGACGACCGCGGCGACACCCAGCTGGTCGTCCCCCCGGCCAACGAGTGCCCCCTGGGCAGCGAGGACCGCGCCCGGGACCTGCCGGCGAAGGAGCGGCTGCGCCTGGCCACCGACGACTGGCGCTGCGAGGGCTACAGCTCGTACGTGGCCCGCACCCCCGTGGACGCCGTGGTCGGGGACGCGGACCTGCTGGAGATCTACGGGATCGACGATCCGGCGGCCGAGGCGGCGCTCGCGGCGGGGAAGGCGGTGGCGTTCGGGCCGAGGTTCGTCGAGGACGGCCGGATCGGCGTCGGCGTCTGGGACGAGGCGACCCAGCGGCCCAGGGCGATCGCCTCGATCCCCGCCCACCGCAGCGACGCGAAGGCCGGACAGTGGCTCGGCGTGGTCGTACCCCCGGCGGCCGTGCAGAAGGCGGGGCTGGCGACGCGGCCGTTCGGCTCGTACTTCACCACCGAACGGGCCCCCGACAGCCGCGAGCGGCAGGCGTTCGACAAGGAGGTCGCCGACCTCGGCGCGGAGAGCGACTTCTACATCGAGCGGGGCTTCGTCCCCGAGCGTGGCTTCGTCCAGTACGGGCTGCTCGGCTTCGCCGCCCTGGTGACCGTCGGCGCCGCCGGCATCGCCACCGGGCTGGCGCAGGCCGACGCCGAGGCCGATCTGCGGACCCTGGCCGCCGTCGGCGCGGCACCCCGGGTGCGGCGCACCCTGTCGGGGCTGCAGTGCGCGGTGGTCGCGGCGATGGGCGTGGTGCTCGGCTCCCTCGCGGGGGTGCTGCCGGCGATCGGGCTGATGCTGGCCGACGAGCGGATCCAGCTCGCCCAGTACCGCCGGATGCTGGCGGAGGGACAGTTCATGCGGCGCCCCGACGCGGCGATCGTGGTGCCGTGGGACACCCTCGCGCTGCTGCTCGTCGCCGTCCCGCTGGGGGCGGGGCTGCTGGCCGCGCTGGTCACCCGGTCGCGCCCCGGGATCGCCCGGCGGGCGGAGGCCTGACCGACCGTACCCCCGTACCGGCGTTCCTGTCCGCCGGTACGGGGGTACGGCCCCGCGCGGGTGCCCGTGCTGGACAATGGGACGTATGACTACCCCGAGCCACGAGCAGTCGCAGGACAAACCGCACATCCTGGTCGTCGGACCGGACGGTATGGCCATCGGAGGAGGCGCCCGCAAGGGCGACGAGGGCGGTGACGACGAGCCCCGCGAGATCCCGGTGACGGAGATGGTCGAGCAGCCGGCGAAGGTCATGCGGATCGGGAGCATGATCAAGCAGCTGCTGGAGGAGGTCCGCGCCGCACCTCTGGACGAGGCGAGCCGGGTCCGGCTGAAGGAGATCCACGCCAGCTCGGTGAAGGAGCTGGAGGACGGGCTGGCGCCCGATCTGATCGACGAGCTGGAGCGGCTGTCGCTGCCGTTCACCGACGAGGCCGTGCCCAGCGAGGCGGAGCTGCGGATCGCGCAGGCGCAGCTGGTGGGCTGGCTCGAGGGCCTCTTCCACGGCATCCAGACGACCCTCTTCGCCCAGCAGATGGCGGCCCGCGCCCAGCTGGAGCAGATGCGCCGCGCGCTGCCGCCGGGCGCCGGAGGCTCCGACGAGGACTTCGGCCCGCAGCAGTCGGGCGGGGCGCGGTCCGGTCCGTATCTCTAGACGGCATGCGGAAGGGGCGGCCCCCAGGGAGGCCGCCCCTTCCGCATGCCCGGGGACTACTGCTGCGGGTAGCCCGTCGCCAGGACCAGCTTGATCTTGTCCGACTTCGGGTCGAAGCCGTCGAACGGGTCGATGTTCTGGTCGAGGACCGTGTCCTTCGCCCAGAGGTTGTCGTCGCGCTCCTCGGTCGTGTACTGCCAGCCCGCCGCCGTGATGCAGTCGCGGACCGAGTGCCAGTCCTTGTACGTGAAGTCCGGCAGGCTGATCTTCGAGCTGTCGTCGTAGTCCTCGCGCGCCTCGGTGCACTTCGTCACGTCGATCGTGCGCGAGCGCTCCGGCGGCCGGTAGCCGTCCGGCTTGCTGCCGCCGTCCGCGCCCGTCTCCACGGAGGCCGAGGCGGTCGGGGTGGGGCCGTCGCCGCCGTTGTCCTTTTTGTCGTCGCCGCCCAGTGCGACGAAGATGATCGTCCCGGCCACGGCGGCGATCGCGACGACGGCCGCGGTGACGATCAGCATCAGGTTGCGGTTGCCGCCGCCCCCGCCGCCGGACGGGCCCGGCTGCTGCGGGGTGATGGTGTACGGCGGCGGGGTCTGGAAGCCGCCCTGCTGCGGGGTCTGCGGCGCCGGCGGGTGGCCGTAGCCCCCCGTCGCGTACTGGCTCAGCGGCTGGTAGCCCTGCGGGGCGCCCGGGGGCGGCGAGTGGTACGGCCCCGCCTGCGGGTTCACCGGGGGGAACACCGCCGAGCCCACCCCGGACCCGGCCTGCTGGTGCGGGGCGGCGACCACCGCGGGCATCGCGCCGGGCGGGGTCAGGCCGCCGGCGCGGCGGGCCTCGGCGAGCATGTCCTGGGCGGAGGCGAACCGCTCGTTGGGGTTCTTGGCCAGCGCCCGCATCACCAGGGCGTCCACCACCGGGGGGACGGCCTGGTTGAAGGCGGAGGCGTTCGGCGGGGTCTCCTGGACATGGGCGTACGCGATGGCCAGCGGCGAGTCCGCGTCGAAGGGGAGCCGGCCGGTGAGCAGCTCGAAGAGCATGATGCCCACCGAGTACAGGTCCGACCGGGCGTCGACCCCGCGCCCCAGCGCCTGCTCGGGGGAGAGGTACTGGGGGGTGCCGACGACCATGCCGGTCTGTGTCATCGACGTCACACCCGACTGCACGGCGCGCGCGATGCCGAAGTCCATCACCTTGACCTGGCCACGCTTGTCGATCATCACGTTGCCCGGCTTGATGTCCCGGTGCACCAGGCCCATCTCGTGGCTGGCGTCCAGCGCCGCCAGTACGTCGGCGGTGATGCGCAGCGCCTTGTCGGCCGGCATCGCGCCGTACCGCGCGATGTCCGCGTCCAGCACGTCGCGCAGCGGCTCGCCCTCGACGTACTCCATCACGATGTACGGCATCACCGAACCGTCGGCGCCGCGCTCCTCGCCCGTATCGAACACGGACACGACGTTCGGATGCGACAGCCGGGCCACGGCCTGCGCCTCACGGCGGAACCGCTCGCGGAAGGAGTCCTCCCGGCCGAGCTCACTGTGCAGGGTCTTGACCGCGACGTCGCGGTCGAGATAGGTGTCGTGCGCCAGATGGACGGAGGCCATGCCGCCCGCGCCGAGCTCCCGCTTCAGCTGGTAGCGCCTGCCGCCCAGCGAACGGCCGGCGTGGTCGTACGGTGCGCCGTGCTCGGCCATGTTCGGGTGCCCCCCTGGTGCGAATACGTGAACGCACGCCAAGTCTGCCGTGCCGTCCTGCTACGTCAAGCTTCTTGCCTGTTCCGTGACCGTATGCGTAACACACCGTCCGCGACGTGGGACGACCGGGGCGGATTTGCCATGGCCACCACCCAGCGGGTTGCATGGTCCGTTCACGGCAGTGGCTTCCCGCACGGACGTAAACGCGCTGATCGCGCGGTAGCGTGCAGCCAGAGACGACCGACCACGGGCGAGGACAGATGGCGCAGACGGAGAATCCGCAGGAGCCGTCCCGAGCGGGCGCCCAGGGGGGTCGGAAGGGCGCGGCGGCGGACACACCGGAGTCCTGGGGCGCCGGCGGCGTCGTCGGCGAGGGCCGCTACCGGCTCACCCGGCGCATCGGCCGCGGCGGTATGGCGGAGGTGTTCGCCGCGGAGGACGTCCGGCTCGGCCGCGAGGTCGCCGTCAAGCTGCTGCGGGCCGACCTCGCCGAGGACCCGACGTCCAAGGCCCGCTTCACGCGCGAGGCCCAGTCCGTCGCCGGTCTGAACCACCACGCGATCGTCGCCGTGTACGACTCCGGCGAGGACGAGGTGGGCGGCCACTCCGTGCCGTACATCGTGATGGAGCTCGTCGAGGGCAAGACCATCCGCGAGCTGCTGGTGGGCGCCGACTCACCGCCCGTCGACCAGGCGCTGCTGATCATCTCCGGGGTGCTCGAGGCGCTGGCGTACAGCCATCAGCACGGCATCGTGCACCGCGACATCAAGCCCGCCAACGTGATCATCACCAACACCGGCGCGGTGAAGGTGATGGACTTCGGCATCGCCCGCGCCATGCACGCGGCGGCGTCCACGATGACGCAGACCGGCATGGTCATGGGCACGCCCCAGTACCTCTCCCCCGAGCAGGCGCTGGGCAAGACCATCGACACCCGCTCCGACCTGTACGCGGTGGGCTGTCTGCTGTACGAGCTGCTGGCGCTGCGTCCGCCGTTCGTCGGCGAGACCCCGCTGTCCGTGGTGTACCAGCACGTCCAGGACATGCCGCTGCCGCCGTCCGAGCACGGCGCGGACATCCCGCAGGAGCTGGACGGCCTGGTGATGCACTCGCTGGCCAAGGAGCCGGACGACCGGTTCCAGACGGCGGACGAGATGCGCGGCGTCGTCGAGTACGCGCTGCGGATGCTCCGCGAGGTCGGCGGCAACACCGGCGCCTGGAACACCGGCACCGTGCTGATGGGCAGCACCCCGCCCATGGGCTCCCCCACCATGACCACCGCGATGGGCGCCGGCCGCCCCACCCCGCCGCAGCCGATGCTGCGCGCGAGCGGTCCCGACGACGGGGGCTTCGACCCCGGGGACCGGGACGAGCGCGGTGGCCGGGGGAAGTGGCTGATGCTGGCCGCGATGGCGGTCGTGGCCGTGGTCGTGGGCGTGGCGATCGCCCTCAGCCAGGGCGGCGGGGACAAGACCCCCGACAACAAGCAGAGCACCTCCCCGAGTGTGTCCCAGTCCCCCTCGGAGGAGGAGACGCAGCCGGAGGAGTCCGCGGAGCCGACCGACCCCGCGACGGAGCCGGACGACGGCTGGGACTCCGCCCCGCCGCCCACCGAGACGCAGCAGCCGACCGAGACGCCGACGGAGGAGCCGACGGACAGCCCGCCGCCGACCACGGATGGCGGCACGACGACGGACGGCGGCCAGACCAACGGCGGCACCACGACGGACGGCGGGACGACCGACGGCGGCACCACGACAGACGGCGGGACGGTCGACGGCGGCGCGGCGGATGGCGGGACGGTCGACGGCGGCGCGGCGGACGGCGGCACCAACGCGGGTACGGTCGCCGGCGGCGCGGACGTGGGGACCACCACCGGCCAGTAGGACGGAGGCGGGCCGGGGGGTCACGTCTTCCCGGTGCCGCTCTCGCCCGAGAACGCGCCGGAGCCCCCGGCGCGCTCCCCCTGCTTGCGGGCGACGTACGCCGCCGCCTGCGAGCGCCGCTCCATACCGAGCTTCGACAGCAGAGAAGACACATAGTTCTTGATGGTCTTCTCGGCGAGATGCAACTCCTCGCCGATCGCCCGGTTCGTCATGCCCTCACCGATCAGGTCCAGGATCTTCCGCTCCTGGTCGGTGAGCGACGCCATGCGCTCGTCGCCCTTGTCCTTGGTCCCGTCGCGCAGCCGCTCCAGCACCTGCGCCGTGGCCACCGGGTCCAGCAGCGACTTCCCGGCCGCCACGTCCCGTACGGCCGTCAGCAGCTCGTTCCCCCGGATGGCCTTCAGCACATAGCCCGACGCCCCCGCCATGATCGCGTCGAAGAGCGCCTCGTCGTCCGTGAAGGACGTGAGCATGAGGCATTTGATCCCCTGGTCCTGCGAGCGGATCTCCCGGCACACCTCGACCCCGCTGCCGTCCGGCAGCCGGACGTCCAGCACGGCCACGTCGGGGCGCACCGCCGGGATCCGCACCAGGGCGTCCGCGGCGGTGCCCGCCTCGCCCACCACCTCGATGTCCGCTTCGGCGGAGAGCATCTCGTGCACCCCACGACGTACTACTTCGTGGTCATCGAGAAGGAAAACGGTAATTTTGTCTTCTTTGTCCACCTGGTCAGTCTCACATATTGGGTCTTCCCGCGCCGACGCGGTCCGGGTTACGGTGCCCCTGTCCCGGCACCCTGCGGGCCCGTGACCAGTGGTTGCGTCGCCGAATCCGCGGTTTACTTGGAAATCCAAGTAAAACCGCAGGTCACAGGCGGTTCGCATGCTCGCCTTCCACTGGGTAGCGTGGCTCGTGAGGCTGTCGCCGGGCGCCTGTCACACCCGGTTTTCCCTCGGGCGCACCCACCCCGTGCGCCCCCCGAGGATCCGGGTGAGCCGCCTCCCGGCCGCCGGCCGGGAGACCCCAGGCCACCGGTGACCCCGGGGGCCGGAGATACGTCAGGAGCAGATCGTGACCGTGGAGAGCACCGCCGCGCGCAAACCGGCGCGCCGCAGCGGCGGGAAGCGCACGAGCGCAGCGGCCCGCAAGGCCGGCCAGGAGCCCGAACTCGTCCAGCTGCTGACCCCGGAGGGCAAGCGCGTCGAGCACCCGGGGTACTCGGTGGACCTGAGCCCCGAGGAGCTGCGCGGCCTGTACCGCGACATGGTGCTGACCCGGCGCTTCGACGCCGAGGCCGTCACCCTGCAGCGCCAGGGCGAGCTGGGTCTGTGGCCGTCGCTGCTCGGCCAGGAGGCCGCCCAGATCGGCTCGGGCCGCGCCCTGCGGCCGGACGACTACGCCTTCCCGACGTACCGCGAGCACGGCGTCGCCTGGACCCGCGACGTACCGCCGGAGACCCTGCTGGGCATGTTCCGCGGCGTGAACCACGGCGGCTGGGACCCGACGGCCAACAACTTCCACCTGTACACGATCGTCATCGGCTCGCAGGCGCTGCACGCCACGGGCTACGCGATGGGCGTGGCCAAGGACGGGGCGGACGCCGCGGTCATCGCGTACTTCGGCGACGGCGCCTCCAGCCAGGGCGACGTGAACGAGGCGTTCACCTTTGCGGCCGTGTACAACGCGCCGGTGGTGTTCTTCTGCCAGAACAACCAGTGGGCGATCTCCGAGCGCACCGAGAAGCAGTCCCGGGTGCCGATCTACCAGCGCGCGGCCGGCTTCGGCTTCCCGGGTGTCCGGGTCGACGGCAACGACGTCCTCGCGGTGCTGGCCGTGACCCGGGCCGCGCTGGAGCACGCCCGCTCCGGCCAGGGCCCGATGCTGGTCGAGGCGTTCACGTACCGGATGGGCGCGCACACCACCTCCGACGACCCGACGCGCTACCGCAGCGACGACGAGCGCAAGTCGTGGGAGACGAAGGACCCGATCCTGCGGCTGCGCACGTATCTGGAGAACGAGGGCCTGGCGGACGCCGCCTTCTTCGCGGAGCTGGACGCCGAGTCCGAGGCCACGGGCCGCCGGGTGCGTGAGTCGATCCGCACCATGCCGGACCCGTCCCCGATGTCCATGTTCGAGAACATCTACGCCGACGGTCACGCACTCGTGGACGAAGAGCGCGCACAGTACGCCGCCTACCAGGCGAGCTTCGCCGAGGAGGGCAACTGATCATGGCGATCGAGAAGATGGCTCTGGGCAAGGCGATCAACGCCTCCCTGCGCAAGGCCATGGAGGACGACGCGAAGGTCCTCGTCATGGGCGAGGACGTCGGCAAGCTCGGCGGCGTGTTCCGCATCACGGACGGGCTGGAGAAGGACTTCGGCGAGGACCGGGTCATCGACACCCCGCTGGCCGAGTCCGGCATCGTCGGTACGGCCATCGGGCTGGCGCTGCGCGGCTACCGGCCCGTGGTGGAGATCCAGTTCGACGGCTTCGTCTTCCCCGCGTACGACCAGATCGTCACCCAGCTGGCCAAGATGCACGCCCGCGGCCTCGGCACGGTCAAGCTGCCCGTCGTCATCCGGATCCCCTACGGCGGCGGCATCGGCGCGGTCGAGCACCACAGCGAGTCCCCCGAGTCGCTGTTCGCGCACGTCGCGGGCCTCAAGTGCGTCTCCCCGGCGAACGCCGCGGACGCCTACTGGATGATGCAGCAGGCGATCGCCTCCGACGACCCGGTGATCTTCTTCGAGCCCAAGCGGCGCTACTGGGACAAGGGCGACGTCGACACCGCCGCCATCCCCGGCCCGCTGCACACCGCGCGCACGGTGCGCGAGGGCACGGACCTGACGCTCGTCGCGTACGGGCCGATGGTCAAGACGTGTCTGGAGGTCGCCGCGGCGGCGGCCGAGGAGGGCAAGAGCCTGGAGGTCCTGGACCTGCGCTCGGTCTCCCCGGTCGACTTCGATGGCATCCAGGCGTCGGTGGAGAAGACCCGCCGGCTGGTCGTGGTGCACGAGGCGCCGGTGTTCTTCGGCTCGGGCGCGGAGATCGCGGCGCGGATCACGGAGCGGTGCTTCTACCATCTGGAGGCGCCGGTACTGCGGGTGGGCGCCTTCCACGCGCCGTATCCGCCGGCCCGGGTGGAGGAGGAGTACCTCCCCAACCTGGACCGGGTGCTCGACGCCGTCGACCGCGCGCTCGCGTACTGAGAAAGGGAGCACCGGAGCAATGACGCGCTTCCGCGAATTCAAGATGCCCGACGTGGGCGAGGGCCTGACCGAGGCCGAGATCCTCACCTGGTACGTCAAGCCGGGCGACGCGGTGCACGACGGCATGGTCGTGTGCGAGGTCGAGACGGCGAAGGCGGCCGTGGAGCTGCCGATCCCGTTCGACGGGGTGGTGCACGAGCTGCACTTTGAGGCGGGCTCCACCGTCGACGTCGGTACGGCGATCATCGCGGTGGACACCGATCCGGGCGGTGGGGACGCCGCCCCGGCTCCGGTGGCCGCCGAGGAGCCCGCCGCCGCCGAGCAGGCGCCCAAGAGGGAGCCCGTGCTCGTCGGCTACGGGGTCAGCGAGAGCTCGACGAAGCGCCGCGCCCGCAAGACCGTCCCGGAGCCGGCTACCGCCGCGCTCCAGACGGAGCTGAACGGCAGCGCCGCCCCCGCACCCGCGCCCCCCGCGCCGGTGCCGGGCGTCGACCGCCCGCTGGCCAAGCCGCCGGTGCGCAAGCTGGCCAAGGACCTCGGCGTGGACCTCACCGCGGTCGTGCCGACCGGGGCGGGCGGCATCGTCACCCGCGAGGACGTGCACGCCGCCGTCGCCGTCCCGCCGGCGCCCGAGCCCGTGGTGGCGGAGCCGGCGGTCGCCGTCCCGGTGGCGGCCGACGCCCGGGAGACCCGTATCCCCGTCAAGGGCGTCCGCAAGGTCACCGCGCAGGCCATGGTCGCCAGCGCCTTCACCGCCCCGCATGTCACGGAGTTCGTCACCGTCGACGTGACGCGGACGATGAAGCTGGTCGAGGAGCTGAAGGCCGACAAGGACATGGCGGGCCTGCGGGTCAACCCGCTGCTGCTCGTCGCGAAGGCCCTCCTCATCGCCATCCGGCGGCACCCGGACGTCAACGCGTCCTGGGACGAGGAGAACCAGGAGATCGTGCTCAAGCACTACGTGAACCTGGGCATCGCCGCCGCCACCCCGCGCGGTCTGATCGTCCCGAACATCAAGGACGCCCACGCCCAGACCCTCCCGGAGCTGGCCGCGTCCCTGGGGCAGCTGGTGTCCACCGCCCGCGAGGGGAAGACCACCCCGGCGGACATGTCCGGCGGCACGGTGACCATCACCAACGTCGGCGTCTTCGGCGTCGACACCGGTACGCCCATCCTCAACCCCGGCGAGTCGGCGATCCTCGCGTTCGGCGCCGTCAAGCTGCAGCCGTGGGTGCACAAGGGGAAGGTCAAGCCGCGTCAGGTCACCACCCTCGCCCTGTCGTTCGACCACCGGCTGGTGGACGGCGAGCTGGGCTCGCGGGTGCTGGCGGACGTGGCCGCGGTGCTGGAGAACCCGAAGAAGCTCATCACCTGGGGCTGATTCCGCGTACGAAGACGAAGGGCCGGGCGCATCCAAGGCGCCCGGCCCTTCGCCGTGTCTCAGAACGCCGGAGTCACCGGAGTGTCCGGAGTGACCGACGGCTCGATGTCGAACGAGCCGAAGTACTCCGAGACGAGCCGGTCCTCCTCGCTCATCGGTGCTGCCGCCGCCCGGACGGTGGTGGGCTTCTTGCCGTAGATGTACAGGTGGTCGCCCTCCTCCAGGAGGTTCCACAGCTTCTCCGCGTCCGCCACCCGCAGGTTCACGCAGCCGCCGGAGCCGGAGGTGAAGAGGTCGTGGTAGGTGCCGTGCAGCGCCTGTCCGCCGTTGAAGAACTGCGAGTACGGCATCGGGGCGTTGTCGTAGATGGTGGAGAAGTGGTCCTTGTGGCGCCAGTAGATCTCCTGCCAGCCGGTCCGCGTCTCGAACCCGGGCAGCCCGGTCCGCACCGGGACCGGCGCGAAGAGCAGCTTCCCCGTCTTGCCGGCCTGCACCCACAGCACCTGCCGGGTGAGGTCGATACACGTCACCCGGTAGCTCCTGACCGGGCACTTCTTGCGTGCGTTGGGGTCCTTGCGCACGTCGTCGACGAGCGCCATCCGGTACGTGACGAGGTCCGCCTTGCCGGTCTGCTTCAGCTTCAGCTGCTTCTGCAGCGCCGCCACCGCCTCGCAGTCGGCGACGGAGGCCCGGCCGTCCTCGGGCAGCCCGAGCCGCTTTTCCAGCTGCCACTGGTACGGGCCGGTCTGGGGCGTACAGGCCGCCGGCGCGGCTGCCTGTACGGCGGGGACCGGACCGAGTGCCAGGCCGGCGGCCGTTAACGCCGCGGCGGCGAGCAGCCGCCCGCGCCGTGGCCGGCCGCGGCGGGCGGGAACCGGCAGGGTGGTCATCGATCGACTCCGTTCGACGGGGGGTTTGTAATAAATCGTGAGGATATGCCCCTGCGGCCCGGGAGCCGAGCACGCGGGGCCGTCCGGCGGGTGCGGGTCCACATCGCGGACCGTCCCACCGCTGTATCCCTGTTGTATCTATGCTGTGCTCATGCCCCCCACCGCTGCCCCCGTCGCCGCCCCCGTCAAGCCCCCGCCCGCCGCCGAGCGGGTCTACGTCCACGTCAAGGAGGCGGTCCTGGACCGCCGTTACGAGGGCGGGATGCTGCTCACCGAGGGCGAGCTGGCCGAGGCCGTCGGGGTGTCGCGGACACCCGTGCGCGAGGCGCTGCTGCGGCTCGAGGCGGAGGGGCTGATCAAGCTCTACCCGAAGAAGGGCGCCCTGGTGCTGCCGGTGTCCGCGCAGGAGATCGCGGACGTCGTCGAGACGCGGATGCTGGTGGAGGAGCACGCCGTACGCAAGGCGGTGCCGGCCCCGGCCGGGCTGCTCGCGCGGCTGACGGAGCTGCTGGAGTCGCTGAAGGCGAACGTCGCCTCCGGCGATCTGCGCGAGGCGGCGCGGCTGGACCGCTGCTTCCACGCGGAGATCGTGCGCAGCTCCGGCAACGAGATCCTGGTCCGGCTCTACGACCAGCTCCGCGACCGCCAGCTGCGGATGGGCGTCGAGATCCTGCGCGCCCACCCCGGCCGGCTGCGGCGCAACATCGAGGAGCACACGGAGATCCTCGAGGCGCTGCGCGCGGGCGACGCGGACGCGGCGGTGGCGGCCGTACACGGGCATGTCGGGTCGGTGGCGGAACTCCTGCGCGGAGAACGTCGGTGATCCCCGGCCGGCTGCGTGCCCGGCTCGCGATGACCCGCCTCGGCCGGGTCCCCGAGCGGCACGCCGTCCTCCCCGGTGACCCGCCGGGCGGGCGGCGGGCGCTGGCGATGTGGGGCGTGGGGTGCGCCGTCTACTTCGCCGCCGTGATCTACCGCACCAGCCTCGGGGTCGCCGGGCTGGACGCGACCGAGCGGTTCCACATCAACGCCTCCGCGCTGTCGGCGTTCTCCATCCTCCAGCTGCTGGTGTACGCGGGGATGCAGATACCCGTGGGGCTGCTGGTCGACCGGCTCGGGCCGCGCAAGGTCCTGGCGATGGGCACCGTCCTGTTCACCCTGGGCCAGTTCGGCTTCGCGTTCGCCGGGTCGTACGGGACGGCGCTGGGCGCGCGGGCGCTGCTGGGGTGCGGGGACGCGATGACGTTCATCAGCGTGCTGCGGCTGGGCGCGCACTGGTTCCCGGCCCGCCGGGGGCCGCTGATAGCCCAGGTGGCGGCGCTGTTCGGGATGGCGGGCAACCTCGTCTCGACGCTGCTGCTGGCCCGCGCGCTCCAGTCGTACGGCTGGGTCCCGGCGTTCGCGGGCAGCGCGACGGCCGGGGTGCTGGTGTTCGGGCTGGTGGTGTTCGTACTGAAGGACTCCCCGGCGAAGGCGTCCGCCCTCAAGGACCACCCCGGGCCGCCCCGCCCCCGCCCCGGGATGCGCCGGCAACTGGCCCTGACCTGGCGGGAGCCCGGGACCCGGCTGGGGTTCTGGGCGCACTTCACCACCCAGTTCCCCGCGATGGTCTTCCTGCTGCTGTGGGGGCTGCCGTTCCTGGTGGAGGCGCAGGGCCTCACCCGCGCCGAGGCCGGCGGGTTCCTCACCCTGGTCGTGCTCGCCAACATGGTCTTCGGCCTGGTCTTCGGCCAGGTCATCGCCCGCCACCACGGCGCCCGTACGCCGCTGGTCCTCGGCACGATCGCGGCCACCGCCGCCGTCTGGGCCCTGACGATCGCGTGGCCCGGCGGCCGGGCCCCCGGCTGGGAGCTGGTCGTGCTGTGCGTCGTCCTCGGCGCCTGCGGGCCCGCCTCGATGATCGGCTTCGACTACGCCCGCCCGGCCAACCCGCCGGAGCGGATGGGCACCGCGTCCGGCGTCGTCAACGTCGGCGGCTTCTCGGCGTCGATCATGACGCTGCTGGCCGTGGGGCTGCTGCTGGACGCCACCGGCGACGACTACCGGATCGCGTTCGGCTCGGTCTTCGTGCTGCAGGTGCTGGGCGTCACGCAGATCTTGCGTCTTCGTGGCCGGGCCGGCCGCCGGGAGCGGGAGCGTCTGGTCGCGAGCCGGGTCGAGACCGTGCACGTTCCCGCCTGACCCTGCGCTTTCCCTTCGCAGCCGGCGACCCCTCGGCGCTGCCCCCCTGCTCCGGCGGCAGCGTGTACGTCGCCGGCGCCCGCCGCCCCTTGCCCAGCAGCGAGCCGAGCCCCAGGATCGCCGCCGTCTCCGGCCGCTCCGCGACATGCACCTGAAGGTTCACCGACCGCCGCAGCATCGGCTCCAGCCCCGGCATCGTCGCGTTGCCGCCGGCCAGCATGATGCCCCGGACACCGATGTCCGCCACCAGGTCCGGCGGGCACCGCCGCAGCACCGACCGGATGCCGTCCAGCACCGCCAGCATCGGGGCGTCCGCCGCCGCCTGCGCGTCGGCCACGTTCACGGCGACCTCCCGCACCTCGCCCGTCACCGCGTCCCAGCCGCGCACGGAGGCCCGGTCCGTCTCGCCGGACACCGCCAGCGCCACCGCGTGATGGACCTGACGTACGGCCTGACCCGGGACGACGAGGTCGTGGCGGTTGCGCAGATGCTCCGTCAGCGCCCGCTGGACGGCCGCGCCGCCCGCCATCACCTTCTCCGCGGCGACCACGCTGCCCAGGGACAGCACCGCGATCTGCGTCATCGCCGCCCCGCAGACGACGATCAGCATGCCCTCGGCCTGCTCCACCGGCAGGCCGCAGCCCACGCCTGCGGCGATCAGGGTGTCCACCAGCAGCACCTTGCGGGCGCCGAGCCCGGCCAGGGTGTCCACCACGGCGCGCTGGACCAGCGGCTCCGACTCGTGCGGGACGCAGGCCGCCGCGCGCAGATTGGGGTGGAACCGCCAGGCGCGGCGCACCCGGTGGTCGACGAGATGGCGCAGGAGACGCTGCGCCATCTCGATGTCGGTGATCCCGGTGGCGCCCACCGGGCGCACCACGCGGATGTGGGAGGGGGTCCGGCCCGCCATCTGCTCGACGGTGTTGCCGACGGCGACGAGGGCGCCGGTGCGGGTGTTGACCGCGGCGGCGCTCGCCTCGTCGACGACGAGGCCGACGTCCTTCAGATAGACGCGGGTCCGGGAGGCACCCATGTCGATGGCGACGCTGCAGCGCTGGAGCTGTTCAAGACTGATGGTCACACGGTCAGCCTGCGACGCCCTTTGCCGCCGCGCTCCCCGGGCGCCGCCGCGCGGCTGAACACCGCCGCCGTACGGGTGAGGTCAGCTCACGGCGTGACCGCGAAGTGCCGCAGGATCGCGCGGCCCAGCTCCTGGTCGCCGTCCAGCTTCACCGGCTCCCCGTCCGCGTCCGCCCGCAGGCGCCCGCACGCGAGGCGTACGTACGTCTCCCAGTCGGTGTTCAGCGTCACCGTCGGCGCCAGCGACACCCGGCCGTCCACGCTGCCGCGCCCCTCGGCGTCCACCCGGACCGTCCGCATGAAGTCCACCGGACCCGTCACGTCCACCACGACCACGCTGTCCGGCGGCGCCGCCGCGTCCTTGGCGACGACCTTCGCCAGCCGCTCCAGCAGCACGTCCCGCGCCACGTACGCCCCCTGCGAGTCCAGCCCGCCCGGCCGGCCCAGCACCCGGCGCAGATCCTGCTCGTGCACCCAGGTGTCGAACGCCCGCGTGCGCAGATACTGCTCCAGCGTCGTCTCCCGCCCCAGCGGCCCCCGCACCACGGCCTCCGGCGCCCGCTTCTCGTTGCGCAGCTGACGCCTCCGCCGGATCAGCGTGTACTCGAGCTCCGCCGTGATCTCCGGCGGCGTGTGATGGCGCCGGATGTCGACCTGGACCTCGGTGTAGCGGGCCCACTCGGTCTTCACGTGGTACAGGTCGACCGGCAGGGTGTGGATCGGCCGCGGATCGCCGAGCGCCTCGCACTCGGAGCCGATCAGATGCGACACGACGTCCTTCACCGACCACCCGGGCAGTCCGCTGGGCCGGTGCCACTCCCCGTCCGTCAGGGGTGAGACGAGATCGGTGACGGCATCGGCGGATTGGGTCCAGGCATCGATGTACGGCTGCAGGTTCGGGTGGACGGTCAACGGGACCCCTCGTACGGACTTGTTCACTGGCGGGGAAATCGGCGGAACCTCAGCGAGGAATGCGATAGGTCCTCTAAGTTACGCTGCCCGCACAGGCACCGGCACTGCTTTCGGGCGACGATCGCAGGTCCGTAATCAGGGCTTGACTCAACAGGCGGTGGTACACGTGCGCGTCTCCCTTCTGCAAATGGCAGTGAATACGGCCGAATCGCCCGAATCCCGGCGCGAGGCCGCCGGGTCGCTCGTACGGGACCAGAACGGCGCCGACCTCGTCGTACTTCCGGAACTGTGGCCGGTCGGAGCGTTCGCGTTCGAAAGCTTCGAGGCGGAGGCCGAGCCCCTGGACGGGCCCACCGGGCAGGCGATGTCGGCCGCCGCGCGCGACGCCGGCGTCTGGCTGCACGGGGGGTCGATCGTGGAGCGCACCGCGAAGGGTGATCTCTGCAACACCTCCCTCCTCTTCGCCCCCGACGGGGAACTCGCGGCGGTCTACCGGAAGATCCACCGCTTCGGCTTCGACCGCGGCGAGGCCACCCTGATGGTCGCCGGCGAGGAGATCGTCACGGCGCCCGCCGCGGGCACGGTGCTGGGCCTCGCCACCTGCTACGACCTGCGCTTCCCCGAGGTCTTCCGGCGGCTGCTGGACGCCGGCGCGGAGACGATCGTCCTCCCGGCGGGCTGGCCGGCCGCGCGCGGCGGCCACTGGCGGACCCTCGCGATCGCCCGGGCCATCGAGAACCAGGCGTACGTCCTGGCCTGCGGCACCGCCGGCACCCACGCGGGCGTCGAGCAGAACGGCCGCTCGCTGATCGTCGCCCCCGACGGCGAGGTGCTGGCGGAGGCGGGCCCGGGCCAGGAGGTCCTGACCGCGGAGCTGGACCTGAAGCGGGTGGCCGCGTACCGGGAGAAGTTCCCGGTGCACAAGGACCGCCGCCTCTTCTAAAACGGGTTGTCCCGGAGCGTGCCCGCCCCGTACAACCGCACCATGCTCCGCAAATATCCGCGCACCCCGCATCTGCAGGGCAGCCGGCTGCAGCCGGGCGACGAGGACCTGGCGCAGATCCCCTTCCGGGACATAGCCGGCCGTCATCTCGTCGTCGAGGAGAAGCTGGACGGCGCCAACGCCGCGATCAGCTTCGGCCCCGGCGGCGAGCTGCGGCTGCAGTCGCGCGGGCACTATCTGACGGGCGGCCCGCGCGAGAAGCAGTTCGCCCGGCTGAAGGCGTGGGCGGCGGTCGTCGGACCGGGCCTGTACGAACGGCTGGGCACGCGCTACGTGCTGTACGGCGAGTGGCTGTACGCCAAGCACACGGTGTTCTACGACGCCCTCCCGCACTACTTCTGCGAGTTCGACGTCCTCGACCGCGAGGCCGACGCCTTCCTCTCCACCCCGCGCCGCCACGCCCTCCTGTCCGGTACGGGCGTGCACTCCGTCCCCGTACTCCACGAGGGCCCGTTCACGAAGCCCGCCGAACTCACCGCCCTCGTCGGCCCGTCCACCGCCCGTACGGCCCACTGGCGCGAGACGCTGAAGGAAGCGGCCGTCGAACAGGGCCTGGACCCCGACCGGGTGGCATCCGAGACCGACACCTCCGACGACATGGAGGGCCTCTACCTCAAGGTCGAGGAGAACGGCCTGACGACCGGCCGCCTCAAATGGGTGCGGGCCGGCTTCCTCACCACCGTGCTGGACTCCGGCACCCACTGGCAGGACCGCCCGATCCTGCCCAACCGCCTCGCCGACCCGGAGGTGATGTATGGAGGTCTTTGACCGCCTCTGCCCCACCGCCCCCGGCTGGCACGTCGACTGGCCCGCGATCACGGCCGCGTTCCCCTGGATCCGCCGCCTGGAGGGCGTGCCGCAGGACGCGGTGCACCACGCCGAGGGCGACGTCGCCGTGCACACCCGGATGGCCGCCGAGGTCCTCGCCTCGCTCCCCGAGTGGCGCTCGCGTCCGCCCGCCGACCGCGTCCGCCTGTTCGCCGCCGTCCTGCTGCACGACTCCGCGAAGCCTTACTGCACGGAACACCAGGCGGACGGCTCCATCACCGCCCACGGCCACTCCCGCCACGGCGACCTGCTGGCCCGGCGCGTGCTGTGGGAGCTGGCCGCGCCCACGGCCTGGCGGGAGCACGTGGCGGCGCTGGTACGGCACCACCAGGTCCCGTTCTGGGGCCTGGAGCGCCCGCTGGACGACCTGCGCAGGATCGCCTACCGGGTGAGCCTCCTGGCCTCCAACGAGGACCTGGCCGTACTGGCGACGGCGGACATCCTGGGCCGGATCTGCTCGGACGCGGACGAGGTGCTGGAGAACATCGCCCTGTACCGCGAGTTCTGCGCGGCCGAGGACTGCCTCACGACGCCCCGCGCGTTCCCCTCCGACCACGCCCGCTTCCAGTTCTTCCGCACCCCCGGCCGCGACCCGTCGTACGCCGCCTACGACGACACCCGCACGACGGTCACCGTCATGTCCGGCCTCCCCGGCGCCGGCAAGGACAGCTGGATCGCCGCCAACCGCCCGGGCGTCGCGGTGGTCAGCCTGGACGCCATCCGCCGCGAACTGGGCATCGCCCCCGGCGCCCCGCAGCGCGCGGTGGCCGCGGCGGCGCAGGAGGCGGCCCGCGTCCACCTGCGCCGCCGCGAGCCGTTCGTCTGGAACGCCACCAACGTCAGCCGCCAACTGCGCGACCAGTGCACGGGCCTGATCGCCGCCTACCACGGCCGCGTCGAGATCATCGCCCTGGAGGCCCCGCCGGCGGTCCTCCACCGCCGCAACACCGACCGCGAACACGCGGTCCCCCGCGCGGCGGTGGACCGGATGCTGCGGCGGTGGGAGACGCCGGATCCGACGGAGGGGCACACGGTGCTCTGGGTGGACACGAGCCGGGAGGGTAGGGTCACGGAGGCGGCCGACACCGGAGTGTGACCTGGTTGTCGCGGGTGCCATCTCCTGCTATACGCATCGATGTTCTACCATCCGTGACATGACTGACGGCACGGACCGCCACGGGGGCAGCAACATCCCGGACCCCCGCGCGTACGACCCCACGATCCCCACCGGTACGCCCGCGGAACCCCGCCCGCCGGTCCCGGGCGGCGGGTTCGGCGGTCCCGGGCAGCCCGTACAGCCCTGGACGTCGGAGTCGGGGCCGGGGCAGCCGGGGGCGGCGCCGGGCGGTCAGGCCGACTGGCAGACGCAGGTCTCCCCCGGACAGCCGGAGCCCTGGGTCTCGCCCATCCCGCAGCCCGACTGGTCGTCGCTGGCCGACGACAACGAGCGCAGCCAGCGCCGCCGCAAGTGGCGCATCACCGGCATCGTGACGCTGGCGGCCTGTGTGCTGGGCGCCGGCGTCGGCCTGGTGATCACCCAGGGGATCGGGGACGACGGGAAGTCCCCGAAGGAGAAGACGACCCAGGCCGCCTCGAACAGCCCGAAGCCTGCCGAGTCGAAGAAGGCCGTGGACCCGAAGTCGCCCTTCGTGGACGGCCAGAAGGACCTCATCGCCGACCGCACCGGCCAGAACGACCTCGCCGTCAGCCCCGACGCCACCGTCAGCAAGGGACAGGACGGCTATCTGCTGCGGATGCGCAGCAACATGAACTCCTACGCCCAGTCGGCGACCGAGGCCGTCGACGTCACCAAGAGCTTCACCGTCTCGGCGTGGGTGTTCAACGAGGCGCAGTTCGTCTCCCGTGCCGCGATCAGCCAGGGCGACGGGAAGTCCTTCTCGTTCGAACTGGGCCGGGACGACGTACGCGGCCGCCAGGACTGGGTGTTCCGGGTGCAGACCGGCAAGTCCGGCGCGGACAGCACCACCCGCAAGGTCGTCTCGAAGAACGTCAACACCCACAACGAGTGGGTGCTGCTGATGGGTTCCTACGACGCCAAGGCCGGCACGATCACGCTCTACGTCAACGGCGTCAAGGCGGGATCGGCCAAGACCGGCAAGATCTTCGCCGGTTCCGGACCGCTGCAGATCGGCCGCAGCCGCCACCACGACCAGTGGGTCAACCCGTGGTCCGGGGTCATGGGCAGCATCCTCGTCTGGGACGAGCCGTTCACCGCCGTGCAGGCCGCCCGGCTGAAGGCCGGCTCCGCCGGTACGGGCCAGCCGACGGCGTCCTGGCTGGTCGGCTGACACCCCCTCGGCCGAACCCCGCCCGGTCCGGGCGCCGATGGGCCCCGGACCGGACGGATTGCCTTACACGTCACAAACCGATCACACGGTTCGATTTGTCGACGCCGAATCGATTAGAGTCCGTACGGCACGTACCCCCTTGCGCCGCATGGTCCCCCAGCCGGCTGGGCGCGGAGAATTCGTCAGCCGGTGCGGCGCGTGGTGGAAGCAGGTCTCGGGGGAGGCCGGGCGCTGCCGTGCGTTGACCAAGGGGGGATTTCAGGTGCCAACTCTGTCCGTCGTGATCCCGGCGCTGAACGAGGCCGAGAACATGCCGGCCGTGCTGGAGTCGATCCCGCTGGCCGCGCTGCGGGAGGCGGGCTGGGAGACGGATGTGATCGTCGTCGACAACGCCTCGACCGACGACACCGCCGCCGTCGCGGGCTCCCTCGGGGCCCGCGTCGTCGTCCAGCCCGACCGGGGCTACGGCAACGCCTACCACGCGGGGTTCGACGCGGCCCGGGGCGAGGTCATCGCCACGGGGGACGCCGACTGCACGTACCCCTTCGACCGGCTGCCCGAGCTGCTGGGCACCCTGGTCGAGCGGGACATCGAGTTCATGACCACGGACCGGCTGCACCGGGACAACCGCTCCGCGATGAAGGCCTCGCACACCCTGGCCAACCACGCGCTGAGCGCCCTGAGCCGGGCGCTGTTCCGCAACGGGCTGCGCGACTCGCAGTCCGGGATGTGGATCTTCCGCCGCCATGTCTGGCACGGCATCGACGTACGCTCCACCGGTATGTCCTTCTCCCAGGAGATCAAGAACTCCGCGACCCGGGCCGGTTACCGCTTCCTCGAGGTGCCGATCGAGTACCGGAGACGGCAGGGCGAGGTGAAGCTGCGGGCCCTGCCCGACGGGATGGGCAATCTGCGCCAGCTCTTCGCGCACCGCTTCCGCCGCCCCGCCCCCCGGCTGCGGCCGGTGGTTCCCCTGCCCCGGCAGCGGACGGTCGCCGAGGGCGCCGGTGAGTGCGGCAACGGCCGGGCCGAGGCGGTATGACGACGCAGACGGCCGGCGAGCGCACCGAGGAGGACGAGGACCGGCCCGGCCGGACGCGTCCGCCGTGGGCGCGTGCCGTGATCGTCGCGGTGGTCCTGGCCGTCGTCGCCGCGGCCGGGGGCGTCCTGTGGTCGCTCGACCCGGTGCGCTCCGCGCTGGAGGACTCCTTCACGCGCCGGCCCAGTGAGTTCACCGAGCTGTACTTCACCGACTCCCCGCATCTGGACGGCGCCACCGTGCTGGTGCCCCTCGCGGTCACGGACCACGGCGGCGGCGGTGCGACCCGTGAGGTCGAGGTGACGCTCGAGTCCGCGAAGGGCGAGAAGCTCGCGGTCGATACCCTCACCGTCAGAACCCGCCCCGGGGTGGAGTCCCGTACCGTGGCCGAGGTGCCCGTCCACGCGGAGCCCGCGCTGGTCCTGGTACGCCTGACGGGCCGGCCGCAGGCGCTGCACTACCGCTTCGGTGAGGGCAACGCGATCGGCTGACCCCCCACGCACCCGCCCCTCGCCCCTCTCCCGCCCCTGGACGCCGATGCGTACGATCCTTCAGGTCACGCCCTACTACCCGCCCCATCTGGGCGGGCTGGAGCGTGTGGTGGCGAACCTCGCCGAGGGGCTGGGCGCGCGCTACGACGTACGCGTCGTCACCACGGCCCTCGGCGCCCACGGCGCCGCCCGGCGCACCCGCGAGGGCCGCGTGACGGTACGCCGGCACCGCGCCGCCGAGCTCGCCCACACCGCGATCGCCCCCGGCCTGGCGCTCACCCTGCTGCGCGCGCCCCGGGGTTCGGTGCTCCATCTGCACGCCGCCCACGCCCTGTGGCCGGAGCTGGCGGCGCTGGCCGCGAAGACCCGGCGGCTGCCCCTCGTCGTGCACTTCCACCTCGACGTCGACCCCACGGGACGGCTGGGCGGGCTGCTGCCCGCGTACAAGAAGCACGTCCTCGGCCGGGTGCTGCGGTCCGCCGCCGCCGTCGTCGTGCTCACCGAGGCCCAGGCGGAGTTCGTGCGCGACCGGTACGGGACGCCTGCCCGGCGGGTGTTCGTCGTCCCCAACGGGGTGGGCGCCGAGTTCTACCGCGAGCCGCGCGAGCCGGGGCCGGGGCCGCTGCGGCTGCTGTTCGTCGGCCGGCTGAGCGCCCAGAAGAACGTCGCCCGGCTGCTGGACGCCCTGAGCCTGGTCCGGGAGCCGGTGCGGCTGCGGATCGTCGGCGACGGGGAGCTGCGGGAGGAACTCGCCGCGCGGGTGCGGCGGCTGGACCTCGGGGGCGTGGTGGAGTTCTCCGGCGCGCTGTACGGGGACGAGCTGGCGGCGGCGTACGCGGCGGCCGACGCGTTCGTGCTGCCCTCCGACAAGGAGGGGATGCCGCTGGCGGCGCTGGAGGCCATGGCGGCGGCGCTGCCCGTGGTGGCGACGGACGTTCCGGGCAACGCGGAACTGCTCGGTGACACGGGGCTGCTGGCCGGCCCCGAACCGGCCGCGCTCGCCGCCGCGATCGATTCCCTCGCCGCTGACCCCGGGCTGCGCCGGCGGCTGGCGCGGCGCAGCGCGGCGGCGGCGCCCGGCTATTCCTGGGAGGCGGTCACGGCGGCCGTCGAGCAGGTGTATGCGAAGGTCGCCGTATGACGGTCCCCACGCTGCTCCGAGGGCGTTACGGGATGCTGGTGAGCATCCCGGTGGCCCTGCTGCTCCAGCTCTGGCCCGGCGGGCACTGGCTGCCGCTCGCCGTGAGCGGGCTGTGGCTGCTGATCGGGGCCCCCGCGGTGCTGTGGCGGGCGGTGGCGTTCCGCGCCGTCTCCTCGCCCGGGGCCGCGTTCCTGGTCGCGGTGGGCCTGACCGTGCTCACGGACATGGTCGTGGCGCTGACGGTCAACTTCGCGCTGCCGCTCGCCGGGGTGGAACGGCCGCTGGAGCGGGACGTGCTGGCGTGCGCGAGCGCCATGGTGCTGCTGGTGCTGGGGGCGCTGGCGCCGGACGACATGCCGCCGTGGCGGTCCGGGGGGCGGATCGCCGGGCTGGTGCCCGTCGGGGTGCTCTGTGCGGTGGCGCTGACGCTGTCCGTCGCGGGACCGGTGCGGCTGAACAACGGGCTGGGCGGGGCGGTCAGTGTCTTCGCGCTGGTGGTCGTCGCGGCGCTGCTGGTGCTGCTGATGGTGCGGCGGGAACGCTACCGGGACGGTGTGGTGGAGCTGGGGCTGTACGCCTCGGCCGCCTCGCTGCTGCTGCTGACGTCGCTGCGCGGCTGGTACATCACCGGGCACGACATCCAGCGCGAGTACCTGTTCTTCCGGCTGACGCTCGGCGGCTCGTACTGGGACATCTCCGCCTACAACGACCCGTACAACGCCTGTCTCAGCGTGATCATGCTGCCGATCAGCCTGGTGCGGATGACGGGCATACCCGACTTCTACGTCTTCAAGGCCGTCCTGCCGCTGCTGTTCGCGCTGACGCCTGTGCTGGTGCACCGGTCGGTGCGGCATGTGGCGCCGAAGTTCGTGGCGCTGCTGTCGGCCGTCTTCTTCATGGTGTTCCCCACGTTCTTCACCGACATGGCGTTCCTGGGGCGGCAGGAGATGGCCTTCCTGCTGCTGGGCTGCGCGATGGTCGTCCTCACCGACACCGCCCGCCCGATGCGCCTGCGCCGGATCCTGTTCACCGTGCTGCTCGCCGGGATCGTCCTGGCCCACTACTCGACGACGTACGTGGTGGTGGCGACCCTCGGCATGGCCTGGGCCGTCGATCTGGTCTCCCGGGTCTTCCGCCGGGAGAAGGGGCCCCGGCGCTCCCACCGGTTCCGCACCCGGAGCTTCCTGACCTGGTGGATGGTGCTGGCGCCGGCCGTCCTCGCGCTGGTCTGGGCGGGGCCCGTCACTCATACCGGCGGTCAGCTGCGCACCACCCTCACCGAGGCGGCCGACAGCGTGCTGCACCCGGGGGGCGAGGCGGGGTCGTCCGACACCTCGTACAGCATCTTCGGCGGCACCGTGACCACGCCGGAGCAGCGGCTGGCGGAGTTCGAGCGGCTGAAGATCCGGGAGACGGCGGAGCGGCGCGCGGACGGGGAGCTGCTGCCGCTCAAGACCGTGCGGAAGTATCCGCTGGAGACGGTGGAGCCGGAGAGCCTTCCGCTGTCCGCGGCCGGGCGGATGCTCGACTCCGCGGGCGTGGACGTCGCGGCGGTGAACGCGTTCCTGCGCCAGTCGGCGGCCCAGCTGCTCCAGGTGCTGCTGCTGATCGGGCTGGTCGCGGCGGCCCTCGCCCGGCTGCGGCGCACCCGGCGTACGGGGCGCAGGGGCAAGTCCGGGACCACGGACGAGGACAGGGCCAAGGACACGGGCAAGGCCGGCGGGCCTCGGCGCAACCGGCACCGGGTGTTCGTCCCGGAGCGGGACCAGATCACCCTGTCCGTGGCGTCCCTCGTCGTGGTCGGCCTGATGACCGTGGTGCCGCAGCTGTCCGTCGACTACGGCGTGCTGCGCGCCTTCCAGCAGGGGCTGTTCTTCTTCGCCCCCTTCGTCGCGACGGGCCTGCTCTGGCTGGCCGGCTGGCTCGGCCGCTGGGCGGCGCCGGTGACGTGCGCGCTGGTGACCGGGCTGTTCCTGGACCTCACGGGCGTGGTGCCGAAAATGGTCGGCGGCTATCCGGCGCAGCTGCATCTGGACAATGCCGGGCGCTACTACGACAACTACTACCCGATGACCGAGGAGCGGCTGGCCGCCTACTGGCTCCAGACCCGTACCGAGAAGCAGAACCCCCGGCCCGGACTGCAGACGGAGAACTTCACCTACCGCAAGGTCCAGACCGTCTACCCGGGCGCCGCGCAGGGCAGCAACTTCCCCCTCCAGCTCAGCACCCACGAGTACGTCCTGCTGGGCAGCACCACGGTGTGGAAGGACGAGGTGACGCTCTTCTACCGCGGCGACCTCGTCACGTACCGCTATCCGACGGGCCTCCTCGACGAGACCAAGAACCTGATCTACAGCAGCGAGGGCGCGGAGATCTACCGATGAGCCATCCCGCCGGCTCCCCGCGCGTCCTGCTGGTCAGCCACTACTACCCGCCCCATCTCGGCGGCATCGAGAACGTGGTGCGCCGGGAGGCCGCCGGCCTCGCCGCCCGCGGCGCCGACGTCACCGTCCTCACCACCGGCGCGGTCACGTCCGTCACCCGCGAGGAGGGCGTCCGGGTGGTACGGATCGCCGCCTGGAACGGCGTCGAACGCCGCACCGGGGTGCCGTTCCCGTTCCCCTCGCCCCGGCTGCTCACCGCCGCCGTGCGCCGGGCCCGTGCGGCGGACGTCGTCCACATCCACGACTGCCTGTACCCCACGTCCTGGGCGGCGGGTCTGGCGGCTGCCGTGACCCGTACCCCCCGGGTGCTCACCCAGCACGTCGCCCTGGTCCGGCATCCCTCCGCCCTGGTCCGCGGCGTCCAGCGCGCCGTGTACGCCGTGGCGGGACGGCTGCTGCTGCGCGGCGCCCGCACCGTGGTCACCCTGAACGCGGGGGTGGCGGCGTTCGTGGCCCGGCTGGGCGCGCGCTCCCCCGTCCACCTGCCCAACGGCGTGGACACCGCCCTGTTCCGCCCGGCCGCCGACCCCGGTGAACGGCCGGCCGGGCGCCGGGAGCTGGGGCTGCCCGAGGACGGCGTGCTGGTGCTGTTCGCCGGCCGGCTGGTGCCCAAGAAGGGGTACGGGCTGCTGCTCGAGGCGTACCGGCCGGACGACGGCTACCGGCTGGTGTTCGCCGGGGACGGTGCCGCGCTCGACGGGGACGTGCACCATCTGGGCACGCTCACCCCCGAACGGCTCGCCCTCGCCTACCGGGCGTGCGACGTGTTCGCGCTGCCGTCCACGGCCGAGGGCTTCCCGCTCACCGTGCAGGAGGCCATGGCCTCCGGGCTGCCCGTCCTCACCACCGACGACCCCGGCTACGCCCCGTACCGGCTCGACGGCGACCTGGTGCGGCTCGTACCCCGGCGGCCCGACGCTCTGCGCGAGGCCCTCGCCGAGCTGGCGGGGGACGCGTCCCTGCGGGCCGGGATGGCGGCCTACTCCCGTAAGTACAGCGAGGAGCACTTCGACTGGGGGGACCATGTGACCGCCCTGCTGCGGATCTACCGGGACGCCCGGTGACCGGCCGCCGCGCCCGGCGCACGGACCAGGTCTACCGCAGCTCGTTCTTCGTCCTCGCCGCCACCGCCACCTCCGCCGCCCTCGGCTTCGTCTTCTGGATCGTCGTGGCCCGCTACTACGACCCCGAGACGGTGGGCCTGGCGACGTCGCTCATCTCGGCGACCGGACTGATCAGCTATCTGAGCCTGTTCGGCCTGAACAGCACCCTGATCCGCTTCCCCGCAGGCGAGGACGCCCGCAACGGCCAGCTCACCCTGGCCACGGCCCTGGTCGCCGTGGCCGCCGTCGTCCTCGGCTGCCTGTATCTGCTGGGCATGCCCTGGTACGCGCAGAAGCTGCTGTTCGTCCGCGACGACTGGCCCAGGGCGGCGGCGTTCGTCGTCTTCTGCGCCTGCGCCGCGGGCAACCTGCTCACCAAGTCCGTCTTCGTGGGCGCCCGGATGCCGCAGGTCAACGTACTCGTCGACGGAATGCTGCAGGGCGCGGCGAAGCTGGCCCTGCCCGTCGCCCTCGTCGGCCTCGGGGCGTACGGCATCCTCGGCGCCACCGGCGGCGGTTACGCGGTCGCCTGGGCGGCGGCCGTGGCCGTGATGTACCGCCGGCTCGGCTTCCGCTTCGACTTCCGCACCCGCGGCACCCGGCTGCGCGAACACCTCGCGTTCTCCGCCGCCAGCTACACCTCCAGCCTGCTGAACCTGCTGCCGCAGCTGGTCGTCCCGCTGATCGTGCTGCATCAGCTGGGCGCCGCCGCCGCGGGCTACTACTACGTGGCGTTCCAGATCGCCATGCTGCTCAACGCCGTGTCCTTCTCCGTCGGCGAGGCCCTCTTCGCCGAGGGCTCGTACGACCCGCACCGCTTCCCCCAGCTGCTGCGCCGCTCCGCCGGGATCATCGCGGCGGTCCAGATCCCGGCGGCGGCCGTCGTCGCGGCGGGCGGCGGACTGCTGCTGCGGATGTTCGGCGGCTCGTACGCGGAGCAGGCGCGACCCCTGCTGACGGCGTTCTGCGTGGGGGCGCTCGCCGTCGCGCTGACGACCTGGGCGAACTTCGCGCTGAAGCTCACGGGGCAGCTGCGCCAGCTGGTGTTCAACAACAGCGTGTTCTCCACGGTCACCATCGGGCTGACCGCCGGGTACGCGTCCCGGGGCCTGGTGTGGGCGGGCTGGGCGTGGACCGCCGGGAACCTGGCCTCCGGGCTGGTCGCGCTGACGGCGCTCCTGCTCCACCGGCGCCGCGGCGCCGCCATGCCCGAGGCGGCCGTCCCCGGGCAGCGCGGACACGCCGGGCGGCGCGCGGAGTTCGAGCACTGGGAGCAGACGCTCGAGCTGCCGCGCGTGGGGCGCCGGGAGACGGCCGCGGGCACCCGCCCGCCGTGGCGGCCGCCGAGCTGGGCGATCCAGGACGACGAGAAACCGCGCCGGGGGCGACGCCGATGAGAGTGCTGCAGATCGTCAACCTCGGCTTCGAGGCCGGGGGAGCCGAGAAGAGCGTCCGCCTGATCGCCGACGGGCTCACCGACCGCGGCCACCACGTCCACGTGATCGCCACCGACCTGCTCGCCGCGGGCCGCGACGACGTGTTCGCCGGCGAACTCGTGCCCCACGTCACCGGCGGCCCCCTCCGCCGGCTGCTCGGCTACTTCTGGCACCGCCCCGCGTACCGGCAGGTCCGCCGGGCGGTACGGGACTTCCGGCCGGACGTGGTGCACCTGCACACCATCGGCGAGTTCAGCCCCGCGGTGCCGGCCGCGACCCGCGGCGTGCCCCGGGTGCTCACCGTCCACGGTCCGGAGGACTGGACGCTGAACCTGCTGCGCTGGAACCTGCCGAGCGCCGTCCGCGGCGGCCGGCTCTCCGCCGCCGACCGGGCCCGCTACTGCTACCTCCGCTTCCTGCAGCGGCCCGCGTATCTGCCGTGGATCCGCCGCCTCGACCTCGTCCTCGCCCCCAGCCGCTACTTCGCCGACGCCGTCCGCCCCGACACCGGCCGGGTGCCCGTGGCCGTCCTGCCCAACGGCATCACCCGCGACGCCGTCCCTCTGCCGGTCACCGCGCCGGACCGGGTGGTGTTCGCCGGCCGCCTGGAACCGGTCAAGGGCGTGCACGTGCTGCTGGCCGCCTTCCGCCGGGTCCTCGCCGTACATCCCGGCGCCCGGCTGACGGTGGTGGGCGACGGCTCCGACCGCCCGCGCCTGGAGGCCGCCGCGGCGGACCTGCCCGGGGTGGAGTTCCGCGGCTGGGTGGGCCCCGCGGAGGTGCGCGACTGCCTGCGGGACGCCGCCGTCGTGGCCCTGCCGTCCCTGTGGCCGGAGAACTTCCCCACCGTCGCCCTGGAAGCCCTCCAGCTGGGCCGCCCCCTGCTCGCCTCCCGGGTGGGCGGCCTCCCGGAGCTGGTCGGCGACGACAACGGCCTGCTCGTACCCCCCGGCGACACGGCCGCCCTGGCCGACGCCCTGACCGGGCTGCTCGGTGACCAGGAGCGGCTGCGGCGGCTCGGCGAGGGCTCCGCCGCCCGGGCCGGCCGCTACGACGCCGGGGTGTTCCTCGACGCGCTGGAAGCGCACTACGGAAAGGTCGCAGGCCGGTGAAGGTCCTGATCGTCAACGCCTTCGACCGCGGCAACCGGGGCGACGCGGCCCTGCTGAGCGTCGCGATCCGCCAGATCCGCGAGGCATGGCCGCACGCCGAGGTCACGGTTTCGGCGTTCGAGGACCCCGCGGAACGGCCCGAGTTCGACGGCGTGCCCAACATCGGGTCCATCCGCCGGTACGTCGGCGTGGAGGACGTCCCGCGTCCGCGTCTCGTCGTACGAAAGGCCCTCGCCCTCGGCCTGGGCGCCCTCGCCGCGCTGCCCGGCGGACCCGCTGTCGTACGGGCCGTGGCCCGCCTGCTCCCCGGCGAGATGCGTACCGAGATCCGCGAACTGGCCGCCGCCGACCTCGTCGTCTCCGTGGGCGGCGGACATCTGCGCGGCAAGGACGACTTCGCCTCCGACCTCAGCATCGCCTTCCTGCTGCTCCCGCAGTGGCTGGCCCAGCGCTTCCGCGTCCCCGTCGTCCTCGCCCCGCAGTCCTTCGGCCCCTTCCCCCGCCGGGTCCAGAAGGCCATGGTCCGCAGGGTGCTCGGCGGCGCCCGTACGGTCACCGCCCGCGAGGACATCAGCCTCGACCGGCTGGCGGAGACCGGACTGGCGCCCGCCAACCTGATCCGCGGCAAGGACAGCGCCTTCGCCTTCGACTCCGCCTCCCACCGCGACTGGCGCACCGAACTCGGCATCCCCCCGGACGCCCGCCTCCTCCTGGTCACCGCCCGCGAATGGCTCGCCCGCCCGCAACAGGACCGCTACGAGGCGGGCATGGCCGCGGCGATCCGCCGGACGCTCGAGGACGCGAACAGCCACGTCGTCCTCGTCCCCCAGGTCACCTGCGCCTTCCAGAACGACGACGACCGGATCATCAACAGACGCATCGCCGCCCTCGCCGACGACCCCCGCCTGCACGTCCTGGAGGACGACACCGTCGACCACCACGACGTGTTCGCCCTCTACCGCTCCGCCGACCTCATCCTCGGCACCCGCTTCCACTCCGTGATCTTCGGCCTGGTCGCCGGAGTCCCCTGCGCGGCCGTCGAGTACGACCACAAGACCCGCGGCATCATGGCCGACCTGGGCCTGGACGACTGGGTCGTCGCCATGGAGGACGCCGCCCCCGACACCCTCGTCCCCCTCCTGGACCGCCTCGCCGCCGGGGCGGACGCCTACCGGAAGCGGCTGCGCGACATCATTCCCGGATACGTCGCGGACGCCGCCGCGTTCACCGGCGTCCTGCGCGCCGGGGCCCGCACGGTGGCCATCGTCACCGCGTACTACCCGCCCAAGGTCGGCGGGGTGGAGAACTACACCGCCCGCATCGCCCGCGCAGCCGCGGCCACCGGCGATCTGCGGCCCGTCGTCATCACCACCCGCCCCGGCGTACGCACCGTCGTCACCGAGCAGGACGGCGTACGGGTGATCCGCCTCGGCGCCTGGCTCAAGCTGTCCAACACGCCGCTGAGCCCCCTGTGGCCGCTGCAGTTGCGGTACTGGCTCCGCCGCACCGGCGCCGAGCTCGTCAACGCCCACGCCCCCGTCCCCGGCCTCGCCGACCTCGCCGCCGCCCTCCCCGGCCGCCTCCGGACCTCGGTGCTCACCTACCACGCGGGCTCGATGCGCAAGAACGCCCCGGGCAGCGGCACCGCCGACCGGATCACCGGCCTCTACGAACGGCACGTCCTGCCCCGCGTCTTCGCCCGCGCCGGCGCGCTGGTCGCCGTCAGCGAGGGCTCCCTGGCCGCCCGTCTTCCCGGCGCCGTCCAGCTCACGCCGGGCGTCGACCTGGACCGCTTCACCCCCGGCCCGCCGCCCTCCCGGCGTCCGCGCACCCTGCTCTACGCGGGACGGCTGGACTCCACGTCCCCCTGGAAGGGCGTGGACCGCCTCCTGCGCGCCTTCGCCCGGCTGGCCGACGTGCCGGGGCTGCGGCTCAAGCTCGTCGGCGGCGGGGACGCCCTGCCGGGCCTCCTGCGGCTGGCCGGCGAACTCGGCGTCGCGGACCGGGTGGACGCCGTGGGGGAGCTGGCGGGGGAGGAGCTGGTGGCCGCGCTGCGGGAGGCCGCCGTACTGGCGCTGCCCTCGCTGACGGAGGCGGAGAGCTTCGGGCTGGTGCTCGTCGAGGCGATGGCCTGCGGCACCCCGGTCGTCGCCACGGAGGTGGGCGGCGTCCCGTACACCGTGGGGCACGGTGAGGCGGGACTGCTGGTGCCGCCGGACGACCCGGACGCCCTGGCCGCCGCCTGCCGCGAGCTGCTGCTGGACGGGGACTTCGCCGACCGCATGGGCGCTGCGGGCCGGCGCCGGGCGGTGGAGCGGTACGACTGGAACGCGATCACCGACCGCTGGCTCGAGCTGCTGCGTACCCTGCCGGCGCGGTAGACCGCCTCAGCCGGCGGCGTCCGGGCGGCTCTTCTTGTACGCGGCGATGGCCTTCTGCAGCGCCTTGAACGACGGCTTCGCCGACCCGTCGAAACGCCGCAGACCGAAGTACCGGGACTTCGACCGGTTGTCCTTCACCCGCGCCGAGTCCTGGTCGGCGAACCAGAACAGCACCGCGACCCGCGGATTCGCCCCCGTCGTCGTCACCAGGTCCTCGGCGATCCGGGCCTGGAACTCCTCCGTGACATGGGTGGTGTTCGCCGGGATCCTCGTCCCGTCGGACACATTGCCCGGCCCCGACGTCGGGGCGCCGGTCTCGGTCAGCCAGATCGGCATCTTCGGCTTCCCGTACAGCTCCAGGATGCTCGCCAGATTGTTCTCGGACGCGCTGATGTCCTCGAACGCCGAGCCGTACTTGGTCCGGGCGCTGGCCAGATGGGGATAGGTGTACGGGTGGTAGCTGATCGCGTCCACCGCGTCCAGCGCCCCCAGCTTCGCCACGGCGCGCAGGAACTCGGAGTGGGCGATGTGCAGGTCGTCCGAGGACACCGAGGCCAGCCCGCCCATCAGCACCGTCGCCCCGGGATCGACGGACTTGATGGCCCGCGACGAACTCTTCAGCAGCTTGGTGTACGCGGCCGGGTCGGGCTTGGGCGACCAGAACGGGATGTTGGGCTCGTTCCAGATCTGCCAGGTGTGCACGCCCTTGGGGGCGTAGCGCTCGGTCGCCCGCCGGGTGAAGTCGGCGAACGCCGCCGGGTCCGCGGGAGCGCACCGCAGCCCCTTCACACAGCCCTCCACCCGCGCCCACGCCGGGGTGTACGCCACGGTCGCCAGCACCTCCAGCCCGCGGGCCCGGGCGGCGTCGGCCACCCGGTCGAACCGGTGCCACTCGTAACGGCCGGGAATGTCCGGCTCGATGTTGTTCCACGCCAGATCGACGCGGATCCACTGGGCGCCGAGCTTGCGGGCGTCGTCCAGGCTGGCGTTGAGCTCCCCGTCGGACATCCACGTCAGGGTGTCGGCGTAGGAGAGGCCGAAGCGCAGCTCACGGGACTTGCCGACGGCCGGCTCGGCGTCGTCGGACCCGGCCGGCCCGGACTTCGCGGCGGCGGCGGGAGGAGCGGGCGCGGGCTCGAAGGCGACGACGGTGGCGATCGCGGACACCACGAATCCGACCACCGCGATCAGTATCCGCTTGCGCCTGTCGGTCTGCTCCCTCATGGGCACAGCGTAATGGGCGCCCAACTCCCACGCGGCGTGCCCCGGATCGCCGCCGCCTACTCCACCCGCTCCCGCAGCCGGTTCTCCAGCCGGTCCACCGAGACCGCCACCGCCAGCAGCAGCGCCGCGTCCGCGTCCTCGCGCCGGATGTCCACCGCGTACGTGTCGCGGACCCGGAACCACTTCTTCGAGACCCGCGCCAGCCGCTCGTCCCCGAAGTCGATGTCGAACTCCTTGTCGATGATGTTCCCGGTGACGGTCAGCTCCTCACCGGTCGCCAGCTCGGCGCGATAACGCTCCCGCAGCAGGGCGAGCCGTTTCTTGGCGACGGTACAGACCAGCTCGCCGTCCGCCCGCTCGATGGTCATGGACGGCCGCAGCGCGGCGAGCTTCTGCCGGACGACCAGGGCGACCCGCCCGTCCGGCTCCTTCAGCTGCAGCGTCTCGCGCACCCGCAGCACCTTGCCGTCGACGAGGAACGCCGGCCGCCCGTTCTCGTCCTCGATCCAGAAGTCGTCACCGACGTCGAAGACCTTCTCCCGCACGAGGTACCTCATGCGCCGAGTCTGGGGGGTGCGGGGGCGGGGCGCACATCGGGAGCGCCGGTCAGGGAGCGTCGGCGGGATCAGCCGTACATCCGCCGCATCGCGAAGTCCACCATCTCCTCGACCGCCTTCGCGTCCACCACCATCCGGTGCTCGCCCTCCATGTCCAGGACGAACCCGTACCCGGTGGGCAGCAGGTCCAGGACCTCCGCGCCGGTGACGGTGAAGTACTTCGACTCCCGGCCCGCGTAGCGGCGGAGCTCCTTCAGCGACGTGAAGAGGGGGATCACCGGCTGCTGGGTGTTGTGCAGGGCGAGGAAGCCGGGGTTGTCGCCGCGGGGGCAGTAGATCTTGGACGTGGCGAAGATCTGCTGGAAGTCCTCCACGGCCAGCGACCCCGCCGTGAACGCCTTCACGGCCTCGGCCAGCGACGGCGGCGACGGCTCGGGGTACAGCGGCGGCTCCGCGTAGCCCCCCTGCTGGCCGGGCGCGCCCGCGTACGGCGGCGGCGTGGTTGCGTACCCCTGGTGGCCGGGGTGGGGCTGCCCCAGGCCCGCGTTCTGGTCGTAGCCGTACATGCCACAGAGCCTACCGGGGGAGGGCGGAAGGGGAACGGGGTCCGGCCAAGGGGGTGCGCCCGGGGTGCGGGACGGGGCCGGGGCGCGTAGGACAGACGTGGGGCGTATCACCTCAAGCGGGCGAATGCGATACCGGCGAGGGGTTGCGTCTTGTTACCAGCGGGTAGCATCATGGAAGCCTTCGCTTACTGATGTGTACGCCTGACCGCCTGATGCAGGAGCTGCCGCAATGGGCCACTACAAGCCGAACCTCCGGGACATCGAGTTCAACCTCTTCGAGGTGCTGGGCCGCGACAGCCTGTACGGCACGGGTCCCTTCGAGGAGATGGACACCGAGACCGCGAAGAGCGTGCTCTCGGAGATCTCCCGCCTCGCCGAGAACGACCTCGCCGACTCCTTCGCCGACGCCGACCGCAACCCGCCGGTCTTCGACCCCGCGACGAACACCGCCCCCGTACCGGACACGTTCAAGAAGAGCTACCGCGCCTTCATGGACTCCGAGTACTGGCGCCTGGGCCTGCCCGAGGAGATCGGCGGCACCACCGCCCCGCCGTCCCTCATCTGGTCGCACGCCGAGCTGGTCCTCGGCGCCAACCCGGCGATCTGGATGTACGCCTCCGGCCCCGCCTTCGCGCGCATCCTGCACGAGGAGGGCACCGAGCAGCAGAAGCACATCGCAAAGATCGCGGTGGAGAAGACCTGGGGCTCGACGATGGTCCTCACCGAGCCGGACGCCGGCTCCGACGTGGGCGCCGGCCGCACCAAGGCCGTGCAGCAGGAGGACGGCTCCTGGCACATCGAGGGCGTGAAGCGCTTCATCACCTCGGGTGAGCACGACATGGAGGAGAACATCATCCATTACGTGCTGGCCCGCCCCGAGGGCGCCGGTCCCGGCACGAAGGGCCTGTCGCTCTTCCTCGTCCCGAAGTACCTCTTCGACTTCGAGACCGGCGAGCTGGGCGAGCGCAACGGCGTCTACGCCACCAACGTCGAGCACAAGATGGGCCTGAAGGCGTCCAACACCTGCGAGATGACCTTCGGCGACCGCCACCCCGCCAAGGGCTGGCTGATCGGCGACAAGCACGACGGCATCCGCCAGATGTTCCGGATCATCGAGTTCGCCCGGATGATGGTCGGCACGAAGGCCATGGCCACCCTCTCCACCGGCTACCTCAACGCCCTGGAGTACGCCAGGGAGCGCGTGCAGGGCCCGGACCTCGCGCAGTTCACCGACAAGGCCGCGCCGCGTGTCACCATCACCCACCACCCGGACGTCCGCCGCGAGCTGATGCAGCAGAAGGCGTACGTCGAGGGCATGCGCGCCCTGGTGCTCCACACCGCCTCGGTGCAGGACACCATCGCCGTCAAGGAGGCCGCCGGCGAGGAGGCGTCCACCGAGCACGCGCTGAACGACCTGCTGCTGCCGATCGTCAAGGGCTACGGCTCGGAGAAGGCGTACGAGCAGCTGGCGCGCTCCCTGCAGACCTTCGGCGGCTCCGGCTTCCTGCAGGAGTACCCGATCGAGCAGTACATCCGCGACGCCAAGATCGACACGCTGTACGAGGGCACCACGGCGATCCAGGGCCAGGACTTCTTCTTCCGGAAGATCGTCCGCAACCAGGGCCAGGCGCTCACGCTGATCAGCGAGGAGATCAAGAAGTTCCTGGCCGAGGAGCGGGGCGGCGAGGAACTGGCCGGCGCCCGCGACCACCTGGCCAAGGCCGCCGTGGAGCTCGAGGCCGTCGTCGGCCAGATGCTGACCGACCTCGCGGCCACCGAGAAGGACGTCAAGAGCATCTACAAGGTGGGCCTGAACACCACCCGGCTGCTCATGGCCTCCGGCGACGTCATCGTCGGCTACCTGCTGCTGCGGGGCGCCGCCGTGGCCGCCGGGAAGCTGGCGGACGCCTCCGCGAAGGACGTGCCGTTCTACCAGGGCAAGATCGCGGCGGCGAAGTTCTTCGCCGACAACGTGCTGCCGCTGGTCGCCGTGCAGCGGACCATCGCCGAGGGCGTGGAGCTGGACCTGATGGAGCTGGACGAGGCCGCGTTCTGAGCCTGCACGAGGGCCCGTCACCGGAAGTTCGCCGGTGACGGGCCCTCGTGCTTGCCGGGGGCGCGCGAGAAAGCCGCGTAAGCCTCGTATCGCCGCGAAATCCCTCCGTTCGCGCAGGTCGCGGCGGTTCCCCGGCCGGCTTGCCCGGGATGTCCCCCCGCAGGTCGTGCGGGGTCCGGTCCCGTCGTCGCCGCCTGTCCATATGCTGGAGTCCATGAGCCCTCAACGCCCCGGCCGCCGCTTCGATCGCGGCCACACCGACGACCTGATGTCCTTTCTGGCCGTGAGCCCCTCCCCCTACCACGCGGTGGCGGGTGCCGCCGAGCGCCTGGAGAAGGCCGGCTTCCGTCAGGTCGAGGAGACGGACGCCTGGGACGGTGCGGCGGGCGGGCGCTATGTGACCCGCGGCGGGGCCATCGTCGCGTGGTACGTGCCGGAGGGCGCCGCGCCCTCGACGCCGTACCGGATCATGGGCGCGCACACCGACTCCCCCAATCTGCGGGTCAAGCCGCTGCCGGACACCGGGGCGCACGGCTGGCGGCAGATCGCCGTGGAGATCTACGGCGGCACCCTGCTCAACACCTGGCTGGACCGCGATCTCGGGCTCAGCGGCCGGCTCACCCTGCGCGACGGCTCGACCGAGCTGGTCAGCGTCGACCGGCCGCTGCTGCGGGTGCCGCAGCTGGCCGTCCACCTGGACCGGTCGGTGAACGCCGACGGGCTCAAGCTCGACAAGCAGCGCCACATGACGCCCGTGTGGGGCCTGGGGAAGGTCGCCGAGGGCGATCTGATGTCCTTCGTCGCCGGCGAGGCCGGGGTGCGCGAGAAGGACGTCGCCGGCTGGGACCTGATGGTGCACAGCGTCGAGCCGCCCGCGTATCTGGGCCGCGACCGCGAGCTGCTGGCCGGGCCCCGGATGGACAACCTGCTGTCGGTGCACGCCGCCACCACCGCGCTGATCACCGTGGCCACCGGCGACGAGCCGCTGGACTGCGTGCCCGTACTCGCCGCGTTCGACCACGAGGAGAACGGCAGCCAGTCCGACACCGGCGCCGAGGGCCCGCTGCTCGGGAACGTGCTGCGGCGTTCCGCGCTCGCCCGCGGCGGCACCTTCGAGGACGCCGCCCGGGCCCTGGCCGGCTCGGTCTGCCTCTCCTCCGACACCGGCCACGCCGTCCACCCGAACTACGCCGAGCGGCACGAGCCGGGCCACCACCCCGTGCCCAACGGCGGCCCGATCCTCAAGGTCAACGTCAACCAGCGGTACGCCACGGACGGCGCCGGCCGCGCGGTGTTCGCCGCGGCGTGCGAGCGGGCCGGGGTGCCGTGGCAGAACTTCGTCTCCAACAACGCCATGCCCTGCGGTACGACGATCGGCCCGATCACGGCCGCCCGGCACGGGATCACCACGGTCGACATAGGGGTGGCGATCCTGTCGATGCACTCCGCCCGCGAGCTGTGCGGCGCGGACGACCCGCACTATCTGGCGGACGCGCTCACCGCGTTCCTCGAGGGCTGACCGTCGCGGGGAATCCACAGGCTGTGGATTCCCCGCGACGGCGTCAGTCGTCCAGTCCGGCGAGTACGAGGCCCAGCCGCCCGGTGCCGCCGGCCGAGACCTTCACGGGGACGCCCCAGTCCTGCTGGTGGACGTGGCAGGCGGGATATTGGATCGCGGGATCGTCGTCGCACGACGCCGCCGTCGCCGACACGTGCAGCACGCCCTCGGTGACCCCCTCCGCCAGCACCAGATCGCGGCTGAGGTCCGTCCCCGCGCCCGCGCCGGACGCCAGCAGCTCCGGCGGCGTCGAGCTCACCAGGAGCCGCGTCGAGGGCCCGTACCGCTCGTCCAGCTTCTGCCCCGACGGCGCCCGGAACACCACGTCCAGCCGCAGCGCCCCCGGCGCGACCTCCGTCGCCGCCCGCCGCGTCCGGTGCGCCACCGGCTCCACCCGCAGCGCCTCCTCCGGCAGCCGCAGCCGCGTCAGCCGGTGCCGGGCGGACTCCACGACCAGCAGCTCCCCGTCCACCAGCACGGCCGCCGAGGGCTCGCGCAGATCCGTGGCCAGGGTCGTGACCTCGCCGGTGGCGGGGTCGAAGCGGCGCAGGGCGTGGTTGTACGTGTCGCAGACGGCCACCGACCCGTCGGGCAGCGCCGTCACCCCCAGCGGATGCTGGAGCAGCGCCTGCTCCGCGGCCCCGTCCCGGTGCCCGAAGTCGAACAGCCCGGTGCCCACGGCTGTACGGACCTCGCCGGACTCCCGGTCCAGCCACCGCACGGCCGAGGTCTCCGAGTCCGCGATCCACAGCCGGTCCGCGGTGGCCGCCAGCCCCGACGGCTGCGCGAACCACGCCTGATCCGCGGGCCCGTCGACCAGCCCCTCGTTGGTGGTCCCGGCCGCCGCCGCGACCGTCCCGGCCGCAGGGTCGTACGTCCACAGCTGATGCACCCCGGCCATCGCGATCCACACCCGGCCGTCGAACCACGCCACGTCCCACGGCGACGACAGATCCACCTCGGTCGCCGCCCCCGCCACCGGCGACCCCTGCCACCACTGCCGCCCGGTCCCCGCCACCGTCGTCACCTCACCGGTCGCCGGGTCCAGCCGCCGCAGCGCGTGGTTCACGGTGTCCGCGACGATCACGCCCCCGTCGGGCAGCAGCGCCAGCCCCTGCGGCTCGCTGAACGCGGGCTCCGTCCCGTCCGTCAGCCCGCGCTCACCGGTGCCGACGCGCCGCAGCACCGTCTCCCCGTCGGGCGCGAACTCCACCAGCTGATGCCGGGTGGTGTCGGAGACCAGCAGATTCCCGCCCGGCAGCACCAGCGCCTTGCCCGGGAACCGCAGATCCGTCGCCTGCGGCTCAGGCGGCACGTACGGCCCGTCCCCGCGCCGCAGCGTGCCCTTGGCGGCGTGCTCGGCCTCGAGCCCGGCCACCAGCGCCTCCAGGGCGTGCGCGTGGCCCTCTCCGGCGTGCTGGGCGACGATGTACCCCTCGGGGTCGACGACCACGAGCGTCGGCCAGGCCCGTACGGCGTACTGCTTCCAGGTCGCCAGCTCCGGATCGTCGAGCACGGGGTGCTCCACCCCGTACCGCTCGACGGCGTCGACCACGGCCCGGTGCTCGGCCTCGTGGACGAACTTCGGCGAGTGCACACCGACGATCACCAGGGTGTCGCGGTGCTTCTCCTCCAGCTCGCGCAGTTCGTCGAGGACGTGGAGGCAGTTGACGCAACAGAAGGTCCAAAAATCAACAACAACGCACTTACCTCGCAGGTCGGCGAGGGTGAGTTCCTTGCCTCCCGTGTTCAGCCAGCCGCCCTTGCCGATCAGCTCGGGGGCACGGACACGGGCGCGGCGGGGTGCGGGGCTGTTCATGGCACAAGGGTGCCACCCCCGCGCGGCGCGCCGGGAATGGGTCGCGCTTGCGAGTTGTTGTGAGTTCAACTATCTTGGAAGTCGAACCGAGGAGGTCCCCATGCCTGCTGTGACCGTAGAGAATCCGCTGACCCTGCCCCGCGTCGCGCCCCCCGGGGACGACACCCCGGCGCGCAAGGTGCTGGCCGTGACCACCGCGCCGAGCGGCTTCGAGGGCGAGGGCTTCCCCGTGCGCCGGGCGTTCGCGGGGATCAACCACCAGTACCTCGACCCGTTCATCATGATGGATCAGATGGGCGAGGTGGAGTGGCAGGCCGGCGAGCCGAAGGGGACTCCCTGGCATCCGCACCGGGGCTTCGAGACCGTCACGTACATCATCGACGGGATCTTCGACCACCAGGACTCCAACGGCGGTGGCGGCACCATCACCAACGGTGACACCCAGTGGATGACGGCGGGCTCCGGGCTGCTGCACATCGAGGCCCCGCCGGAGCACCTGGTGGTGTCCGGCGGTCTCTTCCACGGCCTCCAGCTGTGGGTGAACCTGCCGGCCAAGGACAAGATGATGGCCCCGCGCTACCAGGACATCCGCGGCGGCACGGTCCAGCTGCTCACGACCCCCGACGGCGGCTCGCTGCTGCGGGTCATCGCCGGCGAGCTGGACGGCCACCAGGGCCCCGGCATCACGCACACGCCGATCACCATGGTCCACGCCACGGTGACGCCGGGCGCGGAGATCACCCTGCCGTGGCGCGAGGACTTCAACGCCCTGGCGTACGTGATGGCCGGCCGCGGCTCGGTGGGTACGGACCGGCGGCCGGTGCACACCGGGCAGACGGCGGTGTTCGGGCCGGGCGGGTCGCTGACCCTGCGCGCGGACGAGAAGCAGGACGGGAACACCCCGGACCTGGAGGTCGTCCTGCTCGGCGGGCAGCCGATCCGCGAGCCCATGGCGCACTACGGCCCGTTCGTGATGAACACGAAGGCCGAGCTCATGCAGGCCTTTGAGGACTTCCAGAAGGGCCGTCTGGGCACCGTCCCCGCCGTGCACGGGATGACGGAGAAGGGCCCGCAGGGCTGAGCGGCCCCGGCGGGTGAGGGCGGCGAGGGGCCTACGGCTCCTCGCCGCTTTCGTACACCTCGAACCAGATCGACTTCCCGTCCCCCCGCGGCTCCACCCCCCACGACCCCGACAGGGCCTCCAGCAGCAGGACGCCGCGGCCCGAGGAGGCCAGTTCGCCGGGGTGGCGGCGGTGGGGGAGTTCGTCGTCGCTGTCGTCCACCGCGACGCGCAGGGTGCGGGCGTGGGGCGGGCCGGTGATGTCGGCGCGGATGCGGGCGTCGCCGTCGGTGTGGACCAGGACGTTGGCGATCAGCTCGGAGAGGACCAGCTCCGCGGAGTCGACCTGGTCGGGGGTGCCCCAGTCGTGGAGCATCCCGCGCAGTTCGTGGCGGGCGTCGGCGACGCGCTGCTGCTCGTCCTGGCGGACCGTGAGGTGCAGGTACCGGCCGCCGTGCTCCTCGCGGGTGGCGGGGCGTACGCCGTCGCGGCCCAGCAGGATCAGCGCGATGTCGTCCTCGCGGCGTTCGGCGTGCGGGCCGGGGTGTTCGTGGGCGTGGACGCCGCTGACCGCGTCGATCAGGGCGTCGGCGAGGGATTCCAGATCCTCGTCGGCGTGCGCGGCGAACACCTCGCGGATCCGGCGGCGGCCGGTGTCCAGGTCGTGGCCGCCGGTCTCCACCAGGCCGTCGGAGCACAGGAGCAGCGTCTCGCCGTGCTCCAGGCGCAGCTCGGTGACCGGGTAGTCGGGGTCGGGGACGATGCCCAGCGGGAGGCCGCCCTCGGTGGGGCGTACGACCATGGTGCCGTCGCCGAGGCCGATCGCCGGGTCGAGGTGGCCGGCGCGGGCGATGGTGAGGGTGCCGTCGCGGGGGTCGGCCTCGAGGTAGAGGCAGGTGGCGAAGCGGCGGGCGTCGTCGTCGGGGAGGTCGGGTTCGTTCTGGTTGATGCCGTGCAGGAAGCGTGAGGTGCGGGCGAGCACCGCGTCGGGGTGGTGGCCCTCGGCGGCGTAGGCGCGCAGGGCGATGCGCAGCTGGCTCATCAGGCCCGCGGCCCGTACGTCGTGGCCCTGGACGTCGCCGATGACCAGGGCGGTGTTGCCGTTGGGCAGGTTGATCACGTCGTACCAGTCGCCGCCGATGTCCAGTCCGCCGCCGGTGGGGACGTAGCGGGCGGCGACGGTGAGGCCGGGGATGTCGGGGGTGGTGGCGGGCATCATCGTGCGCTGGAGGCCCGCGGAGAGTTCCCGTTCGGACTCGTGCACGTGGGCGCGGGAGAGCGCGGCGCCGAGCATGCGCGCCACGGTGGTGAGCACGGAGCGCTCGTCGGGGGTGAACAGGGCCGCGTGGGAGAAGGCCGCCATCCAGGTGCCGGTGGTCTTCCCGCCGGTGGTCAGGGGCAGGTACGCCCAGGAGCGGCGGCCCAGGCGGGAGGCGTAGTGCCAGGCCTCGGGGAAGCGGCGCTCGTACTCCTCGGGGCCGGGGATGTAGATCGCGCGGCCGGTACGGACCGCGACGGCGCCGGGGTAGTCGCCGGCGAGTTCGATGCCGTGGAAGGCCTCGGCGTCGGCCTCGGTGTAGCCGTGGTGGCCGATCAGCTTGAGCTCGTCGCCCTCGACGCCGAAGACGGCCATGCCGTCGGGGGTGAAACCGGGCATGGCCAGGGACGCCGCGACGCGCAGCACCTCGTCGGTGGAGCGGGCCTCGGCCAGGGCGCGGCCGGCGTCCAGGAGGAAGGCCTCGCGCGACAGCCGCCAGTCGCCGGCCAGCGGGGGCGGCGGTGAGGTGCCGGCGGTGGAGCCGGGCAGCGGTTCGATGAGCTCCTGCAGGGTGCCGGCGAAGGTCCTGGGGTCGCCGGGGACGTGGCGCCAGCGGGCGCGGACGGTGCGCAGGACCTGGCCGGAGGAGTCGACGACGCGCAGGATGGCCTCGTGGACGGTGTCCTCGGCGCGGGCGAGGTCGAAGAGGCCGCGCAGCTCGACGTAGTCCAGCATGTGGAGCCGGGAGCGGACATCGGCCGAGGAGGTTCTGGTCCGGTCGGGGGGCATCCCCATCAGCCGGGCGGTCTCGGTGTTCATCCGTACCTCGCCCGACCCCGTGTCCCACCGCCATACGCCGGTGCCGACGGCGGTGAGCACCTCCTCGATGCGCATTTGCATATTTTAGGCATCTTTGCTGGGTGATGCCGGATGAGGCCCCTCTTACTGATGTGGTGTGGACATGCCCACCCGGTCCCGCTAGCGTCGTGTCATCGGCCCCGTGCCGTACTGCTCCCGCGACGGCTCCTGCCCGTGGCGGATCCGTCATCGCTCGCTGTACGTGAGTACCCCCCACCTGAGACGGACCACCGACGGGAGCACACACCATGAGAAACGACTCGACGTCCGGGCTGCTCGCGGCCCTGCCCGAACGCGCCGGCGCCCATGCCCTCGCCCTGTTCCGCATCGTCGTCGGGCTGCTGTTCGCCTGCCACGGCGCCGCCACCCTGTTCGACGTCTTCGGCGGCCCGCGCTACGGCGGCGTCCCGCCCACCGGGGAGTTCCCCGACTGGTGGGCGTCCGTGATCCAGCTCGCCGGCGGCACCCTGGTGCTGCTGGGCCTGGGCACCCGGTCCGCGGCGGTGCTGTGCTCGGGCTCCATGGCGTACGCGTACTTCACGAAGCACCAGCCCGACGGCCTGCTCCCGCTGGAGAACGGCGGTGAGGCGGCCGTCATGTTCTGCTGGTCGTTCCTGCTCATCGCCCTCCTCGGCCCCGGCCGCTGGGCCCTGGCGGGCATACGCGGCGCGATGACGGGCACCCCGGCGACCGTACCGAGGCGGCAGGAGAAGCAGCCGTCCCAGTAGCCGTACGCGCGGCGGCGCCGTACGACAATCGGCGCCGCCGCCCGGCGGGTAACCTTGACGGCTGGTGGTAAGCCCACCACCTCATCCCCTTCCCGTCTCGATGATCAGGATGAACGATGCACCCTTACCGCTCCCACACCTGCGGTGAACTCCGCTCCGGCGACGTCGGCACCGACGTCAGGCTCTCCGGCTGGCTGCACAACCGGCGCGACCTGGGCGGCATCCTCTTCATCGACCTCCGCGACCACTACGGCATCACCCAGCTGGTCGCCCGCCCCGGCACCCCCGCGAACGAGGCCCTCTCCCGGCTGACCAAGGAGACCGTCGTCCGCGTCGACGGCAAGGTCGCCTCCCGCGGCGCGGAGAACGTCAACCCCGACCTGCCGACCGGCGAGGTCGAGATCGAGATCACGGACGTCGAGGTGCTGGGCGCCGCCGGCCAGATCCCGTTCACGATCAACGCCGAGGACGGCGTCAACGAGGAGAAGCGCCTCGAGTACCGCTTCCTCGACCTGCGCCGCGAGCGCATGCACCGCAACATCATGCTGCGCACCGCCGTGATCCGCTCCATCCGCGAGAAGATGACCGGCCTCGGCTTCAACGAGCTGGCCACCCCCATCCTCTCGGCCACCTCCCCCGAGGGCGCCCGCGACTTCCTGGTCCCCTCCCGGCTGCACGCCGGCAAGTTCTACGCGCTGCCGCAGGCCCCGCAGCAGTTCAAGCAGCTGCTGATGATCGCCGGCTTCGACCGCTACTTCCAGATCGCGCCCTGCTTCCGCGACGAGGACGCCCGCGCCGACCGCTCGCCGGGCGAGTTCTACCAGCTCGACATGGAGATGTCCTTCGTCGAGCAGGAGGACGTCTTCCAGGTCATCGAGAAGGTCATGACGGACCTCTTCGAGGAGTTCGGCGAGGGCCGCCACGTCACCTCCCCGTTCCCCCGCATCCCCTTCCGCGAGGCGATGCTGAAGTACGGCTCCGACAAGCCCGACCTGCGGGCGTCGCTGGAGCTCGTCGACATCACGGACGTCTTCGCGGGCTCGGAGTTCAAGGCCTTCGCCGGCAAGCACGTACGGGCCCTGGCGGTGCCGTCCGTGCAGGACCAGCCGCGGAAGTTCTTCGACGGCCTCGGCGACTACGCCGTCGAGCAGGGCGCCAAGGGCCTGGCCTGGGTGCGCGTCGGCGACGACGGCAAGCTGACCGGGCCGATCGCCAAGTTCCTCACCGAGGAGAACGTCAAGGTCCTGACCGACCGGCTGGGCCTGGCCGCCGGGCACGCCGTCTTCTTCGGCGCGGGCGACGTCGACGAGGTCTCCAGGATCATGGGCGCGGTGCGGGTCGAGGCCGCCAAGCGGGCCGGGCAGTTCGAGGAGAACGTCTTCCGCTTCTGCTGGATCGTCGACTTCCCGATGTTCGAGAAGAACGAGGACACCGGCGAGATCGAGTTCTCGCACAACCCGTTCTCCATGCCGCAGGGCGGCCTCGAGGCCCTGAACACCAAGGACCCCCTGGACATCCTCGCCTGGCAGTACGACATCGTCTGCAACGGCACCGAGCTGTCGTCGGGCGCCATCCGTAACCACGAGCCCCAGGTCATGTACCGGGCGTTCGAGATCGCCGGCTACTCCAACGAGGAGGTCGAGCGCGAGTTCGGCGGCATGCTGCGGGCGTTCAAGTTCGGCGCCCCGCCGCACGGCGGGATCGCCCCCGGCATCGACCGCATCGTGATGCTGCTGGCCGACGAGCCGTCCATCCGCGAGACCATCGCCTTCCCGCTCAACGGCAACGCGCAGGACCTCCTCATGGGCGCTCCGAGCGAGGTCGACGAGACCCGGCTGCGGGAGCTGCACCTGACCATCCGCAAGCCGCAGCCGAAGTAGTCGCGGTACGACGAAGCCCCCCGCCGTCTTCGTACGGCGGGGGGCTTTGTCGTACGAGCTCAGCCCTTCGCGGGCTCCTCCAGCCGCGGGAACAGGATCGCGCCCTTCGTCACCCGCGCGCCCGCCGGCAGCTGGCCCCACTCGGCGGCCTCCGGGATCCGCTGCCCGGCCAGCTCACCCAGCGACGCCTCCGCGCCCAGCGACGCCCACAGCTTCTCCGCCGTCGACGGCATCACCGGGTTCAGCAGCACGGCCGTGGCCCGCAGGGCCTCCGCCGCTGTGTACAGGATGGTCGCCAGCCGGGCCTGACCGGCCTCGGAGGTGTCCTTGGCGACCTTCCACGGCTCCTGCTCGGTCAGATACAGATTGACCTTCCGCACCAGCGCGAACACGGCCTCGATGCCGCCCGCGAAGTCCAGCTCCTCGCCGATCTTCCGGTCGGCGACCGCCACGGCCTCCGCCAGCCCGTCCACGATGACCTGCTCGGCCTCGCCGGAGTCCGTCGCCGCGGGCAGTTCGCCGCCGAAGTACTTCACCGTCATGGCACCCACCCGGGACGCCAGATTGCCGAAGTCGTTGGCCAGCTCGCTGGTGTAGCGCGCGGTGAAGTCCTCCCAGGAGAACGAGCCGTCCTGGCCGAACTGGATCGCCCGCAGGAAGTACCAGCGGTAGGCGTCCACGCCGAAGTGGTCGGTGAGGTCCTGCGGCTTGATGCCCGTCAGGTTCGACTTCGACATCTTCTCGCCGCCGACCATCAGCCAGCCGTTCGCGAACACCTTCCCCGGCAGGGGCAGCCCGTTCGCCATCAGCATCGCGGGCCAGATCACCGCGTGGAAGCGCAGGATGTCCTTGCCGACGAGGTGCACGTTCGCCGGGAACGTCCCCTCGAACTTCGCCTGGTCGGCGCCGTAGCCGACGGCGGTGGCGTAGTTCAGGAGGGCGTCGATCCACACGTAGATGACGTGCTTGTCGTCCCACGGGACGCGCACGCCCCAGTCGAAGGTGGAGCGGGAGATCGACAGGTCCTGGAGGCCCTGCTTCACGAAGTTCAGGACCTCGTTGCGGGCGGACTCGGGCTGGATGAAGCCGGGGTTCGCCTCGTAGAACTCCAGCAGCTTCGGGCCGTACTCGGAGAGCTTGAAGAAGTAGTTCTCCTCCTTCAGCATCTCCACGGGCTTCTTGTGGATCGGGCAGAGCTTCTCGCCGCCCTCCCCGTCGAGGAGCTCGCCGGGCGTCTTGTACTCCTCGCAGCCCACGCAGTACGGGCCCTCGTAGCCGCCGCGGTAGATCTCGCCCTTGTCGTACAGGTCCTGCACGAACTCCTGCACACGGTCGGTGTGCCGCTTCTCCGTCGTGCGGATGAAGTCGTCGTTCGCGATCTCCAGGTGCTCCCACAGAGGCTTCCACGCCTCGGTGACGAGCTTGTCGCACCACTCCTGCGGGGTGACCCCGTGCGCCTGCGCGGTACGCATGATCTTCTGACCGTGCTCGTCCGTGCCGGTGAGGTACCACACCTTCTCACCGCGCTGGCGGTGCCAGCGGGTGAGGACGTCGCCTGCGACGGTCGTATAGGCGTGGCCCAGGTGGGGAGCGTCGTTCACGTAATAGATGGGGGTCGAGACGTAGAACGCCGTCGCCCCCTGCTGCTCAGATCCAGTGGCCGCCATGGTGCGAAATCCTACTGGTCGCGGGGAGCTGTCTCTCCTCGATTACGGTCCGTCATCGCCCGCCCCCGGTCTTCCCGGGCGTGCGTACGGGCCGCTACCGTGAGGGCACGATTTCGCACACCGCGGGAGCTCGGAGCACCGGGCTGAGAGGGCGCTGACGCCGGTCGGACCACGACCGGGAGGGCTGCGCCGACCGCCGAACCTGTTACCGGGTAATGCCGGCGTAGGGAGTGGGTCTCATGACCTTGCAGGATGCACGCACGCCCGAAAACGGCCCGGACGCGGCGCGTCCCGGCTGGCACAAGGGCTATCTCACGGGATCACGGCCGGACATCCGGGTGCCCGTCCGCCGGGTGCACCTCACCACCGGGCAGTCCGTCACGCTGTACGACACCTCCGGCCCGTACACCGACCCGGAGGCCGCCACCGACGTCCGCCGGGGCCTCGCCCCGCTGCGCGAGCACTGGATCACCGCGCGCGGCGACACCGAGGAGTACGCGGGGCGTCCGGTGCGCCCCGAGGACGACGGGCTCAAGCACACCTCGCCACGCGGCGGGCTGCGGAACCTGGATGCCGTCTTCCCGGGCCGGCCGCGGGTGCCGCGGCGGGGGCGGGACGGGCGGCCGGTCACGCAGCTCACGTACGCCCGGCGGGGGGAGATCACCGCGGAGATGGAGTACGTGGCGCTGCGCGAGGGCGTCGCGCCGGAGTTCGTCCGGGACGAGATCGCCGCGGGGCGGGCGGTGCTGCCGGCGAACGTCAACCACCCGGAGATCGAGCCGATGATCATCGGCAAGAACTTCCTGGTGAAGGTGAACGCGAACATCGGCAACTCGGCCGTCACCTCCTCCATCGAGGAGGAGGTCGAGAAGATGACGTGGGCGACCCGCTGGGGCGCCGACACCGTCATGGACCTCTCCACCGGCCGCAACATCCACACCACCCGCGAATGGGTGCTGCGCAACTCCCCCGTCCCCATCGGCACCGTCCCCCTCTACCAGGCCCTGGAGAAGGTCGACGGCCGGGCCGAGGAGCTGACCTGGGACATCTACAAGGACACCGTCATCGAGCAGTGCGAGCAGGGCGTCGACTACATGACCGTCCACGCCGGCGTCCTGCTCCGCTACGTCCCCCTCACCGCCCGCCGCAAGACCGGCATCGTCTCGCGCGGCGGCTCGATCATGGCGGCGTGGTGCCTGGCGCATCACCGGGAGTCGTTCCTGTACGAGAACTTCGCGGAGCTGTGCGAGATCCTCGCCGCCTACGACGTGACGTTCTCCCTCGGCGACGGCCTGCGCCCCGGCTCCATCGCGGACGCCAACGACGAGGCGCAGTTCGCGGAGCTGCGCACGCTGGGGGAGCTGAACCGGATCGCGAAGTCGCACGACGTCCAGACGATGATCGAGGGCCCGGGCCATGTCCCGATGCACAAGATCAAGGAGAACGTCGACCTCCAGCAGGAAATCTGCGACGAGGCCCCCTTCTACACCCTGGGCCCGCTGACCACGGACATCGCCCCCGCGTACGACCACATCACCTCGGGCATCGGCGCCGCGATGATCGCCTGGTGGGGCACGGCGATGCTCTGCTACGTCACCCCGAAGGAACACCTGGGCCTGCCGGACCGGGACGACGTCAAGACGGGCGTGATCACGTACAAGATCGCAGCCCACGCCGCCGACCTGGCCAAGGGCCACCCCTCGGCCCAGACCTGGGACGACGCCCTCTCGGACGCCCGCTTCGAGTTCCGCTGGGAGGACCAGTTCAACCTGGCCCTGGACCCGGACACGGCCCGCGCGTACCACGACGCGACGCTGCCGGCGGAGCCGGCGAAGACGGCGCACTTCTGCTCGATGTGCGGGCCGAAGTTCTGCTCGATGAAGATCAGCCAGGACATCCGCCGCGAACACGGCGGCGACCTGAGGGCGGAGGAGATCGAGGCGGGAATGGCGGAGAAGTCCCGGGAGTTCGCCGCGACGGGCAACCGCGTCTACCTGCCACTCACGGACTGACCCACCGCGCCGGGCGCTCTCCCCGCCGACGGGGGCGCCCGGCGCGGGCCCGGCCTCCGCCTGCCTCAGCGGAGGCCGGCCCGCCAGGCCACCGGGCCCAGGCGGCCCGATTCGGCGAAGCCGACCGCGAACGGTTTGTCGCTCTCGTCCGTCACCAGGTGGACGCTGCACTCCGTCACCGTCTTGCCCGGCAGGATGTCCTGCCTGAGCCAGCCGGACCGGCTGCCACGGCGTACGGACACGAGTCGATCCGGGAGCGTGCCTCTTCAGGGCTTGTCGTCCACCGGGTATCCGATCCGCGCCGCCTCCGCCGAGACCTCGGCCAGGGACGTCTTCGGGTTCAGTCGCGCGATCAACTCGCCGTCCAGCGGGCGGAAGGCGTAGACGTGGCGTATCGCGTCGAGGTCAACGGACGTCTCGTAGTAGTCCTCCGCCCAGGTCCGGAACGCTTCGGGGGTGCCCTCTGTGAGGAGGTGGAACAACCAATCGGAGCCGTCCGGGTCGTCGTTGTCGTCGGGGAAGTCGATCTCTCCCGTGTGCCAGTGCGCGTCCGTCGCACCGCGCCACAGGCACGCGGTGATCCGGGGCATCTCCTCGTCGGCGAAGGCCGGTTCGGTGACGTACTCGCGGAACGCGACCGGGACCGAGTCCACCACCCCGGGCCAGGGGCCGTCCTCCACGTACGGGCTCATCGGGGACTCGTGGTCGAAGCCCCGGATGTAGGCGCCGGCGGGGGAGAAGACGATGGCGTAGTCGTTGCCGGAGCCGTCGTCCATCAGGGCGGTCTCCTCCGTCTCGGACCACTCCCGGTCGAAGGCGTGGATCCGGAACTCGCTGGCCGGGTTCAGCACTGTCTCGAGCATGGCTATGGACCGGCACAGGTCCTTCAGGGCCGGGATGCCGGGGAGGGAGCGGGCGACGTCGTGGACTGTCATGGGTCCATGAAAGCGGAGGGCACTGACAGCGGGGCGCTGTGGGATGTGGCCCGGTGGGCGGGGGGCTGGGAGACTCGGGGTATGGGCGGGAGCGTGTTGCGCAAGGGTGGGAACGTCGGTGTTCAAGCGGGGGCCGTGCGGGCCGCGTTGAGTTGGGTGGACGCGCCGGGGGCGCCTGCTGTGGACGCGTCCGCGCTGTTGCTGACCGGGGGCGGGCGGGTCCGGGACGACGGGGACTTTGTTTTCTACAACCAGCCCGGGCATTCGTCCGGGGCCGTGCGGCATGTGGGCAAGCAGGTCGGCGGGGGTGTCGCCACCGATGCCGTGGAGGTTGAGCTGCGGCGGGTGGAGCCCGGAGTCGAGCGGATCGTGTTGTGTGCCTCCGCCGACGGGGCGCCGTTCGGGGTGCTGAGCGGGCTGGTGCTGCGGCTGGTGGACGTGGGGTCCGGGGCCGAGCTCGTACGGTTCGACATGGCGGCCGATACGGAAACCGCGTTCATCGGCGGGGAGCTCTACCGGCGGGACGGCGGGTGGAAGTTCCGCGCCGTCGGGCAGGGGTACGCGTCCGGCCTCGCCGGGCTGGCCACCGACTTCGGCATCACGGTCGACGACGCCCCCGTCCCCGCGCCGCCGCTCCCGCACCACTCCGGCCCGCCGACCCTGTACGCGCCGAGCCCCCAGCCCGCGCCCGCCGTCGCCCCCGGCGAGGAAAGCCTCCCCGTCGACATGCGCAAGCGCCTCTCCCTCCGCAAGGAGCAGGTCGCCGTCAGCCTGCGCAAGCACGGGGCCGAGGGCGTCGTCGCGCGGGTGATCCTCGTGCTCGACGCCTCGGGGTCCATGTCCGCGCTGTACTCCCGCGGAGTCGTCGCCGGCGTCGTCGAGCGGATGGCCGCCGTCGCCGCGCAGCTGGACGACGACGGGGAGATGCAGGCCTGGACGTTCGCGTCGAACCCCGCGCGGCTGCCCGACCTCAGGATCGGTGAGCTGCCGGAGTGGCTGCGGCTGCACGTCCGCTGCGGGCAGCTCGCCGTCTTCCGGCGCCGCAAGCCGCAGCGGGGGCTGCTGCCGGGGCAGGTCGACATGCGTCAGGTCGGCATTCAGAACGAAGAGCAGAAGGTCATCGCGGACGTCCGCTCGTACGTACGAGACAACCCGGCCGCCGCCCCGACCCTCGTCCTCTTCTTCTCCGACGGCGGTGTCTACCGCAACGACGCGATCGAACGCGAGCTGCGCGAGGCCGTCGAGGAGCCACTGTTCTGGCAGTTCGTGGGCCTGGGCCGGTCGAACTACGGCGTGCTGGAGCGCTTCGACACCCTCCCCGGGCGCCGGGTGGACAACGTGGGCTTCTTTGCCGTCGACGACATCGACCGGGTGCCGGACGCCGAGCTGTACGACCGGCTGCTGGGCGAGTTCCCGCTGTGGCTCGGGGCCGCGCGGCAGGCCGGCATCCTCCGGTAACCGGCAGAACGTAGACCCGACCGTCCGGAAATAGGATTCGTAGCACTTAGGCGCCACCCGACTGTAATGTCGGGTTAGTGGCAAGTCGTACGCGTTCTACCGTATTTCGTCGTGTCTTAATGTCTGCGTGAGCAACCAACCCACCCGAGCAAGCCGCGTGCTGACCGCCCTGTGGTCCGTACTGTCGCTGCTGCTGACCCGCCTGGCCGCCCGCGTGGCCCGGCGCCCCGGCCGGCCGGAGCCCCAGGCCCCGTCCGCCCCGGCCCCGCAGCCGCAGCCGCGACCGCAGCACCCCCCGCGGCCCGCCCCCGCAGCCCAAGCCCGCGCGCCGCGCCCCCGCCCGGCGACGTGGTACGCCGACCGGGCTCCCGCCGCCGGCCCACGCCCGCCGGCCCCGGCGCCCGTACGCCTCCCCGTGCCTGTCACCCGCTGGGAGGCCGAGCGCCTCTGGCCCCCACCCCGCAGCCCGCCTCCCACCAGGACGTACGAAGACCTGGGCCCCGCACCCGGACCCGCCGAGCGGCGTCCGCACCGGGCCACATCGAGAACCGGACACACGAACACCCGCACACCCCAGGTGCCCCCATGACCGTGCCGCCCCCCGTAACGGACCGCCCCACCGCCCCCGTTCCCGCGGATCCCGCGGAGCGGCTGGCGCCCGGTGGGACGAGCCTGCGGCCGAGGTACCGCCGTGCCCTCACGGCCGGCGCCGTGGCCGTCGTTTCGCTGGCGCTCTACCACTGCGCCATGGTGTTCCTGGCCATCGCGCCCCCGAGCACCGTCAAGAACCACGCGTACCGCCAGGTCGACTGGTGGATCTACCCCTGGTTCGAGCAGGGCTGGAAGATGTTCGCGCCGGAGCCCGTCGCCACCAACCGCGCCGTCGAGGTGCGGGTGTACGGCGCCGACGGGGCGAGCCGCTGGGAGAACCTGACGGCCATGGACGACGCGCGGATCCGCGGCGACGTGATGACCAGCCGCCAGCACGCCAACGTCGTCCGCCGCGCCTGGGACGGACTGTCGGGCCTGGACCTGCGCAAGGGCCCGCGCAACGCACACGAGCGGATCAAGTTCCGCTACACCCGCAATGTGATGACCGGCCGCATGGAACAGCTGGGCTACCACGACTTCGACCGGCTCCAGGTCCGCGTCCGGATGCAGAAGGTGCCCCCCTTCGACGACATGAACGCCGTGCAGCCCGTACGAACCGTCGTGCTGCCCTGGTGGAAGGTGCGGACATGACCGTACGCGCGCTGGCCGGCGCGGGCCGGGGCGAACTGGAGTCCCTGGCCGGACGGCTGACCGACTTCTTCCGGCTGCTGACGCTGCGCCCCCTGGCCCTCTACAGCGCCGCCGCCATCCGGATCGGCGTCGGCGGACTCTTCGCCCTGTACCTGATCCGCGAGCTGCCGTACGCGGACCTGCTCTGGGGCCCGCACTCGCCGTGGACGCCGCAGCTCGCGGACGAGTGGCTGCAGCTGTACGGCTGGCCCGACTGGGTGGAGTTCCTGTACAGCCCGCTGATCACCACCGACGTACGGCTCTTCTACGCGCTGTACGGGGCGGCGGTCGTCATCGCCCTGCTCTATATGGTGGGCTGGCACACCCGGGTGACGGGCGCCCTGCACACGCTGTGCGTGATGGCGTTCTTCACCCGCTCCTGGCAGCTCACCGACGGCGGTGACATGGCCATCATGCTGATCACCTTCTACGCCGCGTTCACCGCGTCCGGCCGCCGCTGGTCCCTGGACGCGCGCCGGGCACGAAGACGGGCGGAGACACACGGCCCCGCGGACTACCGCCTCCTGCCCGGAACAGGCGAACAGGCCGAGGAACTGCGCCGGCGGGCCGTCACGTTCGTCCACAACGCGGCGCTCGGCGTGATGGCCGCGCAGATGATGATGATCTACTGCGCCGCCGCGCTGGTGAAGGTGATGGGGCCGAAGTGGCAGGACGGCACGGCCCTCTACTACATCCTGCACATCTCCTGGCTGCAGCCCTTCCCGGCGCTGAGCGAGTGGCTCGCGGGTCCGGGGCATCTGGTGCCGCTGGCGGTGATGGCGTACGTGACGGTGTTCTCGCAGCTGTTCTTCCCGCTGGCCGTCTTCAACCGGACGGTGAAGTACTGCTGGCTGGTGGTGATGTGCGGGACGCATCTGGGGATCATCGTGACGATGGGCGTCTTCCAGTTCTCCGTGATCATGCTGATCGGCGATCTGGTGTTCCTGCCCGACAGCTTCTGGCGCCGCGCGGCGTACTACACGCGCGTCCTGTTCGCCGCCCGCGGCGAGCGACCGGCCCCGCCCCCGTCCGGCTCCGGACCGCCGCTGCCCGTGCCCGCGCCGGCGGACGGCGCCGCCGGGGAGAAGCTGGCCAGCTACTGAGGCCGCACCGCGCAGGCGGGGGTGCCGCCCGGCATCCGGTGCCGGTTCGCGGCGATCAGCCGGTACGCCGCGCGCGCCAGCAGGCTCACCGGCGGCATCGCGAGCAGCAGCCCCGGGACCCGCCACAGGGGGCCGGCGCCGCGCAGCAGCCGGGACACCGCGTCGGCGCCGCCGTACACCCGGCCGTCCGGGGCGATCCACAGCACCTCGTACCGCGCGCGCTCCCGCGTGACCCCCAGCGCGTCGAGGTCCGCGAACTGCCACGGCGTCACCTCGCAGTCCGGCCGGATCCGCCGCTCGGCGAAGCGCACGCACGTGGTGCAGAAACCGCAGTCGCCGTCGTACACCAGAATCGCCCGGGTCGTCATGCCTCCAGTGTGGACCCGGGGGCTCCCGGGGCGTCAGTCCGGCTCGTGTTCCGGGCCGCCGTAGTCCGGGCTGGTGAAGTCGGGGCTGGAGAAGCGGGGGCCGCCGGTGGCGGACGAGCCCTCGTCGGGGCTGGAGAAGCCGGGGCGCGAGTAGCCCAGCCGCGGCGTGCGCCCGCCGGCGTGGGCGTCGGGTCTCAGGGTGTACGGGCTGTCGGGGCCGGGGTCGCCGCCGCGGGCCAGGGCCTCGCGCAGGAACGGTTCGATGCCGCGCTCCAGCAGCGCCGCGCGCCATTCGTCGCGGGCGCGCGCCACCTCCCGTTGCGCCTCGCCGCGGCCGCCCGCGGGGATGGACGTCGAGCCGTTGCGCAGGGCCGTGAGCACCAGGCCGGCCATGGCGATGACGAACGTCGCCACGGTGAGCAGCGCGAAGAACCAGCCCGCGGTACGGATCGGCTGCGCCACCGCGGGCTGCGGGCGCAGCGAGCCGAGCACGTATCCGAGGAGGAGGAATATCACCGCCGCGCTCGCCGACAGCAGCGGCGCCAGGACGGCCACCACGGCCGCGACCCCGGCGCTGCCGCCCTCCGCGGCGGGGGCGGCGAGCCCGCCGAGCGCCCCGACGCCCGGGCCGTTCTCGGCGGACGCCGCCGGGCGGCGCAGGGCCTCGCGGGCGGACACGTACGCGTCGTACTCCACGGCCGCGCAGGAGGCGATGGCCGTGACGGCGCCCAGGGCCATGGTGCGCAGCTGCTGCGCGGTCGGGGCGGGGCCGGTGTCGCGGCCGGCCGCGTGCAGCGCTTGGTCGAGGATCCGCTCGAACTCCGGGCGGTCCTCCGACAACAGATGCCGAGCTGAGGTCATGAGCGCATCCCCCGAGGCTCCGTGGCGGCACCGAGTCAGGTCACGGGTGCGGGAGCGGATTCGGTGGCCGGTGTGTCGATGGTAGGACGCGGACGGCACGCCGTGACAGTGACTTCGCGTAACTTACCCGAGTGTTAAGGGTGGTTAACGTCGAATGACCGGAATCAGCCCGCCAGCGGAAGCCGGGCGATCAAGAGCTTGCCCTCCATGGTGACCCCGCCGTCCATCGCGACGGCCAGTCCGTCGGCGTAGACGTGCGGTCCGCGCACGGCGGCGGCGCGCTCGGTGCGCTCGTTCTCGTCGGCGACCTCGCCCAGCAGATACGGGATCGGGCTGTGCCCGTGGACGACCCGGCCGCCCCCGTACTGCTGCAGCAGCTCGCGGACGGCCGCCGGCCCGGAGTCCTCGTCACGGAACGCGAAGCGCTTGGTGAACTTGCGGAAGAGGTCCCACACCTCGTCCGCGTCGGCGCGGGAGAGGATCTCGTGAATCGTGTCGTTGACGCCCTCGATGGAGTCGCCGTAGTCCAGGTACGCGGTGGTGTCGGAGTGCAGCAGCAGATGCCCCTCCTCCAGCGCCACCGCGTCCAGCCGGGCCATCCACTGCAGATGGACGTCGCCGAGGCGCTCCATGTCCTGGCGCTGGCCGCCGTTGAGCAGCCAGGCGGCCTGGAAGGAGGCGGTGCCGGCGCCGGAGTTCACGGGGGTGTCGGCGAAGCGCTTGGCGCCCAGGAGCAGCAGCTCGTGGTTGCCCATCAGCGCCTTGCAGAAGCCGCCGGCGGCGGCGGCCTCGGCCGACAGGTTCATCACGAGCTCGATCACGCCGATGCCGTCCGGGCCCCGGTCGGTGAAGTCGCCGAGGAACCACAGCCGGGCGTTGCCCGCCGCCCAGTGCCCCTCGCCGTCGATCAGACCGTGCGCGCGCAGCGCCTCGAGCAGCTCGTCGAGGTAGCCGTGCACGTCGCCGACGACGTACAGCGGCCCGTAGCCGGACTGCGGGACGGGGCGGATCACCGGGAGGTCGTGCTGGGTCGGCGTGTAGCCGTCGTCGCGCGCCGGCGGGGCGGGGGCATGGGTGGGCAGCGGCGGGACGGCACCCATGGGCGCGCTGCCCCCGGCACCGCCGTCCACGGCGCGCGCCACGGCAACGCGGTCGGCCCGTTCGGTCATCGACCCCTCCACACCAGATGTCCACGCCGGGGCCGCGACGACGGGGCGGCCTTACGGTGTTGTGCGCCCATCATAGGAATGCGACCGGTGCCTTGGGGCATACCCGGGCCCGACATCGGCGCTTCACCCGTCTTCACACCCCCGGGCAGGGGCGTATTGCCCCCGCGTCGGTGTGTTTGGGGACGCTTGTCCTGCGGCGACGGTTCCCGCGCGGACGGGGGGATGTCACGCGGATGTCATACGAAAGAGGGGCGTGCGCCGGGCGTGGCCGTTACGGCGTGGGGCGGCGCGGTTCGGTCACCACGGCGCGGGCCGGGCGACGGCGGGAGGAGGAGCGGACGATCAGCTCCGTGGGCATCACCCGCTGCACGGGGCGGTCGGTGTCCGCGCCCTCGATGGCGTCGATGAGTAGCTGGATGACGGCCGTGCCGATCCGGCGGGGCTTCAGCGACAGGGTGGTGATCGGCGGGTCGGTGGAGGCGTAGCCCTCGGACTCCGAGCAGCAGATGAGCATCAGGTCGTCCGGGACGCGCAGCCCGTAGCGGCGGGCGGCGGCCAGCAGGTCCGTGCCGTTGGGGTCGAAGAGGCCGTAGACGGCGTCGGGGCGGTCGGGGCGGGCCAGCAGCCGGTCCGCGGCGACCGCGCCGGCGCACGGGTCGTGCGCCGGGTAGCGCTCGTACACCGGGTCCTGGCCCACGCGCTCGCACCAGTGGAGGTATGCCTGGGTGGAGACGGAGGTGTACGTGTCGGTGGAGGTGCCGGTGAGCAGGCCGATCCGGCGGGCGCCGGCCTCGGAGAGATGGTCGAGCAGGCCCAGGACGGCGGACTCGTGGTCGTGGTCCACCCAGGCCGTCACGGGCAGCGAGCCGCCGGGGCGGCCGTCGCTGACGACGGGGATTCCCTGCCGGACCAGATCGGCGACGTGCTGGTCGCTGTCGGAGGGGTCGATGACCACGGTGCCGTCGAGAGCCACGTTCGACCAGACGTCGTGGCGGGAGGCGGCGGGGAGGATGACCAGCGCGTAACCGCGGGCGAGGGCGGCGGAGGTGGCGGCGCGCGCCATCTCGGCGAAATACGCGAATTCGGTGAAGGTAAACGGTTCTTCGCCGTAGGTCGTGACCGTTAAGCCGATGAGACCGGAGCGTCCGGTGCGCAGGGCGCGGGCGGCGGCGGAGGGGCGATAGCCGAGGCGGTCCGCGACCTCGCGGACATGGCGTCGGGTGGTGTCCGGGAGCCGTCCTTTGCCGTTGAGTGCGTCGGAGACGGTGGTGATCGAGACGCCGGCCGCTTGCGCGACGTCCCGGATGCCCGCCCTCTCCAGCCGGCGGCTGGAAGGCCGGCTCACCCGAGGTTGAATCGAGCCGGTCACGTGCTCCCCTTACTTCCGCGGTCGGTGGTCGCCGAACTTTGACGCGCGGTGCGCAGACAGATAGTCGGTCTGCAATCGCGAGCCGATAGTAGGGCCCGCGTGGCCCGAATGCGGGAGAACGTGAATTGCCCTTGACAGGCACGTTTCTGCGAGGCGGTCATTGTGGGATGACCATGGAAACCATGCCCCGAAGCGGGACATCACGGAGAGCTCAACGCACTTGGACCGGATACACCGGGTGTTGCTGAAACCTTACTGTGTGTCAGCCCTCACCTTCACGGGGGATGCGCGCCAGGGCGTGAGCCATCGGCGTACGGGGCGGGCCGTACGCCCCCGGAAGGGCTTGCGGGGTCACCGTAAGGTGTGACCTACCGGTGACGGCATGGTCGAGGAGGACCGCGGTGAGTGTAGAGAAGGGGCCCCGGCTGCGGGGCGTGCTGGACGGGATTCCCACCTACAAGCCCGGGAAACCCGCCGCGACCGGCGGTCCGGTGGCGTACAAGCTGTCCTCGAACGAGAATCCCTATCCCCCGCTGCCGGGTGTGCTGGAGTCCGTGACCGGCGCCGCCGCCGCCTTCAACCGCTACCCGGACATGGCGTGCACGGGGCTGACGAACGAGCTGGCCGAGCGGTTCGGCGTGCCGGCGAGCCACATCGCCACCGGTACGGGGTCCGTCGGCGTCGCCCAGTCGCTGCTGCAGTCCACCGCGGGGCCCGGCGACGAGGTGATCTACGCCTGGCGGTCCTTCGAGGCGTACCCGATCATCACGCGGATCTCCGGCGCCACCGCCGTCCAGGTCCCGCTGACGGCCGGCGAGGTGCACGATCTGGACGCGATGGCCGGCGCGATCACCGAACGGACCCGGCTGATCTTCGTCTGCAACCCCAACAACCCCACCGGCACCGTTGTGCGCCGGGCGGAGCTCGAGCGTTTCCTGGACCGGGTGCCGGGCGATGTGCTGGTGGTGCTGGACGAGGCGTACCGGGAGTTCATCCGTGACCCCGAGGTGCCGGACGGCGTCGAGATCTACCGGGACCGGCCGAACGTGTGCGTGCTGCGGACGTTCTCCAAGGCGTACGGGCTGGCCGGGCTGCGGGTCGGCTTCGCGATCGCGCACGAGCCGGTGGCGGCGGCGCTGCGCAAGACGGCGGTGCCGTTCGGGGTGAGCCAGATCGCGCAGGACGCCGCGGTGGCCTCGCTGCGGGCGGAGGACGCGCTGATGGAGCGGGTCGAGGCGCTGGTCGGCGAGCGGGCGCGGGTGTACGAGGGGCTCGTCGCCCAGGGCTGGACGGTGCCGCCGACGCAGGCGAACTTCGTGTGGCTGCGGCTGGGGGAGCGGACGGCGGACTTCGCGGCGGCGTGCGAGGCGGCGGGCGTGGTCGTCCGGCCCTTCGCCGGTGAGGGGGCGCGGGTCACCGTCGGCGAGGCCGAGGCGAACGACCGGTTCCTGACGGTGGCGCAGGAGTTCCGCAAGGAGCTCTGAGCTGAGACGGCAGGGCGCCCGGGGCCTGGTCCCCGGGCGCCCTTTTCGTGCCCGGATATGGGATGAGGCGGCGTAAGGGGGAGGGGGTTGAACGCGTTCGAACCGGGTGTGCGAGACTGTCTTTTGTGAATGTGAACGCATTCACAAGCATGCGTTATTGCCCCGGATGTCACGTCCGCGGGGGCCTGTCGGTCCCTGTAGTCAGGGACACGACCGGGGAGCATGCCCAGCAGGGCAGTGGGCCAGCGGACACAGAGGGGCAGCCCATGGACATCGCGCTCGCGCCGGAGACACTGGCGCGCTGGCAGTTCGGTATCACCACCGTCTACCACTTCCTCTTCGTCCCCCTGACGATCTCGCTCGCCTCCCTCGTGGCGGGGCTGCAGACGGCATGGGTGCGTACGGGGAAGGAGAAGTACCTCAGAGCCGTGAAGTTCTGGGGCCGGCTCTTCCTGATCAACATCGCGATGGGTGTCGTCACCGGCATCCTGCAGGAGTTCCAGTTCGGCATGAACTGGTCGGACTACTCGCGCTTCGTCGGTGACATCTTCGGCGCCCCGCTCGCCTTTGAGGCGCTGATCGCGTTCTTCTTCGAGTCCACCTTCATCGGCCTGTGGATCTTCGGCTGGGACAAGCTGCCGCAGAAGATCCACCTCGCCTGCATCTGGATGGTCGCGCTGGGCACGATGCTCTCCGCGTACTTCATCCTGGCGGCGAACTCCTGGATGCAGCACCCCGTCGGCTACCGCATCAACGAGGAACGCGGTCGCGCCGAACTCACCGACTTCCTGCACGTGCTCACCCAGAACACCGCGATCGCCCAGTTCTTCCACACCATCACCGCCGCCTTCCTCACCGGCGGCGCGTTCATGGTCGGCATCGCCGCGTACCACCTGATGCGGAGGCGGCACATCACGGTGATGCGCACCTCGCTGCGGCTCGGACTGATCACCGTGGTGATCGCCGGCGCCCTGGTCGCCTTCACCGGCGACCGGCTCGGCAAGATCATGTACGAGCAGCAGCCGATGAAGATGGCCGCCGCCGAGGCCCTGTGGGAGACCGAGGCTCCCGCGCCGTTCTCGATCTTCGCCGTCGGCGACGTGGACAAGGGCCACAACGTCGTCGAGTTCCAGATCCCCGGCGTGCTGTCCTTCCTCGCCCACGACAACTTCTCCGACGCCGTCCCCGGCATCAACGACACCAACGAGACCCTCAAGCAGAAGTTCGACGAGCACTTCGGCCTCGGCGACTACCGGCCGAACATCCCCGTCGCGTACTGGGGCTTCCGCTGGATGATCGGCTTCGGCATGGCGTCGTTCGGGCTCGGGATCCTGGGGCTGTGGCTGACCCGCAAGAAGCTCTGGCTGAGTGAGCGGCTGCGCACCGGTGAGGACGAGGTGCCCAGACTGGCGCTGCTGAAGGACCGGGAGCTGGGCCCGCGCACGGGCAACTGGTACTGGCGGCTCGCGCTGCTCACCCTCCTCTTCCCGCTGATCGCCATCTCCTGGGGCTGGATCTTCACCGAGATGGGCCGCCAGCCCTGGCTGGTGTACGGGGTGCTGCCGACCGCCTCCGGGGTCTCCCCCGGGGTCTCGCAGGGCGAGGTGCTCACCTCGATGATCGTGTACTCCCTGCTGTACGCCGCGCTCGCGGTGATCGAGGTCAAGCTGATCCTCAAGTACGTCAAGGCCGGCCCGCCCGAACTCACCGACGACGACCTCAACCCGCCCACCCGTATCGGCGGCGACGCCGACCGGCCGATGGCCTTCTCGTACTGAGGACGGGGGACTCATCCCATGGAACTCCACAACCTGTGGTTCGTGCTCATCGCCGTGCTCTGGACCGGCTACTTCTTCCTCGAGGGCTTCGACTTCGGCGTCGGCGTCCTGACGAAGCTGCTGGCCCGGGACCGCGAGGAGCGGCGCGTACTGATCAACACCATCGGTCCCGTCTGGGACGGCAACGAGGTCTGGCTGCTCAGCGCCGGCGGGGCGACGTTCGCCGCGTTCCCCGAGTGGTACGCCACCCTCTTCTCCGGCTTCTATCTGCCGCTGCTCATCATCCTGATCTGCCTCATCGTGCGCGGGGTGGCCTTTGAGTACCGCCATCAGCGGCACGGCGGGCGGTGGCAGACCGGCTGGGAGAACGTGATCTTCTACGCGTCCGTGCTGCCGGCGTTCCTGTGGGGCGTGGCCTTCGCGAACATCGTGCGGGGCGTGAAGATCGGGGCGGACGGGGAGTACGTGGGCGGGTTCTGGGACCTGCTCAATCCGTACGCGCTGCTCGGCGGGCTGGTCACGTTGTTCCTGTTCACCTTCCACGGCGCGGTGTTCGTCGCGCTGAAGACGCTGGGCCCGGTGCGGGAGCGGGCGTCGCGGACGGCGGCCTTCGTGGGGATCGGGACGGCCGTGGTGGCGCTGGCTTTTCTTATCTGGACGCAGGCCGATAGCGGTGACGGGTGGTCGCTGGGCGCGCTGGTGGTGGCGGCGCTCGCGCTGGTCGGGGCGCTGGTCGCCAACCGGCTCCGGCGGGAGGGGTGGGCGTTCGGCCTGTCCGGGGTGACGGTGGTGGGGGCGGTGGCGATGCTGTTCCTGTCGCTGTTCCCCGACGTGATGCCGTCGACGCTGGATCCGGCGTGGAGTCTGACGGCCGAGAACGCCGCGTCGACGCCGTACACGCTGAAGATCATGACGTGGTGCGCGCTGCTGGCCACGCCGGTGGTGCTGCTGTACCAGGGGTGGACGTACTGGGTGTTCCGCAAGCGGATCGGGACGCAGCACCTGGCTGCTTCGGCTTCCGGGGCGGGGGCGCACTGAGATGAAGCCCGTCGATCCACGGCTGGTGCGGTACGCGCGGGCCACCCGGGTCTTTCTGCTGGCCTCCGTGGTCCTCGGGCTGGCCGGGGCGCTGCTGGTCGTCGCGCAGGCGGTGCTCATCGCGTCGGTCGTGGTCGCGGGCTTCGAGGACGGGGCGTCCCTGGGGTCCTTGCGCGGTGAGCTGCTGCTGCTCGCGCTGGTCGCCGTGGGGCGGGCCGTGGTGGCGTGGCTGACGGAGCTGGCGGCGCACCGGTCGGCGGCGGCCGTGAAGTCGGAGCTGCGGCTGCGGGTCGTGTCGCGGGCGGCGGAGCTGGGGCCCGGGTGGCTGGCGGGGCAGCGGACGGGGGAGCTCGCGACGCTGGTCACCCGGGGGGTGGATGCGCTCGACGACTACTTCGCGAAGTATCTGCCGCAGCTGGGGCTGGCGGTCGTGGTGCCGGCGGCGGTGCTGGGGCGGATGGTCTTCGACGACTGGGTGTCGGCGGCGATCGTCGCCGGGACGCTGCCGCTCGTACCGCTGTTCATGGTGCTCATCGGGTGGGCGACGGAGGCTGCTACGGGGCGGCAGTTCGCGTTGCTGTCGCGGTTGTCGGGGCACTTCCTGGATGTGGTCGCGGGGTTGCCGACGCTGAAGGTGTTCGGGCGGTCGAAGGCCCAGGCGGAGAAGATCCGGGAGATCACCGGGGAGTACCGGCGGGCGACGCTGCGGACGTTGCGGGTGGCGTTCCTGTCGTCCTTCGCGCTGGAGTTGCTGTCGACGATCTCCGTGGCGCTGGTCGCCGTCAGCATCGGGATGCGGCTGGTGGACGGGGAGCTGTCGCTCTACACCGGGCTGGTGGTGCTGATTCTGGCGCCGGAGGCCTATCTGCCGTTGCGGCAGGTGGGGGCGCACTATCACGCTGCCGCGGAGGGGGTGGCGGCGGCTGAGCGGGTGTTCGAGGTGCTGTCCGCTCCGGCCGCCGCGGTTCCGTTTTCCTCCGCGGACGACGCCGTGGTGCGGCTGAGCGGGGTGTCGGTGCGGTACCCGGGGCGGGAGGCCTTCGCGCTGCCGTCGTTCTCCGTGGGGCGCGGGGAGGTCGTGGCGCTGGCCGGGCCGTCGGGGGGCGGGAAGTCGACGGTGCTGGGGGCCGTGCTGGGGTTTGTCGCTCCGGCTTCGGGGGTGGTTTCCGTTGGGGCGGGGGATCTGGCGGGGTGGCATCGGCAGGTGGCTTGGGTGCCGCAGCGGCCGTATCTGTTCGCCGGGTCGGTGGCGGACAACGTGCGGCTGGCTGCGCCTGATGCCTCGCCTTCGGCTGTGCGGTCGGCGTTGGCTTCGGCGGGCGGTGCCGATCTGGATCCGGGGCGGAGCGTGGGGGAGGACGGGGCCGGGTTGTCGGCGGGGCAGCGGCAGCGGGTGGCTCTGGCGCGGGCGTTTCTCGCGGATCGGCCGGTGCTGCTTCTGGATGAGCCGACTGCCTCGCTGGACGGTGACACCGAGGCGTCGGTGGTCGCTGCGGTGCGGCGGCTGGCGGTGGGGCGGACGGTGCTTCTCGTGGCTCACCGGGCGGCTCTCCTGGCGGTGGCGGACCGGGTCGTACGGTGTGACGCGGGGGCGCCTTTCGTCGCGTCTGCGGGGCCGGCCTTTGCGCCTGCGGCGCCGGCCCCCGCGCCTTCGGCGCGGGATATTGCCCACCCGCGGCCGCCCGTTACGGTCCGCGGGGTCACCGTGGCCGGCGGGGTGACCGTGGCTGACGGTGACATTCCAGCCCGTCCGGCGTTTGAGGACTTCGCGCGGAGCGTGAAGCGCGCCGCAGGCGCCGGCGCGACGCCGGCCGCAGGCGATACGCAACCCCCCACAGCGCGCAGCGCGAGGCGAGCCGCCGGCGCGGCGGAACCCCCCGCGGAGGGTGTCGGGCACGGCACCGGGCGGGCGGGTGGGAACAGAACCCCCCGGAGGGCAACCCCCACCCCGGTGACCGCCCGCCTCACCCTGGCCGGAACCCTCGGAGCGCTTGCGCTCCTGAGCGCCGTAGGCCTGATGGCGACCTCAGGCTGGCTGATCTCCCGCGCATCGGAACACCCCCCGATCCTCTACCTCATGATCGCCGTAACGGCGACAAGGGCCTTCGGCATCAGCCGGGCCACCCTCCGCTACGTAGAACGCCTGATCTCCCACGACGCAGTCCTCCGCCTCCTCGCGGAGCTGAGGGCAACCGTCTACCGCCAACTGGACCGCATCACCCCCGCCGGCCTGAAGGAACGACACCGCGGTGACCTCCTCACCCGCCTGGTCACCGACGTGGACGCCCAGCAGGACCACTACCTCCGCTGGCTCCTCCCCGCCGCCGAAGCCGCAGCCGTAGCCGCCGCGGCGACCGCCTTCACGGCCTGGCTCGACCCCACCGCCGGCGCGGCCCTCGCCGCGGGCCTCCTCACCGCCGGAGCCGTCGCCCCCCTCCTCACCACCCGCATGGCGGCCCGCACCACCGAAAGGCTCGCCCCCGACCGCGCCCGCCTCACCGTCCAGACCGTCGACCTCCTGCGCGGCACCGCCGAACTGACCGTCACCGGCGCCCTCCCCCGCCGTACCGCCGCCCTGACCCGCACCGACAAACGCCTCCGCGACGCCGCCGCCCGCGACGCCGCCGCCCAGGGCGCGGGCGCCGCCCTCACCGCGCTGGCCTGCGGCCTCACCATCGTCGCGACCACCGCCGCCGGAGTGGCCGCCGTCCACGCCGGACGGCTCGACGGGGTGTGGCTGGCGGCGGTGGCCCTCGTGCCGCTGGCCGCGTTCGAGGCGGTGACCGTGATGCCGCAGGCCCTGACGTACCGGGCCCGCGCCCGCCGCTCCGCCGACCGGATCGCCGAGGTCACCGACGCGCCCACCCCCGCGAGCCAGGGCGCCGGCAGCCCGCCCGCCGACCCCTTCCCGCTCACCCTCCGCGGCGTCGGCGCCCGCTATCCCGGCGCCGCGGCCCCCGCCCTGCGCGGCGTCGACCTGACCCTCCCGAGGGGCCACCGGCTGGCCGTCGTCGGCCCGTCCGGCGCGGGGAAGACGACGCTGGCGCACGTACTCCTGCGGTTCCTGGACGCCGAGGACGGCACGTACAGCCTCGGCCCGTACGACGCCGACGAGGTCCGCCGGATCGTCGGCCTGTGCGCCCAGGACGCCCACCTGTTCGACAGCACCCTCCGCGAGAACCTCCGCCTCGCCCGCCCCGGCGCCGACGACGCCGCCCTGTGGCAGGCGCTGGCGGATGCCCGGCTGGCGGACTGGGCGGCGGCGCTGCCCGAGGGGCTGGACACCGTGGTCGGCGAGGGCGCCGTGCGGCTCAGCGGCGGCCAGCGCCGGCGCGTCGCCCTGGCCCGTGCGCTGCTCGCGGACTTCGAGGTGCTGATCCTGGACGAGCCCGCCGAACACCTCGACCTGCCCACCGCCGACGCCCTCACCGCCGACCTCCTCGCGGCCACCGCGGGCCGTACGACCGTACTGATCACCCACCGGCTGACCGGCCTGGACCAGGTGGACGAGATCGTCGTCCTGGACGCCGGCCGGATCGTCCAGCGCGGCACCTTCGGCGAGCTGTCCGCTCAGGACGGCCCGTTCCGCCGCACCCTCGAACGGGAGGCGGCCCTGCAACCCGCCTGAACCCGACTTTTCGTAATGAAAGCACCGATTTAGGGTGAGGGCGTGACCTCGCACGCCCCGTCCGACCCGGCCGCCGCGGCCTCCACAGCGACCCGCGGCCTGCAGGGGATGCCCGGCGAGTTCGCCGCCCGGGTGTCGCAGCTGCTCGAGTCGATGCGCTCCATCGGCGCCAGCCTGGACCTGCACAGCACCCTCGGCTCCATCGCCGAGACGGCCGCCGAGCTGGCCCGCGCGCGCTACGCCTCGATCGTCGTGATCGACTCCGCCAGCGGCGACCTCGCGGACTTCGCCTCGTACGGCGTCGACGAGGTCGACCGCGACCGTATCGACGACATCCCCGACACCACCCTCACCGTGCCGATCGTCGTGGCCGGCGAGAACCTCGGCGACCTCGTACTGGCCGAGAAGTCCGACGGCGGCGCGTTCACCCGGCAGGACCGCGACCTCGTACGGATCATCGCCACCGAGGCCGGCATCGCGATCGGCAACGCCCGGCTGTACGAGGAGAGCCGCCGCCGCGCGGACTGGATCGACGGCGCGAGCGCTGTCACCACCGCGCTGCTGTCGATGGCGGACGCCCGCGACGCCCTGGAGGTCGTGGCCGAGCAGGCCCGCTCGCTGGCGAACGCCTCCGCGGTCGGGGTGCTGCTGCCGCACCCGGACGGGGAGGGGCTGGAGAACGTCGCGGTGTCCGCGGAGGATCCCGACGGCATCGTCGGCACGGTGATCCCCTGGTACAGCCCGGCCGCGACGAAGCTGCGCGAGGGCGAGGCGGTGTTCGTGGACGACACCGCGTCCGATCCGCGGATGATCACGAAGCTGGGCCGCCGGTTCGGGCCCTGCATGCTGCTGCCGATGCGCAGCGGCACCCGGGTGCTGGGGAGCCTGGTCATCGCGCGGCAGCGGGGCGACGCGCTGTTCACCGAGTCGGACAAGACGATGGCCGCGCAGTTCGCCCGGCAGGCGGCGGTGGCGCTGGTGATGTCGGAGGCGCAGAACGACCGGGAGCGGCTCGCGGTGTACGAGGACCGCGACCGGATCGCCCGTGACCTGCACGATCTGGTGATCCAGCGGCTGTTCGCCACCGGGATGATGCTCCAGGGCGCGCACTCCGCGGCGGAGGCGGACGACGTCCGGGAGCGGATCGACAAGGCGGTGACGGAGCTGGACCTGACCATCCAGGAGATCCGCCAGACGATCTACTCCCTGCAGCAGCAGCCCCCGGACGCCCCGACGGGGGTACGGGGGCTGGTCCTGCGGGAGATCGCGATGGCGTCGGCGCCGCTGGGCATCGAGCCGTCGGTGAGCTTCGTCGGCCCGGTGGACACGGTGATCGACCCGGCGACGGCACGGCATCTGCTGGCGGCGCTGCGGGAGCTGCTGTCCAATGCGCAGCGGCATGCGCAGGCCACGCAGATCGGTGTGGTGATCGACGCGACGGCGATGCTGCCGGAGGGGCGGGCGGCGGTGCGGCTGACGGTCGCGGACGACGGGGTGGGGCTGCCGGACGAGTCGGAGCGGCGGGCGTCGGGGCTGCGGAACGTCGAGGCGCGGGCGCAGTCGCTGGGCGGCTCGGTGTGGACGGAGGCGGGGCTCGGGGAGTGCGGGGCGGGGACGTCGGTGCTGTGGCAGGTGCCGGCGGCGGTGCCTGCCTAGGGGGTGTCCTCGAGCAGGCGCTCGATGACGGCGGCGACGCCGTCCTCGTCGTTCGAGGCGGTACGGGCGGTGGTGGCGGTGAGGACGTCGGGGTGGGCGTTGGCCATGGCGTACGAGGTGCCGGCCCAGGTCAGCATGCCCAGGTCGTTCGGCATGTCGCCGAAGGCGATCACCTCCGCGGGGGTGATGCCGCGGGCGGCGCACCAGCGGGCCAGGGTGCTGGCCTTGCTGACGCCGAGGGCGGAGATCTCCAGCAGGGCGGACGGCGAGGAGCGGGTGAACTCCCCGCGCGGGTCGGCGCCGGTGCGGGCCAGGCCCAGGAACTCGTCCGGTGCCAGGTCGGTGTGGTGGGCGAGCAGCTTGAGCACCGGCTGGTCGGTGTGGCCCGACTCCCGGGACAGGAGCTTCTCGACCGGGGCGACGGTGGCGGCGGGGTCGAGGTGGAAGGGCGGGTACTGGGGCTCGTAGTGGATGCCGCCGGTGCGCTCGACGGCGAAGGAGACGCCGGGGGCGAGGGCGCGCAGCGAGCCGACGACGGCGAGGGCGTCGTCGTCGGGGAGGGGGTGGATCTCGACCGTTTCGCCGCGGCGCAGATCGACGACGGAGGCGCCGTTGGCGCAGATGGCCAGGCCGTGGCCGTGGACGTGGGCGCTGACGACGTCCATCCAGCGGGCGGGGCGGCCGGTGACGAAGCACACCTGGATCCCGGCCTCGGCGGCGGCGGCCAGGGCGGCGACGGTACGGGCGGAGAGGCTCTTGTCGTCGCGCAGCAGGGTGCCGTCCAGGTCGGTGGCGATGAGGCGGGGGCGTCGCCTCACCTGCCCGACGGATGTCACTGCTTCGTCACTCACCCCTGCATCATCCCTCATAACGGCGCACGGTTGTGCGAGGGGGCGCGCATCTGAGTAGTTCGCGCCCCCTCGTGGCGCGATGGCGACTCTCCGTGTCGTACGCCTCCACGACCCCATGGGTGACGTCGCCGCCGTGCGACCGGGCACCGTTCTGCTGCCCGGCGGCTACCCCATGGCCGCCTTGACCGCCTCGGGCGTGAAGGGCATCGTGCGGAGCCGCACGCCGGTGGCGTCGAAGACGGCGCTGGAGATGGCGGACGGCATCACGTTGACGGCCGGCTCGCCGACTCCGGTGGGAGCCGTCCCGGGGTTGGGGACGAGGACGGTCTTGATCGTCGGCGTTTCGTCCAGCCGGAGCAGCGGATAGCTCCGCCAGTCGACGGTGGTGACGTTCGAGGTGTCGAACTTCACCTCCTCGTGCAGGACCCGGCTCGCGGTCTGGATCACACAGCTGGTGATCTGGCGCTCGATCGCGCGGGGGTTGATGATCTCCCCCTGGTCCTGCGCCACGGCCACCTCCGTGAGCAGGATCTTTCCTGTCGCGGGGGTCACCTCCACCGTGACCACCGCGGCGGCGTAGGTGCCGTCGCGGACGACGAACGCGACGCCCTGCCCGGTGACGGTGCCGTCGGTCGTGCTCGCGTCGCTCCTGGGCGAGGGCCGCGACTCCCAGCCGGCCGCCTCCGCCGCCGCCCGCAGCACGGCGGTCGCCCGCTGGTCGGTGAGGAGATTCAGGCGGAGCTGCAGCGGGTCCCGGCCGGTCTCGGCCGCGATCTCGTCGACGAAGGCCTCCTGCGCGAACGTGATCTGGTACTGGCCGGGTGAGCGCAGGTAGGTGGTGCGTATCCCGAAGGGGTAGGGCGAGGTGTCGGCGCCGAGCTCCGGTATCTGGTGCGCGAGCTCCAGCAGGTTCGGGAACTGGTAGAGGTCGGGGCCGGTCCAGCTCCCGACCGGCTTGCGCGGGGTCGGCCCCTGCACCCCGGCCAGGATGGGCCCGAGCATGGTGCTGTCGTTGTTGGGCGCCATGAAGGCGTCGTGCTTCCAGGCGACGACGTTGCCGGACTCGTCGATTCCGGCCGACATGTCGTGGAGGGTGCCCGGGCCGTGGGGCTCCCAGATGTGCTCGTCCGCGCGAGTCCACTGCACCCGCACCGGCCGGCCCAGCTCCCGGGAGAGGAACACCGCCTCCGAGGCCGCGTCGTCGTAGTTGGCGGCGAAGCGCCCGTAGGGGCCGGAACCGTCGGCCCAGACCACCTCGACCTGCTCGTTGGCGATGCCGAGCATCTGGGCCACGGCCTTCCGCAGCCCCTGCGGGTACTGGGTGGAGGACCAGACGGTCACGCTGCCGTCGGCGCGCACGTCGGCGATGCCGCAGCTCGGTCCGATCATGCCGTGGTTCTCGAACGGGGTCTGGTACGTGGCCTCCAGGGTGACGGCGGCGGAGGCGTAGGCGCCGTCGAAGTCGCCCTTCTGGGCGTGCGTCATGACCTTCGACGGGATGGCGCGCATGGCGGCCGGCCAGTTCTCGTAGGCGGGCAGGCCGTTCCAGTCCGACCAGGTGACCGGCAGGGCGACCGCTCCCCTGACCGCGTCCCACTCCTGCTCGGCGACCACCGCGACCAGGTTGCCCACCCGGACGACCTGGGCGTTGCTCCCGGCCGGCAGCTCGCCCACCGAGACCACGGTGGAGCCGATCCCCTTGGGGTGGACGACCCGGGCGTGGAGCATGCCGGGGACCCTGATGTCGTGGACGAACCTGGTCTTCTGCCTGACCTTGTCCTCGATGTCGACCCGGGGGACGGACCGGCCGACCAGCCGGTACTCGCCGGGCGGCTTGAGCGCGGCGCCTTGGCCGTCGGCCGGCGTCACGGCGGTGAGCACCCTGCCGCGGACCAGCTGGCCGTAATGGACCTGCTTCCTGCCCGTCTTCTCGCTGCTGCGGACCACACCGTTCTCGACCGTGAGCTCGCCGACCGGGACGCCCAGCACCTCGGAGGCCAGGGCGAGCAGCGCGGCCCGGGCCTCGGCGGCCATCTGCCGGGCCTGGCGGCCCGCTCTGGCGATGGTGCTGCTGGCGGCCGTGACACCCTGGTCCGGGGTGACGGCGGTGCTGCCCATCACCATGGTGACCTTGTCGAACGCGACGTCGAGCTCTTCGGCCACCATCTGCGCGAGGGCGGTCCGGTTTCCCTGGCCGAGCTCGACGCGTCCGGTGCGCCAGGTGACGTCGCTGTTGGCATGCACCGTCAGCCAGGTGGCGAGCTCGTTGAGGTCGGGGGTGGGGAACGGCACGTCCGCCGCCGCCGCTTGTGCGATCGACGGGCGCAGCGCCGCCGGCACCGCGGCCGACATCACGACCAGGGCGCCTCCGGCCCTGAGCAGGCTGCGCCGGCTGAGCTTCCCGGGTTCGTTGTTACTCCGCATCCCCGGCACCTCCGGTCATCAGCTCGGCGGCCCGCTGGATCGCCCTGATGATCTGGTCGTAGGTGCCGCACCGGCACAGCGGACCCGAGGCGAAGGCCTCCTTGATCTCGCTCACCGAGGGGTTCGGGTTGGTGGCGAGCAGGGCGGCGGTCGCGATCATCATCCCGTTCTGGCAGTAGCCGCACTGCGGGACCTGCTCCTCGATCCAGGCCTGCTGGATCGGGTGGAGGTCCGCCTCCGCGATCCCCTGGTCCTTGGCCCAGAGAGCGGGCAGTCCCTCCGCGGTCGTGACGTTCTGCCCCTCGAACGTCGAAACGGGCCGCACGCACGAGCGCCTGGCGACATCGTCCGACAGCACCCCGCAGGCGCCGCATTGCCCCAGCCCGCAGCCGAATTTCGGTCCCGACAGGCCGAGCTCTCCGCGTAGCACGTAGAGCAGCGGAGTATCGGGCGCCGAGGTGATTGTCGTTTTCTCGCCGTTGACGACCAGCTCGATTGCCATGAATAAACCTCCGTGAGGAGCGAAAGGGGCAAACCCTTTCAGCCCTATTCACCCTGCGGTCACCCGGAGATGGAAAAGGGTGCCTGTGCGTCACCGGAGGGCGGACCGCAGGTGCTTGGTGTCGTGGGAGCGCCCCCAAGGCTGGTCAGGCGCACGGAAATTGTCAATCGTTCAACAAAGACTGGCGGAAAGTGACCGGAGTCGAAATCAGTCGCGGACGCCGGCCTGATCCCTGACACAAAGGGCAGGCGCGGAGACGGCGGGCTCCGGACGTAGAGTCGCCCGTATGCGACTGAGTACGGTGATCCTCCCCATCCACCGGTGGAGCGAAGGGCAGAAGGTGTGGCGCCGGGCCGAGGAGCTCGGGTTCCACGCGGCCTACACGTATGACCACTTGAGCTGGCGGACCTTCCGCGACGGCCCGTGGTTCGGCGCGCTGCCGACACTTACCGCCGCGGCCGGCGTGACGGAGCGGCTGCGCCTGGGCACCCTGGTGACGTCGCCGAACTTCCGGCACCCGGTGACGCTGGCCAAGGAGCTCATCACGCTGGACGACGTGTCGGGCGGCCGGATCACCCTGGGCATCGGGGCGGGCGGCTCGGGCTTCGACGCGACGGCGCTGGGGCAGCCGGCGTGGACGCCGCGGGAACGGGCGGACCACTTCGGCGAGTTCGTCCCCCTGCTCGACCGGCTGCTGACGAACGACGTGGTGACCCACCGGGGCACGCACTACGCGGCCGACGAGGTGCGCAACATCCCCGGCTGCGTCCAGCGCCCCCGGCTGCCGTTCGCCGTGGCGGCGACCGGACCGCGCGGGATGCGGCTCGCGGTGGCGCACGGGCAGGCGTGGGTGACCACGGGCGACCCCGCCCTCTTCGAGACGGGCACGCCTCAGCAGTCCCTCGAGGCGGTGCGGGCGCAGATCGGACGCCTCACCGACGCGGGCGACGCGGCGGGCCGCGACGTGCGGGGCATGGAGAAGATCCTGCTCACCGGCTTCACCCCGGGCTGGGCCCTGGACTCCTACGAGGCGTTCACCGACTTCGCCGGCGCGTACGCCCAGGCGGGCATCACGGAGATCGTCCTGCACTGGCCGGTCCCGGACTCCTTCTTCGCGGCGGACCTCGCCGTCTTCGAACGCATCGCCACCGAGGGCGTCCCGGGCGTCACACGGGGCTGACCCGACTGCCCGTACGACCACCGCCCGCACACCCACCTCACCCCCGCCCGCCCTACCCCACCACCTCCGTCGCCGCCCCGTCCCCGTCCCCCCGCTCCCGATCCCGCTCCCGCACGAACTCCGTCACCCACCCCGCGAGCTCCGCCGGCCGCGACCGCGGCACCCAGTGGCGGGCGTCCACCCGCCGGCGGACCAGGTCGGGGACCCAGGGGTCGAGGTCGTCGTACAGCGAAGGGGAGAGGAACGCGTCCCCCAGGGGAAGGATCAGCTGGACGGGGGCGTGTGCGTACGCGTCCGCGCGGGGGCGGCGCAGCCGGGGGCGGACGTTGTCCCGGTAGAGCCACGCGCCGTGGGCCGCGTCCGACGGCAGGGACGCCGTCGGGTAACCGACGGACGGCACCCGCTCCAGCCGCTCCAGGATCCACGGCCAGCGCCGCCCCAGCGGCCCCCGCCACGCCAGCTCCGGCAGCCTCGGGGTGTGCAGCGCGTACACGTACCACGACTTGGCCGCCTGCCCCAGCAGCTGGACCGCCCGCCGCGGCGTCGGCCGCCGCAGCCGCCCGGCTATCCAGTGCCCGAAGTGGTCCAGCGACGGCCCCGATATCGACGTGAACGACGCCACCCGCCCCGCCGTCCGGCCCACCGTCGCGAACTCCCAGCCCTGCACCGAACCCCAGTCGTGCCCCACCAGATGCACCGGCCGCCCCGGGCTCACCGCGTCCGCCACCGCCAGGAAGTCGTCCGTCAGCCGCTCCAGCGTGAACCCGCCCCGCAACGGCTCGGGCACCCCCGACCGCCCGTGCCCCCGCACGTCGTACGCGACCACGCGGAAGTCCTCCGCCAGCCGCTCCGCGACCCCCTCCCACACCTCCTTGCTGTCCGGATACCCGTGCACCAGGACCACCACCGGCCGCCCGGCCGCACCCCGCTCCGTCACACAGAGCGAGACCCCGCCCCCGCCCTCGACCCACCGCTCGGTCACCGCACCCACCACTGGCCTCCCCGCCTCACGACCCGACCCGCGAACCACCGCAAGAACCCCGCACCACGACTCTCGCAACCCCGACGCCCAGGATCAACCCCCACCCGCCCGGCCTGTGGATACCGCCGGTAACCCCGCCCC
>NZ_WEGJ01000080.1 GCF_009604385.1 Streptomyces smaragdinus
GGTCGAGGGGCGGGCCTCACGCCGGGGGAAGGGGGAGCCGAACGGCCCTGGTGCCGGGGGGAAGTGCACCAGGGCCGTCGGCGGTCGGGGGTTACGCCGAGGCGTCGTCGAGGAGGGTCAGGTCCTCGGGCGTGAGGGTGAGGTCCACGGAGGCCAGCAGCGCCGGGAGCTGGTCCGTCGTACGGGCGGAGGCGATCGGGGCCGCGATCAGGGGCCGGGTCAGCAGCCAGGCCAGGGCGACGGTGGCCGGTTCGACGCCGTGGGACGCGGACACCTTGTCCAGCGCGGCCAGGCATCGGCGGCCGCGGGACGTCTCCAGGTGCTTCGCGGCTCCGGCGGCGCGGGCGCTGGCGACCTCGGGGCCGTTCTCGCGGTACTTGCCGGTGAGGAATCCGGCCGCCAGACCGTAGTACGGGACGACCGCCAGTCCGGCCTCCGCCGCGATCCGGGCCCGGTCGCCCTCGTACGTGTCGCGGGAGACCAGGTTGTAGTGCGGCTGCAGGGCCACGTACCGGGCCAGGCCCTCGGCCTCGCTGAACGCGAGGGACGCGGTGAGGCGTTCGGGGCTGATGTTCGACACGGCGATCTCGCGGACCTTGCCCGCCCGGACGAGGTCGTCGAGCGCCGCGATGATCTCGGAGACCTCCACCGACTCGTCGTCGAAGTGCGTGTAGTAGAGGTCGATGTAGTCCGTACGCAGCCGGCGCAGGGAGTCGTCCGCCGCCGCCTTGATGTTCGCCCCGGACAGACCCTGCCGCCGCGGGTGGCGCGCCACCTTCGTCGCGATCACCGTCGACTCGCGGCGCGCGGGGCCGCCCGCCGTCAGCCACTCGCCGATCAGGGTCTCCGACTCGCCGCCCTCGTGGCCGGGGATCCAGGCCGAGTACGAGTCCGCCGTGTCGACGAAGTTGCCGCCGGCCGCCGTGTACGCGTCCAGGACCGCGAAGGTCTCGCGGGCGTCCGCCGTCCAGCCGAAGACGTTGCCGCCGAGGGACAAGGGGAAGACGGAGAGGGCGCCGACGGGGCGGCGGTGGGAGGAGGGTGACGTCATGGGTCTTTCGTTTCGGCGCGCGCGCAGCAGAGGGTGCCGAGCGGCCCTGGTGTCGGGGGGTTGGCCACCAGGGCCGCCGGCGTTCGAGGGCGCACCCCAGGGCGCCGGGGGAAGGCGGCGTGAGGGGCGTGCTGGGCTTGGAGGGTGGGTCAGACCGTGATGCCGTGGTTACGCAGCCACGGCATGGGGTCGGTGTTGGTGCCGTCGGGCAGGTGCACCTCGAGGTGGAGGTGCGGGCCCGTGACGTTGCCGGTGGCACCGACGCGGCCGATCACGTCGCCGGTGGTGACCTTGCCGGAGGTGATCAGGATCGACGAGCAGTGGTTGTACCAGAGTTCCGTGCCGTCGTCGAGGGTCACGATGATCTGGTAGCCGTACGAGCCGTTCCAGCCGGCGCTGGTGATGGTGCCGGTGTGGATGTTGCGGATCGGCGTGCCGGTGGGGGCCGCGAAGTCCAGGCCCGTGTGGTAGCCGGAGGCCCACATGTCGCCGGCCTGGCCGAACGTCGAGGTGATCGTGTACGAGGCCAGCGGGTTGAGGTAGCTGGCGGCCAGCTTGGCGAGGCGCTCGGCCTCGGCCTTGGCGGCGGCCTCCGCCTCCGCCTTCTTGCGGGCCTCCTCCTCGATGCGCTTCTGCTCGGCGAGGGCGTCGGCCTTGGCCTTCTCGGCCTCGGCGGCGGCCTTCTCGGCGGCGGCCTGCTCCAGCGCGGCGAGCTCGGCGGCCTCGGCCTCGGCCTGCTGCTGCTCGGCCTGCTCGAGGATGCGGGCGCGCAGGGCCTCGCCGGAGTCGACGGGGGCCTCGTCCTCGTCGGTGGTCATGGACGCCTGGGTGAACGGCGTCGAAGTGTGGGTCGTCGGCTCCGGCGCCTCGTCGTCGCCGAGGAGGCCGCCGACACCCGGGAGGGAACCGGCGTCCGGAAGGTTGTCGGAGATCCCGGCGGCCACGTCGGAGACGGGCTCGGGCAGGGATATCGCGACCGGGGGCTTGTCCTGCGCCTGCGCCATGCTGCTCGCGCCGACGGCCGCGATGACGCCGACACCGAGGACGGCGCCGCTGCGGGCCATGCTGCCGCGGGACGGCTTCGGGGCGCGGCGGCGGCCGCGGGAGGGACGGGGGTCGTCCTGGCCGGGAGCCCACTCCTCGCGGGCCCACGTGTCCGCGTCGGCAGCGAAGCTGTCGTCGCCGTTGTAGCTCTCGCCGTCGTACGCGTAATCGTCGTACGTGGGAGCCGAACCAGGCCTGTGTGACGCCACGGAGGCGTACTCCTTTCCTTCCTTCTCGCCTACCGGGTTAGCTGACGGGTTCGGAGCAGGAAGGTCTCCTACGGGCTTCCCCCTTGTACGGGTTGGGCCCGATTCACCCCAGGGTGGTTGGTTCCCCGGTTCCCTCCGGCGCTGCACCGTGTTGCTGGTGGTGCGGCACTTTCGGAATTCGGCGTCGGCGCACGGTGCCGTCTCTTGCGACGACAGTGACGACCGCGCTGCGTTATCGAACGCTAGTGGAGAAACCCCGTTGATTCCAAGTCGTTCAGGCCGCTGGCTTGCGGAATTGGCAGGGACGTAACGGGCAGGTCACGGCCTAATCGGACAACTTGGGTTGAGATTTGATTACGGTGGCCTACTGACGAGTCGTCAGATGTACAGCGGAGGGCGTTCGATCAGTCACTCAGCGTGCGGGCCAGTCGCTGCCTCGCCTCCATGAGCGCGAAGCCCAGGAGATTCTGTCCGCGCCACTTCGCCGGGTGGCTCGCGTCCTCGTTCGCCGCGCCCATGCCTATGCCCCAGATCCGGTCGCGGGGGCTGGCCTCGACGAGGGTGCGGCCACGGGTGCCCAGCAAGTAGGCGCGCAGGTCGGGGTGCTGGGAGAACTTGTGCACCGAGCCCTCGACGACGATCTCGAAGCGGCGCGCCGTCCAGGTCGCGTCGTCGAAGCCGCGGACGAGGCGGCCGGCCTTCTTGGCCTCGCTCGGATGCCCGGCGGCTATCGCCGCGCGCTCCTGGTCCGCGTCGCCGAAGAGGCGGGCCTTCTCCGCCATCATCCAGTGCTCGGCGGTGGCGTACGTCACACCGTCCACGGTGAAGGGCGCGGGCCACCACTGGCTGAAGCAGCCCTTGCCCACGCTGCCGTCCTTCTCCGGCTGATGACCCCAGAAGAAAAGGTATTTCGGACGTGTCGCGCTTTGCGCCGCCGCGATCGCGTCGTCCACGGAGCGCGGTCCGTCCGGAATGTCGCCGCTCGTGTCCATGGTCCCCCCTTGGTTCCGTGCTCTTCGAGTCTCGCACCCGCCACTGACAATCACCGGTTCTCGGGCAGCGGATCAGCCAGCCACGCCTCCCCCACCAGCGCGTCCACCGCCTCGACCGCCTCCGCCAGCCGTCGCTCGCGCGAGCCGGTCAGCAGGCGGTACGGGCGTCCCGTACGGGTGAGTTCGTCCCGGAAGCGGCCCGTCATCCACGGCCGCAGTTCCTCGCCGTCACGCAGGCCGTCGTCCTCGAAGTCCACCCCGGTGTGGTCGGTCAGCAGCCACAGATGCTGCCGCCCCCGGGCCGCGATCCGCGCCACCTCGTCGCTGGCGAACCCCAGGTACCGCTCGTGCCAGATGGTCGTCGCGAACGCGTCCGTGTCGCAGAACAGCACCGGCGACCCCGCCCGCGCCGCCCGGTCCTCCCGCGCCTGCTGCTCGGCGGCGATCACCGGGAACTCCTCCGACGCGAACGACACGTCCGCCCACGTCGCATCGGGCCGCACGGACCGTACCGCCGCCAGCTTCCCGGCGCTGAACTCCCGCCCGTACTCCCCCACGTACCCCGTCGAAGCCCACACCCCGCCCCGCCCCCGGTAGTGCTCCGCCAGCGCCCGCGCCAGGGTCGTCGTCCCCGTCGACTCCGCCCCCAGCACCACCACCCGCCGCGCCAGCCCGCCCCGCACCGGCGCCGCGAGATACGGCCAGCACCCCACCGGATCCTTGCGCACCGCCGTCCCCGACACCGGATACGCGGCCCGGTCCGGATCCACGCAGACCGAAGCCGCCCCCATCCGCCGCCCCAGCTCCGCCCCGTACGCCTCCGAGCTGAACACCACGTCCAGCGGCCCCGGGACGGCGGCGCGGAAGATCTCCACGTGCGCCGCCCACACGTCCGGGTCGTTCAGGTCCACGGGGATGTCGTCCACCGCCCCCACGACCTCGGCGTCCGGATGCACCTCCCGCATCCACGCCACCCGCTCCGCCAGCGGCACCGACTCCACGGACGACGCGCACACCAGCACCGTCAGCCGCTCGCACGACGCGGCGGCCGTCCGTACGAGATGGTGGTGACCGGCGTGCGGCGGATAGAACTTGCCCAGCACCAGCCCGTGCCTGTACCTCATACCGCGACCGCCGCCGGAGCGGCCGACAGCGCGCGGCGCCAGCCGATCAGCCCCGCGACGCACAGCGCGAGGAAGCCGACGTACAGCAGGGACGTCAGGTACAGCTCCTTGTACGCGTACAGGGGGATGTAGACGATGTCCGCCGCGATCCATATCCACCAGGACTCGATCAGCTTGCGGCACTGACCGTACGTCGCCATCAGCGACAGCGCGGTGGTCAGCGCGTCCCACTGCGGGACGGTGGAGTCGGTGGCGCGGTCGAGCAGCAGCCACAGCGCGGCGAATCCGGCGGCGCCGGCGGCGAGCAGCCAGGCCCATTCGGTACGGGTCGTCCGGCGTACGGCGAGGTGGTCGCCGGGGGCGTTGCCGTGCAGCCAGCTCCACCAGCCGTAGCAGGCCAGGGCGATGAAGACGACCTGAAGGCCGGCGTCGGCGTACAGGCCGGAGTCGGTGAACAGCAGGATGAACAGGACGTTGTTCGCGATGCCGATGGGCCAGTTCGCGATGTGCTGGCGGGCGACCAGCCAGACGCACAGGGCGCCGCTGCCGAAGCCGAGCACCTCCGTCCAGCTGACGGGCGTCTCGAGCAGGGTGAACAGCGGCTGTTGCAGGGCGTTCAGCGGATCCATGGCCCCTCCCTCGCTTCTTCGTTGTTTTCGTCTTAGCGACGATAAATTCTCGTCGCTCAGACGTGAAGAGGCCAGGCAATTAATGTGACGCGGGTGACGTGGAGCCCCGGCGCCCCCGGCGTCCTCACCCTGCCCTCCGGCCGGCTGGTCCGCGGCCGCGGACTGCGTAACCCGCTGCCGTCCGGCCCGCACCCCGCCTTCGGCGTCTATCTGCTGGGCCACGAACCGCCCGCCGTCGACTGGGAGTCGCGCTGGCTGCGCTGGCCCGACTTCCGTCTCCCCGCGGACCGTTCCCTCGCGCGCGAGCTGCTGCGCGAGGTGTGGGAGCGGGCGGAGGGGGAACGCGTCGAGCTGGCGTGCGCCGGCGGGCGCGGGCGTACGGGGACGGCGCTGGCGTGTGTCGCGGTGCTGGACGGGGTGCCGGCGGGTGAGGCGGTGGCGTACGTGCGGGAGCACTACGACCGGCGCGCCGTCGAGACGCCGTGGCAGGCGCGGTACGTACGGAAGTTCAGCTGACGGCGAGCCGCCGCCGGCAGGTCCGCCCCTGGATCACCGCGAGCCCCGCCAGCACCGCGCCGAGCGCCGCCCAGCCGACCGGCCCGGCGGCCATCACGACGCCGGTGACCAGCGGCGGACCGGCGGACTTCTGCACCGACTGCGACATCCCCGCGACGCCCAGATAGGGCGCCCGCGCGTCCTCGGGGGCCAGGGAGACGGCGAGCTCCCAGGAGCTGACGGACCGCATCAGCTCCGCGAGGGTCACCGTCACGGCGCACGCCATCAGCAGCGCGGAAGCCGTCACGGCCCCGCCGGTGCCGGAGAGGGCCAGCAGCACGCAGGAGACGGCCATCAGCACCCCGTACCGCCACAGCGCGCGAATGGAACCGTGCGCGCCGGGGAAGCGGGCCGATACGCGGAGCTGGAGAAGGACGACCAGCAGGGTGTTGACGACGAGGAATCCGGGAACGAGCGCGTGCGGCGCGTCGGTTCGGTTCACCAGCCAGAGGGGAAGGCCGACCATCAGCACGGTGTCGTCGAGGGTCATCGGTACGTCGAGCAGGACGAACCGCAGATAGCCGGGATCCCGCCACGGCCCGCGCGCCTTCTCCCCGACGGGCCCCCGCCGCATGACGGCGTCCACCCGCGTGCACCGCACCAGCGCGGCGGCGGCGAGGAACGACGCGGCGTCGAAGAGGATCAGCCCCTGGTACGCGGCCTGCGTCCCGACCGCCAGCCCGACCGCCGCCACCCCCGCCCCCGAGGCGTGCCCGGCGTTGGCGACGGTGCGGAACAGCGCCTGATACGTCCCGCGCCGCTCCCCCGCGACCTCGGTGGCGAAGACCATCTCCAGCGTCTTGGCCCCCCGGTCGGCGACACACGTCACGGCGACGACGGCGAGCAGCGCCCCGAAGTCGTCCAGCACCAGCAGCGCCCCGACGGTGCCCACCCGCAGCAGATGACACCCGGTCAGCAGCCCCCGTACGGAGAACACCGCCGCCAGCCGCCCGGCCACCGGCGACCCGGCGATCCCCGCGACCCCGGCCACCCCGAGCAGCAGCCCGATCCGCCCGGCGTCGAGCCCGACGACGAACGTGAAGTACAGCACCGACGTCGCCGACCAGGCCCCGGTCCCGGTCCGGTCGAGGTACTGGGCGCTCAGCATGATCCGCGCGTCCCGGCCCCCGGGGGGCCGGCGCAACTGGGCGATGAGGCCGGGACCGTCGGACATCGGCTCCCCCTGGATATCTTGACGTCGAGATAACGGCAGTCTCACCCGGCCAGTATCTTGACGTCAAGAGATATTCAGGGCTGCAGCAGCTCCCACCGCCACGGCGCCCCCACCACGTCCCGGACGTACCGCAGGCTGAGGTGGATCCGATCCCCGGGACTCTCCTCCCAGAACTCGACCCGGTACGGCACCAGCCGCCAGCACCGCCACTCCCCCGGCCGCGGAATCTCCGCACCGCCCGCGACCAACTCCCGCGCGGCCCGCCGCAACACCTCCGGATCACCGAGCGGCCGACTCTGCGCGGACACGGCAGCCGCGGCCTGCACCTCCCGGGGACGCCCCGCGAACACCCGCTCGGCCTCCTCCTCGGCCAGCAGCTCCACGGTCCCGGCGACGGTGAGCTGCCGCCCGGGCCAGACGTAGGTGGCGGAGGCATGGGGGCGGGCGGTGAGATGGCGGCCCTTGCGGGAGCCGGTGTACGTGCTGAAGAGCAGCCCCCGCTCGTCGGCGTGCCCCATGATCACGGCCCGGGTGGCGGGGCGGCCGTCGCCGTCGACGGTGGCCAGGACGGCGGCGCGGGAGCGGGGGGCGGCTTCGGCGAGCCATCGGAGGAGCTGGGGGTACGGGTCGTCGGGGAAGGGCGGGGTCATGGAGGTCAGGGTGACACGGACGGATCGGGGCGAGGGAAACGCATACGTCCGCGATACCCCCCGCCCGCTTCACTCGGGGCCATGGACCACAGCACCGCAGCCCCTGGCCGCACCCGCCCCGTCCTGATCGGCGCCCTGGCGGCCCTCGGCCTCGCGGCCGTCGTGTTCGGGCCCGGGCGGGTTGTCGTGAGAATGCTGGCCATGCCCCTGCACCGGATGGACGCGCGGGTGTGGTTCGGGACGTTCAACGGGGTCGCCCTGATGAGCGTGATCGCGCTGCCCGTGGCCGTGGGGGTCGCGTGGGGGATCGCGCGGCGGCGGGGGTGGTGGGCC
>NZ_WEGJ01000081.1 GCF_009604385.1 Streptomyces smaragdinus
ACGACAACCGCCCCCTCTGCCACCTCGAAACCGACGACAGAAGGCTCGCGGCACCCACCCGCCACCGCATCAACTTCGGTGCACTCTCATCCGTACGAGGTGGTGCACGTTCACGTGTACGCCGACAGGCGGCTTGCCACAGGACGGATATCCGGGTTCACGTCGCCGCGTCGACGCCACAGTCGAGCGCTCCCGGAACCGGTGGATGGTGACCGAGTTCTACATGCACGAGGCGGGCACGTGCTGATCGCCCGCACGTTGGGAAGCGTTCTCGGCGCGGGAGCGCTGGCTATGGCCCCTGTATACCAGGCAACTGCTGGTGGTGGCGGGCCTGACAGCTGGGGAACCAGTACGACGTGCAGCTACGCGCGTGCGGAGTGCAGCGTTCGGGCTAGCTCAGCCGACACCGAGAAGACAGGGCGTACTCGCCGACCTGGCAGAAGCCACAGCAGTACAGGGGGTGTGAAGAAGGGCTTGGGGGGCGCGGGTGGCCGGGGGCCGGATTCATGGGCCCCTGGATACAAGGCGGTTCCAGGCGGGGGAGTCTTCCCGGTGCTGCCGTCGGACCCAGAGCCTCGGAAGCCCGGCCGCTGGCGGCCGGGCCGAGGGTCGGAACCCGTGGTCCGGGAAGCTGTTGATCAGCTGCGGCTGCCGAAGCCGTCGATCCAGCTCAGCCCCGACGAGCGCTTCACCCAGGTGGTCGGCGTGCCGACCTGGATGTGGGTGAGCAGTGAGACGTGGAAGCCGGTCACGGCATCGGCCGTCGTGCCGGGGCTGAGAGTGATTGCCACCGGAACACCAAGGTCGGTGACCTGGGACATGGGCGACGGGATCACTGTCGTCTGCGTAGGGCCGGGATCGCCGTACTCGAAGGAGTATCCAGCGGCGGCGAAGTCCCCTGATTGCGGCCACGTATACACACGTACCTCCACGGGAAAGCCGGGAGAGGCGTTCACCGTCGTTGCGACCGTCGAGTGGGCTGTCGAATGGGCTGTCGAATGGGAAGGCGGCGGCGAGACGGGCACGGTGGCCGGAATGGCGACGAGCACCGAGATGGCTGTCAGAGTATCCGAGGCCCAAGCGCTCGTTGTCCGCTGAGCTTCCCGCGGGGGCGTGACGCAGATTGCTCGAAGCAGCCGCTTCACGTGTGACAACCTGACGCGAGCGGATGGCTACTTCGAGGAGACCTCACCCATGGCCAAAACGACGCAGCTGCGTACTTACACCGTTCGGGAGGGTCTTCTCGACGAGTGGGTGGAGCGCTGGCGTTCCGAGATCGTGCCGTTGCGTGTGGAGCTTGGTTTCGAGATCGGGGGTGCTTGGGCGGATCGTGAGCGGAATCAGTTCGTGTGGCTGATCTCATACGAGGGGCCGGAGTCGTTCGAGGAGCGCAACGCGCTCTACTGGGCTTCGCCCGCGCGCAAGGCGATGGGGCTCGACCCGGACGATTACCTGGTGAGCACTGACGACCGGACGGTCGAGCCGCTGGTGTGATTACGCGGGTGGGGGCAGCATGTGGTGGCGGCGCTCGGCCTCGGTGAGGGTTCGGAAGACGCGGTTACGGGCGTGGGCTTCGAGTCGTTGGTAGTCGGGCTGGGTCGGCCAGATGCGGGCGGTGCCGTCGTTCGAGGCGGTGAGGATGCGGGTGCCGTCTTGTGACCAGGCGATGGAGGTCACCTTGTCCTGGTGGACGCCCACCACGGTGAGTTCCTGGTGGGTGTCGGCCGACCAGAGCCGTACGGTTTTGTCGTCGGATCCGGTGGCGATGGTCCGGCCGTCCGGGGACCAGGCGACGGCCCGTACTCTGCCTTCGTGGCCTTTGAGTACGGCTGTGCGACGTCCGGTTGCCGCGTCCCACAGGGCAGCGGTCCAGTCTCCGGAGGCGGTCGCCACGCGGGCTTCATCCGGAGACCAGGTGATGTCGTCAACGTAGTTGTCGTGGCCGCGCAGCACGGTGAGCTGCTGGCCTTCGGCGATGTCCCACAGCCGGCCGGTGCGGTCGTCGGAGGTGGTCGCGAGGTAGCGGCCGCTGGGTGACCAGGCCACTGCGCCGACCCAGTCCTGGTGCCCGGCCATCGAGGACACTACCGTGCCCGTGTCGGCGGTGAGGATGTGGAGCAGTGCGTCGTGGTCTGCGGTGGCGATGCGGCTGCCGTCGGGCGACCAGGCGATGGCCTCGACGACCGGTCCCTGGTTGTTGATTTCCTCTGCCGACTCTCCCGGTGTGACTTTGGTGAGTCCGTTGTTGGCGCTCATCGCCAGGCGGTCGTCGGTGGGGGACCAGGAGACGCTCCACACACGGTCGCCCATGTCGATGGCCGGCCCGGTCTCTTCGCCGGTCTCGGCGCTCCAGGTACGTATCGTTCCGTCGTCGGAAGCGGTGGCGATGCTGCGCTCGTCGCGGGACCAGGCCGCCTTGTTGACCGCGCGTTGGTGTCCGTCAAGGACAAGATCTTCGGCTCCATGCGGGCGCAGGTTCCAGACCCGTCCGGTGCCGTCGGTGGAGCTGGAGGCGATCTGACGTCCGTCAGGGGACCAGGTGACGCCCCAGACGGTGTCGGTGTGACCGCGCAGGACGGCGATTGTTCTTGCGTCCGTGGTGTCGGTGATGCGGACGGTACGGTCGGAGGAGGCGGATGCGATGCTGCGCCCGTCAGGGGACCAGGCGAGGTTCCAGACGTAGTCCGTGTGGCTGCGGATCAGCAGGCGCAGTTCCCCGGTGGACGCGTCCGAGATCCGTACGGTGTGGTCGCCGGAGCCGGTGGCGATGCTGCGGCCGTCGGGGGACCAGGCGACTCCCTCGACGAAGTCCGTGTGCCCGGACAGCGTGCACGCGGGGACGCCGGTGGCGACGTCCCAGATGATGGCGGTCTGGTCGTGGGAGGTGGTGGCCAGGCGTGTCCCGTCCGGCGCCCATGCGACGCCCCACACGTCGCCGCGGTGGCCGTGCATTTCCTGGGTGAGCTGTCCGGTTGCGGCGTCCCAGACTCGTACGACCTGGTCCTTGAAGGTTGCCGCGATCAGGCGCCCGTCAGGGGACCAGGCCACCTGCCGGCCGCTGTCCGTGGCGCCGGTGAGGAGGTTCAGTGTCTCGCCGGTCGTGGTGTCCCAGATGCGGATCACCTGGTCGCGGGAGGCGGTGGCAACGCGGGTGGAGTCTGGGGACCACGCCACGCCCTCGATCATGGTGCCGGCGGAGTCAAGGGTCAGCCGGGTGCGTCCCGAGGCGGCGTCGTAGAGGCGTGCGGTGCCGTCGCGGGAGGCGGTGGCCAGCGACCGGCCGTCGGGGGACCAGGCGATGTGCCGGACCGTATCCGTGTGGCCGTCGAGTTGCATTCGCAGATGACTGGTGGTCAAGGCCGCCAGCAGGGCGCGCCGGGCCGTGTCCGTGACCGCGCACTCCTCGAGCGCGGCGAGCGCCAGCAGCAGCGACAGCTCCGGCTGCTGCTCCACCTGGCCCAGGACGTACTGGCCGATGCTGTCGGACACCCGCCCGAGGAAGGACAGGTCGCGGCGCTGCGAGGACTCAACGAGCACCCGGACAGGCTCCGAGGCCTGCCCGCTCTCCTCGAGCGCCGCCAGCCACCGCTGGGCTAGTTCCAGCCGCTCGCCGGTCAGCAGGTAATCGGCGCTGCGATCGGCTCGCTGCCAGTCCGCTGCCCATCGTTCCAGCTCCGCACGCCGGCGTAGCTGCTCCGCCTGCGCTTCGACTTCCTGGCGCAGCGGTGGCCACTGCCGGAACAGTGCCTCGTGTGCCACCTCCCCGTACGCCAGTGCTCCGGTGGCGGCGCTCTCGGCGTTCGAAGTCAGCAACCGCGCTTCGATGAACGCGTCCACCACCCGCCGCTCATCCGGCGTGAGCTCGTCCAGCGGCACCCGCCGTCGGGTCGCGTCCGTGCCCTGGACGGTCACGAAACGCAGCAGTACGCGCAGGACGACGCCGATGCCGTCGGTATCGTGCAGATGGGCCACGGTGTGATCGGCCTGGCGGGCGAGAGCGCCGGCGACTCCGCCGAGCTGACGGTAGAGGTCCTGGGTGACGGTTTCCCCGGGCCCGGACGCCAGGTACAGCTCCTGGAGAAGATAGGCCAACAGCGGCAGCGCATCGGGGGTGCTGGCCTCGTCGAGCATGGCCTCCACCACGCCGGTTTCGAAGCTCATGCCCACCAGGGCGCCGGGCCGCTGCACCACCTCGGCGAGCTGGCGGCGTCCGAGGGCACCGACAGCCACCGGGCGCTGGAACAACTCGGAGAATCCTGTGTCCAGCACCGCGCTGAGGAAGTCGACCCGGAGTGTGACCAGGATCCGTAACCGCTGATCGCGCCGGAGAGCGGTGTTCAACGCCTCCAGGAAGCGGTCCCGCTCGCGCTCGCCGGCCAGTGTGACGAGCTCCTCGAACTGGTCGATCACCACGAGCATCCGCCGGAATCTCGACGTGCCGCGCAGCCGCGCCAACTCCGATAGGAGCGCGGCGGGCTCACGCCGCAGCCGCCTCAGTACGGTGTCCGTCGGCTCCCCGCCTGCCGCCGCGATCGCGGCGGCCAGAGCGCCGAGAGGGTTGGCGCCGGGAGTGAATGCGGGAAGCACGGACCAGCGGCGATCACGCAGCCGGGGCATGACCCCGGCCCGCACCATGGAGGACTTCCCGCTGCCCGAAGACCCGACCAGGGCGACGAACCGGTCACTGGGCTGCGGAGCTGTCTCGTGCAGCCGACGGATCACCTCGGAACATTGGCCCTCCCGCCCGAAGAAGATCGCCGACTCGTCCTCGTCGAAGGCCCCCAGGCCTGGGTAAGGGGCACGATTCTGGGGCCAGTTGTGCCGTGGCGGAGGGGCGGGATTGTCCAGCCGGTACGCGGCCACCTGAACGACGACCATCGCGATGATCAGCAGACCGATCGCTGGTATGGACGCCTGCTGCAGGAACCGGAGCAGCCACGGAGTGTCATCGACGTTCGTGGCGTAGTTGGTGACGATGCCCAGCATGCTGGCCACCAGCACCAGTAACACCTGGAACAGCAGCTGCAGCCGACCCCTCACCGGATCGATCCCGTCCGCGCTGATCGCACCCCGTGCCCCGCCCTCAGTCAGCCCGACCCTGATCGCGGACCTGGAACAGTCCGCCCTTCCATCATCCCCAGTCACGTATGGGTGCTGCAATACCAACATTGAGTGACCACACTTTGTGGCCATCCGGGACGTCGGGTTCGCAACCGCATTGTTGAACGGGTCGGGAGCCCGGTTCTCCGGCGCACTCTCGGTCTGCGATCAACTGCCGTCGTCAGGAGCCTCGATGATCGGATCAGCGCATCGCCATCGCATCGTGACGTCGCACGGAGCCATGCCGTGCCGGAGCCCAAGGGGAAATATGGGTCTTTTCGTGTAGCCGATCTGTCCCGATGATCACGTGATTCCGAGAGCTGTGAGGGGTCGTTGTGGGCCGCAGGTGGCTTGGCTGGCTATGACGTTGTTCAACGGCCCCACGATGTCGGCCTGAAGTGGGATCTGGCAGCGATCACGGGGACCCGTCACGGGGAGTCACTGGAGCAGGATCAGCTTGCGGAGTAGTTCGAATTCGGCTCGTCCGTATAGCTGCCTTTTGATCTTCTTGATGCGGTTCACGGCGCCTTCGGTGCCGCCCGAGCTCCAGTGGAGTGTGAGCCCGGCAGTGACGGCGTCGAGGTCGCCGAGGAGGCCGCGGGCGAAGCCGCTCAGCCCGGGCAGGTCTGCCCCGGTGGCATCTTTGATCCAGGCGGGCAGGAGGACGCCGGTCTGCTGGGTGACCATGTCGCCGAAGTCCCGGATCAGCCGGTGTGCGGTGGTCAGTTCCGGGCAGGTGTCCAGGACTGTCTTGAGGAGTTGGTGTTCGTCTTCGGTGAGGGTGGAGGGGCGGCGGGTGAGCCAGCCGGTGACCTGCCGGACGCTCGGTGGTCGCAGGGCAGGGGCTGGCCGCGGGGGTCTGCGGGAATGGTGGTCGAGGCGGCGGACCGCCCAGTCACGAAGGGTGGAGTAGGCACCGGTCCATCCTTGTCCAGCCAGTTCGCGATGGAGGTCGGTGAGCGTGACGCGCCCGTCGGTCTCGGTAATCCGCCGGGCGAGGTAGGTGTGGTGAGCGTCGAGGCTGCTGCCGCGATGGTGACGCCCGGTGGAGACCTGCTGCCAGGTATCGGCGCGGGCATATCGCTGCACGGTATGGCGGCCCCAGCCCAGATGGCGGGCGATGGCACGGATCCCCATGCCGTCGTCCAGCAGGCCGTGGACCAGGGCATGGTGAGCCCGCAGCCGGGCGGCGAGCAGCCCGTTGCCGTGAGCGCTCACCTCCGAGGGCCCGGGGCGTGGCGGCGCAGCAGCGTTCCCGGCAGCCTGCGGCGCGGCCAGGCAGGCACGGTGCGCGACGACGCACTTTTCGACGGCCTGTCCGAGGTTCTGCCAGAGGTGGAAGCGATCAGCAACCTGCCGGGCGTCGGGAGCGCCGTCGCGCGCGCCGTCCGCGTAGGCGCCGGCTCGGTCGCGGCAGATTACCTCGATGCCGGGATGAACGGTCAGCCACTGCGCGAGCGGGGCGGCGTCACGGCCGGGCAGGACGTCGATGACCCGGTGGGTCTCGCTGTCGGTCAGGACGGTGGCGTAGGTGTGGCCGCGCCTGGTGGCGAAGTCGTCCACGCCCAGTACCTGCGGAGTGGCGGAGACAGGGTCGGGCATCCGCCGGATGCGGTTCAGCAAGCCCATCCTTCCCGCCGTCAGGCCCAGCACGGTTGCCATCCGGGCGCCGGCGCGGCCCGCCAACGCCAGCGCAACCTGGTCCAGCAGCGCCCCCAGACGATCGGTACTCCGCGCGTACGGACTGGTCAGATCAGGTATCTGCTCGGCGAAGGTGCGTTGGACGCAGGCGGCGTCGACGCACACGAAACGCCGTACCGCCAGCACGATCCGTACCGCGCGGCCGGCGAGCGGCAGGTCCTGTAATCGCCGCTCGTAGCGGTCATGCACCCGCCGTGAGGCCCGGCCGCACGCAGGGCACGAGCCCGTCTCGCTCCGGCCGCGCAGGCGCACGGCGAGTCCGCATGCGGTGTGCACCGCCGCGGTGACCAGCACCTCGAAGCCTTCGAACAACACGTCCTGCCAGGAGATTTCGTTGTGGTCCATGGCCTGGACTTCGCCCCCGGCCGGCAGGATCAGCCTGCCTCAACCGAACATGACGGAGCGTCAGCTCTCATGGCAATCAGCAGGGCGCACCCCGGCGCGAAAGCAGGAATCGAACACGCCTCTAACCCACCGTGACGGGTCCCCGTGATCGCTGCCAGATCCCGTATCACAACGTCATAGCCAGCTTGGCTGCACGCAGCGGCGATGTTGATGGTGGGGGAATGTCTTGAGTTTTGTGTATGCCCTTTCTTTGACGTCTTGGGGGTTTAGTTCTAGTTGGTCACTCGTTCGTGGCGAGGGGTAGTCCGTCGAGGTCGATTCGGTCGCCGTAGAAGCCGACGAGG
>NZ_WEGJ01000082.1 GCF_009604385.1 Streptomyces smaragdinus
GGCCCTGGGGGTGGGGTGAGGGGGCGGGTTCCGGCTCTGGTTTGAGAAGGGGGACCGGCTGTGGTTCGGGTTCCGGCTCCGTACGGAGTGCCCGCGCCTCCTCGTAACGTGCCTCCGCCCGTGCCCGCCTGTCCGCGCGTCGCTCCGCCCTCTCCGCCCGCCAGCGCGACACCCGGGCCAGCACCGCGACGGTGACAACAAGCAGCACCAGCAGCTGCCCTATGAACACCCCCCAGAACAGCCCCCACCCGGACAGCTCCCCCGCCGGCGTCGCGCCCCACGCCCCCGGGAGGTCGTGCGGCCGCTGCATCAGCTCCCGCACCGCCGTCGGCGTACGGCCGAACGTCACCCCCTGCGGCCACGCGCCGTGCGCCAGCAGCCCCGACAGCCCCGTCGCCGTCCACACCAGCACCGTCAGCCCCAGCAGGAACGCGATCACGCCGATCAGCAGACCGTCCGGGATCCCCCGCTCGCCGCCGGAGGCCTCGCGCGACGCCGCCATCTCACGCCACCGTCGATTCCCGGGTGGACGTCTGCTCGTACTCCGCCTCCTCCAGGGGATCCGGCGCCGAGGACTCCGTCATCGCGCGGTCCGTGAAGACCAGCGGGCGCTCCGTCTCCGTCACCAGATGCTTGACCACCTGCACGTTCCCGTTGACGTCCCAGACGGCGATGCCGGGCGTGAGCGTCGGGATGATCTCCACCGCCCAGCGGGGCAGGCCCAGCACCTTGCCGGTGGCTCTCGCCTCGTCGGCCTTCTGGGCGTAGATCGTCCGGGTGGACGCCATCTTGAGGATCGCGGCCGCCTCCCGGGCCGCCGCGCCGTCGACGACGTCCGACAGATGGTGCACGACCGCGACGAACGACAGGCCGAGGCGGCGGCCGAACTTCAGCAGGCGCTGGAAGAGCTGGGCGACGAAGGGGGAGTTGATGATGTGCCACGCCTCCTCCACCAGGAAGATGCGCTTGATCCGGTCGGGGCGGATCCAGGTGTGCTCGAGCCAGACGCCGACGATCGCCATCAGGATCGGCATGGCGATGGAGTTGCGGTCGATGTGCGACAGGTCGAAGACGATCAGCGGGGCGTCCAGGTCGATCCCGATGGTCGTCGGGCCGTCGAACATGCCGCGCAGGTCACCGTCGACGAGGCGGTCGAGCACCAGGGCCACGTCCAGGCCCCAGTTGCGTACGTCCTCCATCGCGACGTTCATCGCCTCCGCCGCCTCCGGGCGGGGGTGGCGGAGCTGCTCGACGATGTCCATGAGGACCGGCTGGGTGCCCGGTTTGACGGCCTCCGACACCGAGTTGTGCGCCACCTTCAGGGCGAAGCCCGAACGTTCGTCCAGGGCGCGGCCCGTGGCGACCTCGATGATCGTACGGAGCAGGGCGAGCTGGCCGGTCGTGGTGATCGACGGGTCCAGCGGGTTGAGGCGGATGCCGCTGTCGAGGGCGGCCATCGGGTCGAGGCGGATCGGCGTGATGCCCAGCTGGGAGGCGATCAGCGCCCATTCGCCGACGCCGTCCTCGCCCTGGGCGTCCAGGACGACGACCTGGCGGTCGCGGAAGCGGAGCTGGCGCAGCACGTACGTCTTCTCCAGCGCCGACTTGCCGTTGCCGGACTCGCCGAGGACCAGCCAGTGCGGGGCGGGGAGCTGCTGTCCGTACAGCTGGAAGGGGTCGTAGATGTAGCCCTTCCCGCTGTACACCTCGCGGCCGATGATCACGCCGGAGTCGCCGAGGCCGGGGGCGGCCGTCGGGAGATAGACCGCCTGCGCCTGGTTTGAGGACGTGCGTACGGGGAGACGCGTCGTTTCGATCCGGCCGAAGAGGAAGCCCGTGAACGCCTGGGTGATCGCCTCCAGGGGGCTCTGCGGGCCGATCACTTCCGCAGTCCCGTCGCGAAGGGGAGCGTGTTGACGAACGCGCGGTGGTGTTCGCGGTCGCACCACTCCAGCTTCAGGTACGACTTGCCGGCCGCGGCGCGGATCGTCCGCTTGTCGCGCGCCAGCATCTCCGGGGAGCGGGAGGAGACGGTGATCCAGCCGACGAGGTTGATGCCGGCGGCACCGCTCGCGAGGTCGTCGCCGCGCTGGTCGATACGGGAGTGGTGGGCGACGTCGCGGGGGTCCACCACGCGGTTCATCTTGGCCTGGCGGGAGGCCTCGGCGTCGTCGTTGGTCTTCTCCGTCAGCATGCGCTCGATGGCCAGCTCCGTGGGCTCGAGGTCCATGCAGACGGCGACCGTGCGGATCACGTCGGGGGTGTGGACGAGCAGGGGGGCCAGGAAGTTCACGCCGACGGGGGTCATCGGCCACTCCTTCACCCAGGCCGTGGCGTGGCACCAGGGGTCGCGGGTCGCGGACTCGCGGGTCTTGGCCTGGAGGTACTGGGGCTCCATCGCGTCGAGTTCGGCCGGCCAGGCGTTGCGTTCGGTCATCGCCTGGATGTGGTCGATGGGGTGGTCCGGGTCGTACATGCCGTGGATCAGCGACGACAGCCGGGCGCGGCCCAGCGGCTGGCGGACGCGGATGTCGGCCTCCGCGAGGCGGGCGCAGATGTCGCCGAGCTCGCGGACCATGACCGTCGCGATGCCCTCGTCGCGGCTGCACTTGGCGGCCTTGGCGATGGCCTGGGCCTCGCTGCCGAGCTCGCGGTTGTACGCCATGCAGGCCACCAGATACGCGCGGTGCTGCTCGGAGGACGTGGAGACCATCGACTGGAGCTGGTCGTACGAGTCCTTCAGCCACGCCGGGGACTGCTCGTCGCCGCGCTGCGTGACGTCCTTGGCGTGCGCGTCGGGGTCGGCGGGGAGGGTGCGGGCGAGCATCTGGAGGCGGGTGACGAAGCCGTCGCCGTTCGCCACGTGCTTCAGCAGGGTGCCGAAGCGGTCGACCAGGGCCTCCTGGTCCTCGCTGTCGCGCAGGCCGACGCCGGGGCCCTCGATCTCGATGGCCGCCGTCACCGTACGCCGGTCGGCGTGCAGCAGGACGGCGACCTCGTCGGGGCCGAACGGCGCGGGGAGCCAGCTGATGCGGCCGATGCCGGGGGGCGGGCCGACCTCGATCTCGCGGCCGTCGAGCATGGTGCCGGCCTCCTGGGCGTCGGAGCGGTACGTGGTGCCCTGGCGGAGGGTGCGCTTGAAGCTGCGGTTGATCTCGAACCACTTGAAGAACGTACGGCCGCGGTACGGCACGTACACCGCCGCGAGCGCGAGCAGGGGGAAGCCCATGAGCGTGACGATGCGCAGGGAGAGCACCGGGACGAGCAGGCCGCCCATCATGCCCAGGAAGGCTCCGGCGATGATCAGGGCGATCTCGCCCGACTCGCGGTTGCGGCCGACGATGGCGTTCGGTCTCGACCTGCCGATGAGGTACGTACGCCTGGCCGTGGGGACGTGGGCGTCGGTCGTCATCGCCGGTCACCTCCTCGGTTGCCGTTGCCGCGGGCGGGCTGCTGCTCCCGGGGCGCGGAGCTGTTTCCTGTGCGTGGTGCTGTTTGCTGGTTGCGGTTGCCGTGGGCGGCCATGCCGCCGGAGATGTTGGCGGGGGTGGGGCGGGCGTTCTGTCCGCCGCTGTCGTTGCCGCCGCTGCTGCGGGAGCTGTGGGTCTTGATGCCCTGGGAGACGAGCGCCGCCGGGGTCGCCATGACGGCCGCCGCCGGGTCGTTGCGCGGGGTGCGGCGGCTGTTGCGGGCGGAGGCCACCTCGTCGCCGAAGCCGGGGACGAAGCGGTAGATCATCGCGGAGGCGAAGATGGCCAGGAGGATGATCGCCAGGCCGCTGACCACGGCGGAGAACGAGTCCGGGCCGTCCTCCGCGGAGAGCGCGCCGGCGAGGCTGAGGACGATCACGATCACTGGTTTGACCAGGATGACGGCGATCATGATGCCGGCCCAGCGGCGGACGTGGTGCCACATGTTCTTGTCGACGAGGCCGGCGTAGACGGCGGTGCCGAGGAGGGCGCCCACGTACAGCAGCGCGGCGCGGATGACGAGCTCCAGCCACAGGACGCCGGCCGCGAGGACGGAGACCAGGCTGACGACGATCAGCATGATGGGGCCGCCGCCGATGTCGTTGCCCTTCTTGAGGGCGTCGGAGAAGCCGCCGAAGAAGGTGTCCGTGTCGGAGGCGGTGCCGGTGGCGATGGCTTCGGTGACGGCGTCCGTGGCGGCTACGACGGTGTAGAGGACCAGGGGGGTGAAGGCGGAGGCCAGGACGGTCAGCCAGAGGAAGCCGACGGCTTCGGTGAGGGCCTCGGTGAGGGGGACGCCTCGGACGGCTCGCTTGGCTACGGCGAGGAGCCAGAGGGTGAGGGTGAGGACCGTGGAGGCGGCGAAGACCACCGCGTACTGGCGGAGGAAGGTGGTGTTGGTGAAGTCGACTGTGGTGGTGTTGTTGACAGCGTCGCTGAGCTTGCCGATGGTCCAGGAGGCGGCGTCGGCACAGCCCTTGGCCAGGGAGGCGAGGGGGTCGAGGGATTCGCCTACGTCGTTGGGGGTGGTGGGGTTGGATTTGGCTTTGTCGCCGTTTTCGCAGTAGTCGCGGGCGGGGCCTCGGATGAGATCGCACGGGTCGTTGTCCTGTGCCGCTGCACGCGTTGCCAGCATCACGCCGGCTGCTTGAACCGCCGCGAGTACGGCACCGATCTGCGCCGCACGGCGTCGCAGGCTACCGGGCATAGGTGAGCCCTCCGAACCCTTCCACAGCGTCGGCCATTTCCTCCGCCGAGGAGGCCCGCTGATCCCGGCCGACCGGGGTGGGGCCATCCTTCTGGGTGAAGTCGCTGACCTTCCAATCCCCGTTCACCCACTGAAGCTCGAAGGTGCTGGTGTACCAGCTTTCCGACACGGGGTTGGTGGCCCCCTCGCCGGCTAGTCCGAACAGAGACGAGTACCAGACCGACACGGTGGCCCGGTTACCGCCGAAGTCCTCCGTGCGGGTGCCGACCGGATTGGTCCGGGACACGAACGTCATTCCGCGCGGCGCCTGTCCGCTTGCGGTGAGGCCTATCCGCTTGAGGAACGCTTCGTCGGAGTAGACCTTGTCGAGGGCGTCCTTGCGCTTGGCGAGCGCGTCCGGTGTGTAGACCGCCTCTGCCACGGTGGCGCGGCCCTCGGCATCGAACATCTCGGTGCCGCCCAGCGCCACCGCGTAATTCGCCGCCGCGGACTGAGCCCCCTCCTCCGTCTTCGCGAACCCCGCCGGAATCCCGGAGTTCGCCCCCTGCACGGGCCGCTCCCCCGAAGGCGCCGTCGGCGACGTACCGCCCTTCTGCGACGACCCGCCCGACCCGCCCTCCGACGACGACCCCGAATCCCCTCCGCGGTTGACGAAGGCGATCGCGGCGATCAGCAGGACCACGATGCCGACCACCGCGGCGACTCCCCGCCCCGGGGCGACCGCGCGCGCACTCGGGGAGCGGCCGGAGCCCCGGCTGCTTTCGGGCAGCCGGGTACGGGTCTGCCGCTCGCCGTACGGAGAGTCGTAGTCGCCGTCGTAGTCGTCGTCCTGGCTCATTGCCTCCGTGCCCCCAATGCGGCCCGCCCCGGGCCATCCCAGTCATGGGCCGCCACCGGCCCCGTTCCTGCCTCCGTCACCGACACCGCAACACGCCTCCGTCGTACGACAGTAGTCCGATCCGGAACAGGAACCACCGCCCCGGACACGGCCGTCCGGCGCGAGGATCGCGACCGCGTCGTACGCGAGGGACGGGCCGGCGGCGTCAGACCGCCATGCCGTAGACGATCGTGAAGAGCGTCCCGAGCGACCCGATGATGAAGACGCCTGTGAGCCCGGCGACGATCAGCCCCTTGCCCTGCTCGGCGCTGAACGTGTCACGGAGCGCCGTAGCGCCGATCCGCTGCTTGGCCGCGCCCCAGATGGCGATGGCCAGACACAGCAGGATGGCGACGGCCATGACGACCTCGATCATCACGCGGGCCTCTTGCCCGAGACTGCCGAACGGGCCCCAGTCTGGGGCGATGCCACCGATGATGGTGTTGATGTCGCCCTCTTCGGCCGCGAGGCCGACGTGTCCTGACGTCATTCCCATGCGTAACTCACCGCCCCTTGTGGCGTGTAGTGAGCCCTGCCAGTCGCAGGGCCAACCCCTCTATCCTCCCCGAAGTTGACGGCCCCGATGTCGAATTGACGCCATCCGGAGTCTGTCGATGCCTGTTCGGTATCTCCCCGGGGGTTCGTACATCCATGCGGGGGGTGAGGATCGATCACTTCGTAACCCTTACTGTGCGTATGATTTATGACTACGTTGAGTGATGGAGGTGGTCCGCGTGGAGGACGCTTGGGGCAGCGCGGCGGCGGTATGGCCGACGGCGCGCGACAGTACGGTGGAAGGGACATCGCGAGCGGCGAGGAGGAGCCCGGCCGTGACCCGTCCGAACCTGACCCCCCGACGGGGGAACCTCCGTGCCGTCGCCGACCGCTTGGAACGGGCCACTCCCGGCCTGCACATCGAGATCATCGGAGGGGCCCTCGTGATGTCGCCCGCTCCCCGCGGGAAGCACGCGGGGATCATCCTCATCCTGGAGCAGGAGATCAGACCGGCGCTGCTGGACTCGCTGGTGGCCATCGAAGTGGCCGCCGTCGAGATGCCGGACGATCCGGACGACTACGTGATCCCGGACCTGACGGTCTGTCCCGCGGACTTCGTGCAGTCCGACGAATGGCTTCTCGATCCGGCGGACGTCGAACTGGCGGTGGAGGTGATCTCGCCGTCGGAGCGCTCGAAGGGGGTTGCCGACAAGGCCGACTGGTACGCGGTGGCCGGCGTCCGCTGCCTCCTGCTGATCGATCCCCGGTCGGGTACGTGGGTGCTCCGCTCGCATCCGGACGGCGGGCAGTACCAGGGCACGCGACACGGCAAGTTCGGTGAGTCCGTACCGCTTCCCGCCCCGCTTGGGTTCGAGATCTCGACGGACAGCTTCCCGTTCTACGGCGAAACTCCGGGCAAGGCCTGACCGAACACCAGGTGCTGCGCGGCTCCAAGCGGCTGCCTTCAGCCCCACTTCGCTGGTTGGAGTTCGGCGCGGTGGGGCTACAGGCAGCTAACCGCGTAGTGAGCTAGGAGGCGTCGGGCGGTGGGAGGGTGAGGACTTGGGGGTCCGGGGGGAAGGCTGGGGCGCAGTCGGGGCAGGCGTAGACGCCGAAGCCGGGGCCCGTGGACTGGTGGACCGTGGTGATCAGGGTTGGTTCGTCGGTGATGATGCTGCAGCCGACGCACATGCGGACGGGGGTTCGGCGGGGGGCTGTTGGGTCCGGGGTGGGGTCCTCGGGGGTCATCGGGACATCGGCCAGGGTGAGGTGTGGAAGAGGGG
>NZ_WEGJ01000083.1 GCF_009604385.1 Streptomyces smaragdinus
GCGCCGGCCGCGGCGCTGGCGGGGGAAGGTGAAGCGGGTGCGTTCACTCCCGTCGTCGTGCAGCAGGATCAGGTCGTCGCCCTTGGACACACACGGGAAGTAGCCGTAGACCACGGCCGCCTCCAGCCCCCGGGCGGCCCCTCACCCCCGCGTCCCCGCGACCGCATCCAACTCCCCCACCGACGCGAACCGCCCCTCCGACCCGTACTCGCTCACCACCCGCAGCGCCACATACCGCACCCCCACCGCCGCGAACCGCACGACGGACTCCGCCGGCCCGGCCGGAAACACCCCCGACGCCGCCCGCCCCCACCGCCGTCCGTCCGCCGAGGTCAGGACCTCGTACGACTTCACCCGCCCGTTGACCCCGCCGTCCTGCCGAGGCAGATACCGCACCCCCGCGATCCGCCGCACACCGCCCATGTCCACCGTCAGCTGCTGCGGCAGCGACCCCCCGTATGCGCTGTGCCAGTGCGTATACGGATCGTTGTCCACCGCCCGCCCGGCCGCACCCGGCTCCCCGGACGTCTCCTGACTACTGGCCGAAGCAGACCATCCCGCCTGCGACAGCAGCCCCGGCCCCGCGGCATCCCCCACCCGGTCGTACCGGTCGAGGAACCCTCGTACATCCGACCCCGCCCCGGTGGCCCACGTCCGATCGGCGACCACGGCGAGCGGCCGCCGCCCAAAGAAGTCCAGCTCGTCCAGCGACATCCCCCGCGTCCGGTCCGACCACCGCGCCACCCGGTAGCCGAGGATCCCCGGCGCCGAAGCGAACGGGTAATCCCGGTACGTCGTGCGCACGTCGAAGAAGCCATACGCTCCCGGCACCCCGCCGAACCCCGGGCTCACGTACAGCGGACCGTCCTCCATCCCCACCGTCCGATACCCCTGCGCCGCGCGCCCCCCGGGTGCCCCCTTCCACTCGTTCACGACGATCCGTTTGTCGGGAGCGATGGTCGTCTTCTGCTTGTGGTCCCACCACTCCCAGATCTGCGTCGTCCGGCCCTTTCCCCGTACCGCGGTGTCCAGTTCGTTGATGAACTCCACCAGTACGTCTCCGACCTGCGGGTACCCCTTCGCCCGCTGATAAGCCACCAGCTCCGGGCACGCCTCCTGCGCCGGTGTCAGCGGCACCTCGTCCGTTCCGACATGGATGTACGGGCCGCGGAAGATGTCCGCGACCTCCCCGATCAGCGTCCGCGCGAACTCCCGCGTCCGGGGCTTGGTGTAGTCCAGCGTCCAGTGGCCCCGGTCCGAGCCCTCCCAGTTGTTGGCCGGGCGGGACATCGACGGGCAGGTGAACGCCAGATCGGGGCGGGCGTCGCCGATCGCGACGGCGTGGGCCGGGAGGTCGATCTCGGGGACGATCGTGACGCCGTAGCGGGCCGCGTAGCGCTCCAGGTCCTGGAGTTGGGCCTTGGTGTAGTGGTCCTTCGCGACGATCTCCGGGTAGCGCTTGCTCTCGATCCGGTAGCCGTTCCAGTCGGAGAGATGCAGGTGGAAGGTGTTCAGCTTGTACCAGGCCAGCTGTCTGACCTGCTGCTTCAGATAGTCGACGGGGAAGTATCTGCGCCCCGCGTCCAGCATCTGCCCCCGCTCCCGGTGCGTGGGCCAGTCCCGCACCGTGCCGCGTGCCACCGTGCCGGGCCTGGCGCCGGTACGCAGCGCCTGGAGCAGGGTGCGGGTCCCGTACAGCACCCCCCGGCGGTCGGCGGCCGTGACGGACGCGGCGTCGGCCAGCTTGAGTTCATACCCCTCCGGGCTGCCTCCCGGGGCGGCGCCCCCGAGGGTGAGCTTGATGTCGTGGGTACGGGCCGTCCCCCCGCTCACGACCTTGGGGCGGACCCCCTCCTGGCCCGCGAGGTCGTCGGCGAGCATCCCCGCGACGTCGGTGAGGCCCTGGCCTGCGACGATGCGGGTGGCTGAGGTCAGCTCCCAGGTGCCGGGGGCCGCCTCCCATGACCGCACTGCGGGGACGGTGACCGGCGCCGGCTGCGGGGCGGCTGCCCGGGCGGGCGGGGTGGTGAGGGCGCCGGCGAGTAACGCGGCGGCGACGAGCGTACTGCGGACCACGGCATGACTCCCTGTGTCCGGGACACGGAGCCGCCAGGCCTACCAGCGCGATCCCGGCGGGTCCACGCAGCGCGCGGGGCGTCGCCGAGGATCCCCCCATCGGGTCCTACAGCCGCGTCCGCGGACCGCTGCCGATGCCCAGCGAGCGTACGTAACGGGAGATCTCCCGCGGCGCGTGCAGCGTCCAGTACGCCTTCTGCACCAGCAGCGTCAGCGAGCCCGCGACGATGATGCCGAGGAGGTTGAGCAGCAGCTGGTACGTCGACCCGTGGGCCTGGTGGAAGTCGCCGTAGCTGACGGCGACGGCCGCGTTGGCCGCCGCGGGGACCGTCGTCACGGAGATCGCCACCCCGACCAGCGCGCCCGACTTCGACGACGTCAGGGAGAGGGTGCCGGCCGCGCCGGCGAGCACGGCGACGATGAACGAGAACGCGTCCGGCTGCCAGATGAACCCGGTCTGCGGCCGCTTCTCCTCCAGCATGGTCTCCGTGAAGTAGCCGAGGCCGTCCATCATCTGGCTGAACCCCACGGTGACGGCCATCGCCACCGCGAACCCGACGAGCACCGCCGCCAGTGACCGCGCCGCGAGCTTCGGCCTGCGCTGTACGAGGGCCACGCACAGCCCCGCGATCGGCCCGAACTCCGGGCCCACGGCCATCGCGCCGACGATGAGGATGGCGCTGTCGATCATCACGCCGCAGGCGGCGAGCAGCGTGGCCACGGTGAGCATCGCGAGGAACGTGACGGAGAGCGTCGACTCCTCGTGCGTCTCCTCGACCAGCGACTCCCACACCACCGCGTCCGCCCCCTCCCCGGGGGCGTCCGCCTCGGCCTGATCGGCCCGCGTGGACAGCGTCAGCGCGACGGGATCGACGGTGACGGCCCCGTCCTCGCAGAGCCCCCGCGTCCGCAACTCGTGCAGCAGCCCGTCGGCGGCCTCCCGCGCCACGTCACACAGCACCAGATCCCCCGCGGGATCCACGGACGCCCCCGGCAGCACGACCAGATGCGTGGTCCCGACGGTCTTGTGAATGACCCCGACCACTTCCTCGGCACGCCCGGCGGGCGCGTGAATCCGCACATGCAGCATGCGGGGGAGCGTACCGGCCGCCCGTTCGGGCGGGGCGGCGCGGGTTCAGTCGGCGTACGCCTTGAGCTGCTCGGTGGGGAGAGTGATACCGACGGGGTCGGGAAGCTCCACCTCCGTCCCGTAGGGCCGGGTGGTGAGGGAGCGGTAGACACCGTCCTCGGGGTCGGAGTGGACGGTGACACTGTGGGCGTCGCGGTCGACGAGGAGGAACACGGGGATGCCGGCGGCGGCGTAGCCCTGGGACTTCTCGACCCGGGTGCGCTGATCGACGTCGCGGGAGATGACCTCGACGATCATCAGGACGCCGTCGGGCTCCGCCCACTCACCGGTGCCGATGTAGTGTCTGTACGGGGCGAGGACACCGTCGGGGCGGATCCGATCCGCGCCACGGGATCCAACCCTGAGGCCCCGCATCTGGTAGAGCCTTAGTTCAGGGAGGCGTTCCAGGAAATAGCGGTTGAGCCACGCGACGGTCTCACAGCCGTTGCCGTCCCGGGCGGGTTTGACCTTGAGCTTTCCCCGGAGGAACTCCAGCCAGACGGTCTCGGGTGCTCTGAGGGCGATCTCCTCGAACTCGTCGGTCGACATCTCGGGGCGGTCGGTAGTACTGGGGGTCATGGTGTCGCCGACGGTAGTCCCCGCAGGGAAGGCTCAGGGGGAAGACTGCCGAACGTGATCAGATCAGGTGGGCGCACACTCGAAGGCGCACGCCCCCGCCCTCACAGCTTGCGCAGTGACAACCGCTGGACCTTGTGGTCCGGGCCCTTCCGGAGGATCAGCGTGGCCCGGCCACGGGTGGGGGACACGTTCTGGCGGAGGTTCGGTTCGTTGATCGTGCGCCACATCTGGCGGGCGTAGTCCAGGGCTTCGGACTCCGAGACCTGGGTGTACTTGCGGAAGTACGAGAACGGGTTCTGGAACGCCGTCTCGCGGAGCTTGCGGAAGCGGCCCAGGTACCAGTTCTCGATGTCCTCCGTGCGCGCGTCCACGTACACCGAGAAGTCGAAGTAGTCCGCCAGGCCCACGCGGGTGCGGCCGTCCGAGCCGGGGAGGGCCGGCTGGAGGACGTTCAGGCCCTCGACGATGAGGATGTCCGGGCGGCGTACGACCAGTTCCTCGCCGGGGACGATGTCGTAGATCAGGTGCGAGTAGACCGGGGCCCGGACCTCGTCCCGGCCCGCCTTCACGTCCGCGACGAAGCGGGTCAGGGCACGGCGGTCGTACGACTCGGGGAAGCCCTTGCGCGACATCAGGCCCCGGCGGTGGAGCTCCGCGTTCGGGAGGAGGAAGCCGTCCGTCGTGATCAGCTCCACCCGGGGGTGCTCCGGCCAGCGGGCCAGCAGCGCCTGGAGGAGGCGGGCGGTCGTCGACTTTCCGACCGCGACGCTTCCCGCCACGCCGATCACGAACGGCGTGCCGGGCTGTTCGGTGCCGTGGCCGTTCCCCGCGTCGCCGAGGAACGTGTTCACCGCCCGGCGCAGGCCGTGCGTCGCGCCCACGTACAGATTCAGCAGGCGGGACAGGGGGAGGTAGACCTCCCGTACCTCGTCCAGGTCGATCACGTCCCCCAGGCCCCGCAGCCGCTCGACCTCCTCCGCCGTCAGGGGGAGCGGGGTCTTCTCGCGCAGCGCGCTCCACTCGGCGCGGGAGAGGTCGACGTACGGGCTGCTGTCGGCGCTCCTCCGCCTCACGGCGGGCAGGGTGCTCAGAGGCGAAGTCACCCGGCCATTGTCAGGTGCGGGTCGCCCGGGATCACCTCGGGGGGCGCGGGTGAGAGCGGGCTCACGTCCGCCGCGTGCCCGGTGGGCTCACGCCCCGCGTGTGACGTCCCGCCAGACGGTCGGGAGGGCGTCCGCCAGGTCGTGGGCGCCGATCGGGGCCCCGCGTGCCGCCTCGCGGGCGGCCAGGCCGTGGAGGTACGCGCCCGCGGTCGCCGCGTCCCGGGTGGTCAGGCCCGCGGCGAGGAGGGAGCCGGTGAGGCCGGAGAGGATGTCGCCGGTGCCGGCGGTGGCCAGCCAGGGGGAGCCGGTGGGGTTGACGCGGACGGGGGCGTCGCCGTCGGCGACGAGGGTGGTGGAGCCCTTCAGCAGGACGGTGCAGCCGTAGCGGGCGGTGAGTTCTCTCGCGTGCTGCAGGCTCCGGGCCTCCACCTCCGGCCGGGGCACCGCCAGCAGCGCCGCCGCCTCTCCGGCGTGCGGGGTGAGGAGTGTGGGGGCGGTCCGCCGCTCGAGGCCGTCCGGGTGTACGAACCTCAGGCCGTCGGCGTCGACCAGCACCGGTACGTCCGAAGCCAGCACCTCCTCGACGGCCTGCCGCGCCTCGGGCCCGTCACCGAGGCCGGGCCCCACGACCCAGGCCTGCACCCGCCCCGCCTTCGCGGGCGGCCCGGCGTGGACAAGGGCCTCGGGCCACCGGGCGACGACGGCACGGGCGGCGGGCCCGACGTACCGCACGGCGCCGGCACCCCCGCGCAGGGCGCCGGCCACGGCGAGCACCGCCGCTCCGGGATAGCGCTCGGAGCCGGCGACCACGCCGATGACGCCCCTGCGGTACTTGTCGCTGGCGGCGGTGGGGTGCGGGAGGAGGGCGGCGATGTCGGCGTGCTGGGGGGCTTCCAGCGCGGGGGCCGTGAGGTACGGGGTGAGGCCGATGTCGATCAGGCGGAGGGCGCCGGTGTGGGTACGGGCGGGGTCGACGAGGAGGCCGGGCTTGTACGTCCCGAAGGTCACCGTCGCGGCGGCCCGCACCGCTTCTCCGTGGACCTCGCCGGTGTCCGCGTCCACGCCGCTGGGGAGGTCGACTGCGAGGATGGGGGCGCTGGCGGCGCGGACCAGGGCGGCGGCGTCGGGGCGGAGGCCGCCTTTGCCGCCGATGCCGGTGATCCCGTCCAGGATCAGGTCGGCTTCCGTCAGCTGGTTGGGGTGTGGTGCGGCAACGCGTCCACCGGCCCTGCGCAGGGCCGTGAGTCCGCCGGGGTGGGCGCGGTCGGGGGCCAGGAGGACGGCGGTGACGGCGGCGCCCCGCCTCGCGAGCCTGGCGGCGGCGTAGAGGGCGTCGCCGCCGTTGTCACCGCTGCCGACGAGGACGGTGACCCTGGCCCCGTAGACGCGGCCCATCAGGTCAGCGGCCGCGGCGGCCAGCCCTGCGGCGGCGCGCTGCATGAGGGTGCCCTCGGGGAGGGTGGCCATGAGGGCGGCTTCGGCTTCGCGGACGGCTTGGACGGGGTGGGCTTGGCGCATGGGGGTCAGTTTGGCATCCGTCGCGCGGCGGGGGGCGGCTGACGCGGGCGGGGGTCGGTGATCCCGCACTCGATCGTGCGCGCGGCGCCGTCCTTCGAGGCCATCGAGGCGATGGTGCTGGCGGACACGGACTGGGAC
>NZ_WEGJ01000084.1 GCF_009604385.1 Streptomyces smaragdinus
GGCAAGATCGACCGCCCCGCCCTCCGTCCCCTGCGCCACGATCACGTCCGCCCCCAGCTCCACCGCTTGCCTGGCCTCCTCCATCCCCGTGACCTGCATGAACACCAACGCCCCCGCGTCCCGCACCTCAGCCACGTACGGAGACGGATCCCCGAAAGAGAACATCACCGCCGTCGGCCCGTACGACAGCACCCGCGCGACCGCCCCCTCCTCGATCCCCCACGTCAGAAACCCGACCCCCCACGGCCGTCCGCACCCCGCCACCAACGGCAGCTCCCGCTCGACCAAGCCGGCGTCCCCGCCCCCGACCCCCACCATCCCGAGCCCGCCGGCCTCCGACACCGCCCGGGCCAGCTCACCTCCGGCGGAGCCGCCCATGGGGGCCAGAACGATGGGGTGTTGAACCCCGAGCAGTCGGGTGAACGATGTCGTCAACGCCATACGTCCATAGTCCCCGGCGCCACGGTCACCGTCACACGAGGGACCCTCACCGAGAAGGCCGTCCTCGACGGCGAGCTGGGCTACGGCCCCGAGGTCCCCTTCCTCGTGAAGGCCCAGGGCACCATCACGTGGCTCCCCGCCCCCGGCACCACCATCGAGCTCGACGGGCCCGACGTGCACGTCGCCGGACTCGACGCCATCGACGGCACACCCGTGCTCGACATCAAGCCGTACATGACCGAGTTCGGCGTCACCGGGAGCGAGGTCCGGCAGCCGGAATGGGCCACGGAGCTCATGCGCGGCTACTACTGAGCTGCAACTAGATGCCAACGGCACACGGTGCCCGCCGTGAGAGAAGAAGCGTGACGTAGCGTTGCCCCTCTGGTTCTGTTCGGGAGACCCCCGCACGGCATATTTTCGGCCTCACAAGCGAGGCACCGAGGGGTACTGGGATGAAGCTCTGCTTCCTCGTGGAGGAGCTGTACCGGCATGACAGCATGCCGCTCGACGTCGCCCGCCGGCTGACGTCATGGGGTCATCGGGTCGACGTGGTGCATCCCGGCAGCTCCCTGGTGCGGATCTCCGACGACGTACGGGCCGGCACGCACGACGCCTGGGTGCTCAAAACCGTCTCCGGCGGCCCCGGCCTCTCCCTGCTGGAGGCCGCGGCGGCCGTGGGGCTGACCACGGTGAACGACGCGCGGTCCATACGGGCCGTACGGGACAAGGTGCTGACGTCCGTCATCGCGCGGCGGCACGGGCTGCCGGTCCCGGTGACGTACGTGGCGCCGCGGGCCACGCTGTTCGCGGATGTGCCCGACGAGTTCTTCCCCCTGGTCGTCAAGCCGGCCGACGGCAGCTCCGGGCGCGGGGTGCGGCTCGTACCGGACAAGGCGCATCTGGCCGGGGCGGAGCTGGAGGGCGACGGGCAGCTCATCGCCCAGCCCCACATCCCCAACGCCGGCTCCGACCTGAAGGTCTACTGCCTCGCCGGCGAGTTCCACGCGACCCTCCGCCGCTCACCGCTGCACCCCGACGGTCCCGTCAGGGAGGGGGCCGTTCCGGTGCCGGCCGAGGTGGCGGCCGTCGCGGAGAAGGTGGGGGCCGTGTTCGGGCTCGACCTGTACGGCATCGACGTCGTCCTCGGGCCGGACGGTCCCGTGGTCGTCGACGTCAACGACTTCCCCAGCTTCCGCCAGGTCCCCGACGCCGTGTCGCGGCTGGCCGGCGCCATCCTCGACCTGGCCCGTACACGGGTCCCCGCACAGCTATGAGGGTCTGCCTCCTGACCGACAAGCCGGACCATCCCCTCCTCGCCGGGGCGAGGTCCGCGCTGAAAGACGCAGGTCACCAAGTCATATTCACGAACCCGGACACCACCTCCGTCACCCCCTCCGACCTCGCCGACGTCTATCTGTTGAAGGCCCACACCCCCCGCGCCCTCGTCCTCGCGCGCTTCCTCGAGGCGCACGGCGCCCGGGTGGTGAACTCCGCCGCCGCCACCGAGCTGTGCCAGGACCGGAGCCGTACCGCCGCGGTGGCCGAGAGCGCGGGGGTGCCGATGCCGCGTACGGAGACGCTGGGCGCGCTGTCGGAGGCCGGTGCCGACACCTCGTACCCCTTCATGGTCAAGAGCCGTCACAACCGGCGCGCGGACCTCGTCGCCCGCGTGGACTCCCCCGCCGAGCTGCGGGCGCTCGCCGTGAAGTGGCCTCACGAGCCCGTCGTCCTGCAGGAGTTCGTCGCGAACAGCGGCTGGGACCACAAGCTGTGGGTGATAGCCGGCGAGGTCTTCGCCGGCGTGCGCCCCGCCCCCGTGGGCGCGCCCGCGCGGTCCGCGCCGCTCGTACGGGACCTGCCGGCGTCGTGGGCCGAGCTCGCCCTGCGTACGGGGGAGGTCTTCGGCCTGGACGTGTACGGCGTCGACGTACTGGACCGCGAGGGGGCACCCGTCGTCGTCGACGTCAACGCCTTCCCCGGCATCCGGGGGCCACGGGGCGCGCCCGCCGCGCTGGCGGCGCTCGCGGTGCGGGGGCGCTGATCAGACCGCCACGGGAGCCTCCGCGGGCTCCGGGGGTACGGACGACAGCGCGCTGGCGTGCAGGTCCCGGGTGCGCAGCAGCGTGAAGGCGAGGAGCGCGGCGAGGAATCCGAGGCCCGCGCAGAGCGCCATCGCGTCCTGGAAGGCGGCCACGAACGACTCCCGCCCGTCCGCCAGCACCTGCTCGCGCAGCGCCCCGGCGCCCTGGGCCACGGCGTCGACGGCACCGGCACTGATGCCGTGGGCGGCCTGCTCCGCCGTGTCGGCGCCCATGGCCTCGCCGGCCCTGGTGGCGGCGAACTCGTCGGCGACGCGGTGCTGGAAGAAGGCGCCGGTCGCGGCGATGCCGACGGCGACGCCGATCTGCTGGAACGTCTCGTTGATGCCGGAGACCACGCCGGACTTGGCGGGTTCGGCGACGCCGATGGCGAGGGCGGCGCGCGCCGGGTTGAAGGCGCCCATGCCGATGCCGCTGATCAGCATGCTGGGCAGCAGTACGGTCCACGCCGAGTCGGCCTCCGCAGCCCGCAGGAGGTACAGGCCCACGGCCATCACCGCCGTCGCGCCGCCGAGCAGTACGCGGAAGGGGACCTTGCCGATGAGGCCGCCGGCGAGGGCGCCGGTCACGAACATCGCGCCGGTGAGGGGGAGGAAGCGCAGGCCGGTGTCCCAGGCGTCGTAGCGGAGGATGTTCTCGAGGTAGCTGGTCTCGATGAAGATCGACGGCATCACGGCGGCGTTCCCGATCATGGCGACGAGGGAGATGCCGACGAAGGTGGGGCTGCGGAAGAAGCCGAGGTCGATCATGGCCCGGTCGCCGAGGCGCCGTTCGATGACGACGAAGAGGGCCAGGAAGACCGCGCTGGCGGCGAAGAGCGCGACCGTCTGAGCGCTGGTCCAGCCTTCCAGCGGCGCGCGGATGATCGCGAAGACGAGCGCGCCGAGGGCCACGCTGAAGGTGAGCAGGCCGGTCCAGTCGGTGGCGGGGGCCTTGCGGTTGTACGACTCCGCGACCCGCAGGGCGCCGATGACGACGGCGGCGATGCCGACGGGGACGTTGATGTAGAAGATCCACCGCCACGACAGCGACTCCGTCAGCGCCCCGCCGATGAGCGGCCCGGCCGCGACGGCGAGCCCCACGGCGGCGCCGAACACGGTGAACGCGGTGGCCCGCTCCTTCCCCCGGAACTCGTGCCCGAGCATGGCCGGCCCGACGGCGAACATGACCGCCGCGCCCACGCCCTGCACGGCGCGGAAGAGGCTGAGCGCGGTGGCGTCGGCGGCGAGGCCGCAGGCGAGGGAGGCGGTGGTGAAGACGAGGAAGCCGATCTGGAAGACCCGCTTGCGGCCGTAGCGGTCGGCGAGGGAGCCGGCGGCGACCAGGAAGATCGCGAGGGTGAGGGCGTAGGCGTCGAAAACCCACTGGAGGTCGGTGAAGCTGCTGTCCAGGTCCTCGTGGATCTTCGGCAGGGCGATGGCGACGACGCTCAGGTCGAGCATCAGCATGAACGTCCCCAGGGAGACGATCCCGAGGGTCCACCACCTGGTGGGGGAAGGTTCGTGTTCCTCAGACATGCACCGACTCCTCAATCATCGAGATTTCCTATGATTGAGAAGCTAGATGGTCGAGTCATTGACGGTCAAGGATCCATGGCGTATCCACTGACCTCCCCCGCACACGGGGTCGCGGTCCCGGGAACGTTGGTATCTTCGACACTGGACATTCCGCTTGGTCGAAGGGAGCGACTCGTGGCAGGTCAGCGCGCTGCGGACTCGCGGCAATCGCCCCGCAAGGACTTCCTCGTCGCGGAGAGCCCCGGCTACCTCCTGATCAAGGCGGGCGTCGTCCTGGACGAGGAGGCGAGCAAGGCCCTGGCGACGATCGGCATGCGCAACCGCTACTTCCTCGTCCTCGCCTCACTGGCCGGCGGCCCCTCGCTCTCCCAGCAGGACCTGAGCCGGCTGCTGAACCTGGACCCGACGACGGTGGTCTCGGTGATCGACGAGATGGAACGCAACGCCCACGTCGAACGGCAGCGCGACCCCGCCGACCGCCGCCGCTACCGCCTCCACCTGACGGACGCCGGGCGCGAGGCGCTGGCTCGGGCGAGCGCACTGGTGGCGGAGGTGGAGACGGAGTTCTTCGGCTCGCTGACGCACCACGAGCTGGGCATGTTCCGCGACATGCTGGGCCGGGTGATGGCGGGCCGCTGGCCGGAGTCGGTCTGCGGCTGAGACTTCGCCGGGCATACGAAAAGCGGCTCCCCGATCGGGGAGCCGCTTCTCATGACGTCAGTAGCCGCGTACGCCCACGTAGGCGTACGGGAGGAGCGGCTCGGGCGCGTCGCTCGTGACGCCGGCCGCCACCACTCGTCCCAGGGAGTCCGTCATCGCTCCGTAGAGGGATCCGGCGGCGTCGATGGACTCGGTGTGGGTGAAGGCTCCGGTCGTGTCGGGCGTGAGGATGTAGGTGCCCGTCTTGCTGACCGCCGGGTCGACGCTCTCGCCGACGGCGACCGGGAAGCCCTTGCCGTCGAAGGCGATGTCGAAGACCTGGCCCGTCTCCGGCGGCGTGGCGACCTGGGTCCAGGCCGTACCGTCGAAGTGCATGATCAGCGGCCGGCGCCAGAGCTTGCCGTCCTGCTGCAGGCCCACGGCCCAGACGTCGTCCGCCGCCCGTACGCGTACGGACTCGTACCGCGCGCCCGTCAGTACGGGGGTGCTCGCCGTCCAGCGCTTGCCGTCGTAGCGGAAGACGTGCTCGAAGGCAGCGGCGTACAGGGAGCCGTCGGGGGTGACGGACAGGGTGTTGATCCAGCCCACCGCGTCGGCGCCGGAGGTCTCGGTCCACTTGCCGGAGGGGTCGCGGCGCAGGACGTAGCTGCGCATGTTGCCCTTGGAGTTGATCTGCGCCTGCCCGGCCACCCAGACCGCGCCGTCGTCGTCGACGGTGACGGCGGAGAGCGAGCTGTCGACCGAACCCCCCTGGTCCGGCACATCCACCCGGGACCAGGCGGACCCGTCCCAGTGCTGCAGCACCTGCGTCCCGGTCCCCTCCGTCCCGGTGTACTGGGCCCCGACGGCCCACGCATCCCCGGGCCCGGCGACGGCGACATCGTTCAGCCGCCCCTGGTCGGGGATGGCGTTCGCCGGGGAGTCCCAGGCGGTGCCGTCCCACCGCAGGGCGAGGGGACGCATGACGTCGTCGTAGGTGATCCCGACGGCCCAGGTCTCACCACCGGCGGTCTCGATGTCGTACAGAACGCTGTCGGGCGCCTTGGGACTGACGTTCTCCCAGGCCACGGGGTCATCGGCGGCGGCAGGCAGGGTGGCGGCGGCTGCCGCGGCAAGGGCAAGGCCGGCGGCTGCGGCGGTACGCCTCAGGGCACGAAGCATGCTCTTCGGTCCTTCCGGATCGTAGGAACGGCGGACGTGCAGTACTCGTACGCGTCCAGGATCAGCTCGGCGTGGTCGTAGTCCTCCTGCGAGGGCGAGAAGATCTCGTTCGCCGGGCCGATCTGGTCCGGGTGCAGGGTCCACTTGCCGTCGAAGC
>NZ_WEGJ01000085.1 GCF_009604385.1 Streptomyces smaragdinus
CCGTCGGACAAGACCACGCCGTGAGCGGGGAAGGGGGAACGTCAGAACCAGTTCCGCTTGCCGCCGACCTCCGAGATCCACTGGTTCAGATACGCCGCCCAGTCGGTCTGGTCGTACGCCGACAGGCTCACCGTGAACAAGCGGTACGAGTCCGTCCCCTCGGTGAACAGCCCCGGCTTCTTGTCCATCTCCAGGACGACGTCCATCTCGCGCTCGTCGGCGACGAACGTCAGCTCCACCTGGTTCAGACCCCGGTACTGCTGCGGCGCGTAGAACTCGATCTCCTGGTAGAACGGCAGCTTCTGCCGCGTACCGCGGATGTGCCCGCGCTCCAGGTCCGCGCCCTTGAAGCGGAAACCCAGCCGCCCGAAGGCGTCCAGGATCGCCTGCTGCGCCGGCAGCGGGTGCACGTTGACCGGGTCGAGGTCACCGGAGTCCACCGCCCGCGCGATCTGCAGCTCGGTGGTCACCCCGACGCTCATCCCCGTCAGGTGATGCCCCATGAACGTCGTGATCGGCGTCTCCCACGGGATCTCCAGACCGAACGGCACCTGGTGCTGCGCACCGGGCTGCACCGTGAAGGCACCGCCGAGCCGCATCCGGTGGAACTCGACGTCCTGCTTGTACTCCTGGTCGCCGCTCTCCACCTCCACCCGGGCCTGCAGACCGACGGAGAGCCCCTCGATCTCCTGCGCCACCGAGCCGCCGGAGACGTCCACATGACCCTGCACCACACCGCCGGGCACGATGTTCGGCTCCGCCAGGATCGTCTCCACCGACGCACCACCGGCACCGAGACTGGCGAACAGCTTCTTGAACCCCATCCCACTCCTCCCCGTACTACCCTCACCGGGTCGCGTACTGTGCTGGACCGGTCCTCGTCCCGGCGCCCTGCCACGGCCGCCGCCCCGGACCTCCTGGCCCGCACCCTACTGCGTACCACCCCCGACGAACCGAGCGAGGTCCGATACCGACCGTGGGAAACGACCCGACACCACCGGACCTCGACGCCCTCCTGCCCCGCGCCTTCTACGCCCGCCCCGCCCACGTCGTCGCCCCCGAGCTGCTGGGCCGCATCCTGGTCTCCGGCACCGGCGACGCCACCGTCGCCCTGCGCATCACCGAGGTCGAGGCCTACGAGGGCGAGACCGACCCCGCCTCCCACGGCTGGCGCGGCCGCACCCCCCGCAACGCCACGATGTTCGGCCCCGCCGGGCATCTGTACGTCTACTGGATCTACGGCATGCACCATGCCGCGAACGTCGTCTGCGGCACGGAGGGCGTATCGCACGGAGTGCTCGTACGAGCCGGCGAGATCGTCACCGGCCACGCCGAGGCCACCGACCGCCGCCCCGCCGCACGCTCCCCGAAGGAACTGGCGCAGGGCCCCGGCCGCCTCGCCGACGCCCTCGGCATCACCCGCGCCCTCGACGGAACGGACGTCTGCGACGCACACGCCCCGATCCGCCTCGCCGCCGGCGAACCCGTCCGCCGCGGCCGCGTCAGACACGGCCCCCGCACCGGCGTCTCCCGCGCCCACGACACCCCCTGGCGCTACTGGATCGCCGACGACCCCACGGTCAGCCGCTACCGCCGCCACACCCCCCGCAAGAGATCCCCGAAGCCCGGCGACCCCGAATGATCCACCGCTGAATCACCGCGGTTACTCTTGCCCCGAGCCGAGGAGGACGCGATCCGTATGGGCGATGGGCACGTGCCCGCAGAGGCCGGACACGAGGACGTGCCGGCCGCCGAATGGGAGAAGCACCGCCCCGCCGTCTTCGGCGCGGCGTACCGCCTGCTGGGCAGCGTGGCCGACGCCGAGGACGTCACCCAGGACGTCTGGCTCCGCGCCCGCGCCGCGGACCTCTCCCGCGTCGATGACCTGCGGGCCTGGCTGGTCACCGTCGCCGCCCGCCGCTCGTACGACATCCTCAAGAGCGCCCGCCACCGCCGCGAGACCTACGTCGGCCCCTGGCTGCCCGAACCCCTGCTGACCGGACCCGACGCCTCCGAACCGGTCCTCGTCGACGAATCCGTCTCCACCGCGATGCTCCTGATCATGGAGGAGCTGTCACCACCCGAACGAGTGGCCTTCGTCCTGCACGACGTCTTCGGCCTCGAGTTCGCCCGCATCGCCGAGGTCCTCGACGTCACCGTCCCCGGCGCCCGCCAGCTCGCCTCACGCGCCCGCCGCCGCGTCGCCGGAGCGAAGGAGTCCGAGCCCCGGGCACCCAAGGCGGAACGCGACCGCGTCCTCGCCACCTTCCGCGCCGCCTACGAGGCCGGAGACCTGGAGGGCCTGGTACGACTGCTGCACCCGGACGCCGTCTACGTCACCGACGGCGGCGGAAAGGTCCACGCGGCACGCAAGCTCATCCACGGCGGGCAACGCGTCGCCGAGGTCATGGTGCGCGTCGGCCGCCAGTGGCACGCCGACCGCATCGACCTCGTCGAGGTCGGCGGCGAGCTCGCCCTCGTCCTCCACCGCGACGGCCGCGTCTACTCCGTGGACACACTGCAGGTCACCGACGGTCTGATCACCGCCTACCGGCGCGTCATCAACCCCGACAAACTCGCTCACGTCTGAGCCGTCACGTTCCGGGACACTGCCTCGTCTACCTGATGAGAACGACAACAGGACAGAACGAGGCGAAGAAACCATGAGCAGCACGCAGCGTGTCAACGTCGGAAAGCAGCACCCGGGCGCCTACAAGGCCCTGATCGCCCTCTCGACGGAGGCGGAGACAGCCGCCGCCGCGGCCGGCCTCGACCCGCTGCTGACCGAACTGCTGAAGATCCGTACCTCCCAGCTCAACGGCTGTGCGTTCTGCCTGCGGATGCACACCCGCGACGCTCTGAAGAAGGGCGAGAACCCCGACCGGATCGCGGTGCTCCCCGCCTGGGCGGAGACCGGTTACTTCACCGGCACCGACCGAGCGGCACTGCGCCTCACCGAAGCGGTGACCCGGGTGGGGGAGGGGCACGTCAGCGACGACGAGTACGACGCCGCCGCGACCGTGCTCACCGAGGAACAGATCTCAGCCGTCGTCTGGCTGGCCGTCGTGATGAACGCCTTCAACCGCGTCGCGATCACCAGCCGGTACCCCGTCAGCGGCTGACAGCACAATCCGACGGGACAGCTGTTCATCACCCGAGCAGGGGGAATCATGCGTGAGATTGTGATCGTCGGCGGCGGCTACGCGGGCTTCTACACCGCCTGGCGACTGGAGAAGGCCCTGCGCAAGGGCGAGGCACGCGTCACCATCGTCGACCCGCGGCCGTACATGACGTACCAGCCGTTCCTGCCGGAGGTGACCGCCGGATCGATCGAGGCCCGGCACGCCGCCGTCTCGCTGCGCCGCCATCTGCGCCGCACCCGGGTGCTCGCGAGCACGGTGACCGACATCCGCAGCGCCGACCGCACGGTCACCGTCCGCTCGGCACAGGGCGACGAGGAGAAGCTGACGTACGACATCCTCGTCGTCACCGCCGGCGCCGTGACCCGCACCTTCCCCATCGACGGGATCGCGGAGCAGGCCATCGGCCTCAAGCACGTCGAGGAGGCGGTCGCCATCCGCGACCGGCTGATGACCGCCTTCGACCAGGCGGCGACCCTGCCCCCCGGCCCAGAACGCCGCGCACTGCTCACCGTCACGTTCGTCGGCGGCGGTTTCTCCGGCGTCGAGGGCTTCGGCGAACTGCTGTCGCTCGCGACGGCGATGCTCAAGTCCTACCCGGAGCTCGGCCTCGAGGACCTCTCCTTCCATCTGGTGGAGGCCCGCGGCCGGATCCTGCCCGAGGTGGCGGACAAGCCTGGTGAATGGGTGGTGCGCCATCTGGAGGGCCGCGGGGCACACGTCCACCTGAACACCCAGATGGTGTCCGCCGCCGACGGCCACGTCGTCCTCTCCGACGGCCAGGAGTACGACTCCGCGCTGATCGTCTGGACCGCCGGCAACGCCGCCAACCCCGTCGTGCACCACCACACGGACCTGCCGGTCGACGAGCGGGGCATGCTCGTCGTACGGGCCGACCTCCGCGTGGGCACCGACACCGACCCCGTCCCCGACGTCTGGGCCGCCGGAGACGACGCCGCCGTCCCCGACCTCGCCTCGCCCGTACCGGGCGCCCACACCATGCCGAACGCCCAGCACGCGGTACGGCAGGGCAAGCGCCTCGCCAAGAACATCGTGGCGAGCCTGCGGGGCCGGAAGGTCCGCGACTACCGCCACGACAGCCTCGGGGTGGTGGCGACGCTGGGGATGGGACGGGGCATCTTCCAGTACAAGCGCATCGTGATCAAGGGACTGCCGGCCTGGCTGATGCACCGGGGCTACCACGTCCTCGCGGTGCCCACCTGGGAACGGAAGATCCGCGTCATGTTCGTCTGGACCACCGCCGCCCTGTTCGGCCGGGACATCGTCTCACTGCTCTCGGTCCAGCACCCGCGAGACGCCTTCGCCAATGGCACCGACCAGCACCGAGTCCACTGACCCACGAAGGAGCTTGACTCCGGGTGCCCGGAGCCGTAATGTGGACCGAGCCGCAAAACCGGGGGTCGCTACGGCGCGCCCCCGAGGCGGCACCTCTCACTACTGGATCACTCCCTCTGATCGGCCCATCCGGGGCTCTGCTTTGTGCACCCTGGAATTAGCCGATTAGGGATTACCGGAGAAATCCGCTAACGTAGTGATCACCGCGAGGACGGAACGCGAAAGCGAAACGGACTCAAGGGAAAACCCGCCGGCCGGGTTCGGACACTGAAAAGAGTCTGATAGAGTCGGAAACACCGAAGGGAAGCGCCCGGAGGAACCGGTGAAAGGGTTCCGAAGGAAGCGTCCGTTCCTTGAGAACTCAACAGCGTGCCAAAAGTCAACGCCAGATATGTTGATACCCCGTCCCTCACACG
>NZ_WEGJ01000086.1 GCF_009604385.1 Streptomyces smaragdinus
CCCCGGCGGCACTGGACAGTGCCGCCGGGGCGTTCGCGTACGGATGCCGCAGAACGACGAGCGCGGTGATCAGCGCTTGCTGTACTGGGTGCCCTTACGGGCCTTCTTCAGACCGGCCTTCTTCCGCTCGACCGCACGGTCGTCACGGGTCAGGAAGCCGGCCTTCTTGAGCGGGCCGCGGTTGTTGTCGACGTCCGCCTCGTTCAGCGCGCGGGCGACGCCCAGGCGCAGCGCACCGGCCTGGCCGGAGATGCCGCCGCCGTTGATCCGGGCGATGACGTCGTACCGGTTGTCCAGCTCGAGCACCTTGAAGGGCTCGTTGACTTCCTGCTGGTGCACCTTGTTCGGGAAGTAGGTCTCCAGGGTGCGACCGTTGATCTTCCACTTGCCGGAGCCCGGAACGATCCGGACGCGGGCGATCGCGTTCTTGCGGCGGCCGGTGCCGGCACCCGGCAGGGCCTCGCCGAAAGCGGACGCGAGCGACTCGCTGGTGTACTCCTGGGCGTCGGGGGTCTCGGTCGTGTACTCCTCGACCTCGATGACGTCCTCGGCGGTGGTCTCAGCCACGATTCTCCTCAGATTCTCTCTCGTCTTAGGGGGTGGCCGGACTTACTGCGCGACCTGGGTGATCTCGAACGGCACCGGCTGCTGAGCCGAGTGCGGGTGTTCGGCACCGCGGTAGACCTTCAGCTTCGAGAGCATCTGACGGCCCAGGGTGTTCTTCGGGAGCATGCCCTTGACGGCCTTCTCGATGGCCTTCTCGGGGTTGTTCGTGAGCAGGTCCTCGTAACGGACGCTGCGCAGACCACCCGGGTAGCCGGAGTGGCGGTAGGCGAGCTTCTGGGTCCGCTTGTTGCCGGAGAGGTGCACCTTCTCGGCATTGATGATGATGACGAAGTCACCAGCGTCAATGTGAGGCGCGTACACCGGCTTGTGCTTACCCCGCAGAAGCGTGGCGGCCTGGGTGGCCAGGCGGCCGAGAACGACGTCCTCGGCGTCGATGACGTGCCACTGGCGCTGGACGTCGCCGGGCTTGGGGCTGTACGTACGCACGGTCGTAGCCTTCACTTCTTCAATGAGTGGGTCCTGACAAGGCCACCGGAGAAGGCCCGCGTGGGCGGCGGACGGGTGACGCAACCCGTGTCCACGACCGTGCGGCTCAGCACCGGTGTCCGGTGTAAGGGCCCCTCACGTGAGAATGAGCAAGCCAATACACACAACGAACTGGCAGGATACCGGTTCGCTCGGCCGGGGGTCAAAACGGGTCAGCGGGCCCGGGCCACCCGCTTCTCGTCCCAGACGGCCTCCGGGGTCTCCCGGACCCGGCCGTCGGCGCCGAAGACCAGGAAGCGGTCGAAGGTCTTCGCGAACCAGCGGTCGTGGGTGACGGCCAGCACCGTCCCCTCGTACGCCTCCAGGCCCTCCTGGAGGGCCTCCGCGGACTCCAGGTCCAGGTTGTCCGTGGGCTCGTCCAGCAGCAGCGCGGTGGTGCCCGACAGCTCCAGCAGGAGGATCTGCAGGCGGGCCTGCTGGCCGCCCGACAGCTTGTCGAAGGGCTGCTCGGCCTGGCCGGTCAGCTCGTAGCGGCGCAGCGCGGACATGGCCGCCCCGCGGTCCTTGGCGTGTTCCGTCCACAGGATGTCGAGGAGCGTACGCCCCTGGAGCTCCGGGTGGGCGTGGGTCTGGGCGAAGTGGCCGGGGACGACGCGGGCGCCCAGCTTCCACTGGCCGGTGTGGGCGACGTCACCGCCGGCCAGCAGGCGCAGGAAGTGCGACTTGCCGGAGCCGTTCGAGCCGAGGACGGCGACGCGCTCGCCGTAGAAGACCTCGAGGGAGAACGGCTTCATCAGGCCCGTGAGCTCCAGATCGACGCAGGTCACGGCACGGACGCCGGTGCGGCCGCCGCGCAGGCGCATCGTGATGTCCTGTTCGCGGGGCGGGGCCATGGGCGGGCCCGCCTCCTCGAAGCGTTTGAGGCGGGTGCGGGCCGCCTGGAGGCGGGAGGCCATGTCGGAGTTGAAGGCGGCCTTCTGCTTGTACATGATCACGAGGCGTTTGAGCTTGGCGTGCTCCTCGTCCCAGCGGCGGCGCAGCTCCTCGAAGCGCTCGAAGCGCTCCTTCCTGGCCTCGTGGTACGTGGCGAAGCCGCCGCCGTGCAGCCAGACGTCGCTGCCCGCGGCGCCCGGTTCGACGCTGACGATCTTCTCGGCGGAGCGGGCGAGGAGCTCGCGGTCGTGGGAGACGAAGAGGACCGTCTTGGGCGTGGCCAGCAGCTGCTCCTCCAGCCAGCGCTTGCCGGGGACGTCGAGGTAGTTGTCCGGCTCGTCCAGCAGCAGCACCTCGTCGGTGCCGCGCAGCAGGGCCTCCAGGACCAGGCGCTTCTGCTCGCCGCCGGACAGGGTGCGCACCTCGCGCCACTGCGCGCGGTCGTACGGGGTGCCGAGCGCCGCCGTCGTGCACTTGTCCCAGAGGATCTCCGCCTCGTACCCCTGCACCTCGGCCCAGTCGCTGAGGGCCTGGGCGTAGGCGAGCTGGGCGGCCTCGTCGTCGACCGTCATGATCGCGTGCTCGGCCTTGTCCACGGCGGCGGCGGCCTTGCGGATACGGGGCTGGGAGACGGACACCAGCAGGTCGCGCACGGTCCGCTCGTCTCGTACGGAGCCGACGAACTGCGGCATCACGCCCAGGCCACCGCTGACGGTGACGGTGCCGCCGTGCGGCTGGAGCTCGCCGGACAGCAGGCGCAGGAGGGTCGTCTTGCCGGCCCCGTTCGCCCCGACCAGGGCGTAGGCGGCGCCCTCGCCGACGCGGAAGGACACGTCGCCGAGCAGGGGCCTCCCGTCGGGGAGGTAGTACTCGAGGTGTGCGGCTTCCAGATGACCCATGAGGGCGATTGTCGCCCGGGGGCGGGGGCGGGTCCACGCCTTTTCGGGGGTACCCGATGTCACATTCGGCGGCGTGACGTCCGTCCCGGGATGTGAGGGCGTACGCACACGCCCACGCCAGGGAAGGAAGCACGATGAAGGTTCTCGTCACCGGCGCCACCGGAGCGCTGGGCTCGCAGCTCGTCCCGCTGCTCGTGTCGGCCGGGCACACCGTCGTCGGCACCACGACCGGCGAGGCCAAGGCCGCGCGGCTGCGCGAGGCCGGGGCGGAGCCGCTGGTGCTGGACGTGCTGGACGCCGGCGCGGTGCGCGCGGCGGTGGAGCGGGTCCGGCCGGAGGTGATCGTCCACCAGGCGACGGCGCTGTCGGGGAAGCTGGACCTGCGGAAGTTCGACGAGTCGTTCGCGCGTACGAACCGGCTTCGTACCGAGGGCACCGACAATCTGATCGCGGCGGCGGCTGCCGCCGGCGGGGTGCGGCGGCTGGTCGTGCAGAGCTTCACAGGCTGGACGTACGAGCGGACCGGCGGGCCGGTGAAGACGGAGGACGACCCGTTCGACCCGTCGCCCGCGCCCGGCTCGGAGCGGAGCCTGGCGGCCATCCGGCATCTGGAGCAGGCCGTGACCTCGGCGCCGGGGATGGAGGGGCTGGTGCTGCGGTACGGCGGGTTCTACGGGCCGGGGACGTCCGTCGGGGAGGGCGGGGAGCAGGTGGACATGGTGCGCAAGCGGCGGTTCCCCGTGGTGGGGGACGGGGGCGGGGTGTGGTCGCTGATCCACATCGCGGACGCCGCTGCCGCCACCGCCGCGGCCGTGGACCGGGGTGCGCCGGGGGTCTACAACATCGTGGACGACGAGCCGGCGCGGGTCGCGGAGTGGCTGCCGGCCCTGGCCCGGGCGCTGGGGGCGAAGCCGCCGCGCCGGGTGCCGGTGTGGGTGGGCAGGCTGGCCGCGGGTGCCTTCGCCACCACGTGGATGACGCAGGGCCGGGGGGCGTCGAACGCGAAGGCCAAGCGGGAGCTGGGGTGGAAGCCGCGGTACGCGTCGTGGCGGGAGGGGTTCAAGACCCTCTGAGGGTCACCCCTCCGCGATCACCACGGCCGACGCCACCCCCGCGTCGTGGCTGAGGCTCACGTGCCAGTGCCGGACGCCGAGCTCGGCGGCGCGGGCGGCCACCGTGCCCCGTACCCGCAGGAAGGGGCGGCCGTCCTTCTCCGCGCACACCTCGGCGTCGTGCCAGTGCAGGCCGCCGATCTTCTCCTCGCCGACCTTCTTCAGGTCCTTGGAGGCGGTCATGCTCTCGGCCTCGCCGGTGGGGTCCGTCCCCGCGCCCGCGCCGGAGAACGGGTCCTCGCCCTCGCCCAGCGTGGTCA
>NZ_WEGJ01000087.1 GCF_009604385.1 Streptomyces smaragdinus
TCGATCAACGGCAACAGCTACCGACTCAAGAACCGCCTCCAGACTATCGAGCGAGACGCCGACGTGGCCTGAGCAGTGGTGCACATAACTCTGTACTCGGTGGTGCACTCAGAGGAGTACGCGGACACCGCCCTTGGGGTAGCTCACCCAGTGTGTCGAATCGAGACAGTCCCGCAGCTCTACTTTGGCCGCTGCTCGGGCCAGGGCATGCGGAGACGGCCGGGGCTCACCCTGCGCCACCTCATCTTGCTTGCGTCCCGTCTCCATCATGTGCTGGAGGAGACGCAAAGCGGCGCCGGATGCGTGGTCGTCGAGCTTCTCGTGGCCGGGATCTGTGGTCTCCGCAGCCGCAGCCATGTCCCTCCACATGGCTCGATAGGCGTCGGATGCACCCAACTCGGCGCCGGACAGGGAATCATCTGGCCGCACCACGTCCGGAACACTGGCCGTCGGTTCCGGGGTATCGACGTCGGATGCCGATCGGCCCACGCAAGCAGTAAGCAGGGTCGTGATCAGCGCCGCCACTCCGAACCGAAGCACGCCCACCCCGAACTGCCACCGTCTACTCCACACCAGCCGCTCACCGCCCCGACATTCACTTCGCGCAATTGGATACTCGCGGAGCGTCGTTCCCAGGGAATCCCACACCGACACTCCGGCGGAGGGATTAATTCCGAACGGCAGGCGAGATACCGCCAACGACCGCGCTTCCCTTCACCAAATCAGCAGACCACAGCCGCTGCGCGACTTCGACAACAGCGCCTGCCCCACGCGAGTGAATCTCCGTTGCAGAAAGTTAACTCACGCACACATGTACCGAATTAGCACTGCCGAACCAGGCGGATGAGTCGGATCTGCAGACCGGGCATCCCACTCCCCCGGCTTCGTGACCGCTTCCTACCGCTCCCGTCGATGCAATTGGTGCAGGACTTCACTGACTGGCATGTCATACCGGTCTTTGTCATGCTCCCAGCGGGACATCACCTCGGCGGCGGCTTCGGCCATGTCGGCCAGCAGATCCGCAGCACGGAGGGTGTCCGCGATCTCCGTCATCTCGGGAGCCCAGCGCCAGGCACGGGCGGCGACGCTGGGCAGGTATTCCGGGTCGGAAAGGATGTCGGCAGGCATGGCTGCGGCCTCTGCGGTGAGTGCTTCGCCGACGCCGTGGTGATCGGCCAGGGCGTGCGCGACGCCGGCGAGGGTGCGGGCGGCTTTCTGGTAGCCGGCGAAGGCCATCTTCAGGGCCGAGGCAGAACCGAACGTATGGCCGGTTCGGTGCAGGTGCACGCTGGTGCCGGTGAACAGCGGCTCGACGTGGTCGATGGCGGCGCTGTCCCCCGCGAGGTGCAGCCGGGCTGTGCGGGTATCTGTAGGCGGCGGGCCGAAGATCGCTCCGTCGAGTACGACGGGGCTGGGTTGGATCTCTTCGGCGATGCGCTGTGCCCGTTGCGGGCTGATGGCGTTGGCGTCCACGTAGACCCCGGCAAAGTCGTGTGCGGCCACGGCTGCCGCCACATCCTCCGCCACGTGGGGCGGGCAGATCGACAGAACGACGGTGCTTCGGGACAGCGCCTCAGCGAGGGAATCGCACTCTGTGGCGCCCGCCTTCTTCGCACGCCGGAACGTGGCCTTGCTGCGTCCTTCGCGCACCCACAGGACCTCGTGACCAGCACCGACCGCCTGGGACGCGATGGCAGCTCCCATGGATCCGGGATGCAGAACAGTGACCGTGGTCACGACGTGCCTCCCGGGGGCAACTCGGTGATGGCGTGTTCCTGGTGAGCGTTGATCGATTCTCGCATCCGGATCGCGGCCGGCGTGCCGGCCCCTGGGCGCAGGGTAAGCGCCCTGCTGAATGAAGTCACCGACACAGCAGTCAATGCCCTATGCGCGACGGCGGGCGCTGATCACGAGGACTTCGCGGGTCTGGTCTGCGGCACCGTCGAGGAGCGCCACTGGGCGCCGGTACGGTCGATCCACAAGATCGCGTTCAGGATCTCGCGCAGGTCATGTTCCGGCGGCCGGCCAATGGGCGGCGTCATCTTCCAGCGCTTCGCGCGCCAGCTGGTGAGCACCGGCTCGATCCGCGCCCAGCGGGCGTCGGACAGATCATTGGGATACGGGCGGCTTACAGCCATAACCTGTGCGTACCATCACCCGGCGAGTGGGCCCAGGCGCACGGGACAGCCCTCTCCCGCAGTCGTACGTCGAACGGGGCGGAGCGTCAACCCCACTTCAACGATGTACCGGTAGTGCTCCAGAGCAAGCAGTTGGGCCTGTTCGAGCCTGATGGGCGGCGCAGCGACGGAGGCATAGAGGCAGGCGCCATCCCCACCACACGCACCCCGGAGCGGCCCTCCCACGAGCGCAGGACGGCCGAGAGCTGCCGGGAACCCGTGTGGTTGGTCATCCCCAACCACCTCAGGCTCACCGTCCTCTTCGACCCCATCCCCACAACCTGACCGGCACACATAGTTTTCGTGTCAGAGTCGCTCAATGCTGGTCTCACGAGGGATCACCATCCACGCCACCTTCCCCCGCGCGTCCCGCGCATGACCATCGGCCAAGCGAAAGCCCCAACATCCACCCGTCACTGCGTGGACGACCTGGAGGCCACGCCCGCGCTCACCCAGCGCGGCAGCGAAAGTCTCGCCATCGCTGGGATCACCCAAGGGACAGGTTGATCGGTCGGGCGGGAGTAGCGGAAGCACGGGGTCGCGGTCGTGCACCTCGCAGATCAACTCGCCCGCAGCGCGCCTCAGCCACAGTTCGTACGGCCCGACGGCATGCTGCCCGGCGTTCGCCACCAACTCGGAAGCGGCGAGAACGGCGTCATCGATCGTCCCCTCTGAGGGTCGGGAATGTCTTGAGTTTTGTGTATGCCCTTTCTTTGACGTCTTGGGGGTTTAGTTCTAGTTGGTCACTCGTTCGTGGCGAGGGGTAGTCCGTCGAGGTCGATTCGGTCGCCGTAGAAGCCGACGAGG
>NZ_WEGJ01000088.1 GCF_009604385.1 Streptomyces smaragdinus
TTGATAGTTTCATAGTGTTTCGGTGGTTATAGCGATTGGGAAACGCCCGGTTACATTCCGAACCCGGAAGCTAAGCCTTTCCGCGCCGATGGTACTGCAGGGGGGACCCTGTGGGAGAGTAGGTCGCTGCCGAACAATTTTTAGCCTCAACCCCCGACCGTTGGTCGGGGGTTGAGGCATTTTTGCGTTCAGGGCGCTGTTGGTTCCGGACGGGGCCGGAGCGGCTGGTCGAGGGGATCGTGGAGCGGGTGCTGCTGTGAGGGAGGCGTAAAGAGGTTGGCGGGTGGTGGGGTTGGGCAGCAGTATCGGGCGCATGGAATATGTGATCAGGGGTCAGCGGGTCGACGAGTGGCGTGAGGTCAAGGAGTTGCGGCTGGCGGGGCTGCTGGACGAGGCGGCGCCGATCGCCTTTCTCGAGACGTACGAGAACGCCCTCGCCCGGCCCGATGCCTTCTGGCAGGAGCGGGCCGAGCGGGCGGCGGCCGGGGTCGAGGTGAAAGGTTTCGTCGCCGAGGACGGCGACGGGCGGTGGGTCGGCAGCGTGACCGTGCTCGTCGAGGTGCCGGGTGGGGCCGTGGAGTTCGCGTCGCAGGCCAAGGTGCCGCAGGGGCATCTGGTCGGGGTGTACATCCGGCCCGAGGCGCGGGGGGCCGGGCTGGGGGAGAAGCTCTTCGCCGCCGCGATGGAGTGGGCGTTCGCGCTCGAGGAGCCGCGGCTGGAGCGGGTGCGGCTGTATGTGCACGAGCGGAACGGACGGGCGGAGACGCTGTACCGGAGGTGTGGGTTCGTACGGACCGGGCACACGCTGCCGGCGGATGTCGGGGGGCTCGAGGTCGAAATGGCGGTGGAGCGGCCGTAGTTCGGCGGGTGCGGGTCTTGACCCGTGCCGGTTGGCTTCATTACGATCCGGAGCGGTTCGGATCGTAACTGCGTGGATGGGGATGGGTCATGCGGGTCAAGGGTTTCGATCATCTGGTGCTCAACGTCGGTGATGTCGAGCGGGCGTTGGAGTTCTATACGGGGACGCTGGGGCTGGAGCCCGAGCGGGTCGAGGAGTGGCGGGCGGGGAAGGTGCCGTTTCCGTCGGTGCGGATCGATGAGGGGGCGGTCATCGATCTGTTCTCGCGGCCGCGGGGGGAGTCCAACGTCGATCATCTGTGTCTGGTCGTGGATCCGCTCGACTGGCAGGAGGTCGTCGACTCGGGGACCCTCGACGTGCTGGAGGGGCCCGTGTCGCGGTGGGGGGCTCGGGGGGTCGCGCAGTCGGTCTACGTGAGTGATCCCGACGGCAACACCGTCGAGCTGCGCTGGTATCCGCAGGACGTGCCGGCGTGACGCCCGCGCCCGGGCGGCCGCGGGATCCGGCGATCGACGCCGCGGTGCTGAAGGCCGCCGTCGACGAGCTCGCCGAGGGCGGGTACGGGGGGTTCGCGCTGGAGCGGGTGGCCGCGCGGGCGGGGACCACCAAGGCGGCGATACGGCGGCGGTGGCCGGTGCGGCAGCGGCTCGTCATCGACGCGCTGGGGAGCGTGGTCGCCGTACCGCCGGCGCCGGACAACGGGTGTACGCGGTGCGATCTGCAGCAGAGCGTGCGGCTGTTGGCGCAGACTCTCGACGAGCGGTTGCCCGCCGGGGTGCTGGCGCCGCTGGTCGCGGACTGTGCGGGGGATCCCGAGCTGCACCGGTATCTGACGGACACGCTCATCGCGCCCAGCCGGGCGGCTGCGGTCGTCGCGGTGCGGCGGGCCGTCGGGCGGGGGGATCTGATTCCGGAGGCGGATCCGGAGCTGCTGGTGGATCTGCTGGCGTCCGTCGTCTATCAGCGGGCGCTGTTCGGGCAGGAGGCCGTGGCGGCGCGGCCGTTGGTGGATCTGCTGCTGCGGGGGGTGGCCGTGGACTTCGAGGAGCTCGTACGGATCAGCCGGCTGCCGGCCTCCCGGCGGCGGGCCCACGTACACGACTAGCTTGGGGTGCGGCTCAGCTCCGGCCATCTGTCCTGGGCCTGCTCCGGGGAGCGCAGGACCGCCAGGACGGGGAGCTCGCGGGTCGTGAGGAGGTCCGGGAGCTGGGGGACGGGGGCCACTGCCGCCGCGTCGTGCAGGATCAGGGACATTGGTGGGTCGAGCCGGCCGGTGGATGACCGTGCGGCCATGCGGCGGCCGAGCTCGACCACGTCTGCGGCGAGTGCGGTGAGCAGCGGGAGGGCGCCGGGGTCGCGGCGGGGGTCCTCGATTGCTTCACCGATCACGTAGAGCGTTCCCCCTTCGTCCGCGAATGACTCCAGGCTGAGCGAATCTGTCCGATTGGTGAGACAGCTGTTACGTACGTGGAGGGTGGAGAGGGCCGAGAGGGTCCGGGTGATGAGCTGTTGGGCCTGGTCGCGCCATTCGGGGTGGGCCGTCAGCGCCGATTCGAGGCGGCCGGCCGAGCCCTCGGCGGCGCGGATCGCCGTACGGAGGATCTTCACTGGTTCGTGGGCGGCTCCCGAGGCGGCCGACCAGCGCTGGACGTGGGTGATCGGGCGGTTGTCCACCGCCGCGGCGTGCAGCCAGCTCGTCAGCAGCGTCTGGGCGGTGTCCGCGACGCCCGCGTCGACGCGGGCGCGGGGGCGTACGGGGTGTAGGAGGGCCGCGGCTCGGGTCTCGGCGGCCTTGCGGTCCGTGCAGCCCGCGGTGGGGCTCCAGCGGAGGCGGGCGGGGGTGTCGCAGAGGTGGTCGGGGTCGTAGAGGAGGGTGGGGCCGAGCTTTGCGCGGGCGTCCTTGGTGGCCGACCAGAGGCGTGGAGCCGGCTGCGGCTGCCGGGCGGCCGGACGGGCTGGCTCATCACCCGGTACGACGACGTACGCGCGCTGCTGGCCGACCGGCGCTTCACCCCGCCGATGGTCCAGGTGACGCCCAACGCC
>NZ_WEGJ01000089.1 GCF_009604385.1 Streptomyces smaragdinus
TCGATCAACGGCAACAGCTACCGACTCAAGAACCGCCTCCAGACTATCGAGCGAGACGCCGACGTGGCCTGAGCAGTGGTGCACATAACTCTGTACTCGGTGGTGCACTCAGAGGAGTACGCGGACAACCAGCAGGTCAACGACCTCGACAGGCGGATCGAGGCCTGCTTCCGACGCCATGAGCACGCAGAGATCATCACCAGCCTTCCCGGCACAGGACCGCTCCTCGGCGCCGAGTTCCTCGCCTGCACCGGCGGCGACATGACGCTCTTCGGGACCCCGGACCGGCTGGCCGCGCTCGCCGGCGTCGCACCGACACCGCGCGATTCCGGACGCATCAGCGGCAACCTCCGTCGGCCAAGGCGCTACCACCGCGGGCTCCAGCGCATCTCCTACCAGTCCGCATTGATCAGCATCCGCTGCTGCCCGGAGTCCATAGCGTTCTACGACCGCAAACGTGCCGAAGGAAAACGCCACATCCAGGCCGTCCTCTCCCTCGCCCGCCGTCGCGTCAACGTGCTGCGGGCTCTCCTCCGCGACGGACGCCGCTACGAACCGGCCCCGCCCGTGGCAGCTCGACAATCCCTCTGGGGAATCGTCTCGCCGGCGAAATATTTGGCCGCCTTGCGGAGTATGTCCCGCTCGGTCGCCGGCTTGCGATCACTGGCCTCGAGCTCGGCGACCCGGGCCTCGAGCTGCCGGATCCGTTCGTCCCGGCTCCGTGGCCGACGACGTTTCTTCCGGGGCTGCGGACCTTCCGGCACCTGCCCGGCGGAGCAGCCCGTCCGCGGCGCTTGCGGTCGCGCAGCACCCACTCGCGCAGGGTGGCCCGGCCGATGCCCAGGTCGGCGGCGATCCCTTTGTAGGTTGCCCCGGGTGTGGACTCGTATAAGCCACGGCATCGGCCCTGAACTCGTCCGAGTAGTCCTTCAACGCCATCGACGGTCGCTCGCTTCCTCCGGATCAAGCAGATCCAGTATCAGCGTGTCCACCACTCAGGGGGAGGCTCCGGGGTAGGTGAGAGTGATGTTCGACAGTGTTGTTGAATTTGGGGATACAGCCGATGATCTGATTGATGTCAGTGTTGCTGTCGTGCCGACGGGTGGGTGCTGTCGAGATGGACTGGCTGCCTGTTGCGGGGACTCTGATCGGCTCGGCGGGAACGATCATCACTCAGTACGTGACCAACCGTACCGTTGAACGAAGTGCACGCCGAGCGCGCGCTGAGCAGGTCCGGGCTGAGCGGAAGGCTGCGATTCAGGATTTCGTCGAGGTCTATCAGGTAATCGAGCGTGTCATCGGCGACAGTGGTGATCGGCCGAGTGAGCTGATCCATCGCATGTGATCGCTGCGCAACAATCTGATGCTGGTTGCCTCCGAAGAACTTCACGATGCGGCGTCCGACCTCGCTAACGCTCTTGGCGATACGTACTGGCACGGAACGCCGGACGGCAGTAGGCCTTGGGAGTACCTCGGTGGCGTCCGGCACCGATTCCTTGAGGCGGCGCGGGCTGAGGTGCGGCCGGATGCAGATCACCGGGGGAACTGATCGGCCAGAACCCGACGGGGTGATCACGGTTCCGTTTGGGATCCGGGTCGGATCCCGTTGCCGTCCTCGGCGTTATCGGGGCCGCACAGCACGTCGGAAGGTGGGAGTAATGGTGTGAGGGTGTGTGGTGGCCTGGCCCGTACGGTCCGTAGCTTTATCGTCGCCGACCCTGTCGGCGCCTGTGGTTCTGTGTCGGCTGCGGTCCGTGCGGCTACCCGGCCGAGTGGATCCGGGGTGTGTTGAGGGCTTTCGTTGCCGACACAGTGGTTTCCTGGTCCGGCCGCAAACGACGGGTCCACGTGTTCTTCCGTTGCGGTTCACCCGATCAGAGTCTGGTGGCTGCTGCCTTCTGGGCGAGTTCCTGGTTCCCGGCCTGTTTCCGGCGGAGCTTCTGGAGTGCTGCTCAGTCGCGGGTTTCTTCGAGGAGGTGTGCCGCGTGTGTGGTTCGTTGGTATAGCACGTGGCGTCCGTTTCTGGTTTTGGTGACGAGGTGTGCGTGGTGGAGTGCGGTGAGGTGGTAGGAGGCGGTGGCGGGGGTGCATCCGTTTCGGGTGGCGAGTTCTGTGGTGGTGCGGGGGGTTGTGAGGTCTGTGAGGAGGGCTGCTCGGGTTTTGCCGATGATGTGGGCGATTTTTCCGGGTTTGCGGTCGCGGCCGGTTCCGATGTGTTGGGCGGGGTAGTAGAGGACGAACTGGCCGGGGGTGTCGACCTGGATGGTGAGGCGGGGCCGGTTGAGTACTGAGGGGGTGAGGACCAGGTCCCGGCCGGTGAGGTCGATTTCGCTGTTCCGTGGTGTTGCGAGGGTGATTGCGTCGCCCGTCCAGTTCATGTCGGGGTGGAGTGCTCGCAGTGTGCGGCCGATGCCCTGGGTGGCGATGGTTGTTGCGCGGTGGGCGATGTCCTGGTCGGTGATCGAGTGCAGTTCGGGCCAGCCCTCGGCGAGGGCAGCACGCCAGAATCGGGCGAGACCGTTGGCGAGATGGCGCTGCATCCGCCCTGATTCCGCGATTCGGCGGGTCGCGGTGGGCAGTGGTCTGTTCCAGTGGGTGCGGGTGTGGGTGAGTGAACCGTTCCGGGTTCGGTAGAGAGCTCAGTTGGTGGTTGTGACCTGCGGTTTCGTGGCTGTCAGGTAGTAGGTGTTCTCGTACTCGACGGGCGGGACGTGGCCTATCTCACCGTGCAGGCGTCGG
>NZ_WEGJ01000009.1 GCF_009604385.1 Streptomyces smaragdinus
CGAGGAGAACACCTCCCAGAAGCGCCTGAACTACGACACCGTCCAGCCGAAGCCCATGAGGCGCCGCCGTCGCCAGGAACCGTTCCCGCCCCGCCCCCAGCCGCGTCGCGACGACGAACGGGCGCCCCCCGCCGACCCGCCGCGGCTCCAGCGACACGTACGCGAACGGCGCCGTGGCGGACGACGCCGCCGCCAGCCGCTCCAGCTCACCCGACACCGCCTCCCACTCCCCCCGCGGCACGTACTGCCGCATCACCGAGTGCCACACCACCGTCAGCACCCCCGGCTCCACCGCGACCCCCGCCAGGAAGTCCGCCGCCCCGGTCCGTTCCACCCGCGCCGGCAGCGTGCCCGCCAGTGTCAGGGCGCCGGACAGGCGCGCGTGGCGGGCGGACTGGTCCGGCCAGACGTATGAGCGCAGCGCCAGCGCGCCCGCCTCCGTCAGCGGGTCGATCGGCGTGAGGTCGCAGCCCCGCCGCTCCGTCACCCGCAGCGACGGGTGGGCGGCCGCCGCTTGCGTCAGCCAGGCCGGCGGTGTGCCCCGCCAGGCGTCCGTCAGCCGGACCGGGGAGTCCGGCGGTCCCCACGCGAAGCCGTCGGACTCGTACCGGAAGGCCTCCGCCCGGAGGTTGAGCCCCGCGCTCGCGCCCAGCTCCAGCAGGCGGACCGGGAGCGGGTGGTGGGCGACGGCGTCCAGCAGGCCGGCGAGGAGGGCGTTCGACCGGCCGACCTCGTTCGTCTGCGGGGGCCGCGTCATCCAGTCCCGGATCCAGGGCAGCTCGCCGCCCACCGTCTCCCGGAACGCCTCCCAGCAGGCGTCCGCCTCCGCCGGGGTCCAGCGTCCGCCGGCGGACGGGTAGTACGCGGCGAGGGCGGGGGCGCGGCCGGTGAGGACCAGTGCGTGGACCCCGCCGGCCAGCCGCAGCGCGATCGCGTCGGGGCCGGGGGCGTCCTCGTAACCCTCGACGGCCGCCGCGCACGGGCCGCCGGTGCGGACGTCGCGAGCGGCGCGGCGCAGGAGGTCGGCGTAGAGGGGTGAGTCGAGCTGGGCACAGGCGTCGGCCTGCCACTCGATCATGTCGGCGGCGCGTTCGAGGGTCATGCACTGATCATGGCAGGACGGCAATCCCGTCCAGCTCGACCAGCGCCTCCTCGTCCCACAGCCGCGTCACACCGATCAGCGCCATCGCCGGATACGTGTCCCCCGCCCGCCTGCGCCAGATCCGCCCCAGCTCCGCCGCGTGGTCGCGGTAGTCCCCGGGGTCGGTGGCATACACCGTCACCCTTGTCAGCCGGGAGGGGTCACCGCCCGCGGCGGCGAGGGCGGTGAGAAGGTTCCGCAGCGCCTGCTCGAACTGCGCAGGGAGGCCGTCGCCGGTGATCCGGCCGTCGGTGTCCAGGGCCGTCTGGCCGGCGAGGAACACGAGCGTGCCGCCGGTGGCGGTGACGGCATGGCTGAAGCCGGAGGGCTTGGCGAGGGACATCGGGTTGACGTGGTGCACGGTCACAAGGCACTCCTTCGGAAGAGGGGGCGATGACAGGGCTCACCGGTAAAGCTCCCGCGCGATGATCCCCCGCTGCACCTCGGTGGCCCCCTCGTAGATCCGGGGTGCGCGGACCTCGCGGTAGAGGTGCTCCAGCGGGTGTCCCTCCTGGAGGGCCCGCGCGCCGTGCAGCTGGACGGCGGAGTCCACGACCCACTGGGCGGTCTCCGTGGCGAACAGCTTCGCCATCGCCGAGCGTTTGGCGACGTCCGGGGCGCCGCGGTCGTACGCGCAGGCCGCCGCGTACACCAGGAGGCGGGCCGCCTCGGTGCGGGTGGCCATCTCGGCGAGCCGGTGGCCGACGGACTGCAGGTCCTTCAGGGGTCCGCCGAACGCCTCGCGGCGGCCCGCCCAGTCCACCGACGCGTCCAGCGCCGCCTGTGCCATGCCGACGGCGAAGGCGCCGACGGAGGGGCGGAAGAGGTTGAGGGTGCGCATCGCGACGCCGAAGCCGGCGTCGGGTTCGCCCAGGACGTCGTCCGGTGACACGGGGACGGCGTCGAAGCGCAGGGAGCCGATGGGGTGCGGGGACAGCATCCGCAGCGGTTCGCCGGTCAGGCCGGGGCGGTCGGCGGGGACGAGGAACGCCGTGACGCCGCGGGAGCCGGCGTCCGCCGTGGTGCGGGCGAATACCGTGTAGACGTCGGCGGCGGGGGCGTTGGAGATCCACGTCTTCTCCCCCGTCAGCCGCCACCCGGCGCCGTCGCGGGCGGCCGTCAGCGCGAGGGCGCCGGCGTCGGAGCCCGCGCCGGGCTCGCTCAGCGCGAACGCGGCGACCGCCCGCCCGGCGCGCACCCCGGGCAGCCAGCGCGCACGCTGCTCCTCCGTGCCGGCCTGGGCGACGGGGCAGGCGCCGAGGCCCTGCAGGGCGAGCGCCGTCTCGGCCTCGGTGCAGGCGCGGGCGAGGGATTCGCGCAGCAGGCACAGGTCGAGGGCGCGGACGGCGGGCCCGTCGGAGGGGAACACCCGCTCGAGCAGCCCGAGTTCGCCGAGGGCCGCGACGAGGGGGCGGTTCACCTCGCCGGGCGGGCCCGCGTCGGCGAGGGTACGCAGCGGTCCGGCGGCCAGGGCGCGCAGCTCCGCGCACCAGCGCTGCTCCTCGGGGGCGAGTTCGTACGCGTCGGGCATCGGATGACCTCCTCGTCGCCGACACGCACGTTATCGCGCACTGTTGACTGTCGTCACCGTGACGCTACGCTCGAAACGATTCTGCAGGCGTACGCAAGGGGGCGATTCCGCCATGCAGCTCAAGCCTTCCGCGCACGCCGACAGCTTCGCCCGCGACCATCTGCCGCCGGGCGACGAGTGGCCGGAGCTCCGCTTCGCCCTGCCGGAGCTGCGGTATCCCGATCAGCTCAACTGCGGTGCGGAGCTGCTGGACCGGACGGTCGAGCGGTTCGGCGCGGGACGGACGGCGCTGCGCGACGGCGGGGGTCAGGTCTGGTCGTACGGGCGGTTGCAGCGCCACGTCGACCGCATCGCCCACACGCTGGCCTCGGACCTCGGCGTCCTCCCCGGCAACCGGGTGCTGCTGCGCGGGCCCACGACGCTGTGGCTGGCGGCGTGCTGGCTGGCGGTGATGAAGGCGGGCGCGGTGGCGGTGACCGTGCTGGCGCAGCAGCGGGCGCACGAGCTGCGGACGATATGCCGGATCGCCGAGGTCACGCACGCGCTGTGCGACGTGCGGTCGGTGGACGAGCTGGCGAAGGCGGAGGTGGAGGGGCTGGCGGTCACGGCGTTCGGCGGGGAGGCGCCGGACGATCTGCTGCGGCTGGCGGCGGGGAAGCCGGAGTGCTTCACGGCGGTGGAGACGTCGGCGGACGACGTGGCGCTGATCGCGTTCACCTCGGGGACGACCGGCCGGCCCAAGGGGTGCATGCACTTCCACCGGGACGTGCTCGCGATCGCGGACACGTTCTCGGCGCATGTGCTGAAGCCCGTACCGGAGGACGTGTTCGCGGGCAGTCCCCCGCTGGGCTTCACCTTCGGGCTGGGCGGGGTGCTGGTCTTCCCGCTGCGCGCGGGCGCGTCCGCGCTGCTGCTGGAGCAGGGCGGGCCGGACCGGATGCTGCCGGCGATCGCGGAGCACGGGGTGACGGTGCTGTTCACGGCGCCGACCGCGTACCGGGCGATGCTCGCCAAGCGGGCCCCGTACGACCTGAGCGGTCTGCGCCGCTGTGTGTCGGCCGGCGAGAACCTCCCCGAGGCGACCTGGCGGGCCTGGTACGAGGCGACCGGGCTGAAGATCATCAACGGCATCGGGGCGACGGAGATGCTGCACATCTTCGTCTCCGCCGCCGACGACGCCATCCGCCCCGGCACCACGGGCGTCCCCGTCCCGGGTTACGAGGCCGCGGTGGTCGGCCCCGACCTGACACCCGTACCGGACGGGACGCCGGGGCTGCTCGCGGTGCGCGGGCCGACGGGGTGCCGCTATCTGTCGGACCCGCGCCAGCGGGAGTACGTGCGGGGCGGGTGGAACATCACCGGCGACACCTATGTCCGTGAGCCCGACGGGTACTTCCGGTACGTCGCCCGCGCCGACGACATGATCATCTCCGCCGGGTACAACATCGCCGGCCCCGAGGTCGAGGACGCCCTGCTGCGCCACCCCGGCGTCGCGGAGGCGGCGGTCGTGGGGCGGCCGGACCCGGACCGGGGGGAGGTCGTCGTGGCGTACGTCGTACGGGCTCCGGGGGCCGGGGAGCTGGGTGCCGGGGACCTGATCGAGTTCGTACGGGCCGAGATCACGCCGTACAAGTGTCCGCGCGAGATCCTCTTCGCCGACGCCCTGCCGCGCACCCCGACGGGCAAGCTGCAGCGGTTCGTTCTGCGTGAGCACGAGCGGCGGCGGACCGACGCCGATCGATAGAGTGATCGAGTGGCAGAACAGCGCACCCCGCGATCCCTGATCGTCACCTTCTACGGCACGTACGGGCGCGGCCCGGGCACGGGCCCGCTGCCCGTGTCCGCCCTCATCCGGCTGCTCGGCGCGGTCGGTGTCGACGCGCCCGCCGTGCGCTCCGCGGTGTCGCGGCTGAAGCGGCGCGGGTTCCTGGTCGCCGAGGGCGGGCTGTACACGCTGTCGGAGTCCGCGCGGGTGACGCTGGAGGACGGCGACCGGCGGATCTACGAGCGGCCGCTGCTGAAGGACGACGGGGAGTGGCTGCTGGCGGTGTTCTCCGTGCCCGAACAGGAGCGCGGGAAGCGGCATCTGCTGCGCTCGCGCCTGGCGCGGCTGGGGTTCGGACAGGCGTCGCCGGGGGTGTGGATCGCGCCGTCGCACGTGTACGAGGAGACGCGGCACACCCTGGTGCGGCTGGGGCTGACGTCGTACGTGGAGCTGTTCCGCGGGACACACGAGGGGTTCACGGCGACGGCCGACGCGGTGGCCTCGTGGTGGGACCTGGACGCCGTCGCGGCCATGCACCGGGTGTTCCTCGCCGGGCAGGAGCCGGTGCTGCGGCGCTGGGCGGCGGCCGACGCCCAGCCCACGCCCGAGGAGGCGTACCGGGACTATCTGCTGGCGGTGGACGCCTGGCGGCAGCTGCCGTACGCCGATCCGGGGCTGCCGTCGTCGCTGCTGCCGGAGGACTGGCCGGGGGTGCGGGCGGCGGAGGTGTTCGCGGCGCTGCACACGCGGCTGCGGGCACGCGGCGCGGAGTTCGTCGTCCCGGCGCCCTGAACACCGGTGTCGTGGCAGGGTGACGTCATGACCCCACCCGCGCACCCTGCCGGCGGTGGCTTCGGCGTCGGCTCCGAGACCGGGCGGCTGCGCCGCGTGATCCTGCACCGGCCGGATCTGGAGCTGAGACGGCTCACCCCGACCAACAAGGACGCCCTCCTCTTCGACGACGTGCTGTGGGTGCGCCGCGCCCGCGAGGAGCACGACGGCTTCGCGGACGTGCTGCGCGACCGCGGTGTCGACGTACACCTGTTCGGCGATCTGCTCGCGGAGAGCCTCGACATCCCCGAGGCCCGCGAGCTGATCCTTGACCGGGTCTTCGACGAGAAGGAGTTCGGGCCGCTGGCCACGGACCGGCTGCGCGCCTCGTTCGCCGCGATGCCGTCCGGGCAGCTCGGCGAGGCGCTGGTCGGCGGGCTCACCAAGCGCGAGTACCTGGAGGCGTACGAGGAGCCCGCCTCCGTCCGCTTCCATGTGATGGACCCCGACGACTTCCTCCTCGGCCCGCTGCCCAACCACCTCTTCACCCGCGACACCTCCTGCTGGGTGTACGACGGGGTGTCGATCAACGCCATGAAGTGGCCCGCCCGGCAGCGCGAGACCGTCCACTTCGAGGCGATCTACCGCCACCACCCGCTCTTCGCCGGCGCCGCATTCCACACCTGGTCCGCCGGCCAGGCCGACTACCCGTCGACCATCGAGGGCGGCGACGTCCTGGTCCTCGGCAACGGCGCGGTGCTCATCGGGATGAGCGAGCGCACCACCCCGCAGGCCGTGGAGATGCTGGCGCGCGGGCTGTTCCAGGCCGGCTCGGCCCGTACGATCGTCGCCCTGGACATGCCGAAGCACCGGGCGTTCATGCATCTCGACACCGTGATGACGATGGTCGACGGCGACACCTTCGTCGAGTACGCGGGGCTCGGCATGCTCCGCTCGTACACCATCGAGCCCGGCGCGGGCGGCGAGGAGCTGAAGGTCACCGACCATCCGCCGGAGCACATGCACCGTGCGATCGCCGCGGCGCTGGGGCTGGAGAGGATCCGGGTGCTCACGGCCGCGCAGGACGTGCACGCGGCGCAGCGGGAGCAGTGGGACGACGGCTGCAACGTGCTGGCGGTGGAGCCGGGGGTGGTCGTGGCGTACGAGCGGAACTCCACGACGAACACCTATCTGCGCAAGGAGGGCATCGAGGTGATCGAGATCCGGGGCAGCGAGCTGGGCCGGGGACGGGGCGGCCCGCGGTGCATGAGCTGTCCGGTCGAACGCGATCCTGTATGGTGATGCATTCACTCGTATATACATAAGGAACCGGGAGCCCGACCATGGCGATAGAGCTGAGTGGCCGCCACTTCCTCAAGGAGCTGGACTTCACCGGCGACGAGCTGCGCCAGCTGGTCGGCCTCGCCGCGCAGCTCAAGGCCGCCAAGGCGATGGGCGTCGAGGAGCGGCTCCTCACGGGGAAGAACATCGCCCTGATCTTCGAGAAGACCTCCACCCGCACCCGCTGCGCGTTCGAGGTCGCCGCCGCCGACCAGGGCGCGACCACGGTCTATCTCGACCCCTCGGCCTCCCAGCTCGGACACAAGGAGTCCGTGAAGGACACCGCCCGCGTGCTCGGCCGGATGTTCGACGCGATCGAGTTCCGGGGCACCGCCCACACGGACGTCGAGGAGCTCGCCGCCCACGCCGGGGTGCCCGTGTTCAACGGGCTCACCGACGACTGGCACCCCACCCAGATGCTCGCCGACGTGCTCACGATGATCGAGCACTGCCCCAAGCCGCTCGAGGAGCAGAGCTTCGCCTATCTGGGTGACGCCCGCTTCAACATGGGCAACTCGTATCTGATCACCGGCGCGCTGCTCGGCTTCGACGTCCGCCTCGTCGCGCCCGCCGCGTACTGGCCGGCGGAGGAGATCGTCGCCGAGGCCCGGAAGATCGCCGAGGGCACGGGCGCGCGGATCACCCTCACCGCGGACGTCGCCCAGGGTGTGGCGGGCGCGGACTTCGTGGCCACGGACGTATGGGTGTCGATGGGCGAGCACAAGGACGTCTGGGACGAGCGGATCACCGCGCTCAGGCCGTACGCGGTGACCTCCGACGTGCTGGCGGCCACCGGGAACCCGGACGTGAAGTTCCTGCACTGCCTGCCGGCCTTCCACGATCTGGGCACCGAGATCGGCCGGGAGATCCACGAGCGGCACGGGCTGACGTATCTGGAGGTCTCGGACGAGGTCTTCGAGTCCGCGGCGTCCGTCGTCTTCGACGAGGCCGAGAACCGGATGCACACCATCAAGGCGCTGCTGGTCGCCATGCTCGGCTGACCCCGGCGAAGCGGTCGGCGTACCGGGCGTACTCCGCCTCGACGACGCCCGGCGACGGGACGTGCGACGTGCCCGGCGGGACGGCGATCTGCGTCCCGGGCGGCCGGGCGTCGTCCGCCACGACCGCCGTCTCCGGCGTCTTCGGCACCGGTACGGCGGCGGTGGCCGCGCGGCGGTACGGGGGCAGCGCCTCGCCCGTGAGGCCCTGGAGGCGGGCGGCGGCCTCGCGGATCGCCGGGAGGCGGGCGGAGAGGGCGGCGCCGGGGCAGGAGGTCTCGTAGCCGGCGTCGTGGCCGGCGATCGCCGGGACCGTGATGGTGGTGCCGGCGGGGAAGCGGGCGTGGTCGTTGCTGGAGACCAGCCGCACGCCCTCGCGGGGGTCGATGAGCGAGCGCCCCAGCTTCCAGGCGGCGAACGCCGCGATCGCGTGCTCCATCACCGCCGGTACGGGCTGTCCCGCGGTGAACGTACCGAGGGCCGCGATGCCCGTCGTACCGCGATTGAAGCCCTGCGCGTGGGCGCCGACCACCGCGCGTTCGATGCCCCCCGCGCGGCCCTCGTAGATGGTGCCGCAGCGGTCGACGAGGAAGTTGTAGCCGAGGTCGTCCCAGCCGCGCACCTCCGTCTGGCCCGTGTACAGGGCGCGGATGATGCCGGGGGCGTCGGCGCAGTCGTAGCTGTTCGGGGAGTCCGTGTGGTGGACCACCACCGCCGTGACGCGTCCCGCGTACTTGGGCGGGGGCCGGTCGCGGGCGGTGTCGTGGATCCACGCCGAGCGCGGCACGATCGTCGGCCGGACGGCCGCGTGGAACACGGTCAGCGGGGGACCCGCCGCCCGGGGCTGGGCGGGAGCCGGCGGGGCGCCGCCGCCCGGCGCCAGCCAGACGCAGAGGCCGGCCACCAGCGCCGCCGCGGCGGCCAGTGCCGCGAGCAGCCGGGGCCGGGTGCGTATTCGCCCGGCGAGTGCGCCGTGCCCGGGTATATGTCGAAACCCTCTCAAGCCACGCATGTCCTCCACGATCGGCCGACCCGCCCGGGCGCGCGAGCGGACAGCGCCACGCGGACGACGGTCCGTACGGCTATCGCGTACCCGTGACGACGGTCACGGTTCGGTGATAGCTTCGGTTCCATGAGCCCGTTCACCGGATCAGCCGTGCCCACCGAGAACTGGCAGCACATCCGGCTCGACGTCACCGGCGGCGTCGCCACGGTGACCCTCGACCGGCCGGAGAAGCTCAACGCGCTCACCTTCGGCGCGTACGCCGATCTGCGCGATCTGCTCGCCGAGTTGTCCCGCTCCCGCGCGGTGCGGGCCCTGGTGCTGGCCGGGGAGGGGCGGGGGTTCTGCTCCGGCGGGGACGTCGACGAGATCATCGGCGCCACGCTGGGCATGGACACCGGGCGGCTGCTCGACTTCAACCGGATGACCGGGCAGGTCGTACGGGCCGTCCGCGAGGCCCCGTTCCCGGTGATCGCCGCCGTGCACGGGGTGGCGGCGGGGGCCGGCGCGGTGCTGGCGCTGGCCGCCGACTTCCGGGTCGCCGATCCGTCGGCGCGGTTCGCGTTCCTGTTCACCCGGGTCGGGCTGAGCGGCGGCGACATGGGCGCCGCGTATCTGCTGCCGCGCGTGGTGGGCCTCGGGCACGCGACGCGACTGCTGATGCTGGGCGAGCCCGTACGGGCCCCCGAGGCCGAACGCATCGGGCTGATCAGCCTGATGGCCGACGAGGGCCGGGCGGACACCGCCGCGCAGGACCTCGCGCGCCGGCTCGCCGACGGGCCCGCGCTGGCCCACGCCCAGACCAAGGCGCTGCTCACGGCGGAGCTGGACATGCCGCTGGCCGCCGCCGTGGAGCTGGACGCCAGCACGCAGGCGCTGCTGATGAACAGCTCCGACTACGCCGAATTCCATGCGGCGTTCACGGAGAAGCGGCCGCCCGAGTGGCAGGGGCGGTAGCGCCGTGCGGGTGGCGGTGGCCGGCGGCGGACCGGGCGGGCTGTACGCCGCCGCGCTGCTGAAGCGGCTCGATCCGGCGCGGGAGATCACGGTCTTCGAGCGCAACGCCCCCGACGACACCTTCGGCTTCGGGGTCGTCCTCTCCGACGAGACCCTCGGCGGCATCGAGCACGCCGACCCCGGGGTGTACGCGGCGCTGCGGGAGGAGTTCGTCCGCTGGGACGACATCGACATCGTCCACCGGGGGAAGTCCCTGCGCTCCGGCGGCCACGGCTTCTCGGCGCTCGGACGGCGCCGGCTGCTGGCCGTGCTGCACGAGCGGTGCCGGGAGCTGGGGGTGTCGCTGCGGTTCCGTACCGAGGCGCCGCCCGTCGGGGAGCTGGCTTCCGCGTACGACCTGGTGATCGCCGCGGACGGGGTGAACAGCGCGGCGCGGGGCGCGTACGCCGACGTCTTCCGCCCCCGGGTGGAGGAGCACCGGTGCCGGTACATCTGGCTGTCCGCGCCGTTCGCGTTCGACGCGTTCCGGTTCGAGATCGCGGAGACCGAGCACGGGGTGATGCAGCTGCACGGGTATCCGTACGCCGCCGACGCCTCCACGGTGATCGTGGAGATGCGGGAGGAGGTGTGGCGGCGGGCCGGGCTGGACCGGTGCGGGGAGCGGGAGTCCGCCGAGCGGTGCGCGGCGTACTTCGCCGACGCGCTCGGCGGGCGGGCGCTGACGGGGAACCGGTCGCTGTGGACGGTGTTCCGTACGGTGGTGTGCGAGCGCTGGTCGGCGGGGAACGTGGTCCTGCTGGGGGACGCGGCGCACACGGCGCACTTCTCCGTCGGGTCGGGGACGAAGCTGGCCGTGGAGGACGCCCTCGCGCTGGCGGCGTGTCTGCGTGAGCGGCCCGGTGTGCCGGAGGCGCTGGCGGCGTACGAGGCCGAGCGGCGGCCGGTGGTCGCGTCGACGCAGCGGGCGGCGCGGGCCAGCCTCGAGTGGTTCGAGGAGCTGGAGCGGTACGCGGGGCAGCCGCCGTACCGGTTCGCGTTCAGTCTGCTGACCCGCAGCCGGCGCATCACGCACGGCAATCTGCGGGTACGGGATCCCGGCTTCGTCCGGGCCGTGGAGGCGGAGGCGGGGGTGCCGGAGGGCACGCCGCCGATGTTCACGCCGCTGCGGCTGCGGGGGCTGACGCTGCGCAACCGGGTGGTGTGCTCGCCGATGGACATGTACTCCGCCGTCGACGGCCTTCCGGGGGACTTCCACCTCGTGCATCTCGGGGCGCGGGCGCTGGGCGGGGCGGGGCTGGTGATGACGGAGATGGTGTGCGTCAGCCCCTCGGGGCGGATCACGCCGGGGTGCACGGGGCTGTGGAGCGACGAGCAGGAGGCGGGCTGGCGGCGGATCACGGGATTCGTGCACGAGGCGGCGCCCGGCACGGCGATCGGCTGCCAGCTCGGGCACTCCGGGCGCAAGGGGTCCACGAAGCTGATGTGGGAGGGGATGGACGATCCGCTCCCGGCCGGCAACTGGCCCCTCGTCGCGCCGTCCGCGCTGCCGTACCGGGCGGGGGTCAGTCAGGTCCCGCACGCGCTGGACGCCGCCGGACTCGGCGCGATCCGCTCGCAGTTCGTGGCTGCCGCCCGCCGGGCCGCCCAAGCGGACTTCGACCTGCTGGAGCTGCACTGCGCCCACGGCTATCTGCTGTCCGGCTTCCTCTCCCCGCTCACCAACCACCGCACCGACGCCTACGGCGGCCCCCTCGACGCGCGGCTGCGCTTCCCCCTCGAGGTCTTCGACGCGGTACGGGAGGTGTGGCCCGCCGACCGGCCGGTGACGGTACGGATCTCGGCCACCGACTGGGCGCCCGGCGGGACCACGGCGGACGACGCCGTCGCGATCGCGCGGGCGTTCGCGGCGCACGGGGCGGACGCGATCGACGTGTCGACGGGACAGGTCGTCGCCGGGGAGCGTCCGGCGTTCGGCCGCTCGTACCAGACGCCGTACGCGGACCGCATCCGCGCGGACGTGGGCGTGCCGGTGATCGCGGTCGGCGCCATCTCGTCCTGGGACGACGTGAACTCGCTGCTCCTGGCGGGCCGCGCGGACCTGTGCGCGCTGGCCCGCCCCCATCTGTACGACCCGCACTGGACGCTGCACGCCGCCGCCGACCAGGACTACACCGGCCCCGGCGCGCCCTGGCCCGCCCCGTACCTGGCCGGCTCGCGCAAGCCGCCGACGGGGCGGACGGACGCGCCGAAGCCGCGGCCGGCGCTGTGACCGGCGGCTCGTACCGGTCGGCGCACACCACTGAGTTACCGTGATCATGTGACGACTCTCTTCCTCGCCCGGCACGGCGAAACCGTCTGGCACACGAGCGGCCGGTACGCCGGCATCAGCGACATCGACCTCACCGACCTCGGGCTGGCCCAGGCCGAGGCGCTGGGCACCTGGGCGGGGAAGGCGGAGCTGGACGCCGTCTGGTCCTCACCGCTGTCGCGCGCCCGGGCGACGGCGGCCCCCGCGGCCCGGGCGGCCGGGGTGGAGCTGCGGACCGACGCGGACCTGACGGAGCTGGACTTCGGCACGCTGGAGGGCCGCACCCTCGCCCAGGTCGCCGCCGAGGACCCGGACGCGGTGACGGCGTTCGAGGCGGACCCGGTGGCGAACCCGGTACCGGGCGAGGAGGACCCCCGGGCGGCGATGCGCCGCGGGACGGCCGCGCTGTGGCGCATCACCCACGCGCACCCGGGGCAGCGGGTCCTCGTCGTGTGGCACGGCACCCTGATGCGCCTGGTCCTGTCGGACCTGCTGCACATGCCCCCGGGCGACTACCGCCGCGTCTTCCCGGACATGCGCAACGGCGCCCTGACCGAACTCCGGATGGTGGAGCCCGGCCGGGTGAGCCTGCTGTCGTTCAACTCGCGGACGATGCCGTTCTGAGGTGGTACGCGGTCCCCTCCCGCCCGGGGGCCACGCCCTTCTCAGGCTAGCGCCCGCCACCGACAGACCCCGCGGTTATCCACAGCCCCGCCGGCTCACAGCCGCGGGTCCACCGGCTCCGACTCCAGCGCCAGGACCGCGAACACCGCCTCGTGGACGCGCCACAGTGGTTCGCCGTCCGCCAGGCGGTCCAGGGATTCCAGGCCCAGGGCGTACTCGCGCTGGGCCAGGGAGCGCTTGTGGCCGAGGAAGCGCTGGCGCAGGCGGGCGAGGTTGTCGGGGCGGGTGTACTCCGGGCCGTAGATGATCCGCAGGTACTCCCGGCCGCGGCACTTCACGCCCGGCTGGACGAGGCGGCCGTCGGCGTTGCGGACCAGCGCCGCCAGCGGCTTGACGACCATCCCCTCGCCGCCCGAAGCGGTCAGCTTCAGCCACCAGTCGACCCCCGCCGCCACCGACGCCTCGTCCGACGTGTCGACGAACAGCCGTCCCGTACGCCGCAGCAGCCCGGAGCCGTCGGCCTCGACCAGCCGGTCCAGCCACGCCAGCTGACGGTCGTGCGGCACGCCCGCGTGGCTGCGGCCCTCCGAGGCGAGCAGCTGGAACGGCGCCAACTGCACCCCCTCCAGCCCCTCCGTCGTCCAGCAGTAGCGCCGGTACGCCTCCGTGAACGCGTCCGCGTCCGCGGAGCGGTCCCGCTGCCGGGCCAGCAGCCCACCGGTGTCCACCCCGCGCGCCTGTGCCGCCTCGAGGGCTCCCAGCGCGCCGGGGAACACCGCGCGGGCGGCGGCGCCCACCGCCGCGTACTGGTGCCGCAGCAGTCCCGTCGCCTTCAGCGACCAGGGCAGCAGCTCCGCGTCCAGCAGCAGCCAGTCGGTGTCCAGTTCCTCCCACAGCCCCGCGCCGGTGACGGCCGCCCGCACCCGGTCGAGGAACCGCCCGGTCAGCTCCGCGTCGTCGAAGAACGGCCGCCCGGTACGGGTGTGCAGCGCGCCGGCGCCGAACCGGCCGTCCCCGTCGCGGGTGACCAGGGCCACCGCCCGCGAGCCCATGTGCTTCTCCTCGCACACGACCTCGCGCACCCCGTCCGCCCGGTACGCGGCGAACGCCTCCGCCGGATGCTCCAGATACCCCTCGACGTCGGACGTGGCGGTGGGCGCCATGGTCGGCGGCAGGTACATCAGCACCCGCGGATCCACCGCGAACCGGCTCATCACCTCCAGCGCCGCCGCCGCGTTCTCCTCCCGTACGGCGAGCCGCCCCATGTGCCGCGTCTCGACGATGCTTCCCCAAGCTCTCGGCTTCGCTCGAGCAGGGGATACCCCAATCCCGAGCACGTCCGCCAGATCCAGCGGCCGGCCGTCCGCGCCCCCGGGGGCCTCGGTGGCCAGCGGCTTCACCGGCTCGTACCAGACCTGCTCGGCGGGTACGTCGACCAGCTCGCGCTCCGGCCACCGCAGCGCGGTGAGCTTGCCGCCGAAGACGGCGCCGGTGTCGAGGCAGATGGTGTTGTTCAGCCAGGACGCCTGCGGGACCGGGGTGTGGCCGTACACGACGGCCGCGCGGCCGCGGTAGTCCTCCGCCCACGGGTAGCGCACGGGCAGGCCGAACTCGTCGGTCTCGCCGGTGGTGTCGCCGTACAGCGCGTGGCCGCGCACCCGGCCGGAGGTGCGGCCGTGGAACTTCTCCGGCAGGCCGGCGTGGCAGACGACGAGGTTGCCGCCGTCGAGGACGTAGTGGCTGACGAGGCCGTCGACGAAGGTCCGCACCTCGTCGCGGAACGTGTCGTCCTCCCGCTCCAGCTGCTCGATGGACTCGGCGAGCCCGTGCGTGTGCTGCACCTTGCGGCCCTTGAGCCAGCGGCCGAGTTTGTTCTCGTGGTTGCCCGGCACGCACAGCGCCGTACCGGCCGCCACCATGCCCATGACGCGGCGCAGTACGCCGGGGGTGTCCGGGCCGCGGTCCACGAGGTCGCCGACGAACACGGCCGTGCGGCCGTCGGGGTGGGCGCCGTCCGCGTAACCGAGCTTCGCGAGCAGCGTCTCCAGTTCGGAGGCGCAGCCGTGGATGTCGCCGATGATGTCGAAGGGGCCGGTGAGGTGGCGCAGGTCGTTGAAGCGGCGCTCGAGGGTGATCTCCGCGGCGTCGACCTCCTCGACGCCGCGCAGCACGTGGACCTTGCGGAAGCCCTCGCGCTCGAGGCCCCGCAGTCCGCGGCGCAGTTCGCGGCGCTGGCGGGGGATGACGTGGGCGGGCATGTCCTTGCGGTCGGGCTTGCGGGCGTTGCGCTCCGCGCAGACCTTCTCCGGGACGTCGAGAACGATCGCGACGGGCAGCACGTCGTGTTCGCGGGCCAGGGCGACGAGCTGGCGGCGGGCCTCCTGCTGGACGTTGGTGGCGTCGACGACGGTGAGGCGGCCGGCGGCCAGGCGCTTGCCGGCGATGTAGTGCAGGACGTCGAAGGCGTCGCGGCTGGCCGACTGGTCGTTCTCGTCGTCGGAGACCAGGCCCCGGCAGAAGTCGGAGGAGATGACCTCGGTTGGCCTGAAGTGCTTGCGGCCGAAGGTCGACTTGCCGGAGCCGGTGGTGCCGATGAGGACGACGAGCGAGAGGTCCGGCACGCCGAGGGTGCGGGTGGTCATGCCGCGGCCTCCTTCCTGGTGAACGTGGCGAGCTGGGTGGGCGGTCCGACCTCGGGGTCGTCGGGGCCGACGGGGGTGTACGCGACGGTGTAGCCGTGCCGGTCGGCCACCGCCTCGGCCCAGGTGCGGAATTCCGTACGGGTCCACTCGAAGCGGTGATCGGAGTGGCGGGAGTGGCCGGCGGGGAGGGTCTCCCAGCGGACGTTGTACTCGACGTTCGGCGTGGTCACGACCACCGTGCGGGGGCGGGCGGCGCCGAACACCGCGTACTCCAGGGCGGGCAGCCGGGGCAGGTCGAGGTGTTCGATCACCTCGCTGAGGACGGCGGCGTCGTAGCCCTTGAGGCGGCTGTCGGTGTACGCCAGCGAGCCCTGCAGGAGGGTGACGCGGTCCGCCTGCCGGGGGCCCATGCGGTCCAGGCGCAGGCGGCGGGCGGCGACGGTGAGGGCGCGGACGGAGACGTCGACGCCGACGACCTCGGTGAAGCGGACGTCCTTCAGCAGCTCGCCGACCAGCTGCCCCTGCCCGCAGCCGAGGTCCAGCACGCGCGCGGCGCCGGAGTCCCGGAGCTCGCCGAGGATCGCCTCGCGGCGCTGGACGGCCAGGGGTACGGGGCGCTCCTCGGTGTCGACGGCCTCGTCGACGGCGTTGTCCAGCTCCTCGGCCTCGGTGTCGTCGGTCTCCGCGAGCCGCGCCAGCTCCAGCCGCTCGAGGGCACGGCGGGCCAGGGACCAGCGGCGGGACAGATAGCGGGCGGTGATCAGCTTCTGCTCGGGGTGGTCCTCCAGCCAGCCCTCGCCGGCGCGGAGCAGCTTGTCGACCTCGTCGGGGGCGACCCAGTAGTGCTTGGCGTCGTCGAGGACGGGAAGCAGGACGTACAGATGCCGCAGGGCGGCCTCGAGCCTCAGCTCGCCCTCCAGCGTCAGGGACACGTAGCGGGACTCGCCCCACTCCGGGAAGCCGGGGTCGAGGGCGACGGGGTCGGCGGTGACCTGCCACCCCATCGGCTCGAACAGCTTCCGGACCAGGTCTGCGCCGCCGCGCGCGGGCACGGCGGGGACCTCGATCCGCAGCGGCAGGGGCTGCGCGGCGCGCTCGGGCCGGGTGTGGCAGATGCCGCGCATCGCGGTGCCGAAAACGCCGCTGAGGGCGACGGCGAGCAGCGAGCTCGCGGCGTACGGCCGGTCGTTCACGTACTGCGCCAGCGCGGAGTCCGGCGCCCCGCCCCTCCCCTTGCCCTTCCCCCGCCGCACGAGGGCGACGGGATCGACCTCGAGCAGCAGCGCGGCCGTGCACCGCTCCTCCCCCGCCTCCGGGTAGAAGACGTGCGCGGTGCCGTGCGCGGTGGAGAAGACCTGCGCCTTGTCGGGGTGCTTGTGCAGCAGGAACCCGAGGTCGGTGGCGGGGTGCTCGGGGGTGCCGGTGGTCGAGATGGTCAGGAACATGGGGGTGAGTATTCAGGGTGGGGTGGGGAGCTGACCATGCATATTCCGGTTCGGGGAATGGGTCGCCCGCGGCAGACTTCTCACATGTTCGTCGAATTCATGCGACGCCCCGAGGGCCGCGCCCTCGTCCTGGACGTCCTGCCCGCGGTCTTCCCCTGGGTGAGGTATCTGCCCGCGTCCGACGTGCGCGAATTCTCCGTGGAGCTGGTCGACGCCCTCGCGGCATCGGCCGACCTGGACAACCCCGCGGGCCTCGCCCAGCTGGTGACGGCGTGGCGCAACACGGCGGAGATCCATTCCGACCCGGACCTGCACGCGGCCCTGCGGACCGCCCACACTGGCGAGGACTACGGCCCGGTGCCGGACCCCGGGGAGTGAGCCCGAAACGCGGAGATCGCGCCACCCCGCCGGGCTACTGTCGTTGCGGCTGCCGGCGGCCGGCACCAGGCAAGACGGCCTGAGCTCGTCGCCTCGCGATATCCTGTACCAGCTGCCCCACGTAAGCCGCTGTTCGGCCGGGGGTCCGGGGGTTACCCCCGGGAGAAAACAGTAAGGAGCTGCGGACATGGCGGGTGACGACGACATCTCCGGGTGAGACCCGGATGTGATCGACCGCGGGCAGGCGCGCGAGGCGCCGCCGGGCGGTCTCCACGTCGTTCCCTCCGCCCCCTGTCCGCGCCGGCAGGAGCATCCCCCTGCCGCCTCCCCCGCGAGGTTCCCCACCCATGTCCGAATCCGCCGTCATCTGCTCGAACCTGTCCTTCGCCTGGCCCGACGACACCCCCGTCTTTGACGACCTGTCCTTCACCGTCGGAACGGGCCGTACCGGCCTCGTCGCCCCCAACGGCGCCGGCAAGTCCACCCTGCTCAAGCTGATCGCCGGCGAGCTGACCCCCCGCGGCGGCTCCCTGACCGTCACCGGCACCGTCGGCTATCTGCCCCAGTCCCTCCCCCTGACCGGTGATCTCACCGTCGGCGAGGTGCTCGGGGTGGCCGGCGTGATCCGGGCCATCGACGCCGTCGAGGCCGGGGACGTGGCCGAGGAGCACTTCACCGTCATCGGCGACGACTGGGACATCGAGGACCGCACCCGCGCCCAGCTCGACCGCCTCGGCCTCGGCGACCTCACCCTGGACCGGAGCCTGGCCACGCTGAGCGGTGGCCAGATCGTCACCCTGGGACTGGCCGCCCAGCTGCTGAAACGGCCCGACGTCCTCCTCCTGGACGAGCCCACCAACAACCTCGACCTGGCCGCCCGCCACCGCCTCTACGACGAGCTCGACACCTTCACCGGCGCCCTGCTCCTGGTCAGCCACGACCGGGCGCTGCTCGACCGCATGGACCGCATCGCCGAACTCGAACGCGGCGCACTGCGGCTGTACGGCGGTGACTTCACGGCGTACGAGGAAGCCGTCCGCGCCGAGCGGGAGGTCGCGGAGAAGAACATCCGCAACGCCGAGCAGGACCTCAAACGCGAGAAGCGCGAGATGCAGCAGGCCCGGGAACGCGCCGAACGCCGCCAGTCCAACGCCGCCCGCAACCTGAAGAACGCCGGCCTCCCGAAGATCGTCGCCGGTGGTCTGAAGCGCAGCGCCCAGGAGTCCGCCGGCCGGGCCGGCCAGACGCACGCTTCCCGGGTCGGCGAGGCGAAGGCCCGGCTCGACGAGGCCGAGCGCTCCCTGCGCGACGACACCCACCTCGTCCTGGAGCTGCCCGACACCGGCGTCCCCGCCGGGCGCACCCTCCTGCACGGCGAGGGCCTGCGGATCCGGCTCGGCGACACGGACGTCTTTGGCGCCGGAGGCGTCGACCTCGACATCCGCGGCCCCGAACGGATCGCCCTCACCGGCCCCAACGGGGCGGGCAAGTCCACCCTGCTGCGGCTGATCGACGGCGGCCTCGAGCCGGACGGCGGCGAGCTGCGGCGGGCCGGCGGACGGATCGCGTACCTCTCGCAGCGGCTGGACCTGCTGGACCCGGACCGTACGGTCGCCGAGAACTTCGCCGCGTTCGCCCCGCACCGTACCCAGGCCGAGCGGATGAACCTCCTCGCCCGCTTCCTCTTCCGCGGCGCCGGCGCCCAGCGGCCCGTGGGCGTGCTGTCCGGCGGGGAGCTGCTGCGGGCCACCCTCGCCTGCGTGCTGTGCGCGGAGCCCGCCCCGCAGCTGCTGCTCCTGGACGAGCCGACGAACAACCTCGACCTGGTGAGCACCCGGCAGCTGGAGAGCGCGCTGAAGGCGTACCGGGGGGCGTTCGTGGTGGTCAGCCACGACGAGCGGTTCCTCGCCGAGATCGGTGTGGAGCGGTGGGTGAAGCTGGGCTGAGCGCCCCGCCGGACGGCCCAGTCCCGCGCGCGGGACCGGGCCGCCGCGCCTAGCGTGGCGGGCGTGGACTACCAGCCGCTGCTCGACGAGATCGCCGCCGGGGTGCGGCCGCAGATCGGGCGCGGCGCCGTCGCCTCGTACATCCCCGCGCTCGCCGGCGTCGGCATCGGGCACTTCGGGATGGCCGTCGCCGACATCGACGGGCAGGTGGCCGGGGTGGGCGACTGGCGGCGGCCGTTCTCCGTGCAGAGCATCTCCAAGATCTACACCCTGGCCCTGGTGCTCGCGGAGGGCGGCGAGGACGTCTGGCGGCGGGTCGGGCGCGAGCCGTCCGGCACCCCGTTCAACTCCCTGGTGCAGCTGGAGTACGAGAACGGCATCCCCCGCAACCCCTTCATCAACGCCGGGTCGCTGGTGGTGACCGACCGGCTGCTCAGCCTCACCGGCGACGCGCGCGGCGCGCTGCGGACGTTCCTGCGCGCCGAATCGTGCAACCGCGGCGTCGACTTCGACATCGCCGTCGCCGACTCCGAGGCCGAACACGGCCACCGCAACGCGGCTCTCGGCCACTTCCTCGCCGACCTCGGCAATCTGGAGAACGACGTCGCGGACGTCCTCGCGCACTACTTCTCCCAGTGCGCCCTGGCCATGAGCTGCCGCGATCTGGCCCTGGCCACCGGGTTCCTGGCCCGGCACGGGCTGCGCGGCGACGGCAGCCGGCTGCTGTCCGTACGCGAGGCCAAGCAGGTCAACGGGGTGATGCTGACGTGCGGGGCGTACGACGCCGCCGGCGAGTTCGCGTACCGGGTGGGGCTGCCCGGCAAGAGCGGTGTCGGCGGCGGCATCGTGGCCGTCGTCCCGGGGCGGTGCACGGTCGCCGTGTGGAGCCCCGGCATCGACGAGCAGGGCAACTCCGTCGCCGGGGTCGCGGCGTTGGACCACTTCACGACGCTCACCGGATGGTCGGTGTTCTGAGCCGGACCCCGTTGTCGGTGGTCCTCGTTAGACTCGGCCGATGTCCGCACGTAAGGCACGAGAGATCCAAAACGGGGTTCGGATCCATGTCCATCAACGACGCGCGAACGTATGAGGTGGTCCGGTGAACGGACAGGACGTCACCGACGAGCAGTGGCGGGGGCTGGCCGAGGTGGTGCCCCTGCGGGGCAACGAATGGCCGTCCTGGACGGGGCACGAGGCGCTGCCGGAGACCGCGCCGGCCGAGGACGCGCGGCGGTTCGTCGTGATCCGCTGCCAGTGCTTCGCCGACGCCCGCCAGGTCGCGGAGTATCTGATCGCGCAGGTCCCGGTGCTGCTCGATCTCACCGTGGCCGACCACGACGTGGCCAAGCGCATCCTGGACTTCGCCAGCGGTGTCACGTTCGGCATACGCAGCACGATGCACCGCGTCGACCGGAACGTCTTCCTGCTGGCGCCGGTCGGCACCGAAGTGGAGCTCATGGCGGAGCGATAGCGCGGTTCTCCATCCGATCGGGCGAAGCGCGCGCAGGCGGAACGGTTCGGCGGGCCCGGCGATCACTAGCGTGTGCCGCCATGACCTCGCTCCTCGGCCTCACCGAACTGCGGCTGTCCACGTTCCGGTGCCACCGCGGACGGACCCTCCCGCTCGGCCCGGTCACCGTGCTCACCGGGACCGGCAAGTCCAGCGCCCTCCAGGCGGTCGCCGTCCTCGCCGCGCTGGCCGGCGGCGACCGGCTCCACGAGTGCTTCCGCGCCGTCCCCGGCGGCGCCCGGGCGTGCATCCCGCACACGGCCAGACCCGACGGCGGCGGGCGGCGGGGCTTCCGGATCGGCTGCAGCGCCGACGGGCCGTTCGGCGAGGTGCATCTGGACGTCGCCGTGCAGGCCGAGCCCGAACTGCGCATCGTCGGCGAGCGGTTGACCGGCGCCGGGCTCGAGCTGTTCTCGACCGCCTTACGCGATCCGGGGCGCCGGCAGGTGCAGGCCGGCTGGCGCACCGCCGGCTCGGTGCCCGTCACCCGCGCCCCGATGCCCGACGACCGGCTCGGTACGGCCTTGCTCCCGCTGCGGGTCGCCGGGCGCACCGAGGGCGAGCGGCTGGTGCTGGAGGCCGCGGAGCAGATGGTCGTGGCGCTGCGCTCCGTCTTCCCCTGCGAGCCGCGCCCCTCCTCGATGCGCGGCGCGGTGCCCGCGGACACCGCCGCGCTGCGCCCGGACTGCGGCAATCTGGCGTCCGTGCTGCACCGGGTCCGCGACGACGACGGGCACCCGGCCCTCGTCGACGCGGTACGCGGCTGCGTCGGCGAGCCGCTGCGCGACGTGCTCACGGAGGAGCTCCCGGGAGGTGTCGTACGCGCCGTCCTCGACCGCGGCGGCCGGCACACCCCGGTCGGCGGCCTGGGCGACGGCGAACTGCGGTATCTGGCCCTCGCGCTGACCCTGCTCGCCGGTCCCGGCGTACGCGCGGTCGACCCGGCCGGCGAGATCGCCCCCGCCCGCCAGGGCCTCACCGTCCTCGCCGACGGGCTGGACCGCTCGCTGGACGCCGCACGGGCCGCCGCGCTGCTGCGGCTGGCGTCCTCGGCGTGCGCCGGCGGGACCGTACGGCTGCTGACGTCGGTGGCCGGTCCGGCGGCGGCGGACGCGGGCGGCGGGATCACGGTGGTAGACCTGGGGCATGACGAAGCATGACGTGGCCGGACTGCAGCAGCGGCTCGTGGAGTTCGCCGCGCGACGGGACTGGGAGCAGTACCACACACCGAAGAACCTGGTCGCGGCGCTGAGCGTGGAGGCGTCCGAGCTGGTGGAGATCTTCCAGTGGCTGACGCCCGAGGAGTCCGCGCGGATCATGTCGGACCCCAAGGACGCCTTCCGGGTACGGGACGAGGTCGCCGACGTGCTGTCGTATCTGCTGCGGCTGTGCACCGTGCTGGACATCGATCCGCTGGACGCGCTCGCGGCGAAGATCGAGCGCAACGAGACCCGCTTCCCCGCCCCGTGAGCACCCTGGCCGCCGCGCTCGCCGCCGGACCCGTGGTCCTGGACGGCGGGCTGTCCAACCAGCTCGAGGCCCAGGGATGCGACCTCTCCGACGCGCTGTGGTCGGCGCGGCTCCTCGCCGACGCGCCCGGGGAGATCGCGGCCGCGCACGCCGCGTACGTCCGGGCGGGAGCGCGCGTGGTGATCACGGCGAGCTATCAGGCGACGTACGAGGGCTTCGCGCGGGCCGGCATCGGCCGCGAGAGGGCCGCTGAGCTGCTGGCGTCCAGTGTCCGGCTGGCGTCGGACGCCGTCGGGCCGGACGGGTGGGTGGCCGCCTCGGTCGGGCCGTACGGGGCGATGCTCGCGGACGGCAGCGAGTACCGGGGCCGGTACGGGCTCACCGTGCGGGAGCTGGCGCGGTTCCACCGGCCCCGGGTGGAGACCCTGGCCGCCGCCGGGCCCGCGGTGCTGGCGCTGGAGACGGTGCCGGACGCCGACGAGGCGGAGGCGCTGCTCGGGGTGTGCGCGGACGTGGGGGTGCCGGTGTGGCTGTCGTACACCGTCGAGGGCGGGCGGACCCGGGCCGGGCAGCCGCTGGAGGAGGCGTTCGCGGTGGCGGCGGGCAACGACCGGGTGATCGCGGTGGGCGTCAACTGCTGTGCGCCGGCGGAGGTGGGGGAGGCGGTCGCGGCGGCGGTGGCGGTCACCGGGAAGCCCGCGGTGGCGTACCCGAACAGCGGGGAGGCGTGGGATCCGGGGGCGCGGGCCTGGCGGGGCGGCGCGGGGCGGCCGCTGGCGGGGGCGCGGGAGTGGGTGGCGGCGGGGGCGCGGCTGGTCGGGGGGTGCTGCCGGGTGGGGCCGGGGGAGATCGCGTGGCTGGCGCGGGAGGTCGGCGAGAACCCCCCTGACATCTGAGCAAGCGCTTAGTAAACTCGCTGGGGTCCATCGCACCAGGGAGGCCCCGTATGACCGTCTCGACAGCCGAAGCCTTCTACGAACGGGCGGCCGGCGGCCGGTTCCTCTCCACCCGCAACACCACCGGCCCCTGGGACCCCGCCTCCCAGCACGCCGGCCCGCCCGCCGCGCTGCTGGCGCTCGCCGTCGAGGAACGGGCCGGGCGGCGCGGGGAGTTCCGGATCGCGCGGCTGACGTACGAGATCATGCGGCCGGTGCCCGTCGCGCCCGTCACGGTGCGCACCCGGGTGCTGCGCGAGGGGCGCAGCGTCGAGCTGGTCGAGGCCGAGCTGGCCCCCGACGACGGGCCCGCGGTGATGCGGGCGACGGCGCTGCTGCTGAAGGCCGCGCCCGGCTCCGTACCGGAGGTGCGGCCCGACCCCGAGGTGCCGGGGCTCGAGGAGGCGCTGGGGCGGGAGTTCTTCCCCGTGCCGTGGGAGCAGGGCTATCACACGGCGATGGAGCTGCGCTTCACGGCCGGGTCGTTCCTGGAGCTCGGGCCGGCCACGGTCTGGTTCCGGATGCGGGTGCCGCTGGTCGCGGGCGAGGGGATCACCCCGCTCAGCCGGGCCCTGGTCGCCGCGGACTCGGGCAACGGGATCAGCGCGACGGTCGACTACAGCCGCTACGTCTTCGTGAACCCGGACCTGACGGTCGGCATCGACCGCCACCCCGAGGGCGAGTGGGTCTGCCTCGACGCCCGCACGACGATCGACGCGGCGGGCATCGGCCTGGCGGAGGCGGGGCTGCACGACGAGAAGGGGCCGCTGGGACGCAGCGCGCAGACGCTGTACGTGGCGCCGCGTTAGGCGCTCTCCCCCGGCGCCAGCCACCGCATCGGCGCCCCGCACTTCTCCTCCACCCAGCCGACCGCCCCCTCCAGCCCCCGCTCGTTGATCTGCGCGTCATGGATGCCGAAGGCCCGCTCGGGGGCGATCGCGCGGACGAAGTCGATGGCCTCGCTGACCCGCATCCAGCTGCCGTGGAGCGGGACGAGGAGGGTCTCGACCGGGGCGTCCGGGACGTGGAGGGAGTCGCCGGGGTGGTAGACGCCGTCGACGAGGTAGGCGAGGTTCGCGCAGTTCGGTTCGTCGCCGTAGATCAGGGCGTGGCGGCCGCCGTGGGCCGAGATCCGGAAGCCGGCCGCCGTGAAGGTCTCCCCCGCCGTCACGGGGACGAAGTCGACGCCGGGCAGGTCCGCGTCGGCGGGGGCGTAGACCGTGGCCGGGTGGTCCTTGAGGTGGGCGGGGTCGATGTGGTCCGCGTGTTCGTGGGAGATCAGGACCGCGTCCGCGCCCCTCAGCGCCTCGGGTTCGGACCAGATGCCGGGGTCGATGACCAGGACGCCGCCGCCGGGCTGTTCGTAACGGACGCAGGAGTGGGTGTACTTGATCAGCCGCATGGCGCGGATGCTACGTGGGGCGGGCGGCACCGCACACGTGGTTTAACCCGCCGCCCACAGGGAGCGGACGTGGCCCAGATGGCGGGTCATGCACACCTGTGCGCCCGCCTCGTCGCCCGCCGTCATCAGGTCGAGGAGTTCCAGGTGTTCGCGGGCGGAGGGGAGGAGTTCGCCGCTCGCGTCCAGGGCCTTGAGGCCGTAGAGGCGGGAGCGGTTGCGCAGGTCGCCGACCGTCTGGACCAGGTGGTCGTTGCCTGCCAGGGCCAGCAGGGAGAGGTGGAAGCGGCGGTCGGACTCCAGATAGCCGATGAGGTCGTGGTCGTGGGCGGCGCGCACTATCTCCTCGGCGACCGGGCGCAGCGCCTCCAGGTCCGCGCGGGCGGCGGTGCGGGTGATGCGCACGACGGTGGGGATCTCGATCAGGGCCCGGATCTCCGTGTACTGGTCGAGGTCGCGGTCGCTGACGGCCGTGACCCGGAAGCCCTTGTTCCGTACGGGCTCCACCAGGCCCTCCCCCGCCAGGTCGAGCATCGCCTCCCGGACGGGGGTGGCCGAGATGCCGAAGTCCACGGCGAGGGCGGGCGCGGAGTACACCGCGCCCGGCCGCAGTTCGCCGGAGATCAGGGCCGCCCGCAGCGCGCCGGCGACCTGGTCGCGCAGCCGCTCGCGGCCGGCGTTGAGATCGCGGCGTTCCAGAGGGCCCATGGGGCGGGGGTCCTTTCTGCGGGTGGGGGGACACCGTACAAGCTGTCAGAGCAGGAAGCCCGCCGGGAACGGGTCCTCCGGGTCGAGGAAGTACTGCGCCGTCCCCGTGATCCAGGCCCGTCCCGTCACCGTCGGCACCACCGCCGGCAGACCGCCCACGGTCGTCTCGCCGACGAGCCGGCCCGTGAACCGGGTGCCGATGAACGACTCGTTGACGAAGTCCGCCCCCAGCGCCAGCTCCCCCCGCGCGTGCAGCTGCGCCATCCGCGCGGAGGTGCCCGTACCGCACGGGGAGCGGTCGAACCAGCCGGGCTCGATGGCCATCGCGTGCCGGGAGTGACGGGCGTCGGAGCCCGGGGCGGCGAGGTAGACGTGCTTGAGGCCGCCGACCTCGCCCAGCTCCGGGTGGACGGGGCGGTCGGGGGAGGCGTTGACCGCCGCCATGACGGCCAGGCCCGCGGTGAGGAGGTCGTCCTTGCGGGCGCGGTCGAAGGGCAGGCCCAGGGCGTCGAGTTCCACGAAGGCGTAGAAGTTGCCGCCGAAGGCCAGGTCGTACGAGACGGTCCCGAACCCCGGCACCTCCACCGTCCGGTCCAGGCCGGCGCAGTACGCGGGGACGTTGGTGAGCGTCACTGAGCGCGCGGCGCCGTCCGCCACCTCGACGTCCACCGCCACCAGCCCGGCGGGCGTGTCGAGGCGGACGGTGGTGACCGGTTCGGTGACCGGCACCATGCCCGTCTCGACCAGCACCGTCGCCACGCCGATCGTGCCGTGGCCGCACATCGGGAGCAGCCCCGAGACCTCGATGAACAGCACCCCGTAGTCCGCGTCGGGCCGGGTCGGGGGCTGCAGGATCGCCCCCGACATCGCGGCGTGGCCGCGCGGCTCGTACATCAGGAGGGTCCGCAGATGGTCGAGGTGTCCGGCGAAGTGCAGCCGCCGCTCGGCCATCGTGGCGCCGGGGACGACGCCGATGCCGCCGGTGATCACGCGGGTGGGCATGCCCTCCGTGTGCGAGTCCACGGCGTGGAACACATGACGCGTGCGCATGGGGCTACCTCCGGTGGACGGGTCAGCGCAGACCGTCGGCGACGGCCTTCTCGGTGGCGGCGCGCACGGCGGCGGCCTCGTCGCCGGTGAGGGCGGCGCGCGGCGGGCGGACCGGGCCGCCGTGGTGGCCGGTGAGGTCCATGGACAGCTTGATGGACTGGACGAACTCGGTGCGCGAGTCCCAGCGCAGCAGCGGGTGCAGCGCCTTGTACAGGGGCAGCGCGGTCGTCAGATCGCCGGCGACGGCCGCGTGGTAGAGGCGGGCGCAGTCCGTGGGGAAGGCGTTGGGGTAGCCGGCGATCCAGCCGACGGCGCCGGCGATCGCGAGCTCGAGGAGGACGTCGTCGGCACCGATCAGCAGGTCCAGCCCGGGGGCGAGTTCGGCGATGCGGTACGCGCGGCGGACGTCGCCGCTGAACTCCTTGACGGCGACGATCGCGCCGTCGCCGTGCAGCCGGGCGAGCAGCTCGGGGGTGAGGTCGACCTTGGTGTCGTACGGGTTGTTGTACGCGACGATCGGCAGGCCGGAGCGGGCGACCTCGGCGTAGTGGGCGCGTACGGCCGTCTCGTCGGCGCGGTAGGCGTTGGGGGGCAGCAGGAGCACGGAGGCGCAGCCGGCCTCGGCGGCCTGGTCGGTCCAGCGGCGGGACTCGGCGCTGCCGTATGCGGCGACGCCGGGCATGACGCGGTCGCCGCCGGCGACCTCGACGGCGGTGCGGACGACGCGGGCGCGCTCGTCGGCGGTGAGCGTCTGGTACTCGCCGAGGGAGCCGTTGGGGACGACGCCGTCGCAGCCGTTGTCGAGGAGCCGGCGGACGTGGGCGGCGTAGGCGTCGTAGTCGACGCTCAGGTCCTCGCGCAGGGGCAGCGCGGTGGCGACCATGATGCCGCGCCAGGGGCGGTCGGGGGTCCAGGTCATGGGGGTGGTGCCTTTCCGGTGTCGGGGGTGGTGACGAGTGCGGCCAGGGCTCCCAGGGGTACGGGGGCGGCCAAGGGCCTTCGGTCGGTATGGGGTTGCTTTACGAGGCAGCTGACCGCGGGGCCGCACATGCGGCCCTGGCACCAGCCCATGCCGGCGCGGGTCAGCAGCTTCACGGTGCGGGCGTCTCGGGCTCCGAGGTCTGTTCCGGCCTCGCGGATGCGGCCGGCGGTGACCTCCTCGCAGCGGCAGACGTCCGTGTCGTCGGTGAGCCAGTGGGGCCAGCCGGGGCCGGGGGCGTGGACGGCGGTCATGGTGGCGGCGAAGGCGCGCAGGCGGTCGCGGCGACGGCGGAGGGTGCGGACGCGGCGGGGGTCGGCGGGGCGGGCGAGGAGGCGGGCGGCGACGGCGAGTCCGGCCAGCTCGCCCTCGGTGCGGGCGAGGGGGCCGCCGCCCACGCCGCTGGTTTCGCCGGCCGTCCAGAGGCCGGCGACGGTGGTCTCCTGCGTTTCGTCGACGACGAGGGCGCTGGTGCCGTCGGCCAGGGTTCGGGTCCCGGCGCCCAGGGTCACGGCGAGGTCCGTCTGCGGGACGAGGCCGTGGCCGACGGCGAGGGCGTCGCAGGGGATGCGGCGTTCGGTGCCGGGAACGGGGCGCCAGGTCGCGTCGAGGCGGGCGACGGTGACGGCGGTGACGCGGTCGGTACCGTGGGCCTCGGTCACCGCGCTGCGAGTGAGGGGGCGGACGCGGTGCCGGATCAGCGCCGCCCCGTGGCGCAGGCCCTCTCCCGCCTTCCCGAGGGCCCGGGGATGCCGGGCGTACGGCACGTAACTCGCGGCCTCCACCAGCGCCGGGACCCGTGCCCCCGCGGACGCCAGCGTGCCCGCGACGGCGAGCAGCAGCGGGCCGCTGCCGGCCACCACGATGCGGCGTCCCGGCAGCGCCCCGCCGGACTTGAGCATCGCCTGCGCCCCGCCCGCGCCCACCACGCCGGGCAGCGTCCAGCCGGGGAAGGGGAGGTGCCGCTCGTACGCCCCCGTCGCCAGGAGCACCGCCCGCGCCCGGATCCGTACCGGCTCCCCCGACGCGCCGTCGTCGCCGGTGACCGCGTGCACCGTCCACAGGCCGGCGTCGCGGGTCACCGCCCAGACATGGTGGCCGGGGAGGTGGTCGGCGGTGAGCCTGCGGCGCAGGCCGGTGTACGCGCGGTCGGTGACCCGGCCCCGGTACAGCTGGCCGCCGACGTGCGCGGCGGCGTCCAGCAGGGCGACGCTCAGGCCCTGTTCGCCCGCGGCGACGGCGCCCGCCAGGCCCGCGCTGCCGGCGCCGATGACGGCGAGGTCGTACGGGTCAGAGGTCATGGCCGTGGCCCTCCTGCGTGGTCACGGCGTCGCCGGGGCGGACGGGGACGAGGCAGGCGCGGCGGTTGGGTTCGCCGTTGACGGTGGCGAGGCAGTCGAAGCACTGCCCGATGCCGCAGAAGGCGCCGCGCGGCCGGCCGCCGACCCGGGTCGTACGCCAGGCGAGGATGCCGTTGGCCCACAGGGCGGCGGCGATGGACTGGCCCGCGGCGGCGGTGAGCTCCCGGCCGTCGAAGGTGAAGGTGACGCTCTCCCGGCTCACGCGGCGAACCTCTCCGGTCGGAACGGGCGTATGTCCAGCGGCGGTTCGCCCCCGGTCAGACACGCCGCGACGATCGCCCCCGTGGCCGGCGCGAGGCCGATGCCGGCGCCCTCGTGGCCGCAGGCGTGCAGCAGGCCGGGGACGCGGGGGTCGGGGCCGATCGCGGGGAGGTGGTCGGGGAGGTACGGGCGGAAGCCGGCGTACGTGCGGATCGCGCGGACGCCCGCCAGCAGCGGGAACAGCGCGGTCGCGCCGGCCGCCAGCCGTCCCAGCGCCTCGGTGGACAGCGTCCGGTCGAAGCCGACGCGCTCGCGGGTGGCGCCGATGAGCACGGGTCCGGCCGGGGTGCCCTCGACCACCGGGGAGGACTGCAGGGCGGCGGAGTCGCTGGCCACGTCCGCCACATAGTCGGCCGCGTACACCTTGTGCCGTACGACGCGCGGCAGCGGCTCCGTGACCAGGACGAACCCCCGCCGGGGCAGCACGGGAAGCTCCACGCCCGCGAGCCGGGCGAGGTCTGCGCCCCAGGTCCCGGCGGCGTTGACCACGGCGGGCGCGTGGATCTCGCCGGCGCTCGTCCGCACGCCGCGGATCCCCCGCGGGCCGTGCAGTACGGCGTGAACCTCCACCCCCGGTCTGGCATCGACCCGGCCCCCTGCGGCGCGCAGCAGATGTGCGGCGGCGAGGGCGGGCATGACCTGGGCGTCCTGAGGGTAGTGGACGCCGCCGGCCAGACCGGGGGCGAGGTGGGGCTCCAGATCGTGGAGCCGGTCCTCGGGGACGTCGTGCGTGACGACGCCGCTGTCACGCTGCCGGGCGGCGAACGCCCGCAGCGCGGTGGCCCCGTGGGTGCCGGAGGCGACGACGAGGCCGCCCTTGGCCTCGTACTCCACCGCCGACGGCAGTGCGCGGGCCAGATCGGCCCACAGCCGGCCGGAACACAGGGCGAGTTCCAGCTCGGGTCCGGGCTCCTTGTCGGAGACGAGCAGATTCCCCTCTCCGGCGCCGGTCGTACCGCCGGCGACGGAGCCGCGGTCGAGCACGGTGACGCTCAGTCCCGCGCGGGCGGCGTAGTAGGCGCAGGCAGCACCGACGACACCGGCACCGACGACGATGACGTCCGGGGAGGGGGTTCCGCTGGACACTACAATAATATTTCACATGGCACCGCGGGTGCCAAGGGGGCTCCCCGACGGGCCCGTTGCCCCGGGCCGGCGCGGCCCCGCACACTCCTCCGAACGCCGCGGCGATCCATATTCCGAGATTCATCGGTAAATGATTGACGGCAGACCCGAGTTACCGTCATGCTCATTCTCGTGAGCCCTTCAGACATTCTTGTCTCGCGCCTGGACGTCGACCTTCGACGACACGCCAGCGCCCGCTGTTCCATGGCCTTCTGAGCCGGACAGCACTGCAACTTACCTGCTCACAGGCCCAAAAAGGCTTTCCTTTCAGGTTTATTAAATCTCTGTGAAATTTCGCCGCACATGGTTTTGCCGCCAATTTCACGCTGCCGTAACGGCATTCACCCCACCTCCGCCCTGGAGTGATTCATGACGTCCATTCTGGCCGTATCCGGAAGCCCCTCGGCCCACTCGCGGACCGCGCTCGTCGCGGACCATGTCGTGGACCGGCTCACCATGACCGGCTTCGACGCCCGCCATCTGTCCGTCCGCGCGCTGCCGCCCGAGGATCTGCTGTACGGCAGGGCGGACACGCCCGCCGTGGCCGCCGCCGTCGACGCCGTCGCGCTGGCGGACGGCGTGATCGTCGCGACGCCCGTCTACAAGGCCGCGTACACCGGGGTGCTCAAGGCGTTCCTCGATCTGCTGCCGCAGTCGGGGCTGGCGGGGAAGACCGTTCTGCCGCTCGCCACCGGTGGCACCACCGCCCATCTGCTGGCCATCGACTACGCGCTGCGCCCGGTGCTCACCGCGCTCGGCGCCCGTCATGTGGTCGCCGGCTGCTTCCTGCCGGACACCGCGATCGGCCGGGACCCCGACGGGTCCGCCCAGCTCACCGCCGAGGCGGGGCTGCGGCTGTTCGACGTCGTCGACGAGTTCGTGCACGCCCTGCCGGCGACCGCCGACCTGGCCCGCTGACCCTCACAAGGAGCATCCGCATGTCCCTCATCACCCCACGCCGGAACTTCCTCGCCCTGATCGGCGCCGCGGCGCTGACCGCGGGCTGCGGCACGGCCTCCGGCAGCGCGGGCGGCAACGGCCGCACCGTCTCGTACCAGGGCTGGGCCGGCACGGTCACGCCCGCCGAACTGGCCCAGGACCTCGGCCATCTCGACGGCCTCGAGCTCGACTGGGTCGGCAACACCATCAGCGGCCCGCAGGACATCCAGTCCGCCGCGGCCGGCGACGTCACCTTCGGCGGCGCCTTCAACGGCGCGGTCGTCAAACTGGCCGCCGCCAGGGCCCCGGTGACCTCCGTCATCAGCTACTACGGCGTCGACAAACGCCAGTTCAGCGGCTACTACGTGCTCGAGGACGGCCCCATCCGCTCGGCCCGCGACCTGACCGGCGCCAAGGTCGGCATGAACACCCTCGGCGCGCACGCCGAGGCGATGCTCGACATCTACCTCAAGAAGCAGGGCGTATCGCAGGACGGCGTCGAGCGGCTCGCGCTGCCGCCGGTCAACACCGAGCAGGCGCTGCGCCAGGGCCAGATCGACGTCGCCGTCCTCGGCGGCATCCTGCGCGACAAGGCCCTGGAGCGCGGCGGGATCCGCCCGCTGTTCGACGACTACAAGCTGCTGGGTGCCTTCAGCGCCGGTACGTACGTCATCGCCGACCGGTGGCTGGAGCGCAACCCGGACACCGCGAAGGAGTTCGTCACCGGTGTGGCGAAGGCCCTCGTGTGGTCGCGGGAGACCTCCCGGGAGGAAGTCGTCGACCGGATGACCGGGATCGTCCGCAAGCGCGACCGCGACGAGGACACCGACCCGCTGAAGTACTGGCACTCCTACGGCGTCGCCACCCCCGACGGGCGGATCGAGGCGAAGGAGCTCCAGCTGTGGATCGACTGGCTGGGCGACCGCGGGGACGTCGACCCCCGGCGGATCAGGGCGGCCGACCTCTACACCAACGAGTTCAACGGCCTCGTCACCAAGAACGGGGGCTGAGTACCGTGACCGCGAAGATCCACTTCGAGTCCGTCGGCAAGACTTTCCCCGTCCGCAAGACACGCGGCAGCGGCAGTGCCGGTAAGGTCGTCGCCCTCCAGGGCGTCGACCTGGAGATCCCGGCCGGCGAGTTCGCCGTCGTCGTCGGCCCCTCCGGCTGCGGCAAGTCGACGCTGCTCGACCTGCTCGCCGGGCTGTCCACGCCCACGACCGGCCGGGTCCTGCTGGACGGCGCCCCCGTCACCGGCCCCGGCCCGGACCGCGGCATCGTCTTCCAGCAGTACGCGCTGCTGCCCTGGCGCACCGCCCGGGGCAACGTCGAGTTCGGCCTGGAGGCGACGGGGATCCCCCGGCGCGAACGCGCCGAACGGGCCCGGGAGTTCCTGGCCCTCGTGGGGCTGAGCGGCTTCGAGGACCGGCATCCGCACGAGCTCTCCGGCGGGATGCGGCAGCGGGTCGCGATCGCCCGCTCCCTCGCGTACGACCCGGACGTACTGCTGATGGACGAGCCGTTCGCCGCGCTCGACGCGCAGACCCGCGAGTCGCTGCAGGACGAGCTGCTGCGGATCTGGCGGCGCACCGGAAAGACCGTCGTGTTCATCACGCACAGCATCGAGGAGGCCGTCTTCCTCGGCGGCCGGGTGGCCGTGCTCACCTCGCGCCCGGGCCGGCTCAAGGCCGTCGTGCCCATCGACCTGGGCGCCCGGCACGACGGCGGTGACGTGCGCTCCAGCCCGGAGTTCGCCGCCCACCGGCACCGGATCTGGGACCTGCTGCACGAGGAAGTCACCCGCGCGCAGCGGCTGGAACGCCAGGGGGCACCCGTATGAGCACCCTCACCGCAGAGCGGCCGGCGACGGCCGTCCCCGCCGCCGATCCACCGCACCGGCTGCGCCGCGCGGGCGGACTGCTGCTCACCGCCGTCACCCGGTCCGTGGCGATCGCCGCGCTGCTGGCGCTGTGGGAGGTCGCGCCCCGGCTGGGGCTCGCCGACCGGACGTTCCTGCCGCCGTTCAGCGAGGTGGCCCGCGAGTGGTGGACGATGCTCGCCGGCGGGGAGCTGACCGAGCACGTCGAGGCGAGCCTGATCCGCTCCGGCGCCGGCTTCGGACTGGCCGTGCTGGTCGCCGTACCGCTGGGCCTGCTGATCGGCTGGTACCGGCCGGTCGCGGATCTGCTGGGCCCGCTGCTGGAGCTGTTCCGCAACACCGCGGCCCTCGCCCTGCTGCCCGTCTTCGTGCTGCTCCTCGGCATCGGGGAGACCTCGAAGATCTCGATCGTGCTGTACGCCTGCACCTGGCCGATCCTGCTCAACACCATCAGCGCCGTCCGCACCGTCGACCCGACGCTGCTGAAGCTGGCCCGCTCCATGGGGCTGCCGGCCCCCCAGGTCTTCCGGAAGGTGATCCTCCCGTCCGCCGTGCCGACCGTCTTCACCGGCATCCGGCTGGCCGGGGCGACCGCGATCCTCGTGCTGGTGGCCGCCGAGATGATCGGCGCCAAGGCGGGGCTCGGGTATCTGATCACGTCCTCGCAGTACAACTTCGCGATCCACCGGATGTACGCCGGGATCCTCACGATCTCCCTGCTGGGCGTCCTCCTCAACCAGCTCCTCGTGGCCCTCGAGCGCCGCTTCACCCGCTGGCGGACGCCCGCCGGAAAGGACCGCGCATGACCCGGCAGTTCCACCTCAACGCCTTCCTCATGGGCGTCGGCCACCACGACGCCGCCTGGCGCCACCCGGCGAGCGACCCGGCGGGGGTCACGGACCTCGCGCACTTCCGCCACCTCGCCCGGGTCGCCGAGCGGGGCACGCTGGACTCCGTCTTCCTCGCCGACGGCCTGTCCCTCCTGGGCGACGCCCGCTACAACGCGCTCGGCGGCTTCGAACCGCTCACGCTGCTGGCGGCGCTGGCGGCCACGACGGAGCACATCGGGCTGATCGCCACCGTGTCCACCACGTTCAACGAGCCGTTCCCCGTGGCCCGCGCGTTCGCCTCGCTGGACCACCTCAGCGGTGGCCGGGCCGGCTGGAACATCGTGACCTCCGGGAATCCCGCGGAGGCCCGTAACTTCGGCCTCGCCGAGCATGTGGCGCACGCCCGGCGCTACGCCCGCGCGGACGAGTTCCTCGAGGTCGCCAAGAAGCTCTGGGACAGCTGGGACGCCGACGCCGTCGCCGCCGACAAGGCACGCGGGATCTACGCCGAGGAGGGCCGCGTCCGGGCGATCGACCACGAGGGCGAGCACTTCACGGTCGCCGGCCCCCTCAACGTCCAGCGCTCCCCGCAGGGCCGGCCGCTGCTCGTCCAGGCCGGATCCTCCGAGGACGGCAGGGAGTTCGCCGCCCGGCACGCGGAGGCCGTGTTCACCGCCCAGCAGACGCTCGCCGACGCCCAGGCGTTCTACAAGGACCTCAAGGCCCGCACCGCCCGCCACGGCCGCTCCCCCGACGCCGTCCGCGTCCTGCCGGGCATCGTCCCGGTGATCGGCTCCACCGAGGCCGAGGCCCGCGCGCTGGACGAACAGCTCACCGGGCTGCAGGTCCCCGCGTACGGGCTGGCGCAGCTGTCCGGGATGCTCGGCACCGACCTCACCGGGCTGCCCCTGGACGGGCCGCTGCCCGAGCTCCCCGAGGAGCGGGACATCAACGGCAACAAGTCCCGCTTCACCCTCGTCGCCGACCTCGCCCGCCGGGACGGGCTGACCATCCGGCAGCTCATCGCGCGCCTGGGCGGCGGGCGCGGGCACCGGGTCGTGGCCGGCACGCCGGAGCAGATCGCCGACTCGCTGCAGGAGTGGTTCACCCAAGGGGCGGCCGACGGCTTCAACATCATGCCGCCGCTGCTGCCGTCGGGCCTGGAGGTCTTCGTCGACGAGGTCGTGCCGATCCTGCGGCGCCGCGGCCTGTTCCGCACCGAGTACACCGGGCGCACCCTGCGCGAGCACTACGGGGCGCCCGTCACCACCGAAGAAGGGAAGTAACACCATGACCAGCATCGACATCCGGCGCATCGGCGGCCGTGTCGGGGCCGAGATCCGCGGCCTCGACATCTCCCGCCCGCTGCCCGCCACCACCGTCGCCGAAGTCAACCGGGCGCTCCTGGAGCACAAGGCCGTCTTCTTCCGGGACCAGGACCTCGACGACGACGCCCAGCTCCGCTTCGCGGCCTCCTTCGGGGAGCTGACCACCGCGCACCCCACGGTCGCGGCGGTCGACGGGCAGCCGCACATCCTGCCTGTCGACGGCGAGGAGGGCGTCCGCGCCAACCGCTGGCACACCGACGTGACCTTCGTCCGTACGCCGCCGAAGGCCACCTCCCTGCGGTCGCTGGTCGTCCCGGCGTACGGCGGTAACACCCTCATCGCGAACACCGCCGCCGCGTACCGCGATCTGCCGGACGTACTGCGGGAGTTCGCCGACGGGCTGCGGGCGGTGCACACCAACGCGTACGACTACGCGGAGCCCAAGACCGAGAGGGCGGCGGAGCACCGCCGGGAGTTCACCTCGCGGGTCTACCGCACCGAGCATCCGGTGGTGCGGGTGCATCCCGAGACGGGTGAGCGGAACCTGTTCATCGGCGGCTTCGCCCAGTCGATCGTCGGCCTGTCGCCGTCGGAGTCCCGCGACCTGCTGCGGATCCTCCAGTCGTACGTGACCCGCCCGGAGAACATCGTCCGCTGGACGTGGGCCCCCGGTGATCTGGTGCTGTTCGACAACCGGATCACCCAGCACTACGCCCCCGACGACTACGCCGACCAGCCCCGGCTGCTGCACCGGGTGACCGTCGCCGGCGACGTCCCCGTGGGGATCAGCGGCGAGCGCAGCCTCGCCCTGGAGGGCGACGAGGCGCACTACACCCCGGCGGCCTGAGCACGGCGGGTGGTCCCGGCGCGGGGGTGCGCCGGGACCACCCGGCCGGGATGATGTGCGGATGAGAGTCTGCGTGGTCGGGGCGGGCCCCGGGGGAATCGTCGCCGCGAAGGTGCTGCTGGACGGCGGCTTCGACGTCACCGTCTACGACAAGTATCCGCAGGTCGGCGGGATCTGGTCGGCGGGCGGATGCTACGACGGGCTGGCCAATCAGGCGCCGCGGCGGGTGTTCGAGTTCGCGGATCTGCCCAACCGGCTGCACTACGCGGGGGCGGCGGACACGCAGCGGTATCTGGAGGAGTACGCGCGGACGTTCGGCGTGCTGGAGCGGGTGCGGTCCGGGACCGAGGTGGTGTCGGTGCGGCCGGTGTCGGGGTCGTGGGAGGTGGGGGTACGGGGCGGCGAGGGCGGTTCGTACGACTACGTGGTCGTGGCCAGCGGGGCGCATCACCATCCGTATCTGCCGGAGTTACCGGGTGCGTTCCCCGGGACGGTGCTGCATTCCAACGACGTACGGGCGGGTACTTTCGCCGGCCGGCGGGTGGTCGTCGTCGGGGGCGGGAAGTCGGCGCTGGATCTGGCCACGCGGGCTTCTCGGGAGGCGGCCTCCGCCACGCTCGTCCAGCGCAAGGTCAACTGGATGATCCCGGAGAAGTTCCTCCTCGGCACGGTCTCCAACAAGTGGATCCTGTTCAACCGCCTCGCCGAGGCCCTTCTCCCCCGCTACCACGACCCCGCGTACGTCCGCGGCCTCGACCGCCTCCCCGACGGGATCAAACGGGCGGCGTGGTGGCTCATCACCCGCGACACCCTGGCCTCCACCGGCCTGTACGGCCTCCCCCGCCGGCTCCGCCCCGCCCACCCCCTCCCGTTCCATCTGGCGCACGCCGGGGTGATGCCCCGCGGTTACACCCGGGCGGTGCGGCGCGGGTCCCTATCCGTCCGGGTGGCGGAAGTCGCGTCGTACACCCCGGAGGGGCTGCGGCTGTCGACCGGCGAGGAAATCCCGGCGGACGTGGTGGTGTTCGCGACGGGACACCGCAGGGTCTTCCCGTTCCTGGACCCGTCGGTCGAGACGCACGACGCCGCCGGCCGGCTGCGCCTGTACCGGGGCATCGTGCCCCCGTCCGCGCCGGGCCTGGCCTTCGTCGGCTTCCGCCAGATCTTCAACAACCCCCTGGGCATGGAGCTCACCGCCCACTGGCTCACGGCCCACTTCGCCGGCCGGCTGCGCACCGCCCCGTCGCCCGCGGAGATGGAGGCGGCGATCACCGCCCGCCTGGCCTGGCAGGAGGCGGCCCTCCCGGGCTCCGGGGGCTACGACTTCGGCGCGTACGACATCCACACGGCGGACGAACTCCTCGGCGACCTCGGCCTGCGCCCCCACCGGGCGTCGAACCCGCTGGCGGAGTATCTGCTGCCGGGCGCGGTGGCGCACCGGTACCGGGGGCTGGGGCGGGTGGTGGTCCGCAAGATCGATTCCCGGGAGCGTCCGGCCGGCGGGCGGTGTTAGCGTCCGCCCATGTCCTCACGTACCGAAATCGACGCCCTGGCCGCCGAGTTCTTCGGCGCCTTCGACAACCGCGGCGGCAAGCCCGCCGACCTCGACCGGATCCGCCGGCTGATGATCCCCGGCGGGGTGATCGTGGTGACGGGGCCGCAGTACGCCGTATACACGGTGGACGAGTTCATCGAGCCGCGGCACAGGCTGCTGAACGAGGGGCGGCTGGTGGAGTTCTCGGAGTGGGAGACGTCCGGGCACACGGAGATCATGGGCGACATCGCCTGCCGCTCGGGCGGCTATGCCAAGTCCGGCACGCTGGACGGGGAGCCGTACGGGGGCGAGGGGCACAAGACGTTCCAGTTCGTCCGCACGCCGGAGGGCTGGCGGATCGCGGCGTTCTCCTGGTTCGACGAGCCATAGGCTCACGGGAGCGGTGGTCGCCGCAGCCACCAGCTCGCTGTGGACGGACACCGCTCCCGTGAGCGACGCGTCTGGGGCGTCAGTCGTGCGCGACCACCGCGACCGGTGCCACCGAGTGGTGCATCACCGCGTGGGCCACCGACCCGATGTGTACGCCGAACGGGCTGCGGCGGACGCGGCGGCCGACGACGACGAGCGCGGCCTCCTTCGATTCGTCGATCAGCCGGCCCGCCGGGCTGCCGAAGCCGGACTTCTCGGCCACCTCGACCTCGGGGTACTTCTCCCGCCAGGGCTTCAACACCTCGGCCAGCGCGCCGGCCTGCGCGTCGGCGATGTCGTCGCGCGGGTCGTAGCCACCGGCCAGGGCCAGGCTGTTCACGTACGGGGACGGCAGGTTCCAGGAGTGCACGGCGGTCAGGGGGGCCGACCGGCGCCGGGCCTCCTCGAAGGCGAAGGCGATCACCAGGTCGTCCGGGTGTGCGACGTCCAGCCCCAGCACGACGGACCGGCCGTCGGAGACCTCGCCCCCGGCCCGGACCAGCACCACGGGCCGGTCGGTACGGGCGACCACGGACTGGCCCACGGACCCCACCAGGAACCCGCCGATCCCGCCGAGCGCCCGCGAGCCGAGCACCAGCAGCTCCGCGTCCGCGGCGGCCTCCAGCAGCACCTCGGCCGGCGCGCCGTTGCGCTGCTCGACCGTCACCTCGACCTCGGGGTGCCGGGTCTTCAGCGCCTCCACGGCCTCCCGCGGAATCCGCTCGGCCCAGTGCTGGTGCGTCTCGTCCCCCAGGAACGACGCCAGCGCCATCGGCTCCGGCACCGGCTGCCACACGTGCACCAGGGTCACCGCCAGCCCCCGAAGCCCCGCCTCACGCGCGGCCCACTCCGCGGCGGCGCGGCTCTCCGTCGAGCCGTCGAGTCCAACGATGATCGTGCCGGGCATGACGCCCACCTCCTGCTGTCAGCTGTCCAGCTCCGAGCGTCCCGACCGTCGGCTCCCACCAGGCCCACCGACCGGGCCCACCGGAACCGGAAGCGTCCGTCCGCTTTCAATCACATTCTCACTCTCCCTCTCCCGCCCCCGGGAGGCGGGGTACCGCCGGGCCAGTCCGATGGGCCGGTCGTCCCTTCCCGGGGGGACGGTCGGCTCCGTCAGCCGTGGTTCCTGGCGAACTCCACGAGCCCGGCGAACCCCTCGCGGGTCAGGGTGAGGCGGGGGCCGTTCGGGTCCTTGCTGTCGCGGATCAGGAACTCGCCGGTGGCGCGGGCGTGGTCGGGGGCCCATTCGACGCACTGGCCGCCGTCGCCGCCGCTGTAGGAGCTCTTGACCCACCGCACGGACTGAGAGTCTGTCCTGCTGCTCATTTGACGTGATCCTCCATGATCCGACGAATCAGGGACAGCGATTCTTCCTCGGACAATGCCGCCATGCGAAGCCGATCGAACATGGCGACGGCATCCGTCACCACGCCGGGAGTGTCGTCCACTTGACCGCCGTGAGCGGGAGACTCGGTGTAGACAGCGTGGGGTGCGTTGTTCAACGAGAGCAGCGTACAAGGCAGATGGCTGGGCGCGGCACCCGCTGTAAACGGCAGCACTTGCACCATGACGTGCGGCGATTCCATCAGTCCGCCCAGATACTCCAGTTGCTCGGCCATGACGGACGGGCCACCGACGCAGGTACGCAGGACACCTTCCTGGATCACGACCCACAAGAGGGGCGGCTTGTCGCGGTCCATGGTGGCCCGACGCCTTATGCGCAGCTCAACGCGCTCTTTGATCTGATCCTCGGTCTCACGTGGGCGGGCAGCGCGGAAGACGGCCGTCGCGTACGCCCGCGTCTGCAGCAGCCCCATGAGGAACGTGCACGAGTAATCCGTGATCCCGCTCGCCGACTCCTCCATGGCGATGTACGGCACGAACCACTCCGGGTGCCCCTGCTTGCTCAGCTTGGCCCGCAGTCGGGTGTACACCCCCGGCGTTCCGGCCACGCGGTCCATCGCCTGGGCGAAGGCCTCCGACGCCAGCACCATGCCGTTCTCGACCTTGCAGACCTGCGCCGGCTGGTAGTGCAACGCCTCCGCGAACTCCCTCTGGGACATGCCGAGAGCTTCCCTCAGCGCTCTCGTCTCCCGCCCGAAATACGCCGCGGCGTTCATGGGTTCCCGCACCTGGTCCGCTCGCTCGCTCACGCGATCAACCCCCGGCATTCCGCGTTCCTCGGCATCCTTCAAGACCTTGGTAACGTACCGCCCCGACGTGCGCTGCGTGACAGAAGAGTCACACAGGGTGGCGATGCGATCGACCCGCGCCGGGGCCCGGCAGGTCACAAGGGCAGGCGGAACGCACAGGCCACCCCGTCGTTCAGCGGTTGCACATGCGTTCGCTTGGCCGTGGTTACGCGGAGGTCAGGCGGTGCGGGGAGAAACGGGGCGTAGGCCGCCGAAGGCTCGTCCCCACCCCCGCAGGGAGCTCCCCGTGACCGTGTCACCCGTCGTCGAAAGCCCCGCCGGTACCAACTACATCGTAGGACTCGCCCAGAGCGACGACGACGTGCGGGCCGCCCAGCGGCTCAGACACGACGTCTTCGCCGGGGAGATGGGCGCCCGGCTCGAGGGCGGGCTGCCCGGGCACGACGTCGATCGCTTCGACGCCTTCTGCGATCACCTCGTCGTCCGGGACGCCGTGAGCCGGCAGGTCGTCGGGACGTACCGGCTGCTGCCGCCCGAGCGGGCCTCCCTCGCCGGGGCGCTGTACGCGGAGGGCGAGTTCGACCTGGGCGCGCTCGACCCCGTACGGGCGGACCTGGTCGAGGTGGGCCGGTCCTGCGTACACCCCGGGCACCGGGACGGGACGGTCATCAGCCTCATCTGGGCCGGCATCGCCCGCTATATGACCGACCGGGGCCACAACTGGCTGGCCGGCTGCTGCTCCATACCGCTGGCCGACGGCGGCACGCGGGCGGCCGGTACGTGGGAGCGGGTGCGGGGGCGGAACATGGCGCCGGAAGAGTTCCGGGTCCGGCCGCTGCGGCCCTGGACGCCCGAAGGGATCGCGCCGGCGAAGGGCGAGCTGCCCGCGCTGCTGCGCGGCTATCTGCGGCTGGGCGCCTGGGTGTGCGGGGAGCCCGCGTACGACCCGGAGTTCGACGTCGCCGACCTGTACGTACTCCTGCCGATGAACCGGGTCAACGAGCGCTACCTGCGCCACTTCCTCTCCCTGGTCCCGGCGTGAGCGCCGTCTGGCTCCCCACCGCCCCCTGCACCCCCGCCGGCTGCGTCGACCCCGCCCGCACCGGGGCGGCCGCGGTCCGCGCCGTCCTGCGGCTCACGGCGCTGGCGGCCCTGCTCCTCGCCGGGATCGCGGCCTCCCCGCTCGGCGGCCGCGTCCCGGACGCGGTGATCCGCCGCTGGGCGCGGACGACGGTCCGGGCGGCGGGAGTACGGGTACGGATCACGGGGGCCGCCGTGGACCGGGGCGGGGTGCTGCTGGTCGCCCCGCATGTGTCGTGGCTGGACATCCCGCTGCTCGCGGCGGTGCGTCCGGCACGGATGCTGGCCAAGGCGGAGATCGCCGGCTGGCCCCTGGCCGGCCGGCTGGCGGCCCGGGGCGGCGCCCTGTTCATCGACCGCGACCGCGTCCGGACGCTGCCCGGCACGGTCGCGGTGCTGGCGCGGGCCCTGCGCGCCGGCACCGCCGTGACCGTCTTCCCCGAGGGCACCACCTGGTGCGGCCGCGCCCACGGCCCCTTCCGCCGCGCCGCGTTCCAGGCGGCCCTGGACGCCGGCGCCCCGGTCCAGCCGGTCCGTATCACGTACAGCCGGCCCGACGGCCACCCGGCCACCGCCCCGGCCTTCGTCGGCGACGACACCCTCCTCGCGTCCCTGTGGCGGGTGCTCACGGCGCGGGGCGTGACGGCGGAGGTGGAGATCCGGCCCCCGGTCCCGGCCGGCGCCCACGCCGACCGCCGCGCCCTGGCGGGGGCGGCGGAGGCGGCGTGCGCGGCGGGGGGCGGGCCGGATCCGCACCCGGCTCACCACCACCGCCCCCGTACGGCTCACCTCACGTGACTACCGTCGCCGCCGGCGGCACCCACCGCCGGGTGCGCGGCACGGTGGAGCTGACGCCGAAGTCCTTCTTCAGCTGCTCCGGGATCGCGTAATGCATCACGCGCCCGCGGGTGAGCGACGACAGCTCGAGGACCGACGTGAGATGACCGAGCCGGTCGAGCGCCCACGCCCCGAGGGGTGAGCGGTCCTCGATCGTCTCCAGGACGCCGAGCAGGGTGGGGACGAGCCTGGTGACGTTGTCCCAGGCGGTGGCCGGGACCTCGAGCCAGTCGGCGCAGGTGTCCCCCAGCAGATAGCGGATGAGGGCGGACACGACGGGGTCGAAGAACGTGCCGGGGACGATCTCCTCGTACATGTCGATCAGCTGGCGGGTCAGATGGGCGCCCTCCGCCGAGGGACCCATGTGCCGGGTCATGTACAGGTCGAGGAAGCCGCGGGCGTCCTCCAGGGTGCGGGGAGCGGCGTCCTGGTCGACGCCGAGCATCGCCCCGACCACCCGCCAGGCGTAGTAGTAGGCCTCGGCGCCCTCGGTCGACATATGGATGTTCAGCCGGTGCAGGCAGTCGAGGACCAGGAGGGAGAAGGCCATCTGGCCGCCGATCATGTCCTCCTGGCAGATCGGCACCCCCAGCGACGCCGTGTCCCAGCGGTCCCCGCGCGCGAGGTGGTAGCGGATGGAGGCGTGCAGCAGCCGCACCTTCTGCGCGGCGGGGACGAAGCGGCTGCCGGCCTCGAAGGCGTCGGGCTGCATCAGATAGACCGTGAACTGGCCGGTCTCCGCCATCCGCTTGGCCGGGAAGTTCAGCGCGTGGCTGGCCGAGAGCAGCTTCGCGGCGTGCGGGATCAGATAGCAGGCGGGCATGGAGGCGAAGGACAGCGCCGTGGAGATGTGCACGTTGTTGTCGATGAAGAAGAGCCGCGCCCGCTCCATCTCGTCCCAGTCCACCCAGGCCGGCGGTGTCGCGGTGGCCTCCAGATACTCCCGGGCGACGTCCGGCAGCCCGTCGGGCAGGGGTGAGCCGGCGGTGGAGACGTAGCGCATCAGGGTGTTGAACGTGCCGACCTCCCCTCGTTCGAACATGGTGGCCACGACGGCGTCCGCGAGTTCGTCGCCGGACTCGCGCAGCGCGTCCATCGAGGCATCGGTGCAGGTCATGTCAGTACCCCTTCGTGGGACTGGACGGTCAGCGGTGACGGTCGGTGGCCAGCCGGGCCAGTTCGGCCAGGGCCCGCCGGGCGTGGCCGGGCAGGCCGAGCCCGTCCAGCCGGCCGACGGCCTCGCCGACGCGGGAGGCGATCAGGTCCTCCACCTGTTCGGGGGCCTTGAGGGACAGGAGCAGTTCGCGCACCTCGTGCAGGTGCTCCTCGTCGAGGTCACGGCGTCCCAGCAGGGCGGTGAGCCGGTCCCGCTCGGCGGGCCCGGCGGTCTGCCAGGCCAGGGCGAGGAGGGTGGTGGGCCGGTGGGCGCGGATGTCGTCCAGGGCGGCCTTGCCCGTACGGCCGGTCTCGCCGAACAGGCCGAGGAGGTCGTCCCGCAGCTGGAACGCCTCGCCCAGGGGCAGTCCGTACGCGGAGAGCCCGGCGCGCAGGGCCGGGGCGGCGCCGGCGAGCCGGGCGCCGATGAGGAGGGGCTGTTCGACGGTGTACTTGGCGGTCTTGAAACGGGCGACCTTCAGGGACACGCCGGGGTCCGGGCCGGCGCCGGTGTGCAGGATCTCCAGACACTCGCCGGCGATCAGTTCGCGGGCGAGTGCGTCCCATACGGGCCGGGCTCGGGCGAGGTAGGCGGCGGGGAGGCCGCTCGTGACGAAGAGGCGGCCGGCCAGGGACATCAGATGGTCGCCGACCAGTATGGCCAGACAGCGGGCGGCGGCGGCCCGGGTCCCCGGGCGGCCGGGGACGGCCTCGCGCAGGGCGACATGGGGCGTGGGGAGGCTGTGGCGCAGGGGGCTGTCGTCGATGAGGTCGTCGTGGACGGTCGCCGCGGCGTGGACCAGTTCCATCGAGGCGGCCGCGCGCAGCAGGGCCTCGCCGTCGGGCTGGCCGGCCGCGCGCCACCCCCAGTAGCAGAAGGCCGCCCGCAGCCGCTTGCCGTGTGCGGCGGCCTGCCGCAGCTGCTCGGCCACCGGCTTCAGGGAGGCGTCGACGGCGAGCAGTTCACCGGCCTCCTCGGACAGGAAGCCGTCCAGTTCGGCGTCGACACGGTCCTTGAACCCGGCGGGATCCCAGGTCTCAGACATCGCCACCGGCCGCGGCGCGCCGGGCGAGCACGTGCTGGGCCAGTACCTCGAGATGGGCGGGCGGCGGCGCCCCGACGCGGTCCAGCGCGATCCGGCCCCGCGCCATCAGGTCCTGCTGCGCGTCGGAGGCGAGCTCCGGCCCGTCGGACCGGCGCAGCAGCTGCCGTACGGTCCCGGCGGCGGAGCCGAGGGCGTCCACCGCCAGATCCGCCAGCCCCGCCAGGAGCAGCACCGCCCGCTCGTCCGGCCCCCGGCCGCCCTGTTCGGTGTGTGTCATGTGTCCCCCAGTGGTTCGCGTACGCGGTCGTCCGCGCCGCGACGGCGCGGACCGCTCGCCCCCAGAACATCCGACCGGAGACCGTCGGGGCTGGTCACCGGGCCTCAAACCACACCTTCGCGGGAACCGGACCGGATCCGCCGGCCGGCCACGTCACCACCACGTCCACAACACCCCCCCGGGTCCACGCCCGGGTGGACGCGGTGGGACGGGTCGCGTGGTTATCGTCCGGGCGAGATCAGCCCGCCGTTTCGCCCCGCGAGGGTTCGCGCAGGAAGAGGACACCGCATGAGCGATCAGACCTCGCAGCCGACCGGGGGTGCCGGGGCCGGTGCGACGATCGAGGAGAAGCGGCGGGCGTTGCTGGCGCGGCGGTTGCGGGCGCAGCGGGCGGGGGACGAGCGGATCGTGCCGGTGGGCCGGGACGGGCTGCTGCGGGCTTCCTACCAGCAGGAAGGGCTGTGGTTTCTGGAGCAGTCGGCGCCGGGGGCCACGGTGTACAACGTGCCGTTCGCGCTGCGGCTGCGCGGGGCGCTGGACGTGGACGCGCTGGCGGAGGCGCTGTGGGCGCTGGTCGTGCGGCACGAGAGCCTGCGGACCCGGTTCGAGGCGCGGGACGGCGCCCCGTATCTGGTGATCGGTCCGGAGCCCGGTGAACGGGCGCTGGACGTGGAGGACTTGGCGGGACAGGAGGAGCGGGTCACCGAGCTGGCCGCCGCGGACGCCGTCGAGCCCTTCGACCTGGAGCGCGGGCCGCTGATGCGGGTCCGGCTGCTGCGGCTGGCCGACGACGAGCACGTACTGCTGTTGTGCCTGCACCACATCATCTCCGACGGCTGGTCGGCGGGCATCCTGACCCGGGATCTGGCCGCGCTGTACGGGGGCGCCGAGCTGCCCCCGCTGCGGGTGCAGCCCGCCGACCACGCGGCCTGGCAGCGGCAGCGGCTGGCCGGGGAGCGGGAGCGGGCGCAGCTGGCGTACTGGAGGGAGCGGCTGGCGGGGGTGCCGACCGTGGACTTCCCCACCGATCACCCCCGGCCCCCGGCCCCGTCGTTCGCCGGGGCCACCGTGGAGCGCACGCTGCCCGTCGCGCTGGCCCGGCGGCTGCGGGAGCTGGCGGGGGCGGAGCAGACGTCGCTGCTGGCGGTGCTGCACGCCGGGTTCCTGGCGGTGCTGACCCGGTACACCGGTCAGGAGGACATCGCGCTGGGCTCGGTGTTCTCCGGGCGGGCGCACCCCGACACCGAGCCGCTGGTCGGCTTCTTCGCCAACACCCTGGTGCTGCGGGCCTCCTCGGACGGCAACCCGACCTTCCGTACGCTGCTGCGGCGCTGCTCGGACGCCGTCATCGGGGCGCTCGCCCATCAGGACGTGCCGTTCGGCACGGTGGTGGACGCGCTGCGGCCGGAGCGGGCGCAGGGGCGCAATCCGCTGTTCCAGATCAGTCTGACGCTGCAGGCGGCGGGCACCGGCGGCCCGGAGTTCACGCTGCCCGGCATCACCGTCGAGCCGCTGGACGTGACCGCGGTGCACTCCCGCTTCGACCTCGGGGTCACGCTGGTGGAGCAGGCGGACGGCGGGCTGGAGGCGCTGCTGGAGTACTCCACCGATCTGTTCGCGCGCAGTCGTATCGAGCGGCTCGCCGCGCACTTCCACCGGCTGCTCGAGCAGGCGGTGGCGCATCCGGAGCGGCGGATCGCCGACTTCGACCCGCTGGGCGAGCGGGAGCGGCGCCGGGTGCTGGAGGAGTGGAATCCGGCGCCGGTGATCCGCCCGGAGGACGGGCTGCTGCTGCACGAGCTGGTGGCCCGGCAGGCGGCGGAGCGGCCCGGGGCGACCGCCGTGCGCTTCGCGGGGCGTGAGGTCTCGTACGGGGAACTCGTCGGCGCCGGCTGCCGGCTGGGGCGGCTGCTGCACGACGGCTACGGCGTGGCGCCCGGGTCCGTCGTGGGGCTGCTGCTGGAGCGCGGTACGGAGCTGCCGGCCGCCCAGCTGGGGGTGCTGGCGGCGGGGGCGGCGTGGCTGCCGCTGGACCCGCAGTACCCCGCCGACCGCCTCGCCGCCCAGCTCGCGGACGCGGGCGCGGACGTCGTCCTGACCACCCGGGACCTGGCGGACCGGGTGCCGGACGGCGTCACGCCCGTCTGCCCGGACGATCCGGCGGTACGGGAGGCGCTGGCCGCGCTCCCCGCCACGCCGCCGCGGGTGGAGGTGTGCGGCGACGATCTGGCGTACGTCATCTACACCTCCGGCTCCACCGGCCGCCCCAAGGGCGTGATGATCAGCCACGCCGCCGCCGCCAACTTCGCCCTGAACGCCCGGGACCTGTTCGGCCTCGGCCCCGGTGACCGGGTGCTGCAGTTCGCCAACCCCGCCTTCGACGTCAGCGTCTTCGACGTCTTCGGCGCGCTGGCGTCGGGGGCGGCCGTGGTGGCGGCGCCGCGCGGCACGCTGCTGGACCCGGACGCGCTGGCCGTGCTGCTGCGCGAGGAGCGGGTGACGGTGTCGGACCTGCCGCCCGCGATGCTGCGGCTGCTGGACCCGGAACCGCTGACGGACCTGCGGGCGCTGTGGGTCGGGCTGGAGGCCTTCCCCGCCGAGCTGGTGAACCGCTGGCGCACCCCGGGCCGCGCCTTCCACAACGGCTACGGCCCCACCGAGGCCACCGTCGCCTGCGTCGACTACGCCTGCCCGCCCGGGACGATGCGCGCCGCGCCGCCGATCGGCCGGGCCATGACGAACCACCGCGCGTACGTCCTCGACGACTTCCTGCGCCCCGTCCCGCCGGGCGTCCCCGGCGAGTTGTACGTGGCGGGGGCGGGACTGGCGCGCGGGTATCTGGGGCGGCCGGACCTGACCGCGGAGAAGTTCCTCCCGGACCCCTTCGGCCCGCCCGGCACCCGGATGTACCGCACCGGGGACCTGGTGCGCTGGAGCGAGGACGGGCTGCTGACGTTCCAGGGCCGGGCCGACCGCCAGATCAAGATCCGCGGTCTGCGCATCGAACCCGGCGAGATCGAGCACGCGCTGGGCGCCTGCCCCGGCGTCGCGCAGGGCGTGGTGGTCGTCCACCACCAGGGCACCCCGCAGGCCCGGCTGACCGGCTACGTCGTACCGGAGCCGGGGGAGAAGCCCGACGGCGAGGAGATCCGCGCCCTCCTGATGGACCGCCTCCCCCTGCACATGGTCCCCTCCGCCGTGCTCACCGTGGACCGGCTGCCGCTGACCCCCTCCGGCAAGCTGGACCACGCCCGGCTGCCGCTGCCGGAGGCGCAGACGGAGCACGTACCGCCGGCGTCCGGCACCGAAGAGGCGCTGGCCGCCGTCTGGCAGGAGCTGCTGGAGCTGCCGGACGGGCGGGTCGGCGCGTACGACGGCTTCTTCGATCTGGGCGGCACGTCGCTGCAGGCCACCCGGCTGATCTCCCGGATCCGGGACCGGCTCGGCGCGGCGATCGGGGTGCGCGAGCTGTTCGGCGCGCCGGTGCTGCGGCGGATGGCGGCGCTGGTGGACGCGGCGGCCGCCGCCACGGACGCCGCGCCCGTGCCGGTCGGGCGGGAGCGGGAGCTGCCGCTGTCCCGGCAGCAGGAGGGGCTGTGGTTCCTGCACCAGCTGGACCCCGGGGCCACCGTGTACCACGCCCCGCTGGCGCTGCGGCTGCGCGGGCCGCTGGACGTGGCCGCGCTGCGCACGGCGCTGGCGGGGCTGCTGGCGCGGCACGAGGTGCTGCGCACCCGGCTGGTCACCGACGGCGGGCAGCCCCGTCAGGTGATCGACCCGGTCCCCCCGGTGCTGCCCGACGGGGCGATGCCCGCGGCCGGGTACGACGAGGCGCGGCGGCTGATCGCCGCTGTCGTCGGGGAGCCGTTCGACCTGGCGGCGGAGCACGCGGTACGGATCCGGCTCGTACGGGCGGGGGCGGACGATCATCTGCTGCTGCTGGCGATGCATCACATCGTGACGGACGGCTGGTCCACCGGCGTGCTGCTGCGCGACCTGACCGAGCTGTACGCGGCGGCCCGCGAGGACCGGCCCGCGGACCTGCCCGAACTGCCCGTGCAGATCGCGGACTACGCGGTCTGGCAGCGCGGCAGGCTCACCGGGCCGGTGCTGGAGGAGCAGCTGGCGTACTGGCGCGGCCGGCTGACGGACCTCCCGGAGCTGGACTTCCCCACCGACCGGCCCCGCCCCGCGGACCCCACCCAGGCGGGCTCCTACTTCGACTGCGACCTCCCCGCCGAGCTGGCCGGCCGGCTGCGCGAGCTGGCCCGCGCCGAGAACGCCTCCGTGCTCGCGGTGCTGCAGGCGGGTCTGCTGGTCGTCCTCAACCGGGCCACCGGCAAGGACGACATACCCGTCGGTTCCGTCTTCTCCGGCCGCACCCGCTCGGAGTTCGAGCAGCTGATCGGCTTCTTCGTCAACACCTGTGTGCTGCGGACGAGCACGGCCGGCGACCCGACCTTCCGCGAGCTCGTCGGACGCTGCCGGACCGGGGTGCTGGAGGCGCTGGCCCACCAGGACGTGCCGTTCTCCATGGTGGTGGAGGACCTCAACCCCGAGCGGGTGCCGGGGCGCAATCCGCTCTTCCAGATCAGCCTCACCCTGCAGAGCGGCGCCACCGCCGAGGTGTCGCAGCGCTGGGGGGAACTGGCGGTGCGCAACGAGTTCCTGGCCGCCTCCACGGCCCGCTTCGACATCGGCATCGCCGCAACCGAGCGCCCGGACGGCAGCATCAACCTGCAGTACGAGTACGCCTCCGAGCTCTTCGACGCCGACCGGATCGCCCGTACGGCAGGACATCTGGCGCATGTCCTGGCCCAGGCCGCCGAACGGCCCGACGGGCACATCGGCACTCTGGCGATCGCCACGCCCGCCGAACACGCCGAGCTGGTACGGCACAGCCGCGCCCGCACCCACGACGCCCCGGCGGGTTCGCTGTACGGGCTGTTCGCCCGCCGGGTCGCCGAGCGCCCCGACGCGGTGGCCGTCACCGACGGGGACGGGCGGCTGACGTACCGCGAACTCGACCGCGAGGCCGGGCGGATCGCGGCCCGGCTGCGGCGCCACGGGGTCGCCCGCGGTGATCTGGTGGGCCTGTCGGCGGGCCGGTCGGCGGCGATGGTGGCCGGACTGCTGGGCATCCTGCGGGCCGGCGCCGCGTATCTGCCGCTGGACCCCGCGCTGCCCGCGGACCGGCTGGCGTTCATGCTGTCGGACGCGGCCGTCAAGACCGTACTGGCCGCCCCGGACACCGGGCTGCCCGAGGGGCCGTGGAACGTCGTCCCGCTGACCTGCGCGGACGAGGAGGACATCGAGGACCCGGCCGCGGTCGGCCCCGGCGACCTCGCCTATCTCATCTACACCTCCGGTTCGACCGGCACCCCCAAGGCCGTCATGGTCCCCCACGGCAACGTGATCCGGCTGCTGGACAGCGCGGACGTGCTGGGCTGCTTCGGGCCCGACGAGGTGTGGTCGCTGTTCCACTCCGTCGCCTTCGACGTCTCCGTCTGGGAGCTGTGGGGCGCGCTGGGACGCGGGGGCCGGCTGGTCGTCGTACCGCAGGAGGCGGTGCGGGTGCCGGAGGAGTTCTACGCGCTGCTGGTACGGGAGCGGGTCACCGTGCTCAGTCAGACGCCGGCCGCGTTCCGGCTGGTGGTCGCCGTCGACGAGGAGCAGGGGCGGGAGCTCGCCCTGCGGCATGTGGTGTTCGGCGGGGACGCGGTGGACGCCGACTCGGTGCTGCGGTGGTTCGACCGGCACGGGGAGGAGTCGCCGCGGCTGGTCAACATGTACGGGATCACCGAGACCACCGTCCACACCACGTACCAGGTGCTCACCCGGGAGCTGTTCGCGCCGGGCCGCAGTCCCGTCGGCGTACCGCTGCCGGATCTGTCCGTCTGGATCGTCGACCCCGCCGGACACCTCGCGCCCCTCGGGGTGCCCGGCGAGATGCTGGTCGGCGGGCCCGGGGTGGCCGACGGCTATCTGGGGCGGCCCGAGCTGACCGCGGAACGCTTCGTGCCGGACGGCTTCTCCGGGGAGGGGACCGGGCGGCTGTACCGGTCGGGCGACCTGGCGCGGCGGCTGTCCGACGGCACCCTGGACTATCTGGGCCGCATCGACCAGCAGGTCAAGATCCGCGGCTTCCGGGTGGAGCCCGGCGAGGTCACCGCCGCCCTGACCGCCCACCCCGAGGTCACCGCCGCGATCACCGCCGTCCGCGGCGACGGCGACGCCCGCCGGCTCATCGGCTACGTGGTCCCGGCCCCGGACGCCGCCGCAGACCTGCCGGCCCGGGTACGCGCCGCGCTGGCGGAGCGGCTGCCCGCCTACATGGTCCCCGCGGCGATCGTGCCGCTGGAGACGATCCCGCTGACCAACAACGGCAAGCCCGACCACCGCGCCCTGCCCGCCCCCACCACCGCCGCCCGGGCGTCCACGGCCCCCGCCACCCCCGACGAGCGGCGGCTGGCCGCCCTGTGGGAGGAGGTGCTGGGCACGGGCACGGTCGGCGCCGACGACGGCTTCTTCGACCGCGGCGGCAGCTCGCTCGACCTCATCCGGCTGCGCGCCCTGATCGACGCGGAGTTCGGCGTCCGGCCCGAGGTGCGCGCCCTGTACGGCACGCGCACGGTACGGGACATGGCGCGGGTGATCGCGGCGGGCGGGCGGACCGCGGCGGGCTCGCCCCTGGTGGAGCTGCGGGCCACGGGCGGCGCACCGCCGCTGTTCCTGGTGCACGCGGTCGGCGGCTCGGCGGCCCCGTATCTGCCGCTGGCCCGCGACCTCGGCGAGGAGCTGCCGGTGTACGCGCTGGAGGCCCCCGCGCTCGGCGGCGGGCCCGCGCCCGGTTCCGTGACCGAGACGGCCGCGCGGTATCTGGCCGCCGTGCGGGAGGTGCGGCCCGAGGGGCCGTACCGGTTCGGCGGGTGGTCGTACGGCGGGGCGGTGGCGCTGGAGATGGCGCGACTGCTGCCCGGCGGGGAGCGGGAGCGGGCGCATGTGGTGTGCCTGGACACGGAGTTGCCGGCGGGCGGCGGGGCGCGGCCCGACGAGGCGGAGCTGCTGACCGCGTTCGCCGCGGACGTGGCGGGGCTTCAGGGGGGCGATACGCCCGTACCGGATGCGGAATCGCTGCGGGCGCTGCCGGCCGGGGAACGGACCGGGGAGATGCTGCGGCTCCTCGAGGAGGCGGCTCTGGTACCCTCCGGCATCCGGGACGAACTCCGGGTCCGGGTACGGGTGTTCACGGCGAACCTGCTGGCCCTGCACGACCACCGGGCCGCCCCGGGCGCCGGGCGCGTCACGCTGCTCTCCGCCGCCGGCGGACCCGCGCACGACCTGGACCGCTGGCGCGCCCTGGCCGGCGGCGGCCTGGACCACCGGACGGTTCCCGGCACCCACCACACCATGCTGCACCCCCCGCAGCTGCGGACCCTGGCACGGACCCTGCGGGAGGTGGTGGCCGGGGAGTGAGCCCCGCAGCGAACCCTGATCGAGCCGGGGCCCCGGCGGCCCCGCCGACGCACAGTGAGGTGGAAAGGCGAATGAGCGGTCCACAAGGACGGCGACCTGGCGGGCTCTGGCGGAACACGGACTTCATGCGGCTCTGGTCGGGTGAGAGCCTGTCGATGTTCGGCGCCCAGATATCCATCGTGGCGGTGCCGCTGCTGGCGGTGAACACGCTGGACGCCACCCCGTTCGAGATGGGTGTGGTCAACGCGGCGCAGTTCCTGCCGTTCCTGCTCTTCACCCTGCTCGCCGGGGTGTGGGTGGACCAGCAGCGCAGACGGCCGCTGATGATCGGCGCCAATCTGGGCCGGGCCGTGGTGTACTCGCTGATCCCGCTGGCCATCGCGCTGGGCATGCTCGGCATCTGGGGGCTGGCCGTCCTCATCTTCCTGGCGGCGACCATGACCGTCGTCTTCGACCTCGCGTACCAGTCGTATCTGCCGTCGCTCGTCGGCACCGAGCATCTGGTCGAGGCCAACGGGAAGCTGGAGGGCAGCCGTTCCGTCGCCACCGCGTCCGGGCCGGGTATCGCGGGTCTGCTGGTCGGGCTGGTCAGCGCGCCGGTGACCATTCTGGTCAACGCGGTGACGTATCTGGTCGCGGCGGTCACGGCGATGCGGATCCGTACGCCGGAGGAGGCGCCGGCGCCGGCGGGGTCGCAGGGGTCGATCCCGGCGCGGATCGCCACCGGGCTGCGGCTGGTGGGGCGCAACCCCTATCTGCGGGCGATCGCGGGCGAGGCGTCCACCTACAACCTCTTCAACCAGGCGCTGTGGGCGGCGCTGATCCTCTATCTGACGCACGAGCTGGACTTCTCGCCGCTGACCGTCGGCATCGTGCTGGCGATGAGCGGGGTCGGGGCGTTCCTCGGCAGTCTGGTCGCCGGCTGGTGCGGGCGGCGCTTCGGGCTGGGGCGGGCGCTGCTGGTCGCCATGCTCCTGGGCTGCGCCTCGCCGCTGATCATTCCTGCCGCGCCGGACAGCGCGTACGCGGTGCCGGTGGTGGCGCTGGCGCTGCTGCTCAACGGGGCCGGGGTGGTCATCTGCAACATCCAGGTGATCAGCCTGCGTCAGACCGCCGTGTCCGGCGAGGTGCTGGGGCGGGCCAACGCCGGCTACCGGTTCCTGGTCACCGGCGCGGCGGCGCTCGGCTCGCTGCTGGGCGGCACGCTGGGTGAGCTGTTCGGGCTGCGGGCCACCCTGGTGATCGGCGGACTCGGTACGATCGCGGCCCTCGGCTTCTTCGTCGGATCGCCCATCCCGGGGCTGAAGGACCTGTCCGAGATCACGGCGGCCGGGGCGGAATCCGGCGCGAAGAAGGCCGTCGGGGACGAGGATCCGGTGGTCTGAGCTCGGCGCCCCCGGTCCGTACTACAGGAGAGGAACGGTCCGTCATGGCCGTGCAGTTGCAGAACGTCGTCATCGACTCCGCCGACGCCGGGAAGCTGGCGTCCTTCTGGGCCGAGGCCACCGGCTGGGAGCGCGCCGAGTGGTCCACGGCCGAGGAGGCGATGGTCCGTAATCCGGCGGGCGTGAACCTGTACTTCATGCGGGTGCCGGAGGAGCGGGCCGGGAAGAACCGCGTCCATCTGGACGTCGGCGCCGGGCCCGGCGGGACGGCCGGGGAGGAGATCGCCCGGCTGACCGCCCTGGGCGCGCGGGTGCTGGAGCGGCACGAGGGCAACACCGTGCTCGCCGACCCGGAGGGCAACGAGTTCTGCGTGACCGCCGACTGACCTGGCGCCCGCGGCGCGGGTGATGCTCCGCTCCGGGAGGTCACCCGCGCCGCGGGCGCCAGGGGTGGGGCAGCCGGTCCGCTACGCCCTGCTCTCCGCCGCCGCCCGCCAGACCTCGGCGGCGAGGTCGATCATGCCGCGCTGCTGGGACTCCTCCGCCAGCGTCCGCAGATCGTCGAACGCCGCGGCGTCGCCGCGGGCGGCCCGGATCCGGCACCGCAGCATCGTCAGCCGCGCCCGGTCCCGGAACACCAGCAGCTCGCCGGACTCGGCGGCCTGCTCGCACAGCTCCCACGCCTCGGTGAGGTCCCCGTACGCGTGGGCGAGCTGGGCCCGCAGAAAGAGGTACTCCTGGCCGTGCCGGCTGCTGCCCACCAGCTCCAGGGCCGACTTGGCGTCGTCCAGCCGGTTCCTGGCGTACTCCAGCCGCGGCGGGTTGGCCTGCAGCGCCAGCGCGCAGGCGGCCAGCCGCAGCCGCAGCCACAGCGTGAGGTCGTCCCGGCTGTCCAGCACCGTCAGAGCCTCGTTCAGCAGCGACGCGGCCCGCTCGTAACTCCCGTGTCTGGTCGCCACGGTGGCCGCGGTCCACAGCGCCTCGGCGGCCAGCGCGCCACGCTCACCGCGCAGTTCCTCGCACACGGCGCTGCTGATCGACAGGGCCTCGGCCAGATCGCCGAGCTCCGTCACCACGGACGCCAGCAGCAGCTTCAGCCGGATGGTGTCCGGTGTGGACAGTCCCGCCTCGGCGGCGATCCGCAGGCCCTCGAAGGCCGTGGTCCGCGCCGCGTTGACCTCGCCGAGGTGGCGCTCGCGGCGGGCCAGCAGATAGTAGGCGTGCACCTGCGGGATGGCGTAGCCGAGCCGGCGGCTCTCCGCCACCATGTGCGCCAGCGCCTCCCGCTCCCGCTCCGCCTCACCGGCCTCGCCGTACAGCCGGGCCAGCTGGGCGTAGGCCTGCCAGCGCAGGGCGCTGTCGGCGTCGTCGCTGCGCGACAGCGCCGACTCCAGCTGGCGCCGCAGACTGTGGCCCTCGTCCGCGCCCGGCAGGGCGAGGGCCGTGGTGACGATGTCCAGCAGGCTGGACATCTCCACCTGATCGAACGCCGACACGGGGACATCCAGTTTTGCCGCCAGCCCCTCGACCACTCTGGCCGTCGGCGGGCGCGAGCCCGACTCGAGCCGGGAGAGATAGGCGGCGGAGATATCCGGGCCGGCGAGGGCGGTCTGAGTCAGAGCCCGCTGCTTCCTCAGCTGGCGCAGACGCCGTCCGAACGCAGGCTGTTCGAGCATTCACTCTCACCCCCAACTAGAAAACGACACGCTAAATTATCACCTCATCCTGTCAATCCTTGACCTGGTGGGTCAAGTTCAATTATTCGAGCTTTCCTCGTTATTACGGGTGGCCGATTATCGGCTTCTCGACCTGCCACCCGACCGGCCACTCGATGTCGGTCGGATCCGTCGCCCGCACGGTCGCTCTCGTCCCGGCCTGCCCGGCCTCACCGACCGCGGAGTACACCGTTCCGGTGCACACCGCCGCCACGGCCAATGCCGCGACACCCAGGGCGAGTTGCTGGAACCTCGTCATCTTCGCTCCTCCAGGAAAGCCGCCGCGCCAAGCCCACGGCCGGGTCGCCGCAGCGGTCGGACGGACGCAGGGGTTGTGCCCCGCACGCGTTACCGTAGGGTCACTTTCCGCTCTCTGCAAGTATTGACAAGACTTGACAGAGGGCCATACTTTGCCGGGCGTCAGCTGATGTTCCGTCAGTCCGTGACCCGGACCGGCGGTCCAACGCGTCCGGCAGGGTGAGGAGTCGAGCGTGTCCATCAAAGTCCTGATCTGCGACCAGCTACCGCTCATTCGGGACGGACTGCGCACCGCACTGGACGCCTGTCCGGACATCGACGTGGTGGCTACGACCGACAGCGCCCTGCAGACCGTCATCCTGTCGCGTACGCACCACCCCGACGTGGTGCTGATCGGTCTCTCCGAACCGGCCCCCGATCTGGATCTCATCCGCCGGCTCTGCTCCCAGGAACACCCCGACCGGCGGCTGCCGCGGGTGGTGGTCTTCCAGTTCGAGTACAGCGACGCCGAGGTCGCCGATCTGCTGGCGGTCGGCGCGAAGGGCCTGATCAGCCGGGACTCCACCAGCGAGGAAGTGATCGTCGCGACCCGCTCGGCGGCCCGCGGCCGCACCGTGCTGGGCCCGGACATCGTGGAGCGGCTGGTCGGCTGGTTCCGTGACCGCGGCACCGCGTCGCCCGCCGGCGACCGCCCGGAGGCGGCGGCGCTGACCCGCCGGGAGCGGGAGGTGCTGCAGCTGATCGGGCGCGGTATGTCGATCGAGGACGCGGCGGCCAAGCTGTTCATCGGGGTCAGCACGGTGCGTACGCATCTGCACCGCATCCGCCACAAGGTCGCGCTGAAGGACCGGGCCCAGCTGGTGGCGTTCGCCTACCAGGCGGGCCTGATGCGCGAAGCCATCTGAGCCCCGGCCACCCGCCTGCCCGTACGGGACGCGCCGGCCACCGCACCCGCCGAGGAGAGCCCGTGACCGCCCCGCACGCCGACCCCACGCACTTCACGCTCTCCCCCCGCTTCAACGGCCCGCCCACCACCGCCAACGGCGGCTACGCCTGCGGCTACTTCGCCGGACTCGCCGCCGCCGCACACGGGCCGGACGTCTCCGTCACCCTGCTCGCCCCGCCCCCGCTCGGCCCCGGCCTCGTCCTGCGCCCCGGCCGCCGCAGGTCGCAGGTGCTGCACGGCGAGCGGCTGATCGCCACGGTGGCCCCCGGGAGCGGCGGGTTCGACGCCCCCGGGCCGGTCGGCACCGGGGCGGCGGCGGAGGCGGCGACCCGCTTCACGGGGACGGTGGGGCACCCCTTCCCCACCTGCTTCGTCTGCGGCACCGACCGGGCCCCCGGCGACGGTCTGCGGCTCACCCCGGGACCGGTGGCGGACCGCCCGGACACCGTGGCCTGCGTGTGGACGCCGGACGAGTCGGTCACCGGGCCCGGCGGGGACGTACCGCTGCCGGTCGTGTGGGCCGTACTGGACTGCCCGGGCGGCTGGTGCGGCGACCCGGCGCGCGAGCCGATGGTCCTCAGCCGGATGACCGCCCGGGTCGGCCGGCGGCCGGAGCCGGGCCGCCCGTACGTGGTCACGGCCCGGCGGCTGCGGCGAAGTGGCCGCACCGCGGTGCACGCGACCGCGCTGTACGACGCGCGGGGGGATCTCCTGGCCGAGGCGTCCGCGGTGTGGGCCGCGGTGGCGCCGGCGTCAACGGCATGACTACGCCCGTCCCGTCGCACGTCCACACCCGGGCCCTCCCCAATTCCACAGCCGCGTGGACGCCCCGCGGGCACCTCGCCGCATAGCTTCCCTGTGAGCTATCCGGACGGAGCGCCGACCGCGACAGGGAGTGCACCGAGATGACCGCCCAGGAATCCGAGACCGCCCGCTATCGCGTCGTCGTCAACGACGAGCAGCAGTACTCCCTGTGGCCGGCCGGCAAGGAAGTGCCCGGCGGCTGGCGGGCGGTCGGGCCGGAAGGCGACCGGGCGGCCTGTCTCACGTATATCGCGGAGCACTGGCGCGACATGCGTCCCCTCAGTGCCCGCCGCGGCTGAATTCCCCCTTCCCGCCCGCGTTCCGATTCCGTTTCCGGCGCTTGTCGTCCCCGGCAGAAGGATTCCGTTGTGGCCACCGATGCAAGAATGCGTGATCCGCTGCGCGCCGGCCGCGCGCAATCCGTTCCCCGGCTCTTCGCGATACAGGCGGAGTTGACCCCGGACGCCGTCGCGGTGAACGACGGAGGCACCCGGCTGGATTACGCCGCCCTGGACGCCGCGTCCAACCGGCTGGCCCACGCCCTGATCGCCGCCGGGGTGCGGCCGGGCGACCCGGTGGGCGTCTGTCTGGAGCGTTCCGTGCGGATGGTCACGGCGCTGCTCGCGGTGCTGAAGGCCGGCGGCGCGTATCTGGCGCTCGACACGGGCCAGCCGCGCGAGCGGCACCGGATCCTGCTCGAGGACGCCCGGCCCGGGGTCGTACTGACGGAGGAGAAGTTCGCCGGGGACGTGTCCGGGCTGGGCGCCGGGTGTCTGGTGCTGGACGGGGCGGACGCCGGCTGGGAGCGGCAGCCCGCCGGCACCCCGGAGGTCGCGCTGGACGGGGAGAGTCCCGCGTACATCGCGTACACCTCGGGCTCGACGGGCCGGCCCAAGGGGGTCGTGGTGCCGCACCGGGCGGTGCTGCGGCTGGTGACCGGGCCGAACTTCCTGACCGTCGGCGCGGACGACGTGGTGCTGCAGTTCGCGCCGGTCGCCTTCGACGCGTCCACCCTGGAGCTCTGGGCCCCGCTGCTGAACGGCGCCCGCCTCGCCCTGTGCCCGCCCGGCCGCGTCTCCCTCGACGAGCTGGCCGCGGTGGTGGAGCGGGAGGGCGTCACCATCCTGTGGCTGACCGCCGGGCTGTTCCACCAGATGGTCGAGGGCCCGCTGGAGCGGCTGTCGGGCGTACGGCAGCTGCTGGCCGGCGGCGACGTGCTGTCCGCCGCCCACGTGGACAAGGCGCTCGGCGCACTGCCCGGCGTGCGGCTCGTCAACGGCTACGGGCCCACCGAGAACACCACGTTCACCTGCTGCCACGTGATGACCGGACACCTGGACTCCGACACCGTCCCCATCGGCGTCCCCGTGACCGGCACCCGGGTGTACGTGCTGGACGAACACGGCGAGCCGGTGCCCGACGGGGAGCCGGGCGAACTGTACGCGGGCGGCGACGGGGTGGCCCTCGGCTACCTCAACCAGCCCGAACAGACCGCCGAACGGTTCGTCACCGACACCTTCGGCCCGGAGCCCGGCCGGCTGCTGTACCGCACCGGCGATCTGGTGCGCCGCCGCCCCGACGGGGTGCTGGAGTTCCTGGGGCGGGCCGACAGCCAGGTGAAGATCCGCGGCTACCGCGTCGAACCCGGCGAGATCGAGGCCGCCCTGCTGGCCCGCGAGGAGATCACCGACGCCGCCGTCGTCCCCCAGGACCAGCCCGGCGGGCGCCGGCTGGTGGCGTTCTACGTGGGCGACTTCGGTCTGTCCGTCCCCGAGCTGCGCGCCGCGCTCGGCGCCGTACTGCCCGCGTACCTGGTGCCCGGGGCGTTCGTCCGCCTGCCCGAGCTGCCCCTCACCGCCAACGGCAAGGTCGACCGTGCGGCGCTGCTCGGCGAGATCTTCCGCGACCGGCCGGAGATGGGCAGCGACTACCGGGCCCCCGAGGGCGCGGTGGAGCGGGAGCTGGCCCAGATCTGGGGCGATCTGATGGAGATCGACGAGATCGGCGCCGACGACGACTTCTTCGAGCTGGGCGGCCACTCCCTGATGGCCGTCCAGATCACCGCGCGGATCACCGCCCGCTGGGGCGTCGACGTCACCGCGCGGAACTTCTACGAGAACCCCACCGTCGCCGAACTCGCCGAAGTGATCGAGGAGCTGACCCAGTGAGGATCACCGTCCCCGCGGCGGACACCGTGCTCGACCCGGACTCCGTCGACCTCTTCGACCCCGCCCTGTACGCCACCGGCGACCCGCACGCGGTCTGGCACGTGCTGCGCGCGCGGTCCCCCGTGCACAAGCAGACCCTGCCGGACGGCCGCTCGTTCTGGTCGGTCACCCGCTACCGGGACGTCAACGACGTACTGCGCGACCACACGCGCTTCACCTCCAGCAAGGGCACCCTGCTGTCCATCCTCGGCTCACCGGACCCGGCGGGCGGCAAGATGATGGCCGCCAGCGACCCGCCCGTGCACACGGCGATCCGCGAGCCGCTGATGAAGGTGATGTCGCACCGGGCGCTGATCGACCGGCAGCCGCAGATCCGCCGCATCGTGCACCGCACCCTGCTGGGGCAGCTGCTGGACGGCGGGGTGTGGGACGTCGCCACGGCCGCCGCCGACTTCCCGATGGCGTTCACCGGCACCCTGATGGGGCTGCCGGAGCGGGACTGGCCGCGGCTGACGCGGCTCACGACGATGGCGATCGCGCCCACCGACTCCGAGTTCCAGGAGGGCAGCGGGCACGCCACGCTGGTCGCCGCCCACCACGAACTCTTCGACTACTTCTCCCGGTTCGTCCGCCGGCACCGGGGCGGCGACGACGATCTCGTCGGCTATCTCTGCGCCATGGACGCGAACGGGCGCAAGCTGCGCCACGACGAGATCGTCTACAACTGCTACAGCCTGCTGCTGGGCGCCAACGTCACCACCCCGCACGCCATCGCCTCCAGCGTGCTGGCGCTGATCGAGCACCCCGCCGAGTACCGGCGGCTGCTGGCCGACCCGACGCTGGTGGCGACCGCCGTCGAAGAAGGCCTGCGCTGGTCGTCGCCCGCCAACCACTTCATGCGGTACGCGGTACGCGACCTGAAGCTGCACGGCACGCAGATCCGCGCGGGCGACGCGCTGGTGACCTGGCTGGGGTCCGCCAACCGCGACGAGGACGTCTTCGCCGACCCGTACCGCTTCGACGTGGGACGGCGGCCCAACCGGCATGTCGCCTTCGGCTTCGGCCCGCACTACTGCATCGGGGCCCCGCTGGCGAAGATCGCGCTCAACCTGCTCTTCGAGGAGATCGTACGGATCGTCGAGCACTTCGAGATCGCCGGTCCCGTCGAGCATCTGGAGTCCAACTTCGTGGCCGGCATCAAACGGCTGCCGCTGACCGCACGGCTGCGCGACGGCGGCGAGGAGCTGCTGCGCGACGCCGTGCAGGAGGGGATGAGCGTCCGATGACCGATCCGCTCGGCCTGGCCCAGCGGCTGATCCGCTTCGACACCGTCAACCCGCCCGGCGCCGAACGCGACTGCGTGCTGTGGGTACGCGACCTGCTGGACGGCGCCGGACTGGACACGCGGATCGTCGCCCGGGACCCGCAGCGCCCCAATCTGATCGCCCGGCTACCCGGCCGTGGGCTCGCGGCGCCGCTGCTGCTGCACGCGCACGTGGACGTCGTCCCGGTGGCCGGGCAGGACTGGACCCGGCCGCCGTTCTCCGCCGAGGTGGTGGACGGCGAGCTGTGGGGGCGCGGCTCGGTCGACATGAAGGGGCATCTGGCGATGATGCTGGCCGCGCTGCTGCGGCTGGCCGCCGCCGGCACCCCGCCGGCCGGGGACGTGATCCTCGCCGTCGTACCGGACGAGGAGGCGGGCAGCGGGACCGGGGCGAAGTACCTGGTCAACGAGCATCCGGAGCTGTTCGACGGGGTACGGTACGCGATCGGCGAGGACGGCGGCGCCGAACTGGGTCTCGGCCGGCAGGTGCGGCTGCACCCCATCGTGGTGGCCGAGAAGCGGGCCTGCTGGGTCCGCGCCACCGTGCACGGCGAACCCGGCCACGGCTCCCGCGTCGCGGGCCCGGGCGGCGCGGCGCACAAGCTGCTGCGGCTGCTGACCGCCATCGACGGCGGCGGCCTCGGCGTCGAACTGACGCCGGTGGTGGACCGGATGCTCGCCGAGCTGTCCGCGGTCCTCCCCCCGCCGTACGACAAGCGGCTCGCCGCCTTCCGCGCCGACCCGGCGGACCCCGCCGCGCTCGCGGACCTGGACGACGCCGACGCCCGCTATCTGCGCTCCCTGGTGCAGCACACGGTGAACGCCACCGTGATCCACGGCGGCACCGGCACCAACGTGCTGCCCGCGCACATCAGCGTCGACCTCGACGGGCGGCTGCTGCCCGGCGACTTCGGCCGCGAGGAGTTCCTGGCCCGGCTGCGGGAGCGGGCCGGCGTCGAGATGGACCTCGAGATCCTCGTCGAGGGCGAGCAGATGCCCGAACCCGAACTGGACGGCTTCTACGAGCGCCTGGCGGACGTGCTGAAGGCGCGGGACCCCGGGGGCGTGACGTTCCCGATGGTGACGACGGCGTCCACCGACGCCCGGCTGTTCCCGCAGCTGGGGATCCGCTGCTACGGCTGGCTGCCGCTGCTCCACGACCCCGCCCGCTCGTACCGGGGCCGGCTGCACTGCCCCGACGAGCGGATCGCCGTCGAGGCGCTGGAGTTCGGCGCCGCCTGCTTCACCGACCTGCTGCTGGACCATGACTGAGGGGCCCGGGCCCGAGGTCACCGCGCTGGACCGCGCGGCGGCCGACCGGCTCGCGGACACGCTGGCCGCGCTGACCCGGGCCGCCTACCGGGGCTCGGACCCGCTGCCGGGACTGCCGGTGCCGGACGGGGCGTTCGAGACCGCCGCCGATGTACGGGCCGCGCTGGCGTCCGGCGCGACGGTGTGGCTCGCGTTCCTGACGCCCGGCAGGCCCGTCGGGGCGCTGCGGGTCCTCCCCCGGCCGGACGGGGCCTGGCGCATCGCCCGGGTGTCCGTGCTGCCCGCCGCCCGCGGGGCCGGGATCGCCCGGCGGCTCATCGCCGCGGTGGAGGTCGCCGCGCTGCGGGCCGGGGTGCCGGTGCTGCGCCTGGACGCGGTGGTCGAGCGCTGTCTGCCCTCGCTGTACGCCCGGCTGGGCTTCGCCCCCGTACGGCACTGGGCCAGCGGGGACAAACCGCTGACCGAGGTCACCATGGAACGGCTGCCGGGCGCGGCGCCGCTGCCCCGGCCGCGCGCCTGGCAGTCCCCCGGCCGGCTGCCCCGCCTGCACTGGCTGCTCACCGCCGACGGACTCCTCGCCTCCACGACCCCCCACCGGGCCGGGAAGCTGGCCGGGATCGACGTCTGGCACGGCGCCGGGGACCTGCGGACCCTTCTCGTCTCGCGCGGGGGCCGGCCGACCCGGGCCGGCGTGCTGTTCCCCGGCCGGCGCGCGGACACCGCCGTCCATCTGATGCCCCGCACCGCCGACCCCCGGCTGCAGGCCTGGTGCCGGCTGCCACCGGGGACGGAACTCCCCTGGCCGAATAACCATGTCCCTACTCAGGCAGGCAGGTCCACGTGAAGGAACGCTCCCGAGCCGTCCCGGTGGACCTGGCGCCCTACGCCGACAACACCGGGATCACCTCCGCGCGGGCCACCGCCGCCGGCGCCTTCAACCTGTGGGGCAACACCTTCCCCGCCGGCGAACTCCCGCCCCCGGGCACGGCCGTCGTCGACGGGCTGCCCTTCCGCTTTCCGCTCGCCCCGGCCGGCGAGCCGGACAACGTGCGCTGCGCCGGCCAGCTGCTGCCGCTGCCGCCCGGCCGGTACGACTGGATCCAGCTCCTCGCCGCCGCCGAGCGCCGCACCGAGGACCAGGCGCTGCTGCACTACGCGGACGGCGCGGTCGACCCGGAGTGGCTGCGGGTGTCGGACTTCTGGCCGCAGACCCGCTCCCGCTTCGGCGCGGCGCCCGCGTACGAGTGCCGGGTGCTGCACTACCCCCGCCACGTGGACGACAAGTTCGGTCCCGTGGTGTGGCGCCACCGGGTGCCCGTACCGCGCGAGAGCGACCTGGCCGCGGTGCGGCTGCCGGATAACCCGGCCATCCACGTCTTCGCCATGACGCTGGTCCCGGCGCTCGTCCCGGCGACGGAGGGCGCGGCATGAGCGTCCTGCTGGAGGACATCCGGCCCTGGCGGCACGATCTGGGCGGCTGTCTGCACGGCTGCCTGGCCACCCTGCTGGAGAGCCGGGGGGTCACCGCGCTGCCCGTGCTCGGGGCCGCGTGGACGTTCCGCCACTTCCCCGGCGGGGTGCGGCGGGAGGAGTACTACTACCCGTGCCGCGCCGGGGATTCGCTGCTGCAGGCCCTCGCCCCGTACCACCCGGTGCGGTCGGAGTGGCACGAACCGGCGGACGCGGCGGCGGGCTGGCGGGAAGTGCGCGAACAGCTGAGCGCCGGGCACGCGGTGGCCGTCGCGGTGGACAACTTCGAGCTGAGCTTCCGGCCCGCGTACCGGGACGTGCACTCCAACCACCTCGTCGTCGTGCACGGCTACGACGAGGAACGCGGCACCGTACGGGTGCTGGACGCCGTACCGCCCGCGTTCCACGGCGACATCCCCCTGGCCGAGCTCACCGCCGCCCGGAACTCGGGCAACGACCTGGTGCACGAACGGGACATGTTCTTCACCGGCGTACACATCGGCAACCGCTGGCTGTCCGTCGAACTCGGCGTCCCCGCCGACGAGTTCCCGCCCCTGGACCGGGACGAGGCCGACCGGGTGCTGCGGCTGAACCAGGAGCACTTCGCGGCCCGCCCCGACGGCGACGGCTACCGCGGACTGGCCGGCCAGGAGGCGTTCCTCACCGGCATGGTCAAGCGCCTCGCGGCCGGTGAGGCGATCCGCGACGAGCTGTTCGTCGCCGCCGGCGCCGCCCTCGCGTGCACCGCCGTACACGCCGACTGGCTGGCCCTGGCCGGCCGCACCCTGGACCACCCCGGCCTGCTCGAGCAGGCGCGGGCGGTGGACCGGGTCGCCCACCACTGGTCGGCGGTACGCATCTTCGCCGCGCTCACCAGCGACGGCGAGGTGTCCCCCGCCCGGCTGGCGCGGCGGGTGGACGCCCTGATGCGGGACCACGAGAGCGCCCTGACCGGGCTGGAGCAGGAAAGGACGCGACTGTGACCGGACGACAGGCGGACCGGCTCGCCATGCTGGGCGGGCGCCGCGCCGTGCCGAAGGAGCTGCGCATCGCGCCGTGGCCGCGGGTCACCGGGGAGGACGAGGCCGCGGTGATGCGGGCGCTGGCCTCGGGGCGGTTCACCGCCGCCGCGGCCGGCGAGCGGGAGATCCCGGGGCTGGAGCGGGAGTGGGCCGAGTTCACCGGCACCCGGCACGCGATCGCCGTCTCCAACGGCACCGCGGCCCTGTCCCTCGCCCTCGCGGCGCTCGGCGTGGAGCCCGGGGACGAGGTGGTGGTGCCGGCGCTCAGCTTCGTCGCGACGGCCGCCGCCCCCCTGCATCTGCTGGCGGTGCCCGTGTTCGCGGACATCGACCCCGTGACGTACAACATGACGGCCGCGGCGTTCGAGGCGGTGATCACGCCGCGTACGAAGGCCGTGGTGGTCGTCCATCTGCACGGGCTGCCCGCCGACCTGGACGAGATCGGCGCGATCGCCGCCCGGCACGGGATCGCCGTGGTCGAGGACGCGGCCCAGGCGCACGGCGCCGAGTACCGGGGCCGGCGGGTGGGGTCCATCGGCGCGATCAACACCTTCAGCCTCAACGTCAGCAAGAACCTGGCCACCTGCGGCGAGGGCGGGCTGATCACCACCGACGACGACGCCCTCGCCACCCGGACGACGATGCTGCGGCAGTTCGGCGAGCTGATCGAGGGCAGAGGCAGCCGGTCGTACGTGTCGCATCTGCTCGGCTGGAACAACAAACCGGCCGCGCTGCAGGCGGCGTTCACCCGCAGCCAGCTGGAGCGCTTCGGGACGGAGGCCAAGCAGCGGGACGCCAACGTGCGGCGGCTGCTGGCCCGGGCGGCCGCACTGCCCGGGTTCGTGGCGCCGTCCGCGCCGGCGGACCGGACGCACGCCTGGCACATCCTGCGGTTCCGGGTGGATCCGACGGCGTTCGGGCTGGCGCCGGAGCTCGCGGGACCGCTGCGGGCCGTGGTGCAGCGGGCGCTGCGGGCGGAGGGGGTGCCGGCCGCTCCGTACCAGCTGATGCCGCTGCCCGCGCAGCCGGTGTTCCGGGACCGGTCGGGGTTCGGCGGGCTGCCGTGGTCGCTGCACGGGACGCCGGAAGTGCCCTGCGGGCCCGAGGGGTTCCCGGCCGCGTACCAGGTGCTCGACGAGTCCTTCGCGCTGCAGAAGGCGCATCTGCATCCGGACGCCGGACCGCTGCTGGACCGGTACGCCGACGCGTTCGAGAAGGTCTGGGAGCGCCGCGCCGACCTGCTGGGCATCGCGGCGGCGCTGGAGCACACGCCCCCGTGGGAAGAGGCCGGGCGGATCGCGGCGGCCGAATGGGACGCCGCGTTCGCGGGTGGAGGAGAAACGGAATGAACGAGCAGGAGAGCGTCGCGCGGGAGATGACCGCGATCTGGTGTGAGGTCCTCGATCTGGGGGCGGACGAGATGGATCCCGACGAGTCGCTGTTCGAGGTCGGCGGGACCTCGCTGCAGGCGGTGAAGCTGATGACCCGGATCCAGGAGGCGTTCGGGGTCGAGCTGGAGCTGACCGTGGTGTTCGCCGAGGGCAGTGTGGCGCGGCTGACGGAGCTGGTGGAGGCCGATCTGCTGGCCGAGCTGGACGCCCTGGAACCGGCGGAGGTCGAGCGGCTGCTGCGCGAGGAGGCGCAGAATGGCTGACGCCGCCGCGCTGCCCGCGCTGGCGGTGGTGTACGACTCGGGCGCCGCCAGCCCGGTGGAGATCGCCACGGCGGCGCGCGGGCTGTGCCGGCCGGTGCTGGTGGCCGACCCGGCGGCGCCCGCCGTCCAGGGGTCGCTGCCGGTGTTACGGGCGCTCGGCACCCTCGTCGAGCACCCCGCCGGGACCGATCCGGACGTGACCGTACGGCGGTTGAAGGAGCTCGGGGTCACCGCGGTGACCACCTTCGCGGACCCCTGTCTGGACCTCACCGCGGCGCTGGCCGAGGCGCTGGGCGTGCGCTTCCACACCCCGGAGACCGCCCTGGCGCTGGGCGACAAGCTGCGCCAGCGGTCCCGGCTGGCAAAGGCCGGACTGCCGGCCGTGCGGTACGCGAAGGTGTCGGAGCCCGGGGACATCGACGGGGCGCTGGCGGAGGTGGGCCTGCCCGCCGTGCTCAAGCCGCGGCACAGCGCGGGCAGCCGCAACACGCTGCCGGTCGCGACCCCGCGGGAGTTCCGGACGGTCGCCGGGGAGCTGCTGGCGCTCGGGGAGCGCGGTCTGATCGCGGAGGAGTATCTGACGGGCGACCCCACGGTGGCCGGTGAGCGCTGGGGCGACTACGTGTCGGTGGAGTCGGTGGTGGACGGGGAGCGGATCACGCACCTGGGCGTCACCGGCAAGGAGCCGCTGGCCGAACCGTTCCGGGAGGGCGGGATCTTCTTCCCGGCCACGCTCGGCGCCGGGCTGTCCGGGGAGATCCTGGAGCGCACCGCCGGGGCGCTGCGCGCGCTGGGGATACGGTCGGGGGTCACCCACACCGAGTTCAAGCTGACCGCCGGCGGCCCCCGGCTGATCGAGGTCAACGGGCGGCTCGGCGGCTTCATCACCGACCTGGTGGGGCGTGCCACCGGCGTCAGCCCGCTGCGTATCGCCCTGGAGAACGCGCTCGGCCTGCCCGCCCCCGTACCGGAGCGGATCGACACGACCGCCGCCCGCGTCACCTTCCAGCACCTGTTCCAGCCCCCGGTCACCGCCACGGCCGTCGCCTCCGTCACAGGCGTCAAGGAGACCAGGAAGCTGCCGGGAGTGGCCCGGGTGGAGCTCGTGCGGCGGCCCGGGGACCCGGTGGACTGGCGGCAGGGCACGCAGAGTTTCACCGCCATCGTCTACGGCGACGCCCCCGACCACACGGCGCTCGCCGCCACCCTGGCCGCGGTGGACGCCGGCCTGTCGATCACCTACGACGGCGAGGAGCTTCCATGACCGGACCGGACGCCGCGGGCAGCGGGCTCGCCGACATCAAACGGCAGCTGCTGGAGGCCCGGCGCAGCCGGCAGCGCGCCGCGGCCGCGCAGCGCGACCGCATCGAGCGCGTCGACCGCGGCGGCCGGCTCGACGTCTCCGAACAGCAGCAGCATCTGTGGCTGCTGGACCAGCTGGCCCCCGGGCAGGCGGTCTACAACGTGCCGTACGTGCTGCGGCTGCGCGGGCGGCTGGACGTGCCCGCGCTGGCCCGGGCGCTGCGGGCGCTGGTCGAGCGGCACGAGGCGCTGCGCACCCGCTTCGGGTCCGGGCACGGGGTGCCGTACCAGATCATCGACGAGGCGCCGGACCAATGGCCGCTGCCCGTGGACGAGTTGCCGCGGGGCGACCGACTCGGCACCTGGATCCGGGAGCGGGCCGCGGAGCCCTTCGATCTGGCCGCCGGGCCGGTCTTCCGGACGCATCTGCTGCGGCTGGGCCCCGAGGAGCACGTGCTGGCCATGTGCCTGCACCACATCGTCGTGGACGGCTGGTCGGTGGGCGTGCTCACCCGGGAACTGGCCGCGCTGTACGACGGCGCGGAGCCGGCGGCGCCCGCGATCCAGCCCGCCGACCACGCGGCCTGGCAGCGCCGCCGGTCCGGGGAGCGGCTGCGCGGGCAGCTCGACTACTGGCGCGAGACGCTGGCGGACGTACCCGTACTGGACTTCCCCGCCGACCGGGCCCGTTCCCCGCAGCCGTCGTGGACCGGGGCGCAGCTCCTGGCGACGCTGCCGCCGGAGCTCGGGCCCGCCGTCTCCCGGCTGGCGCGCGAGCGCAAGGCCCCGCTGCTGGCCGTGCTGCAGGCCGCGTTCCTGGTGGTGCTCGGCAAGTACACCGGCGGCGAGGACCTGGCGGTCGGGTCGGTGTTCTCCGGCCGCACCCGCAGCGAGGTCGAGCCGCTGGTCGGCTTCTTCGCCAACACTCTCGTCCTGCGCACGAGCATCGCCGGCGATCCGGCGTTCGACGAGCTCGTGGGCCGCTGCCGGGAGACCGTGCTGGGCGCGCTGTCCCACCAGGAGGTGCCGTTCGGGACGCTGGTGGAGGAGCTGCGGCCGGCCCGGCTGCCGGGGCGCAATCCGCTCTTCCAGATCAGCTTCACGCTGCTGACCGGCGCGATGACCGGCAGCTTCCGGCTCGGTGAGCTGGACGTGGACACCCTGCCGTCCGATCCGGGCACCGCCCGCTTCGACCTGGCGTTCCAGGTCGAGCAGGACGTGGACGAGCGGATGGAGCTGTGGCTCGAGTACTCCACGGAGCTGTTCGACCGGGACCGGATGGAACGCCTTGTCGGGCACTTCCGCACGGTGCTCGAGCAGGTGGTGGCCGATCCGGGGCTGCGGCTGTCCGAGCTGCGGCTGGTGACCGGGCTGGAGCGGGAGCGGCTGCTCGAGGACGGGAATCCGGAGCCGGTGGTACGGGCCGGGGACGGGCTGCGGCTGCACGAGCTGGTGTCCCGGCAGGCCGCCGCCACCGGTGAACTGCCCGCCGTGTGCTTCGGCGGTGAACGGCTGACGTACCGCGAGCTGGAGGCCCGGGCGAACCGGCTGGCCCACCTGCTGGGCGGGTACGGGCTGGGGCCGGACGCGGTGGCCGGGGTGCTGCTGGAGCGCGGGACGGCGATCCCGGTGGCGGAGCTGGCGGTCCTCAAGGCCGGCGGGGCGTTCCTGCCGCTGGACCCGGGGCATCCGCCGGAGCGCCTCGCCGCGTGTCTGGCCGACGCGGGGGCCCGGGTGGTCGTCACCACGTCGGACCTCGCCGCCGGGCTGCCCGGCGGGGTGCCGGTGCTGCGGCTGGACGATCCGGCCGTACGGGAGCGGCTGGCGGCCGCCCCGGACACGGATCCGGGGGTCGCGGGATCGGCGGAGGATCTGGCGTACGTGATCTACACCTCCGGGTCGACGGGGGCGCCCAAGGGCGTGATGGTGCCGCACCGGGCCGTGACGCACTTCGTGCTCAACACCCGGGACATGTTCGGCGTCGGCCCCGGTGACCGGCTGCTGCAGTTCGCGAACCCGGCCTTCGACGTGTCGCTGTTCGACCTCTACACGGCGCTCGGGTCCGGGGCGGCCGTCGTCGGCGCCCCCCGCGACACGCTGCTGGACCCCGACGCGCTGCAGCGGCTGATGGAGCACGAGGGCATCACCGTGGCCGACGTACCGCCGGCCGTGCTGCGGCTGCTCGACCCGGAACCGCTCACCGCGCTGCGGGCGCTGTGGGTGGGGCTGGAGGCGTTCCCCGCCGAGCTGGTGAACCGGTGGCGGACCGCGGACCGGGAGTTCCACAACGGGTACGGGCCCACCGAGGCCACCGTCGCCTGCGTCGACTACCGCTGTCCGCCGGGCCCGATGACCGAACCGCCGCCGATCGGCACCCCGATGCCCAACCACCGCGCGTACGTCCTGGACGCGGAGCTCGAGCCGGTGCCCGTCGGCGTGCCCGGCGAGCTGTATGTCGCCGGGACCGGGCTGGCCCGGGGGTATCTGGGGCTGCCGGAGCAGACGGCCGAGCGGTTCCTGCCCGACCCGTTCGCGGGCGACGGGCAGCGGATGTACCGCACCGGTGACGTGGTGGTACGGCGGGCCGGCGGCGAGCTGGAGTTCCGGGGCCGGGCCGACCGGCAGGTCAAGATCCGCGGGCTGCGCATCGAGCCCGGCGAGGTCGAGCACGCCCTGGCGCGATGCCCGGGGGTGGCACAGGCCGCGGTGACGGTCGACGCGCCCGGGACGCCGCGGGCGCGGCTGATCGGCTACGCCGCCGCCGGGCCGGGGGCCGATCCCGATCCCGGGGAGCTGCGGGGGATGTTGCTGGACGCGCTGCCGGCGCATCTCGTACCGGCGGTGATCCTGGTGCTGGAGCGGCTGCCGCTCACGGCGAACGGCAAGCTCGATGTACGGGCACTGCCCGCGCCGGCCGCGGACGGCGGGGGCGGGCACGTCGCGCCGGAGACGGAGACCGAGCGGCAGCTCGCGGCGGTGTGGGCGCGGTTGCTCGACACGGCGCGGGACGGCATCGGGCGGCAGGACGGGTTCTTCGAGCTGGGCGGCAACTCGCTGCAGGTGACCCGGCTGGCCGCCCGGATCCGGGAGGTCTTCGGCGTCGAGCTGGAGCCCCGGGTGCTGTTCACCCACTCCCGGCTGGACGAGCTGGCGGGGCAGGTCGACCGGGGGCTGGCCGAGGCCCTGGCGGCGGAGGAGGCCCTGGCGGCGGAGATCGGCGAACTGTCGGAGGAGGAGCTGGACCGGCTGCTCGCCGAGGAGGCCTGACCTCACCCAGACCACCGGCCGGCCCGCGGGCCCCCCTCCACCGGGCCGGCCGGTACCGGATCCGCGCCCGCGGCGGCCGGCGCGGACGTACGTGCCCCGGGAACCGACGGGGGCCCGGGAACGTACGACCGCCCGATGTGGCGCCCCCCGGCGCCGCATCGGGCGGCAGCATGGGCCGGAGGCGATCGCCGGACTCCCGCCCGCGCCCGGAGCCTCTGCGCTCCCCCGGGCTCCCGGCCCGGCGTGTCCGGGCGGCGGGGCGCGGACACGCTTCGGCGACACCTCCCTCAGGCGGATTGCCCGGTGCGCGCCCTCAGCAGTGGCAGCACCTCCGCCCGCAGCCGGGCCGGGGAGCCCAGGGCGCGGGCCTCGTACAGCGCGCGGCGGTAGTACAGCTGGGCGTCGCAGTCCTCCGTGAGCCCGTACGAGCCGTGCACCTGCAGCACATCGCGTACGCAGGCCACGGCGACCTCGGCCGCCATCGCCAGCCCCTGCGCGGCGGTCAGCCGGCAGTCCTCCCCGAGGTCGGCCTCGCAGGCGGCGGCCCGGACCAGCAGCCGGGCGGCATCGATCCGCACCGCGAGCCGGGCCAGGGTGAAGGCGACGGACTGCTGCCGGGCGATGGGCTTGCCGAACTGACGCCGCTCCCGGGCCCGTTCGCAGCCCAGCCGCAGTGCTCCGGCGCCGAGGCCGACGAGGTACGCGGCCTGGAGGATCCGCCGCGAGGCGGTGAGCCCCGCGCGCCCCGCGTCGTCGAGCGGGATCCAGGCCCGCACCGGGGCCCGTACCGCCCGCGCCGCGTACAGCTCGCTGCGCCCGAGGTCCGACTGGCGCCGCAGGCGCACGGCGTTCCGGTCCAGCAGCGCCGTACGGGGCTCGCCCTCCGGGGTGCGGCCCGTGACGAGCAGCAGCCCGGCCTCGGCGGCGCCGACGAGGTGACGCCGTTCGGCGGTGAGCCGGCCGTCGGCGCCGGTGTCCAGGGGCCGGTCCCAGGGGTCCGCCGCGCCGTCGCGCCATGCGGCGGTGACGGTGGTGCCGGCGGCGATCCCGTCCAGCAGCGGGTCGGCGGGGCGCCCGGCGCGGCGGAGGGCCTCGGCGGTCAGGACCGTGTCCATCAGGGGGCCCTGGTAGAGGAGTTCGCCGAGGGCTTCGCAGACCCCGGCGAGGCTCTGCAGGGCGTACAGGTCGCCGGGGGCGGAGGTGTGGTTGAGGGCGGGGATGCCGAGGCCGGTGAGGGCCTGGGCGACCATGGCGCGGACCTCGGCGCCGTCGTCGGGGGCGTGCGGGGAGCGGTCGGCCATGCGCCGGACGAGGGGGGCGAGTTCGTCGTCGAGTACGTCGGTGAGGGCGCGGCGGATCTTGACGTGGGCGGGGGCGGGGGTGGTGTCCATGGGTGAGTCCCAGTCGGTCGGAGGCTCAGCCCGGGAGGCCCAGCCCGGATGCGATGAGCGTGAGCATGACTTCGGAGGTGCCGGAGGCCAGGGTGAGGCCCGGGGCCTCGCGTACGGCGGCCTCCAGGACGTCACCGGGGGCGTCCGGGTCGTCGGCGGCGAGGAGGGCGTCCGGGCCGCAGAGGTCGGCGGCGGCCAGGGCCACCGCGCGGGCGGTCTCGCCGGCGGCGTACTTCGCCGTCGCGGAGTGCAGGGCGTCGGGGCTTCCGGCGTCGAGGTCGTTGACGCAGCGCCAGGCGAGGAGGCCGGCCGCCCGTACCTCGGCGTCCAGGGCGACCAGCCGGTCGGCGTGCGCGGCGGCGTCGTCGCCGGTCAGGGAGCCGAGCGCCGTGTCCAGCCAGTACCGGGCCTTCGCCCGGAACTCGACGCCGGTGCGCTCCAGCCCCAGCACCTCGCCGATCAGCTGCCAGCCCTCGTCGGCCTCCCCGAGCACGTCGTCCCGGGTCAGCCGGATCCCGCCCAGCTCCACCCGGTTGAACCGGTCGGTGCCGATCGCCCGCAGCGGTGACACCCGGACGCCCGGGGAGTCCAGCGGCACCAGGAAGACGGTGATGCCGTGCATGCCGACGTCGGACGGGGTGGTGCGGGCGGCGCACAGGGCGAAGCCGGCGAGGTGGGTCTTGGCGCTGTAGACCTTGGTGCCGGTCAGCCGCCAGCCGTCGCCGTCGGGGACCGCCCGGGTGCGCAGGGCGGCCAGGTCGGAGCCCGCGTCCGGTTCGCTGAACAGCACCCCCGCCAGGCCCTCGCCGCGGGCGAGCGGCGGCAGCAGCCGGGCGCGCTGGGCGTCGGTCCCGTACCGCAGGACGGCCAGGCCCACGATGTCGATGGTGAGGGTGTGCGCGATGTCGGGGATGCCGCGGGCGATCAGCTCCTCGGTGAGGAGGGCCTTCTCCGCCATGCCGGTGCCGAGGCCGCCGTACGCGGCGGGCCAGTTGGGGGCGAGGAGGGACCGGGCGCCGAGCTTGCGGTAGACGTCGAGGAGGCCCGGTTCGGTGCCGGGGCGCGAGCGCGCGGCGGCCGTCTCCGCGCGTACCTCGTCGGTGTCCAGGACCTCCCGTACGGCCCGCAGGTACTGCGACTGCTCAGGCGACGGAGTCAGCCGCATCGGCTCCCCCGTGTTCGTCCAGCGCGCGCTGCATGGCCTCGCCGAGCAGCGAGGTCAGGGCCTCGGGGGCGTCGAGGAAGGCGTAGTGCTCGCCGGGCAGGACGGACAGATGGCAGCGGCCCGGGGCGGCGTACTGGTCCCACCCGGTCATCTGGCCGGGGCGGATCTCCTTGTCGGCGTCCCAGCCGACGGCGTACAGCGCGCCGGGGAGGCGGACCGGCTTGTCGAGGTGGTAGGCGCGGTTGGCCTCCACGTCGCCGCGCAGCACGCCCAGGCTCATGTCGATCAGCGCGGGATGCGGCTCGCCGCCCATGGCCCGGACCAGCGCGGTCAGTTCCACGGCGAGTTCGTCGTCGGTAAGGCCGAGGAAGCGGCCGTACGGGCCGTCGTGCGGGGACACCTGGGAGGAGATGAACACGGCGTCCGGGGTGGGCAGCCCCTGCTCGTACAGGTGCAGGGCGGCGGCGAAGCCGGGGAGGGCGCCGGCGCAGTGGCCGAAGAAGCCGAACGGGCGGTCCAGATACGGCAGCAGGGCCTCGGTGAGCGGTCCGGCGAGCTCCTCGTAGGTGCCGTAGTGCGGCTCACGCAGCCGGTTCTCCCGGCCGGGCAGCTGGATACGGATCACCTCGGCGGGGCCGACCCGCTGCGGCCACCTGTGGTACATCGACGCCCCGGTCCCGGAGTACGGGAGGCAGAACAGCCGGGCGGGGGCGTCGTCCTGGGGTTTGCGCAGCAGCCAGCGCGGCGGGCGTGGGGCGGGGGGCATGGGCGGGGATCACCTCGGGGCGGTGGTGGGTGCGGCGGCCATTCCGGCGGCGAGGGTCGTGCCGTCGGCGGGGTCGATGAGGAGGAAGGCGCCGGTGAGCCGGGAGTCGGCGTAGGCGTCGAGCGCCAGGGGCTCGGCGGTGCGCAGCCGGACGCGGCCGATGTCGTTGGCGGTCAGGCTGCCGGGGTCGCGGTCCTCGGTGAGGTCGGCGAGCGCGAGGCGGGAGGGGATCTCCGCGACGACGGCCCGGACGGTCCGGGTGGTGTGCTTGACCAGGACCCGCCGGCCGGGGGTCAGCGGGGAGTCGGCGACATGGCAGACGGTCGCCGTCACGTCCCGGGTGACCGGCGCGGGGGCGGCGGCGGAGGCGATCAGGTCGCCGCGGGACACGTCCAGGTCGCGGTCCAGGCGCAGGGTGGCCGACTGCCCGGCGCGGACGGCGGGGGCCGCGGTGCCCAGCACGTCGATGGCGGTGATGCGGGCGGTGTGGCCGGCGGGCAGGACGGTGACCTCCTCACCGACGCGGAAGGCGCCGCGGGCGACCTGGCCGGCGTAGCCCCGGTAGTCGGGCAGGTCGGGGGTCTGGGGGCGGATCACGTACTGGACGGGGAAGCGGGCGGCGCCGTCGGACGGCTCGTCGCCGGCCCGTACCGTCTCCAGATGCTCGAGCACGGTGGGGCCGCCGTACCAGTCCATGTTCTTCGACGGCTCCACCACGTTGTCGCCGGCGAGGGCGGAGACGGGGATCGCGGTCACCCGGTTCATGCCGAGCTTCCCGGCGTACGCGGAGAACTCACCCGCGATGGCGGCGAAATCGGCCTCCTCGTAGCCCACCAGGTCCATCTTGTTCACCGCGAGCACGATCTCCGGCACCCGCAGCAGTGCGGCGAGGGCGGCGTGCCGGCGGGTCTGTTCGACGACGCCGTTGCGGGCGTCGATCAGGATCACGGTGAGCCGGGCGGTGGAGGCGCCGGTGACCATGTTGCGGGTGTACTGCACGTGGCCGGGGGTGTCGGCGAGGATGAAACGGCGGCGGGGGGTGGCGAAGTAGCGGTACGCCACGTCGATCGTGATGCCCTGCTCGCGTTCGGCGCGCAGGCCGTCGGTGAGCAGCGCCAGGTCGGGGCCCCGGTCTCCCCGTGAGGCGCGCGTCACGGCCTCCAGCTGGTCGGCGAGGACGGACTTGGAGTCGTGCAGCAGCCGTCCGACCAGGGTGGATTTGCCGTCGTCGACGGAGCCGGCGGTGGCGAACCTGAGCAGGGCGGGCGGTGCGTCGGTCATCAGAAGTACCCCTCGCGCTTGCGGTCCTCCATGGCGGCCTCGGACAGCTTGTCGTCGGCGCGGGTGGCGCCGCGCTCGGTCAGCCGGGAGGCGGCGATCTCGGTGATGACCTGCTCGACGGTGGTGGCGTCGGAGTCCACGGCGCCGGTGCAGGACATGTCACCGACGGTGCGGTAGCGCACCCGCCGGCGCTCCACCCGCTCGCCCTCGCGCGGGCCGCCCCAGTCGCCGGGCGCCAGCCACATGCCGCCCCGGTGGAACACCTCGCGTTCGTGGGCGTAGTAGATGGACGGCAGCGCGACGCGCTCGCGGGCGATGTACTGCCAGACGTCCAGCTCGGTGAAGTTCGACAGCGGAAAGACGCGGACGTGCTCGCCGGGGGCGTGCCGGCCGTTGTACAGGTTCCACAGCTCGGGGCGCTGGCGGCGCGGGTCCCACTGGGAGAACTCGTCGCGCAGGGAGAAGATCCGCTCCTTGGCCCGGGCCTTCTCCTCGTCCCGCCGCCCGCCGCCGAACACGGCGTCGAACTTCCCGGCGGCGATCTTCTCGGTCAGCGGCAGCGTCTGCAGCGGGTTGCGGGTGCCGTCCGCGCGCTCGGTGAGGACGCCGCTGTCGATGTACTCCTGTACGGAGGCCACATGGAGCTCGAGGCCGTGCTTCTCGGCCGTACGGTCGCGGAAGTCCAGCACCTCGGGGAAGTTGTGCCCGGTGTCCACGTGCAGCAGCCCGAACGGCACGCTGCCGGGCGTGAAGGCCTTCACCGCCAGATGCAGCATGAGCAGGGAGTCCTTGCCGCCGGAGAACAGCAGCACCGGGTTCTCGAACTCCCCGGCCACCTCCCGGAAGATGTGCACGGCCTCCGACTCCAGCGCGTCCAGATGACCCAGGTCGCACCGGCCGGCGGCCACCGAGGATGCCGCTGTGGTGGTCATACGAGGCCTCTCTGCTCGAGCAGCGCGTGCAGCGCCGCCACCGACTCCGCCACGGTCCGCCGGTCGGAGGCGATCCGCAGCTCGGGCGACTCCGGCTCCTCGTACGGATCGTCCACGCCGGTCAGCCCGGTCAGTTCACCGGCCGCCCGGCGCGCGTACAGCCCCTTCACGTCCCGTACGGAGCAGACCTCCACCGGCGCGGCGACGTGCACCTCCAGATACGGGACGCCGGCGGCGAGATGGCGTTCGCGCACCTCCTTGCGGGCGGCGGCGTACGGGGCGATCACCGGGACGAGGACGAGGACCCCGTTGCGGGCGAGCAGTTCGGCGACCAGGCCGATGCGCCGGACGTTGGTGTCCCGGTCCTCGCGGGTGAAGCCGAGGCCGGCGGACAGGGCGCGGCGGACCTCGTCGCCGTCCAGGATCTCGGTGCGGCGGCGGCCGTCCTCGCCGAGCCGCTGGGCCAGGGCCTCGGCGAGGGTGGACTTGCCCGCGCTGGGGAGGCCGGTGAGCCAGAGCGTGGCGCCGGGCGGGCAGGTGCAGGTGGGCGGGGGTGTCATCCTCACACCGTCAGCCGGTGGGCGTGGAGCCGCTCGTAGAACGGGAGCTGGTGCGCCAGATGACCGCTGAGGACGGGGTGGCGGGCGACGTCCACGTAGTCGGGGCGGGCCTTGGCCGCGAAGCCGCTGCTGGCGCTCGCGTCGGAGTGCCAGCGGCTGCTCGGCTCCCATTCGCGGCGGGATTCGGGGCGCCAGTTCAGGGCGTCGGGGACGAAGGGGATGCCGACGGCGGCGCAGTAGGCCTCGACGACCTCGCGGGGCTTTTCCGTCAGGTCGTTGCCGTCGATGACCAGGGGGGAGGTGCCGGTCTGTTCCCGTACCGCTTTGAACAGCTCGTACTGCGCCTCGAAGCCGATCTGGTGGCAGGACACGTCGGGGTTGACCGCGTGGTACGAGGCGATGGTCTCCCGGGGGTGGCGGATCAGGAACGTGTGGATCGCGTCCGCGCCGAGGAAGTCCCGGTCGGCGAGGGCTTCGGGGTAGCGCTCGTCGGTGGTGTCCTTGAAGAACAGCGGGCCGGCGGCGGCCTGTGTGCGTATCGCGGCCAGCAGGTCCCGTTCGGTGTGGACGAACTTCCCGGCCACCTCGACCTTGCCGAACTCGGCGAGGTAGGAGAACGGCTCGTGCAGCACCTGGAAGTCGCCCCGCTCGCACATCATGCGGAAGAAGGCGGTGGAGCGGCTGCGGGGCGCGCTCCACAGCGCCAGGATCCTCGGTCCGGTTCCGGGGTCGCTCACGGGATTCCCTCCAGGGCCCGCGGCATTCCCCCGGGCCGGTCGGCGGAGGCCAAGTCAGACATGCGCGCGGGGCGGTGTAAAGGAGCGCACGGCCGGTACGGGCAAAGAGCGACGCCGTGTCGACGTGGCGTCGACCCGGCGGGGGCCGGCGTCGACACCCGCCCGGTACGCGGCACCGTCTCGTCGACCCGGCGGCGGCCCGCATTCATCGTCGCGGTGGACGTAAGGGAGGGGCCCGGCCGGATCTACTGTCCTGCGTTCCAGAGCCGTCGGAGGAAGGGAACTGCGACATGGTCACCTGCCCGGAATGCGAGGGCTCCACCACCCTCACGGAGCAGCCGAGGGTGGGCGAGATACTCGAGTGCGGCGACTGCGCCAGCGAGCTGGAAGTGCTCACGCTGGAACCGCTGCAGGTCGCACTCGCTCCCGAGGTCGAAGAGGACTGGGGAGAGTGACCCCCGCCACGCGCCCGGCTGATGCCGCCCCGTTCGGGGTCCTGGCCTCACGGCTGCGGACCGACGAGAAGCGCGTCCTTGAAGCGCTCGAACGACGGCGCATGCCCTATGAGTTCGTCGACAGCCGGGCGCTGTGGCGGGACCTCGCGGACACCACGGCCCGCTGGCCGGTCGTCCTCAACCGGGAGATCGGCCACACCCGCGCCCTGTACGCCGCCCGGGCCCTGGAGGCCGCCGGCTGCACGGTGCTGAACTCGGCCCGCGCCATCGAGCTGTGCGGCGACAAGTACCTCACCTCCGTGGCCCTGCGCGACGCCGGGCTGCCCACGCCGCGCACCGCGCTCGCGCTGACCCCGCAGGCCGCGCTCGACGCGCTGGAGGCGATCGGCTATCCGGCGGTGATCAAGCCGCTGACCGGGTCGTGGGGGCGGCTGGTGGCCAAGCTGCCGGACGCCGAGTCCGCGGCGACCGTGCTGGAGTACGTGGCGGCGCTGCCCTCCCCCGCCTCCCATCTGGTGTACGCGCAGGAGCTGGTCGACAAGCCGGACCGGGACATCCGCGTCATCGTGGTCGGCGACGAGCCCGTCGGCGCGGTGTACCGGCGGAGCAGCGACTGGCGTACGAACGTGGCCCGCGGTGCTGAGACCCTGCGGTGCGAGGTCACCGACGACATCGCCAAGCTGGCCGTGACGGCGGCCCAGTGCGTGGGCGCGGACATCGCCGGGGTCGACCTCATCGAGGACGCGGCGGGGCAGCTGATGGTGCTCGAGGTCAACCACGGCGTGGAGTTCTCCGGCTTCCGGCGGGCGCTGGGCGACGACGCGCCGGTGGCCGACCGGATCGTGGACCTGCTGGCGGCGAGGAGCGCGTCGTGCTCCGGGTAGCGGTGGCGGGCGGGGCCGGGTACATCGGCGGCGAGTTGCTGCGGCTGCTGCTGGGCCACCCCCGGGTCGACGTCGCTCTGGCCACCTCCGACTCGCTGGCCGGGCGCCGGGTGGACGGGCCGCACCCCAATCTGCGCGGGCGCACGGATCTGACGTTCGTGCGCCACGGGGAACTGGCGGACCGGCAGGGCTCGTACGACGTGCTGTTCCTCGCCCTGCCGCACAAGAAGACCATGGGCGCGATGGCCGGATACCTGGACCTGGCGCGGACGGTGATCGACCTGTCCGGCGACTTCCGGCTGCGCGACCCCGAGGTGTACGCGCGCTACTACGGCACCGCGCACACCGCCCCGGAGCTGCTGGGCGGCTTCACCACCGGACTGCCCGAGCAGCACCGGGACGCGCTGCGTACGAGCGACCGGATCTCCGTGCCCGGCTGCATGGCGACCGCCGGGATGCTGGCCGTGCAGCCGCTGGCGGACGCCGGCCTCCTCGACGGCGAGGTGACCGTGGACGCCAGGACCGGCTCCAGCGGCTCGGGGGTGTCGGCGGGCGAGGCCAATCTGCACGCCGAACGCAGCGGCGCCATGCGGCTGTTCGCCCCCGCCGGCCACCGCCACGAGGCGGAGGTCGCGCAGGCGTCCGGGCTGCCGGTGCGGATGACCGCGACCGGGGTGGAGGCGGTGCGCGGCGTGCAGGTGCTGTGCGGGGTGCGGCTGGCCGGCGGGGCGGGCGGGTCCGAGGTGCGGGCCGCGTACCGCAAGGCGTACGAGGGCGAGCGGTTCGTCCGCCTGGTCGCGTACAGGCGCGGCGCCTACCGGCTGCCGGAGCCCAAGATCCTCTCCGGCTCCAACTACTGCGACGTCGGCTTCGCGGTCGGCGACGGGGGCCGCGCCACCCTGGTCGGCGCCCTGGACAACCTGGTCAAGGGCGGTGCGGGCAACGCCGTGCAGTGCCTGAACGTGCGCTTCGGCTGGCCGGAGGACACCGGGCTGGAGTTCTTCGGCCTGCACCCCAACTGACGATCCGACCCCAGGCAAGGGACGAGCATGCAACAGACCCTCGTGGTCAAGTGCGGTGGCCACGGCGCCGTGGATCCGCAGGCGGTGTGCCGGGACCTCGCCGAGGTGCGGCGCGGCGGACGTGACGTGGTGCTGGTGCACGGCGGTTCGGCCGACATCGACGCGCTGGCCGCCCGCCTCGGCCTGCCGGCCCGCCGGCTGACCGCCCCGGACGGGGTGTCCGCCCGCTACACCGACGAGGCCACCCTGGAGGCCGTCCATCTCGCGCTGGCCGGCATCGCCAAGCCCCGCCTCGTCCGGGCGCTGGACGCCGCCGGCGTGCCCGCGGTGGGGCTGACCGGGCTGGACGGCGGGCTGCTGCGGGCGCGGCGCAAGAGCGCGCACCGGGCCGTGGTCGACGGACGGCGGACGGTGGTGCGCGACGACCACAGCGGACGCATCACCGACGTGGCCGCCGGGCTGCTGGAGCGGCTGCTGACGGCGGGATACGTGCCCGTCGTGTCGCCGCCCGCGCTCGCCGAGGACGGGCGTCCGGTGAACTGCGACGCCGACCGGGCCGCCGCCGCGGTCGCCGCCGCGCTGGGCGCCGCCGAGCTGGTGCTGCTGACGGGGGCGCCCGGGGTGCTGGCCGACCCGGCGGACGAGGGCTCCGTGCTGGACGTGTGCCCGGTCCCGGACGAGGGGCCGCCGCCGTACACCGGGGGCGGGATGGGGCTGAAGCTGGTCGCCGCGCGCGAGGCGCTGGCCGGCGGGGTGGGGCGGGTGCTGGTCGCCGACGGCCGCGGGTCCGACCCGGTGCGGGGGGCGCTGGCGGGGCAGGCGACGGAGATCGTGCGGGCGGCGGCAGCGGTGGGCGGGGCCGGCCGATGACGTCCCTGGAGCAGACGGAGACACACGCCGCGGCCCGGGCGGTGCGGCTGCTGCGCGGCATGCTGGAGATCGCGTCGCCGTCGTACGGGGAGGCCCGGCTGGCGGCGTATCTGGCCGCCGAGATGGACCGGCTGGGCTTCGCCGCCACGGTCGACGCGGCCGGCAACGCGGTCGGCGTCATCGACCGCGGGCCCGGGCCGACGGTGATGCTGCTCGGCCATCTGGACACCGTGCCCGGCGACATCCCGGTGCGCCTGAGCGCCGGCCGGCTGTACGGGCGCGGCGCCGTGGACGCCAAGGCGCCGTTGGCCGCCATGGTGAGCGCCGCCGCCGCGGCGGCCCGCTACCGGGGCCGGATCGTGGTCGTCGGCGCGGTGGAGGAGGAGACCGCCATGTCCCGCGGCGCCGTGCACATCCGCGAGACGCACGCCCGGCCGGACGCCCTGATCATCGGCGAACCCAGCGGCTGGCAGAACGTCGTCCTCGGCTACAAGGGCAAGCTCGACCTGCACTACCTCGTACGCTGCGCCGCCACCCACCCCAGCAACCCCGCCCCCAAGGCCACCGAACTGGTCTGCCGCGCCTGGGAGTCGCTGCTCGACCTCCTCGGCCCCGGGGCGAGCCACGCCGGCTTCGGCACCCCCGGCGCCACCCTGGTCTCCCTGCGCGGCGATCTCACCGAGGCGGAGGCCGAGTTCAGCATCCGTACGCCGATGGGCTACGACTGGCGCCGCCTGGTCGACGACCTCACCGCCCGGCTCCCCCAGGGCCGGCTGCGCCTGGTCAACGAGATCGCCGCCTGCCGCACCGGCCGCTCCGACCCCGTCGTACGCGCCCTCACCGCGGCCGTCGCCGACCTCGGCGCCCGCCCGGTGGCCAAGGTCAAGACCGGCACCTCCGACATGAACACCCTGGCCGTCAAATGGCCCGTCCCCATGGCCACCTACGGCCCCGGCGACAGCCGTCTGGACCACGCGGACGACGAGCACATCGAGGTCGCCGAGTATCTGCACGGCATCGACGTCCTCACCCGCGCCCTGCACGACCTGGGCCCCCGCCTCACCCCCTCCCCGTCCGCCCCCGAACCCGGTGGTGCCGTATGACCCCGTCCGAGGCCGCCGAACTGCGCTCCCGCGCCCACCGGGTGCGCGAGCTGATCGTCGACATGTGCGCCAACCCCGAGGGCGGCCATCTGGGCGGCTCCATGTCGATGGCCGAGATCCTGGTGACGCTCTACCACGGCGTACTGAACCTGGACCCCGCCCACCCGGACGCCCCGGACCGGGACCTGCTGCTGCTCAGCAAGGGCCACGGCGCCATCGGCCTGTACGCGGCGCTGGCCGAACGCGGCTTCTTCCCCGAGGAGCTGCTCGCCACGTACAACCGGCCCGACAGTTCCCTGACCGCCCACCCCAACCCCGCCGTCCCCGGCGTCGAACTGGCCACCGGCTCCCTCGGCCACGGGCTCTGCGTCGGCGTCGGGCTGGCCCTGGACATGAAGCTCACCGGCAGCGACCGGCGCTGCTTCGTCGTCACCGGCGACGGCGAACTGCAGGAGGGCTCCGTGTGGGAGGCGGCCATGGCGGCGGCCACCCACCGGCTGGACCGGCTGACCGTCGTGGTCGACCGCAACGAGCTGCAGATCACCGGCTCCACCGAGGACAGCGCCGCCCTCGAACCGCTGGCCGACCGCTGGCGCGCCTTCGGCTGGCACACGATCGAGGTCCCCGGACACGACACCGCCCGGCTGGCCGAGGCGTTCCGCGGCGCCCCGTACGCGCCGGGCACGCCCACCGCCGTCATCTGCCGCACCGTCAAGGGCAAGGGCCTCCCGTACATCGAGGGCCAGGCCCGCAGTCACTTCGCGCGGCTCGCCGGACGGGCGCACAAGCGCGCCGCCGCGGTGCTGCGCGCCCAGGCCAAGCGATCGGAGCAGCCCGTATGACCGGCCCCGAGCCCCTGCCCGCGCCGCGCGCCGGCCGCGAGGTGTACCGCGACACGATCGCCCGTCTGCTCGGCAAGGACGACCGGCTGGTGTGCCTGGACAGCGACACGGGGCTGTTCACCCCGGTCGACTGGGGCGCCGACGCGGACCGTTACATCAATCTGGGCATCGCCGAGCAGAACCTGATGGGCGCCGCCGCCGGTCTGGCCCGCGCCGGTCGCATCCCGTACGTCAACACCATGGCCACCTTCGCCTCGACCCGCGCGGTGGAGGCGGTCAAGCTGGACATCGCCCTCCCCGGGCTGCCGGTACGGATCGCCGCCACCCACTCCGGCCTGTCCGCGGGGCATCTGGGCGCCACCCACCACTCCCTCGAGGACCTGGCGGTGATGCGGCTGCTGCCCAACATGACGGTGCTGGCCCCGGCCGACGCCGCCGCGACGGAGGAGCTGGTACGGGCCAGCGTGGACCTGCCGGGGCCGGTGTATCTGCGCCTGGGCCGCGGCGCCACCCCCGACCTGCCGGCGGACCTGCCCCCGCTGCGGATCGGCGAGGCCCAGCGGCTGCGGGAGGGCGGCGACGTCACGCTGATCGCCACCGGGCCGTATCCGGTGCTGGCCGCGCTGGAGGCCGCCGACACGCTGGCCACCGAGGGTGTCGGGGCGGGCGTGCTGAACATGCACACCGTCAAGCCCCTGGACACGGAGGCCGTTTGCGCGGCGGCAGCCGCCACCGGGCACCTCGTCACCGTCGAGGAGCACTGGGCGGTGGGCGGACTGGGCTCGGCGGTGGCCGAGACGGTGACCGGGGAGGGCGTGCCCTGCCGCGTCTCACGGATCGCGGTGCCCGACCACTTCGCCGCGGGCCACGGCGGTCAGCGTCATCTGCTGCTGCGCAACGGAATCACCGCGGAGGCGATCGTGGAAGCGAGCCGGAATTCCCCATCTCGTAGACAATTCAAATAGAGTTGAACGGCCCCGGCGGGATCATTCGGGCGAGTCTCGCTTGACACCGGGAGCGGATCCCGGCGGAGAATGAGCCCATGAACGCACACGAAAAAGCCCAGGTCGTCATCACTCCGTCGTCCATGGTGTTCTCGCTGACCCCAGAACACCGCGAGAAGGCCCGCGCCTGCCTCGAGCGGTCGGGAAAGCTCGAGATTTCCTTCGAGTCGGTGTCCGTGACCAATCTGACCGAGATCCAGGAGCTCGGGAAGGAAGGCGTGATCGTCGACTGAACCGCCGCGGAAACCATCCCGGAAAGAACAGGGCAGGAACGGTGCGGCGCTTTCCCACATCGGCCGGTCCCGCGGTCGGGGTCGCCTACAGCAAGACCACTCCGGACTACATCCGGCGGAATCCCGGCTCGGTGGACTACGTGGAGGTTCCCTTCGAACTCCTGCGACACGACCCGGCGGTCGCGGCACGAGTCGGCACGACCCCCGTGGTCCTGCACTGCGCGAGCCTCTCCGTCGCCGGCTCCGTCCCACCGGCGCCGGCGGTCCTCGGCAGTGTGGCGGAATGGATCGGCCGGACCGGGACCCCGTGGCTCGGGGAACATCTGTCCTTCATCACGGCCGAGCGGGAGAATTCCGGCCGGTCCGCCGATCCGTACGCGCCGGGCGAGCCCTGGAACATCGGATACACGGTCAGTCCCCCCATGAACGCCGCGACCGTCGAATCGGTCGCCCGGTCGCTGGAGCACGCCGCGGCAGCGTTCAGTGTCCCTCTCATCCTCGAGAACCCGCCCATTTACTTCCCGATGCCCGGCTCCACCATGAGCCAGGTCGAATTCATCTCGGAAGTATGCGCGCGGTCCCAGGCCCGGCTGCTGCTGGATCTCGCGCATTTCTACATCACCTCCCAGAACACGGGAAAGGACCCCGAGTCCGAGCTGGACCGGTTTCCCCTGGAGCAGGTGGTGGAGGTGCACGTCTCGGGCGTCGACACCGACGCCGGCGGCTGCTGGGACCATCACGCGAGCCGTGCGCCGCAGATCGAGCTGGACCTCCTCGCGACGGTCCTGGACCGCGCTCCGGTCCGCGCGGTGACCCTGGAGTACAACTGGTCCTCGCGCTTCCCCGAGAGCGTGCTGCGGGAGGAGATCGCCCGCGTGAGGGAGGTGGTCGGCGCATGCCGGACACCCTGAACCCGGCCGCCCGTTCCCTGGTGGCCCGCTGCCTCCTCGACCCCGGATACCTGGAGCGCTTCGCCCGCGCTCCGCAGGAGGAGCTGGCGGCCCTCGAGGTCGGCGCCGAGGCCCGGACCGCGCTGGCCGGACTCGACGCCGAGCGCGTACGGCTCTTCGCGGGCTTCGTCGCCAAGGTCCAGCACAACGACCTGTGGGACGACTTCCCCCTCACCCGCGCACTGCTCAGGTACTACGGGGCCGAGCTCACCACCTTCGCCGACTACCGCCCCCACCAGCTGGAGCTGGCGCGCGCGGGCAAGCCGTCCCGTGCGGCGAGGACCGCCGCCTTCCTGGACTTCCTCACCGGCCGGCTCCGCGACCCGGCCCGCCCCCGCCACCCGGGCCTGCTGGCCGTCCTCACCCATGAGCGCCTGCACCAGGAGGTGACGCGGAGCATCGCCGACGGCCGCGTCCCGGCCCCCGGCCGGCCCGCCCCGGGCCCCGTCCGCGCCGGCGGGCGCGACCCCCGGGTGGTGGTCGCCCGCGACGTGCTCCGCGTCGCGGCGCTGGACCACGACCCCCGGGACGTGGCGGCCCGGCTGCGCGACGGCGGGCGGGAGCTGCCGGGCCTGGCACCGGACGCCGTCTGCCTGTGCTACTGGGGGCGCGTGGACCCGGGAACGGTGTCCGTGCTGACCGTCGACCCGCCGGTGGCCTCGGTCCTGGCCGCCGTCGACGGCCGGCGGTCGGTGCACGAGGTGCTGGACGGGGCCCGGGCCACGCTGCCCGAGGCCGGCCGCCGTGAGCTGGCCCGGGTGCTCGACACGGCGGTGGAGCGAGGGCTCGTACAACTGACCGACAATTCCGCGGCACTGGGGTAGACATGCGGGTCACCTTCATCGACAACCTCCTCCTCGAACAGCGGGCGGACGGCTACCACTTCGACCTCCAGCCGCATCTCGGGCTCATCTCCCTGCTCGCCGTCCTGCGTCAGGGCGGTCATCACGGGACGCTCGTCGACCCCAAGCTCGAGGTCCACTCGGGGCGGCTGGCGCTGGACGCGTCGCTGTACGAGAGCATCGCCGAACTGGTCCTGGCCACCCGGCCGGACGTGGTGGGCCTGACGAGCCTGGGCTGCAACTTCATGGCCACCACGAAGATCGCGGCGCATCTCAGGCGCCGCAGCCCCGAGCTGCCCGTGCTGCTGGGCGGCCCGCACGCCAGCATCCTGGACGTCCCCGTCCTGGAGCGCTATCCGCAGTTCGACCTCGTCGTGCGGGGCGAGGCGGAGCTGACCCTGCCGCCGCTGCTCGAGGCGCTGGAATCCCGGCGGTTCTCCGCGCTGCGCGGCATCACGTACCGCGACGCGCACGGCATCCGGCGCACCGGCGACGCCCCGCTGGTCGCCGACCTCGACACGCTGCCCCCGGCGGCGTACGACAGCTGTCCCCCGACGGGGCAGGAGATGATCCGCGTCGAGGCCGGCCGCGGCTGCCCGTTCGCCTGCACCTTCTGCTCGACCGCCGGCTTCTTCGGCCGCCGCTACCGGCTGAAGTCGGCGGACCGGCTCTGCGCCGACCTGGACCGGCTGCACGAGACCTACGGGACGCGCCGGTTCGCCCTGACCCACGACCTGTTCACGGTCAACAAGGCGAAGGTCAGGGAGTTCTGCGAGGCGGTGGCGCCGCGCGGCTACACGTGGACCTGCTCCGCCCGGATGGACTGCGTCGACGCCGATCTCCTGGACGCCATGGCGAAGGCCGGCTGCCGTTCCCTCTACTACGGCGTCGAGACCGGGTCACCGCGGATGCAGAAGGTGGTGTCCAAGCGCCTCGACCTCGCGCTGTACGAGCCGACGCTGGAGGCGACCCGCCGGGCCGGCATGGCGGCGACCGCCTCGTTCATCACCGGCTACCCCCAGGAGACCGCCGGGGACCAGCGGATGACCCTGGACCTCATCGGCAGCACCTGGCGCCGGTTCGCCGGCACGGTGACGACCCAGCTGCATCTGCTGACCCCGGAGCCCGGCACCGAGCTGCTCGGCGAGTTCCGCGACCGCCTCGGCTACGACGGCCGGGTCACGGACTTCAACCTCCCCGCCCTCGAGGCGGACGACGCGGACATCACAGCCGCCGATCCCGAGATCTTCGTCAACCACCACTACTACGAGGGTGTCCTCCCCCGCCCGCGGCACGTCCTGGTCACCGCCCTGTACCAGACCCTGTGCCGGCTCAGCCGCGACGTACAGCGTCATCTGCTCGCCCGGTACGACGACAGCCTGAGCGCCTTCACCGAGGCCGTGCTGTCCCGCCCGGACGCGCACGCCGACGCCGACCCCGCGCGGCTGCTGCGGGACTGCCTGACGGACCGCTGGGGCGCCGACGACTACCTGGTGTCCCTGGTCCGCTATCTGCTCGCGGCGACCGACCCGGCGGGGACGGCGTGCGGCGGCCCGGCGCAGCGGCCGCGGCCGGACACCGCCGACCGGCGGCGGCCCCTGCGGCTGTCGTCCGGCGCCGCCGTGCTGCGGGACATCCACGCCTGCCCCGAGATCCTCCGCGTGCTGGGCGAGGCCCCGGCGCCGGAGACCGCGCGGATCCCCGAGGAGCTGCGCACCCGGCGCGGCCACTGTCTGCTGCTGCCGGGCGACCGGGAACTCACCGTACGCAATCTCGCCCTCAGCGCCGGCTCCGTGGAGCTGCTGGCCTTCCTGGAGGTGCCGCGGAGCAGACCGGACATCGCCCGGCACATCGGCGTCACGGACGACGAGAGCGACTCGCTCGACGCGTTCCTCGGCCGGCTGCTCGACCTGGGCGTCCTCGAGCACGGGGAAGCCCCCGTGCCGGCCGGGGTCTGACATGCCGGCACAGGCCGTCATGGGGGTGGTCGAGGGCTTCTACGGCTCGCAGTCCGTATGGGCACTGCACCGGCTCGGGGTACTCGCCCGGCTCGAGGAGACCGTGGAAACCTCCCGTCTGGCCGGGGAGTTCGGCCTCGACGAGGAGACCCTCGGCGCGGTGCTGGACTACGTCCGCCGGACCACCGGCCTGCTGGTCCGCGAGGGCCCCGGCCACCGCCTCGCCCCGCAGTGCCGCCCGTACCGGCTGGTCGCCTTCCAGCTGGACAAGTTCCTGGGCGCCTACGGCCCCGCCGCCACCCGGCTCGAGGACGTCCTGCGCGATCCCGCGTCGGCGCCCGCGCTACGGGATCACGACGCCCTGGCCCGGGCGTTCGGGCGACTGCGGCCGGCCGCCCCGTCGGTGATCGCCCGGGTGCTGCGGGCGTGGGACGTCACGTCGCTGCTGGACCTGGGCTGCGGCGCCGCCACCCTGCTCGTCGAACTCGCCCGGGCGGACCCCCGGTTCCGGGGCCTGGGCGCCGACGCCTCGCCGGACATGGTGCGCGTCGCCGGGGACCGTATCCGCCGGACCGGCCTCGCGGACCGACTGACGGTGACGTGCGGCGACGTACGGGAACCGGCGGCGCTCCCCGCGCCCGGGAAGGTCCGGGCACTGCACGGGAGAAGCCTGCTCAACGAGTTCTTCGCCGGCGACGGCGGCGACGCGGTCCGCGTACTGACCGGCCTCGGCGCCCGCTACCCGGGCCGTCTCCTCTTCCTCGAGGACTACTACGGCCGCCTCACCCACGACCGCCCCGCGGCCGAGTCACCCGGCCATACCCTGGCCCAGGACCTGGCCCAGGTGCTCAGCGGCCAGGGCGTGCCGCCCCCGGACCTCCCCGGCTGGGGCCGCGTGTACGAGGCGGCGGACTGCGCCCTGGTGAAGGCGTACGAGGGCCACAACGACGGAATCACGTGGTTCGTCCACGTCGTGGCCCTCTGACGGATCACGGCTTGCGGGCGACCCCGCCGTAGCCGAAGACCGCGGGCGGCTCGCCGAAGGGGGTGGTCTCCGGACGCCACAGGGGCATGGACACCACGCCCGGGTCGACGACGTCCAGGCCCTCGAAGTAGGCCATGATCCGGCCCTTGGAGCGGTGCGCGATGGGCATCGGCGCGTTCTTGTTCCAGTACTCGGTGGCCTCGGCGTTCTTCTCGACGCCCTCCTGGCTGCCCAGCGTGGTGTCGAACGTGGCGTGGGTGATCGTCAGATAGCTGCCCGACGGCACGGCCTCCAGCAGCTCGTGCACGACCTCGAGCGTCCGCTCGTAGTCCGGGATGTAGTGCAGGACGCCCAGCAGCATGATCGCCACGGGGCGGTCGAAGTCGAGGGTGCGCTTCGCCGCGGCCAGGATCTTCTGCGGGTCGCGGGCGTCGGCCTCGAGGTAGTCGGTGGCGCCCTCGGGGCTGGAGGCCAGCAGGGCGCGGGCGTGCGTCAGGACGAGGGTGTCGTTGTCGACGTAGACGATCCGCGACTCGGGCGCGAGGGACTGGGCGACCTCGTGGGTGTTGTTGGCGGTGGGCAGGCCGGTGCCGATGTCCAGGAACTGCCGGATCCCCGCGTCCTCGACCAGGTGGCGCACCGCGCGGCCCAGGAAGGCGCGGTCGGTCCGGGCGATGTCCGTGATCTGCGGGAACACCTGCATGACCCGGTCGCCGACCTGGCGGTCGGCCTCGTAGTTGTCCTTGCCGCCCAGCCAGTAGTTCCACACCCGTGCGATGTGGGGAACGTGGGGGTTGATCCGGTCGAACCGGTTGGTTGTCTGGTCGCTCATGACCGGGGCTCCCTCGGGAGGAACAGGAGTTCGTACGACATCGCCAACACGCACCCTATAGCACGGTGTTGGTCCCGGAACCTCCGTGCTCAGGGGGTGAGGAACCGCTGGACCACGGGTGCGTATCTCCCGACGATCTCCTCCGGGGGCGTGCCGCCCAGCGCCTCCCCCTGGGCGATGCGGCACATCACGGTGAGGCCCAGCAGCATGCCGACGGCGAGCTCCGCGCGGACGGGCGCGTCCGGGCCGTCGAGGCGGCGGGCGAGGCGTTCGGTGATCTGGGTGCGGAAGTTGTCCCGCAGGACGTCGCCCCGGCTGCTGTGCACGGGGGCGAACACGATCCGCAGCAGGGGGTCGGGGCTGCGGCTGACATGGGCCTGGACCATGTGCCGGACCATGTGGGCGCCGAGTTCGGCGACAGGGGCGTCCAGCAGGGCGGCGCTGTCCTCCTCGAAGGACATCACGTGGGCCAGGAGGCTGTCCTTGTTGCCGAAGTACTTCAGGATCAGCGGCTGGCTGATCTCGGCCTGTTCGGCGATCGCCTTCAGAGTGATGTCGCCGTAGGCGCGGGTGGCGAGGAGCCGCCGGGCCGCCCTGACGATGGCCGCCTTGGTCGCCGCGGCGTCTCTCCTCATCCGGCTCCCGCTCTCCCTGGTTCCCGGCAGCGGCGGCCGCGTGAAGGTCACTTGGCCACACTGCCTCTGGGTATGGTCAGGGCGATTCCGCACCCGATCACGGCCACCGTACCGGCCATGACGAACGCCGTGAGGTAGCCGCCCAGCGCCGGGAACACGCTGCCGCCGGTCACGCTGTGGGCGAGGACGGCGGCGACGGCCGCGCTGCACAGGGACTGGCCGATGGTACGCATCAGAACGTTCACGCCGTTCGCCGAGCCCGTCTGCTCGGCCGGTACGTTGCCCAGGATCAGCGCCGGGAGCGACGAGTAGGCCAGGGCCGTACCCGCGGAGACGACGGAGCCGCCGAGGACGATCACCCACAGGTCCCGGCTGTCCGCCACCCGCACCACGTACCCCACCGCGATCACCGCGGCGCCCAGCGCCAGGGTGAGCCGGGGGCCGCTCACCCGGGAGATGCGGGCGGAGACCGGCGCGAGGACGAGCATCAGCAGACCGCCCGGCAGCAGGCACAGGCCCGCGCCGACCACGGAGAGGCCGAGTCCGTACCCGGTGGACTCGGGCGCCTGGACGAGCTGGGCGGTGACCAGCGAGTTGGCGTAGAACGCGAATCCGACGACGAGCGCCACGATGTGCGGGCGGCTGACGCTGGGCTTGACGGCGAGGGTGAGGTCGACCAGCGGATGCGCGGCCCGCCGCTGCTGGACGGCCCACAGCACGCCGATCACCACGGCCCCGACCAGCAGCGACACCACCGGCACACTGCCCCAGCCCCACTCCCCGCCCTCGGACACGGCGACGAGCAGACACACCAGCGCGGCAGTCAGCCCGAGCGCCCCCAGCACGTCGAACCGGCCGGGCCGGCGGACCGGCGACTCCGGTACGGCCCACAGCGCGAGCAGGACCCCGACGGTGCCGAGCCCGCCCGACACCCAGAACATGGTGTGCCAGTCGGCGTACTCCACGACGAGCGCGGCGGCGGGCAGCCCGAGGGCCGCGCCGACGCCCACGGTGGAACTCATGAACGCGACGGCGGAATACCGCTTCTCCGGGGGGAGTTCGTCGCGCAGGATGCTGATCGACAGCGGTACGACGGACGCGGCGGCACCCTGGAGCGCCCGGGCCGCGATGAGGACGCCGATCTGCGAGGTCGAGGCGCAGACGAAGCAGCCGACCGTCATCAGCGCGAGGGCGGTCAGCAGCACGCGCCGCTTGCCGTACATGTCACCGGCCCGCCCCAGCACCGGGGTGAGGACGGCGCCGGACAGCAGGGTCGCGGTCACCGTCCAGGACACGGCGCTGGGCGACGAGCCGGTCAGCCGCGGCAGATCGGGCAGCAGCGGGACGACGGCGGTCTGCATGACGGCCATGAGGATCCCGCCGAAGGCCAGGACCGGGACGGCCATGGCGGAGCGCATCCGGGCCACGGTGCCCGCGTCGGTCGGCTCCTGTACGGCGGTGTCGGATCGGGGGTCTTGCACGGAATTCCCTCCCTGGCGACAAGAGCTCGGATCTTATCAGGTGAATTTCTATTCACCAGCTTGGTGAATGTCTATTCACCAGCAAACCCACAAACACCATCCACCCCTCTTCAGGGACCTTCCTGATCGAATCACACATATCGCTGAAATCAGGACATACCAGGGCGTTCGCGCGCACTGACGGGGAGACGTTCCGCGGGAACACATGTGTCACAGCCCTGCACGCGTACGGTTCCGGCTCCGTGCAGGCAGGCCTGAAATCGCTCCCGGTACGACATGATCACCGTACAAACCGATTCCTCGGGGAGAATGTCATGTCATATGTAACTCAGTCCCGTTCTGCCCTCATCCTCGTCTCCCTTGCCCTGGGCACCCTCACCCTGACGGCGTGCAACGACACCGACAGCGGCGCACCGGCGCCGAAGGAGCCCGCCGCCTCCGCGTCCCCGGCGGGCGACGGGGGAAGCAAGCCGTCCCCGAAGGCGAAGCCCTCGCCGACGGGCGGCCCGGCGTCGGAGGAGGGCGTGGACGGCGACGTGGGGATGTGCAGGACGCAGGACCTGAAGTACTCGATCGTGGTCGCCGTGGCCGGCATCGACCACGCCCTGCTGACGGCGACGAACACCACGTCCGAGCCCTGTCTCCTCCCGGCGAACGACCTGATCGTCACCATCCCCGGCCTGGACGGCGCCGCCACCCACGCGGGCCCGACGGGCGCGAACCGGGGCCTGAAGCCCGGCGCCCGCGCCTACGCGGGCATCCTCTTCGCCCCCGGCGCGGCCGAGGACGCGGGCGGCCACACGGCGACCGAGGCGGACCTGGCCCTGACGGCGGCGGAGACCCCGACGACGGTGCCGGTCGAGAACGGCCCGGTGAACATCAACGACATGCGGGTCACCAGCTGGTTCGGCACAGCGGAGGACGCCCTGAGCTTCTGACCCGCCCCGGGGCCGCCGGCATTGCGTGGGCGGCCCCGCGCGGGCAGTCCGGGGATCGCGGCGACCGGGCCCGCGTTCAGGGCGCGAGGGAGAAGTAGTTCTCCTCCTCCTGGGTGAAGTGCAGGCGCAGGACCGTGTTCAGGCCGTAGAGGCACGAGCGCAGGTCGTCGAGCTGGTCGGGGGCCAGGCCGCCGGCAGCGCGGGCGAGTTCCAGATGGGTGGCGACGCGCCGGGAGAGGCGTTCGATCTCGGTGTGGGCGCGGCTCATGGTGGCGGTGGCCTCGGGACCGCCGAGGGTGGGGGCCAGGGCGGGGTAGAGCTCGTGTTCCTCCGCGTACTCGTGGGGCAGGAGCCGCTCGGTGAGCAGACGGTGGGTCGTCTCGACGGCGGCCAGCGCCCGGGGGCCGGGCGGGTCGGAGAGGCGGTCGGCGGCGTCGCGTACGGCGTCGAGGACGTCCTGGAGGTCGTCGTGTTCGGCGGCGAAGCGGTGGATGAGGGCCTCGGCCTCCGGGGTGAGGACGGGGCGTGCCGCCCGGTCCACGCGCAGGGCGCGCAGGGCGTTGAGGATGACGGCGACGTCGATGCCCTCCTGCAGCAGCGCGCCGGCGGCGGGCGGGAGCAGGCCCGCGGCGGCCGCGGCCATGGCGGCCAGGGACATCAGCATGCCGCCGAGGGCGCTCTGGACGGCGATCCGGCGGGCGCGCCGGGCGATGGTGACGGCGTCGGCGAGCCGGTCGACGCGGTCGGTGGTCAGGACGATGTCGGCGGCCTCGGAGGAGGCGGTGGAGCCGCGGGCGCCCATGGCGACGCCGACGTCGGCCGCGGCGAGGGCGGGGGCGTCGTTGACGCCGTCGCCGACCATGACGGTCACCGCGAGCTCGCGCTCGGCGCGTACGGCGGCGACCTTGTCGGCGGGGCTCAGTCCGGCGCGTACGTCGTCGAGGCCGAGGACGGCGGCGACCTCACGGGCGGGTTCGGCGCGGTCGCCGGTGAGCATCAGCAGCCGTTCGACGCCGGCCTCGCGCAGATGGCGCAGGGTGCGCGGGGCGTCGTGGCGCGGGGGGTCACTCAGCAGGACGGCGCCGGCGAGGCGGCCGTCGAGGGTGAGCCAGGCGACGGCCGCGCCGTCGAGGAGCGCGCGGTTGTCGACCGCCCCGGCCCAGGCGGGACGGCCGGCGGCGGGGTCCGGGCGGCCGACGGAGACCCTGCGGCCGTCCACGGTGCCGGTGGCGCCCCGGCCGGGTTCCTCGGTGACGTCCGCCGGGGCCGACAGCCGCAGCCCGCGTTCCCGGGACGCGTCGACGATGGCCCGGGCCAGGACGTGCGGCGAGTACTGGTCGACGGAGGCCGCCAGCCGCAGCACCTCCGCCGGTTCGAGGCCGGGCGCGGCGGTGACGTCGACGACGCGGGGGCGGCCGCCGGTGAGGGTGCCGGTCTTGTCGAGCAGGACGGTACGGGCACGGCCGAGGTTCTCCAGCGCGCCGCCGTCGCGGACGATCACGCCGAGGCGAGAGGCGCGGGAGAGCCCGGAGACGACGGCGACCGGGGCCGCCAGCAGCAGCGGGCAGGGGGTGGCGACCACCAGGACGGCGACCGCGCGCACCGCGGAGCCGCTGATCAGCCAGGCCAGCCCGGCCACCGCCAGGGCCAGCGGGAGGAACCAGGCGGCGTAACGGTCGGCCAGCCGCACCACCGGGGCGGACTCGGCCCCGGCCTGCTCGGCCAGACGCACGATCCCGGCGTACGTGCTGTCCGCCTCGCTGGCGGTAGCGCGCAGTTCGAAGGCGCCGCCCGCGTTGACCACACCGCTGCGCACCGCTTCGCCGTGGGCCCGCTCGACCTGGCGGGGTTCACCGGTGAGCACCGACTCGTCGAGGACGGCGGCGGCGCCCTCCACCCGGCCGTCGACGGGCACGACCTCACCGGGGCGGACGACGAGCAGGTCGCCGGCGGCGACATCTCCCAGGGGCACCGTGTCGAGTCCGGTGGCGGTGCGGCGGTGCGCCGAACGGGGCGCGTGTTCGAGCAGGGCGCGCAGATCGTGGGAGGCGCGCCGCTGGGCGGCGGCCTCCAGGGTGCGTCCGGTGGCGAGCATGAGCGCGATCAGGGCGCCGGCCAGATACTCCCCCACGGCCAGGGTGCCGCCGAGCGCGAGTACGGCGATCAGGTCGACCCCGGCATGCCCCTGCCGCAGCGCGCTCAGCACCCAGCCGATCGCGGGCACGACGGCGACGGCGGTACCCACGCCCCAGCACAGATCCGCGAGACCCCGGTCACCGGCCAGCCAGGCGATGCCACCCCCCGCCAGGGCCGCAGCCGTAACGACCAGGAGCACCGGTTCGAGCCGCGGGGACGCGACCGCCGCGCCCAGCCGGCGCAGTCGTGCTGCGTGATGCTCCATGGCGCACCTCGGTCCGTACGGCGCGACGGCAGTCCGCCCCGGTCCCATCGTGACAGCCACCCCGGACACCCGCACGGGACGCCCGGACCCGGTCCGAAGGGCCCTGGGCGAACAGGCGCCCCGTCCGTCAGCACTCCCCACTCGGAGACTCTATAGCATTTACAATGCTATACTCGCGTCATGGACGACGACACCGACTTCTTCCCCGGCAGCGGGCCCAGTCGCGGAATCTCCGTCACCCTGACCGCCGGCACCCTGCAGGCCATCCGCGAACGGGTCGGAAAGCGAGGCGTGTCCGCATACCTGGAGAAGGCCGCACAACGCCAGATCGAGCGTGACAACCTGGACGACCTGATCGCCGACTTCGACCAGGCCAACGGCCCGGCCGACCCGGAGGCCGTGGCCGCCAAACGGGCCAGGCTCACCGGCGACGCGCCCTCCGGCACCGGAGCAGCCGCGTGAGCGGCGCCCTCGTCCTGGACAGCGAGGGACTGGCCAAGGCCGTCCAGCGTGACCGCGAGGTCCACGAGTGGCTCACCGCCGCACGCGACGCGGACCTGCCCGTGATCACCTCAGCCGCGGTATTGGTCGAGGTCATTCATCCCAGGATCAACGACGCGGCCCTGAAATGGACCCTGTCCCGGCTACGAGTCGAACCGGTCACCCAGGCCGTCGCCCAGTCCGCCGCCGCCCTGCTGCGCACGGCCGGGCTGCACGGCCACACATACGCCATCGACGCCATGCTCTGCGCCACTGCCCTCATCCAGCCCGGCCGGGTCACCGTGCTGACCTCGGACGTCGAGGACATCTCCATGCTCACCAGCGACTGCACCCGGATCGCGGCCGAGAAGATCTGACGCTGCCCGAACGCGCGGGAGCGAAATGCGTCCCGCGGTCCGGCCCACGCCGCACGGGATGCCTGCCGCCGTCAAGCGCCGTGCGTATACGGGTTCGTACACGCACGGCGCCTCTGCCCCTGTCGAGGAGTCCGGGCCGGAGCTGCACCGGCCCGGTGTAGGCCGTCCAGGTGCCGTGCTGTGTGCGGTACTCGACACCTGCGACGCCGGCGGCGTTGTCCGTGACGTCGAGGACCAGCGCCGCGGGAGACAGGTAGGCACCCTGCGGTCCGCGCTTGCCGTCGACGGAGGCCGTGATGGTGGGGGCGGCCACGTCAAGGGCACGGTCGAGGAACTGCTGGACGTAGGCGAAGTTCGGCAGCTCGTCCGTGACCGGGGCGGCCGGAGTGCCGAAGTACTCACGGACCGGCTGCTTCTCGCACGTGGCCGGGTCGACCTGCTGGACCCTCCTGGTGGCATTCGCGACGCTCGCGGGATAACTGCCCGTGTGGCCCTGGCCGCCGACCCGCCTCCCGCCCGAACCGTCTGGAACGGCTGCGGGTCACACCCCTGACCCCGCACACCGTGACGGACCGCGCGGAGTTGGTGTCACAGCCGGCCGGCGCCATCGAATCGGACCTTCACGTCGCCGGTCGGTTCACCCCTGCACGCACAGCCTGACGGACGGGACGGTGCCGGTCACCGCCACAAAACCGCGCCCCGTCTCACACGCAGCCGGGATCCCCCACCACCCACACGGCCCACCTGCCGCAACCTTGACCGGCATACTGTCGTTCCCCCGGCATGTACCGCGTTAAGACGATCGTCGCAACTGTCGCCGCACTCGCCGCAACCGCGACGGTGCCGGCCCACTCCGACAGCCACGAGTACCACCCCCGGGCAGCGGCGACCGGGCAGTACAAAATCCTCGGGAGCCTCACGTACTCCGGTCCCGGCAATATGCCGCTGCGCCTGGGCTACTACCGCAGCGGGAAGGGGTTTGGATGGACGAAGATCAAGAAGAAGCACGCGCTCACCAGGTACACCGCCATCGAGTACGTCACCAGGGGGCCCAACCGCAGGAGCCAGGGCGGCACCTCGTACAAAATGTGGGCGTACGCCGGCAAGTACAACTGCCGTAATGGATCCTGCCGGCTGACCAAGCAGTACAAGGTCATCGTCTCCGTGCAGGAGAGCATTCGTCACTCCGGCCGCGATCACAAACCCAAGGGCGTCATCACCGCCTACTGCGAGGGTGTCGTGCGGTGCCCCGCATGGGTGTCCACGACCTTGAGCAAGCTGAACCAAGGCCAGGCCGTTGCCGACTCGAGCGACACCGAACCGACGCGCGCTTCGTACGAACCGCTGCCCTGACGGACAGGGGGAACCCCGGAATATGACCGAAGCGAGCCGTTACACCGCGTCCTACTCACCCCTGCCCGAGACCGCCGGCACCCCCGGCCCCGGCGAGCGGGAACCCGAGGGCGATCCCGGCGCCGACACCCGGTTCCTGTTCCGTGTCGCCGGACTGGTCCACCGGCTCGGAGCCGAGGGCACCGAACTCCAGCGCATCGACCTGATCCACCGCCGGTTCACGTTCGCCCAGTACCCACGCCCCGACGACAGACTCCCGGTCTACAGCATCGGCCCGGTCCCGGATGACGACAGCGAGCGGCAGGGCGGAGACTACATACCGCTCGCGCCGTCCCCGCCCTGGACGCAGATGACCTGGCTGCTCGAACAACTCGCCGTCCAGCTCACCTTCTTCGGCAGCCACGGCGCCCGGCTGACAGGCATCGAAGCACCGTCGCGGCGATGGGCCGATGTCACCGTCGAACACGAGGGAACCGTCTGGCGGGCACGCGTACCGCTGGAAGGACGCGCCGAGCCCATCGAGCAGCCCGGCATGGTGCTCGCCGAGCTGTTCGGCGAGAAGCGACACCTGGCCGTCGCCGACGGCACGATCATCCACAACGCGCTCTGAGACACCGCCCGGGCGCCGCGAACCGTGCCGATCCGGAGACCACATACCGGCACCGCAGGTCAGGCACCCTTCCCCGCCGGCCGCAGGATCACCACGCACTCCACATGATGCGTCATCGGAAAGATGTCGACCTGGAGGGGTCACGAAAAAGCCCAGGTCAGAGGCAGTCTGTCCGCCCGTTGTCCCGCGTACGGGAACTCGGAGCGTCAAACGAGCGTCACGCCACACAATCCATCCTCGCGCTTCGCGACAGGCCGCCCGCGCCCGAACCGACGACGCGCCAGCTGCGACGGACTAGAGGGATTGGCTGGAGTGAACCGAGCAGTGCTTCGTCAGGTCTGGCGTTCACGTCTGGTGCGGAGCACATTGCTGATATGAAGTCTGGGCAGGTGTAGCGGCTTCGCCGAAAGAGCACGACGGCTGACGTCCGGTCGGCTGGTCGACGCTTGATGAGGGACGACCGACGACGGTGGCGACGCCCAAGTCCCCCAGGTACCGCCACCGGCATGTCGGAGTCCCGTACTCCTCGTGGGGGCCCGGCCGACCGCACGCTCCACGCCTCACCGGCACGGAAGTCGGCGCCCGCCGACACGAGCCGGTCCTGGAGGAGCCACGGGGCCCGCTCCGCGAGGCCCGCCTGGGTCTCCTCCGCGTTCGTGAAGCCCGTCAGGCGGTAGCCGGCCACCGCGCTCCCGCCGTCCGGCCGCATCGCGGCCAGCAGCGCCGCCGACGCGTGGCACACCAGCGCGACCGGCTTGCCCGAGTCCAGGACCCGTACCAGCAGCGCGGCGAGCGCGTCGGCGATCCGGGCTGGCGCCCTCCGGGCCGCCGTTGGCGTCGGCGCCGAGGCTCGCGGGGTCGATGGTGGGCGGGACGCCGCCGGGGGTGGCGAGGACGATCTCGTGCCCCGCGGCACGGAACGTCTCGTACGGTGCGACCAGTTCCTCCGCCCAGATGCCGGTGGGGTGCTTCGTCCCGTCGGCCAGGGTCCAGTGATCGGCGCCGGTCAGCACGAAAACGATCTTCGACATCGGTGGTCTCCCGCGAGGATCGAGTGGCTTGCAGGAGCGACGCCAGGCTCTGCGACCCATCGGATACCAATGGGTTACCCCATGGCTGCCATAGGATGACGAATACCATGTCCCCGTGTACGGCCTGAACCTCCTCCGGACCTTCCTCGCCGTCCACCGGGCCGGCTCGTTCACCGCCGCCGCCTCCCTCCTCGGCCTCTCCCAGCCCACGGTAACCGCCCAGATCCGCGCGCTGGAACAGCAGACCGCTCGCGAGCTGTTCGAACGGCGCCCGCGCGGCGTCGTACCCACCCCCGCGGCCGACGAACTCGCCGTCCGCGTCGCGGCCCCCTCGACGCCCTCGCCGCGGCAGCCGGCGATCCGGCCGTGAGCAGGGCGCGACCGGTGCATCTCGCCGGGCCGGCGGAGCTCATCTGCACGCAGGTGCTGCCCGCCCTCGCGCCGCTCGTCGCCGGCGGGGTGCGGCTGCGGACCGCGACGGGGCTGACGGACCCGCTGCTGGAGGAGCTGCGCGCCGGGCGGCACGACCTGGTGATCGCCACGTCCCGGCCGCGCGGGCGGGCGCTGCTCTCGGTTCCCCTGGCGGACGAGGAGTTCGTCCTGGTGGCGGGCGCCGCCGCGGCGCCGGAGCTGATCCGCGGGCTCGCCTCGGAGGGGCCGGCGGCACTGCTCGCGGCGCCGCTGGTGACGTACGCGGAGGATCTGCCGATAGCGCGCCGCTACTGGCGGCACGTCTTCGGCCGCCGGCTGGAGAGCCGCGCGGCGCTCACCGTGCCGGATCTGCGCGGGGTGTGCGCGGCGGTCACCGCGGGCGTGGGCTGGACGGTGCTGCCGCGCTACCTCTGCCGAGCGGAGCTGGCGTCGGGGACGCTGGTGCCGCTGCACACGCCGCAGGACCCGCCGATCAACACGTCGTACCTGGTCGCACGGCCCGGGGCGGTGGACAATCCGCACGCGGTACGGGTCCGGAACCGGCTGCTGGAGGCCGCGCGGGAGTGGTGAGACGGCGAGCCGCCCCCCACCGGCCGGCGCCGTTCCCTCCCCACCCACTGCCGCGGCGGACGGTCGTGCGCCGGCCACCGGCCGGATGCCCTGTCAGTCGGTGAGCTCGATGGACCCGTTGGCGCCCGCGGTCTCGGCGCGCAGCCCCGCCCCCCGGCCCGCGACGCCCTGGAGCAGCGCGCCGAGGTCGACGCCGGTCGCGGAGGACAGCAGTTCCACGCCCTGGGCGACGTTGTTCGCCACGGTCCGGGGCAGCTGGCCGGCGCCGTCGGTGGAGATGACGGTCATCTTCTCGACGTTCGCCAGCGGCTCGGCGGCCTTGGCGACCACCTGCGGCAGCACCTCGACGAGCATCTGCAGCTGGGCGGCCTCCCCGTACTGGGCGAACGCGGCGGCCTTCTTCTCCATCGCCTCCGCCTCGGCGGCACCCCGCGCGGCGATCGCCGCGGCCTCCGCCTCGCCCTCCAGCCGCAGCGCCTCGGCCAGCGCCGCACGCTGCGCCTTCTCGCCCTCACCAGTCAGCCGGGCGGTCTCGGAGGCGGCCTCGGCCTCCTTGACGGCGGCGATACGCCGGGCCTCCGCCTCCTGCTCGGCCTGGTAGCGGGCGGCGTCCGCCGGCTTACGCACCCGGGTGTCCAGCTCGCGGTCGGTCAGCGCGGCCTGGCGGGCGGCGACCTTCTCCTGCTCGGTGAGGATCTCCTGGCGGCGGGCGGCGTCGGCCAGCGGACCGGCGGCGTTCGCCTGGGCGGCGGCGACCTCGGTCTCCGCCTTGATCTCGGCCTGGCGCAGATAGAGCGTCCGCTGGGCGAGGGCGATCTCCTCCTCGGCCTTCAGCCGGGCCTGCTCGGAGGCGCGGCGGGCCTCGGCCTCGGCGATGTCGGCCGCCTGGCGGGCGCGGGCGGCCTCGGGGCGGCCCAGGTCCTCCAGGTACGAGCCCTCGGTGGTGATGTCCTGGATCTGGAACGCGTCCAGCACCAGGCCCTGCCCCGACAGCGAGGCCTCGGCCTCCTCGGCGACCTGCCCGGCGAACGCGGCGCGGTCACGGATGACGTCCTCCACGGACATCCGGCCGACGATGGAGCGCAGCGCGCCGGAGAGGACCTCCTGGGTGAAGCCGACGATGCCGTCCTGCTGGATGAGGAAGCGCTGGGCGGCGGCGCGGATGGAGTCCTCGGTGCCGCCGACCTTGACGATCGCGACGCCGTCCAGGTTGGCCTTGACGCCGCGCAGCGTCACCGCGCCCCGCACCGCGACCGGGATGTGCCGGCTGGACAGGTCGAGGGTGAACTTCTGCTGGACGAACGGCACGACGAAGACGCCGCCGCCGACGACGACCTTCTGCCCGCTGTTGTCGGTGAAGGTACGGCCCGTCTCCGGGTCCACGGACTTCTTCCCGCGCCGCCCGGTGACGATGAACGCCTCGGACGGACCCGCGACCTTGTAGCGGGTCACGACGACGAGGGCGAGCAACACCAGGAGTACGACGACTCCTACGATCGCGGTGACGACAGGGCTCATGGGAAACCTCCCCTGCCTCCCTCGGGGGAGGCCGACTTGAAGAACGAGAACGAGGCACTGGGCGGGGTCAGCGGGTGACCGGCTGGACCGCGACCGCGGTGGCGGAGAGCGTGGCTTCCACCCACACCTGGGTGCCGCGGGCCACCGGTGCGGCGCTGCGGGCGGCGAGCTTGACCGGCTGCCCGGCCAGGTGCAGCATCACCTCGCCGTACCCGTCGGCCGGGATCGCGGTGACCACCGAGCCGGCGGTGCCGACCAGATCCGCCCCGCGCGGGCTGTCCCCCGGTTGCTCGCGCATCAGCGTCCGGCACACCCGCCAGGTCAGCCATCCGGTGCCGAGTCCGGCCGCCAGGCCGACGGCGGCGGACGCGCCCTGGTCGAGCCCGGTGACACCCAGGGTGAGGGCCGAGGCGAAGCCGAACATGGACAGGAACCCGGCCAGCACCGGCAGCGAGACCAGACCGTCGAAGGCGTCCAGCGCCCCGTCGAAGACGCCTTCCAGCACCCCGTCGAAAATCAGTGCGGCGGCGAGGAGAACCACACCGGCGATGCCGAGTCCGAGAAACAAGCCCACCGGGTCACCTCCTGGCCCATCGGCGTTCGTCCTGACCACGGGGATGGTCCCACCGTGGCGGGCGCGTTCACATTGCCGGTTTCCGGCAGTCTTTACGCGCCCTTGATGTCGTACTCCTCCGTGGATGGGTGACGGCCGCCTCCAGCAGCTCCGGGACTGCCTGTCCAGGCTCGTGCGTCGCTTTCAGGGATGAAAGAGCCACCGGGGCCTGGTTCGTCCTCCGCATGCGCCGCACACGGCTGCCCACCCACGACTGGCGTCACTTCCGGGCACTTTAGACCAATGACGACGCAGAAAGTGACTTGGATCACACCGTCATCGGCGCGGCTTGTGCGACCCCCCGGAGCAGGTGACTCTCGTCGCGTCCGTGACAACTCCTGTCACGTGCCCATCTGTTGAAGGGTGGCTCGGTGAGCTTACTGACCAAGATCGGTGACGCTGTTCTCGAGAAGCTGGTCCCCGAGGCCCGCGCCCAGGCCGCATGTGTGACCTGTGGCACGAACTGCGCCTCGTACAAGCAGTACAAGTGCGTCGACACCGTCAACTACGTCCGTTGCTGCTACGCGGCCGGGGGCGCCTGCTCGGCCCCGTACTGCGGGTCCTGGTATTACTGCGCGCACTGTTGATGATCTATCTCGCGTTCTCCTTGCGGCTCGCGCTGGCGGGCGTACTGCTCGCCGGTGCGGTCGCGAAGGCACGCGCGTTCGGCGAGGCCCGGCGCATGGTGGAGGTCACCGTGCGCCGGGCCTTGCCCGCCCCCGCGCTCGCGCGGCGGATTCCCGCCGGCGCGGCGGCCGGGCTGCTCATCGGCGCCGAAGCCGCTGTCGCGCTGCTGCTGCTCAGCGGGGCCGGGCAGGCGCGCCCCGGATTCGCCGCCGCCCTCGTGCTGTTCGTCTGCTTCACCGCCCTCGCCGTCTTCTCCGCCACCACCGGGGCCGAGCTGCCCTGCGCCTGCTTCGGCCGGTCCACCGCCCGGCTCGGACCGCGGCACGTACTGCGCAACGGCGTGCTCCTCGCGCTGGCCGCCGCCGGGCTGTATCTCGCGTCCGCGGGACCGGACGGGGACGGAATGCGGGCCGGCGGGGTGGCGGTGGGGATCGCCGCCGCGTTCGTGGTCACCGCGCTGACCGCCTACTACGACGACCTCGTGGACTTTCTGACGGAGGAGTTCCGATGATCTATCTCACCGCAGGACTGGTGCTCGTGGGCGCGGTCACCGTGCTCAATCTGCTGCTCACCCTCGCCGTCATCCGGCGGCTGCGCCGTCAGGAGTCGCACCAGCGGCCCGAGATGACGTCCGGTCCCGCGGTCGGCTCCCGGCTGCCCGCCTTCACCGCCGTCTCGGTCGGCGGCGACGAGGTGAGCGACGTACGGCTGGCCGGCCGTTCGGCCGCGCTGACCTTCCTCTCCACCGGCTGCCCCGCCTGCGACGCCGCGGTGAACGACCTGCCCGAGTTCGCCGAGCGGACCGGAATGGACGCCGAGCAGCTCGTCGTGGTCATCGCCGCGGACGACGAGGCCCAGGCCGCCGAGATGGCCGGGCGGCTCACCGGCCTCGCCACGGTCGTCGTGGAGGGGCCGGTGGGCGGGATCTCCACGCGCTACGGCGTCAGCGCCACCCCGACCACCGTGCTCGCCGGCGCCGACGGCCTGGTCACGTACGCCCAGGCGGGCACCAACCCCGTGCTCGACCGGCTGCCGGTATGACCGATGCCATCCGGCGCGCGGCGGCGGCCCTCGCCCTCGTCCGGCGGGCGGGGCCGCTGTCGTGCCTCGCGTATCTGGCGCTCACCGTCGTCCAGGGGCTGCTGCCCGCCGGCACCGCGCTGCTGCTGAAGTGGCTGCTGGACGCGCTGCAGCCGGGCGCGGACGGCAGCCCGGAGCCGCTGGTCGCGGGGCTCGCCGGGCTCGGGGTGGCGGCGGCCGTGCTGCCGAACGCGGGGGAGTATCTGCGCGCGCGGCTGAAGCGCGGCATCCTGCAGGTCGTACAGGACCGGCTCTTCGGCGCGGTCAACGGCTTCGTCGGGATGGGCCGCTTCGAGTCGCCGGCGTTCCTCGACCGGCTGCGGCTGGCGCAGCAGGCCGCGGGCAGCGCGCCCGACCAGATCACCCAGTCGCTGTTCGGGCTGCTGCAGCAGGCTCTCGCCCTGGCCGGACTGCTCGGGGTCCTGTTCGTCATCTCGCCCGTCCTGGCGGCGCTCACGGTGGTGGCGGCGGTGCCGGCACTGCTGATGCAGCTGTCGCTCAGCCGCCGGCGGGCGGCGGTGGCCCGGGGCATGAGCCCGCGCAACCGCCGTCAGCTCTTCTACCAGCAACTCATGCTCGACCTCCGCGCGGTGAAGGAGATCCGGCTGTTCGGTACGGGCGACTGGCTGCTCGGCCGGATGCGCACCGAGACCCGCGCCATCAACGCCGCCGAGGAGCGCGTCGACCGCCGGGTGGTGCTGACCCAGGCGCCGCTCGCCCTTCTCGGCGCGGTGATCGCGGGCGGTGGACTGATCTGGATGGTCCGGGGGGCGGCACGCGGCGACTACAGCGCCGGGGACGTGATGGCCTTCATCGCGGTGATGACCGGCGTCCAGGGCGGGCTGTCGTCCGTGGTGACCGACATCGCCGGCTGCCACCAGGCGCTGCTGCTCTTCGGCCATTACGTCGACATCACCCGGCTGCCGCCGGATCTGCCCCGGGGCACCGCTCGCGCGGGCGCGCTGCGGGAGGCCGTCGAGCTGGACGACGTCTGGTTCCGCTACCCCGGCGGCGACTGGATTCTGCGCGGGGTGAGCCTGCGCATCGCCAAGGGGCAGTCGCTGGCACTGGTCGGACTGAACGGCGCCGGCAAGTCCACCCTGGTCAAGCTGCTGCTACGGATGCACGACCCGGAGCGCGGCGCCATCCGGTGGGACGGCACCGATCTGCGCGAGCTGGATCCGGCGACGCTGCGGGCGCGGGTCAGCGCGGTGTTCCAGGACTTCGTCTCGTACGACCTGACCGCCGCCGAGAACATCGGCCAGGGTGACCTGACGCTCCTCGACGACCACGCCCGACTGGCGTCCGCCGCGAAGGAGGCGGACATCCACGACGAGCTCGAGGCGCTGCCGCGCGGCTACCGCACGCTGCTGTCCCGCAGCTTCCCGGACGAGGACGACCCGGAGGAGTCCGAGGGTACGGGCGTGCTGCTCTCCGGCGGCCAGTGGCAGCGGCTCGCCCTGGCCCGGGCGATGCTGCGCTCCGGCCGCGACCTGCTGATCCTCGACGAGCCGAGCGCGGGACTGGACGCGGCCGCCGAACAGCGGGTGCACGAGCAGCTGAACGCGTACCGTGACGGGGCGACGAGCCTGCTCATCTCCCACCGGCTGGGCGCCGTACGCGGGGCGGACCGGATCGTGGTGCTGGCGGGCGGCCGGATCACCGAGTCCGGCAGCCACGCGGAGCTGATGGCCGCGAAGGGCGAGTACGCACGGCTGTTCACACTGCAGGCGGCCGGTTACACGGATGCGGGGGAAGTCCTGTGCTGAAACGAGCTGTCGCGGCGGCCGCCGCGATCACCTGTACGGCCTGGTGGGTGCGCCGCACCTTCGTGGCCGTCACCGTGGAGGGGCACAGTATGGCCCCCACCCTCCAGCCCGGTGCCAGGGTCCTCGTCCGGCGCGGCACCGGCGGGCTGCGGCGGGGCCGTATCGTCGTGGTGACCTGCCCGGACGGCGACACGGGCTGGCGGGGGCTGCCGCCCGCGCCCCGGGATCTCGGGGCGCGGGAGTGGTACATCAAGCGGGCGGTCGCCCTTCCCGGCGACGCCATGCCCGGCGTGGACGGCCCCACCGGCGCCACCGTCCCGGACGGTCACCTCGCGGTGGTGGGGGACGGGAAGTTCAGCTCCGACTCCCGGCAGCACGGGCCGTGCCCGGATGACCAGGTGCTGGGCACGGTGGTGCGGGTGCTGGGCAAGGGGTGAGGGGCGCTCGGGGCGGCGGCCCCGGTAACGAATGAGTCAACGGGAAACCGACCCCTGCCGGGGCCGCTCCCCGCGCTCGTATGCTCAGGTCGGCTCGGAGGTCTGGACCACTTCGCGGAGAGTGGACGACATTGCAACTGCCGGCTCCTGCGGGGGAGAGCGATCGTTGACTGGAACGGCCGTGAGGCAGCGTCCTCCGATACCCGCGCCGCCCGCCGGACGCGTGCCCCGCGTCGTGCGCCGCTGGCTGCACCACGGGCCGGCGCTCGTGGCCGCCGCGCTGACGGTCCTGCTGGCCGGCACCGTGCTGGCCGCCCTCGGCACCCTGGCGGGCGAGGCGGTGGAGAGCGGGGCCCGGCAGCGGCTCGCTCGGGACCCCGACAGCGTCGTCCGGGTGACCGCCGACTACGACGCGGACGGGGTACCGAAGGCCGACAAGGCCGTACGGACCGCCCTGAGTTCCGCCTTCGGCGGGGTGCCGCACCACGTGCGTACGGCGATACGCGCACCGGCCGGACCCTCGTTCGACCTGCCGGTGCTCGACGCCGACGGGGAGCCGCGCCCCGGTGCGGGCGTCGTCGTCGCCGCGGTGAGTGAGGTACGGCAGCTGGCCCGGCTGACCGCCGGGGAGTGGCCGGCGGAGCAGGGCGGGACCCAGGCCGCGCTGCACGAGAGCCTCGGGCGGCGGCTGCACGCCGGGCCCGGCGACACCGTCGTCCTGTCCGGCGCCGGGGGCCGCGAGCTCCGGCTCAGGATCACCGGGCTGTGGCGTGCGAATGGCCGGGACCCCGCCGTCCTGTCCTCCCTGCCCGGCGAACCCGGCCGCCTCAACACCCTGGCCCTGGTGTCCGAACGGGGCTTCGAGGCCACCCCGGCGCTGTCCGGCGGCGCGCTGGCGGGCTGGTTCGGCGTCCCCGACGCCCACCGGCTGGACGCCGGGGAACTCGGCCCGCTGCGTGACCGCGTCGCCGCCTTCGCCGAGAGCGACTCCCGGCGCACGGTCTTCGGGGGCGGTTCGCCCCCCGTCAAGGGCATGGCCGTCAACGCCCCCATGACGCGGGCGCTCGACCGGATCGCGACGCCGATGGTGGCCGCCAGATCCGGGATGTACGTGCCGGCCGCGCTGCTTGGCGCGCTGGCCCTCGCGGCGCTGATCCTGACGGCCCGGCAGCTCACGGAGCACCGCGGAACGGACACGGCGCTGCTCGGCGCCCGGGGCGCCGGCACCCCCCGGATACTCGCGTCGGCCGGAGCCGAGTGGGCCGTGGTCGCCGTCCCCGCCGCGCTGGCCGCGCCCTTCCTCGCGGGCCCGCTGCTGGCCGCCCTCGACGGCGCCGGGCTGCTCCCCGGCACGGTCCCGCACTCCGCGCTGGGCGTCGCGGGCTGGACCGCCGCGCTGCTCGCGCTCACCGTGCACGGCTGCGCCGCCCTGCTGCCCGTACTCCGCGCCTCCCGCGACGGCGGCGCGGTGGCGAAACTGCGCAGGCGCGGACCGCGAACGGCGGCGTTCCAGCGGGCCGGTACGGATCTGGCGCTGGCCGCCGTGGCCGTCCTCGGCTGGCTGCAGCTCAGCCGCTACCGCTCGCCCGTGGCGAGCACCGGCGGCGCGGCCTACGCCGACCCGGTGCTGGTCCTCGTACCCGTCGTGATCACCGTCGCCGCGACCCTGCTCACGCTGCGGCTGCTGCCGCTCGCCGAGCGCGGCGCCGCGGGGCTCGCCCGCCGCACCGCCGGGCTGATCGTGCCGCTGGGCGGCTGGCAGGTCGGCCGCCGCGCGACCAAGCACGCCGGGCCGGCGCTGCTGATGGTCCTCGCGCTGGCCGTGGGCGCCCTCACCACCTCGGCGCTCGCCATGATCGACCGGAGCAACGAGGACCGCGCGCGCTACTCCGTGGGCGCGGATCTCCGGCTGACCCCGGACCTGTTCTCAGCCGACGCGCTGCCGGCGGCCGGGCGGTACGGCGCCTACACCGGCCTGCCCGGCGTCGAGGCCGCGACCCCCGTCGTCGACCTGCCGGTCGAGCTGTACGCGCAGACCACCGGCGTCACCGCCGTCGACACCGCCGAAGCGGCGTCCACCCTGCGGTCCGGCGCGCCCTCCGGACCGATGCCCGCCCTGCGTGACGACCTCGCCCACGGGGACCTCGCCGAGCAGCTGACCGCCCTGGGGAAGAACCCGCCCCGGGCCGGCGTCGAACTGCCCAGCGAGCCGGAGGCGATCGCCGTCGAGGTCACCGTGCGGTCGACGGGCACGCTCCCGGGCACGCTGGTGCTCACCGTGCAGGACGCCTCCGGTCTCGCCGGCACCGTCACCGGCACGCTGCCCGCGGCGGACGGCTTACGGCATGAGATGACGGTCCCCCTGGACGTACAGGGCAGAAAGGACCTGGTGCGGCACTATCCGCTGAGCATCACCCGGATCGGCTTCGAGCTGCCGCCGGAGCCGGTCCGCACGTCGTACGACATCACGCTTCACCGCTTCGGCTCCGACACCGCGAGCCCCGCCGCCGCCCCGGGACCGGAGGGGCAGTGGACGGAGCTCGGGAGCGACGAGTACGGGCCGTCGGACCTCGGCTGCCCGGGCGCCCCGCCGGTCGCCGGGGAGGTCACCTCCGCCGGGCTCTGCGATCTCCCGGAGGAGCAGCCGGAGAACGGGCTGCGGGCGCGGCTCATGGGACCGTCCCCCGTCCCGCACGCGCGGCGGCTGGTCGAGCTGGCCCCGATACGGGCCGACGGCATCGCCCCCGTACCGGCGCTGGCCGACGACGCGCTGCTGGCGAGCGACCGGGTCGGCACTGGCGACACGGCGACCGTCCAGATGCGCGACGGAACGCTCCTGACCGTCGAGGTCATCGGGCGCATCGGCGCGGTCCCGGGCTTCCCGGCCAAGGGCGGGCGGCTGCTGGTCGACAGCGCGGCGCTGGCCGCCTCGCTCGTACAGCGCGGCGGGCTGCAGCCGCAGGAGTCGTTCTGGTGGCTGTCCGCCCGCGACGGCGACCCCGCGGCCGCCGCGGCGGCGGTGCGCCGTACCGACGGCATGGGAACGACCCGGGACACACCCCGCGCCGCCGAACGGCTGCGCGACGATCCGCTGCAGCACGGCACCCGCGGCGTGCTCGTGCTGTGCCTGCTCCTCGCCCCGGCCTTCGCGGTGATCGGCTTCACCATGCACGCCGTGCTCTCCACCCGTGAACGCCGGGGGGAGTTCGCCCTGCTGCGCGCGATGGGCATACGCAAACGGCAGCTCACCGGGCTGCTGTGGACCGAGCTGCTGCTGATCGCGGTGATCGCGGTGGTGCTGGGTACGGCGCTGGGCACGGCCGTCGCCGGGCTGGTCGTACCGCTGGTGATCGTCGACGATCTGGGCCGGCCCGTGTTTCCCGGGGTGGTGGCCACCGTGCCGTGGGCGCGGGTGGCGCTGACGGCCGCCGCCACGGGGGTGCTGATCACCGGGCTGGTCACGGTGATGTCCCGGATGCTGGCCCGGGTGGATCTCGTACGGGTCATGCGGGCGGGTGAGCGGTGAGGGTCAACGGACGCTGGGTGGCCCGCGAGGCACGGGCCGGAGCCCCGTTGCTCGCCTGCCTGTTCGTGCTGGTGGCCGTGCTGACCTCGGTCGCGCTGGCCGGGCCCGTGCTGATCGACCGGCTCTCCGGCAGCGCGCTGGACGACCGGGTCTCGCGGGCGCAGGCACAGGGCGAGCTGCTGGTCACGTCGGCCGTGATCAACCCGTACGCCGACGGCGGCTTCGAGGCGCCGTCCGGGTCCGGCTCGATGGTGCCCGCGCTGCACAAGGCCGGCGAGAAGATGCGCGCCGAGGCCAAGGAGCCACTACGCGGCCTCCTCCGCCCCGGCCCGCTACGCGTCGTGCTCCCGCCGGCCGATGTCGTCGCGGGAATGCCTGGCAGGGCGCGGGCACAGCTCTCCCTGCTGTACGCGGACGACGCGCCGGCGAAGACGTCCTACGCGCAGGGCCGTCCGCCCGGACCACCGTCGCGGGGACACGCCGTCGAAGTCGCCGTGTCGACGGCGGTCAGGGACGCCTTCGGGCTGACCCTCGGCCAGCGGCTCACGCTCAAGCCGGGGGTCGAGGTGACCTTCACCGGCTTCTTCCGGCTCCCCGAGCGGGCGGACGGCCTGCCGCTCTTCCGCCGGCAACCGGGGCTCGCCGCCCCGCTCGACGAGCGGATCTCCGGCGCCCGGGTGCACCGCGCGCTCGCGGTGACGGACGGAAGCGGCGTGGAGGCGGTCCAGGCGGTCGCGGGGCTCGACGACACGCTCGTGATCTGGCGTACGGGGCTGGATCTCGGCGACGGGCGGCACGGCGGGGTCGACGCTCTGCGCGGCGCCGTCGGGCAGTTCGGGCGGGACGCGGGCGAGGGGCTGTGCCCCGGGGCGGCGAGCGGCGGGCGCTGCCGGATCGCGGGCAACGCGTTCGAGCCGCCGATGACCGCCGACGACCTGTCGCCGCTCTTCGCCGAGTTCGCCCGGGAGTGGGACCGGGCTCGCGCGCTCGCCTCGTTCGCGATCGCGGGCCTGATCGCCGTGGCCTTCGCGACCCTGGTCGTCTCGGCGCAGCTCGCGGTACGCCGTCACGAGGCCGGCGACAGGCTGCAGCGTGCGCGCGGCGCCACCCCGCTCGGCGTGGCGCTGGCCCGGCTGACGCAGACGGCCCCGGCGGTGCTGCTGGGCGCGGCCGCCGGCTACGGGGTCACCGTGGGCACGCTGGGCGACGACGTCTCGGGCGGTCTGCCGCTGACGGCGGCGGTCGTGGTGCTGGCGGGGCTGACACTGCCGGCTCTGACGTGGTTCACGGTGCGCGAGCGCCGGCCCGTACGCGGGGGGCGTGCGGCCGGCTCGGGGGCGGCGGGTAGCCGGCGGCTGCTCGCCGAGTCCGCCGTGCTGCTGCTGGCCGTGGCCGGTGTCGCGGCGATACGGGTGCGCGACGGCGGGGCCTCCGGCGGCGACCCGCAACTGGCGGCCACCCCCGTGCTGCTGGGCCTGGCGACCGTGCTGATCCTCATGCGGCTGTATCCGCTGCCCCTGCGCTGGCTCGCCTGCCAGGCGCGGCGCGGCACCGTCGCCTTCATCGCGCTGGCCCGGGTGGGCCGTACGGCGGCGGGACGGACGCCGGCGCTGCTGGTGCTCGTACTGACCCTGGCCACGGCGGTGTTCGGCGGCCTGATCTCCTCCACCGCGACCGAGGGACGTGAGCGGGCCGCCGCCTGGAACGCGGGCGGGCAGGCCGCCGTCATCGCCCCCACGGCCGAACCGGCGGCCCTCTCCCGCACACCCGGTGTCCGGCACACGGTCGTGACGCGGCGCGCGGAGATTTCCCTGGCGCGGGCCACGGACGGGCAGGTGCGCGGCACGACGGACCTGATCGGCCTCGACGCCGAGGCGCTGCGCGCGGCCGCCGGGGACTCCCCGCCGGCGGACGCTCTGCTGGCGGTGGAGCGGCGGCCGTACCGCGACGGGCCCGTGACGGTGCTGCCGGCGCTGGCCTTCGGACCACTGTCGGCCCGCCTCGGCGAGACGCTCCCGCTCACGGAGACCCTTGCCGTGCGGATCGTGGGCGAACTCACCGGCACGGCGGCCCGGGACCCCGCACTGGGGCCCGTCACGGGCGCGGAGCCGTCCGGCAGCATGCTGCTCGTCGACGCCGCCGCGTTCACGGACCGCCTGGACGTCGAGGAGAGCGCCGTGCTCGTCTACGGGGACCGGCTCGACCCCGTCGCGCTACGCGCCGCCGCGCTCACCGGCGTCGGGCCGGGCGCGCGGGTGCGCGTACTCGACGAGGAGCTGGCCGCGCTCCGCGACGACGGCCTGCTCCGCGCCGTCCTGCTCGTGTACGCGGCCGCCGGCGTCACCGGCGTGCTGCTGGCGCTCCTCGCGGTCGTACTGGAGCTGCTGCTCTCCGCCGGCGAACGCGGCCGCACGGCCGCCTATCTGCGCACGCTCGGCCTGGGCTCCGGGCCCACGGCGTTCGTGCACTTCCTGGAGATGCTGCCGATGGTGATCGCGGCCGTCGCGGGCGGCAGCGCGCTGGGGCTGCTGCTGCCGGAGATCCTCGGGCCCGCGCTGCCGCTCGGCGAGTTCACCGGCGGCCCCGGGGCCGGGCAGTCCACCGACTACGGCCTCACCGTGCTGCTCGCCGTGGGGCTCGCCGCCCTGATCGCCCTGGCCGTCGCCGTCGAAACCTTGCGCGGCCGGCAGCGGGCGCTCGGATCGGTACTGAGAGTGGGAGAGACCAGATGACTGAAGGCGCACGGGTACGCGGCGCGGACCCCCTCATCCGCTGCGAGAACCTGGTCCGCATCTACTGGGCCGACAAGGTCGAGGTGCAGGCGCTGCAGGGCCTGGACCTCACGGTGATGCCCGGCGAACTGCTCGCCGTCGTCGGCGCCTCCGGCTCCGGCAAGTCCACGCTGCTGGGCATCCTCTCCGGCCTCGACGTGCCTACGGCGGGCACGGCCGTGGTGGACGGCATGGACCTGCTGACGATGAAACGGAAGGACCGGATCGCCTTCCGGCGGCAGACGGTGGGCTTCGTCTGGGCGCAGACGGCGCGCAACCTCTTCCCGTATCTGAGCGCCGTCGAGAACGTCATGCTGCCGATGACCTACATCGGCATGAAGGCCCGCGCCCGCCGCTCCCGCGCCGAGGAACTCCTCGACCTCTTCGGCATGGCCCACGCCCGCGACCGCCGCCCCGACACGCTCTCCGGCGGCGAACAGCAGCGGGTCGCCATCGCCACGGCGGTGGCGAACAACCCCCGGGTCCTCTTCGCCGACGAGCCGACGGGCGAACTCGACACGGAGACGGGCACCGACGTCTTCACGGCGCTGCGCCGCGCGAACGCGGAACTGAACACCACGATCGTGGTAGTCACCCACGACCCCCTGGTCTCCCGCCACACCCGCCGCACCATCGGCATCCGCAACGGCCGCACGTCCTCGGAGGTCCTACGCGACGAGGAGGCCCAGTCGACGGAGGAATACGCGGTCCTGGACAGGAACGGCCGCCTACAACTCCCCCGCGCGTTCACGGACGCCTTGCACATGCGGGACCGGGTACGGCTGGCACTGGAGGACGATCACATTGGGGTGTGGCCGCAGCGGATGGGGGCGGGGGGCGGGGCGGAAGGGTGACCGGTCATTGCATGGGGATGACGTCGGCCCTGTCTCGGGTGTCCACCACCGTCTTGGACCTGCCGAGGGCCTTGCGCGTTGCGCGGACGAGCCGATGCGGCTTGTCGGGCAACTCCGGCACGTCGACGACCGGGACCGGCGGTGGCTGGGCGGCCTTCTCGGCTTCCTCGTCGATCAGGGTGAAGACGCAGTTACCGCGCTGTCGGCCCGACCAGCGGAGTTTGTGCTTTTCGGGGATGTGCCCGTGGTGCAGGGCCTCGTAGTAGGCAGCCCGCCACCGTCCCCGGGTGGTGGGTGCGGGGTCCGCGACCGTGAGCTTGCCCGAGGGGGCGGCCCGGAGGCGGGCGATCAGTTCCGCGCCGTCGGCGGGAGCGAGACGGGCCTGCTTCGCGTCGCCGGCGAGGCGTTCCTTTGCCGCGCGTTCCTCTGCGGGGTCCTTGCCGTGCTTGAGGTAGTAGCGGCCGTCCGGGGTGATAGCCGTCTCGCCGTACGGGCCGCCTTGACGCTTGACCAGCCCGCGCTTTGCCAGCGACCAGGCGGTGTGGGTTTGTTTTCCCTCGAGACGCAGCGGGCCAGGTGCTGCGGCGAGCTTTCGCAGCAAGGCTTTCTGCGGTTCCGACAGCGTGTACTTCACGGACCGGCCCCATCTCCAAGCAGCGGCGGACGCCGTCGAGCTAGGGCGGTCGCACGGCCGGTGGAGGGGGTCGTCACCTGTTCGAGTTACCTTGCCGCGAAGCGGCTTCCGGAGGGCTGGCGGCCGGTGTAGAGACCCTGATTTTCGCGGAACGCATCTTGAATCGATCTCGAAAAGGGCCCTCCGAACTGCGGCGAAGGGCCTTCCAGGACCATGATCAACGAGCGTCAAGACGTCTCGTGGAGCGTCATTTCAGCGTCAGAATTCAGCCCGTAACGCCCATGGAGCACATCCCGCGCACGACCCAAAACCGCAGGTCAGGCACCCTTCCCCGCTGGCCGCAGGATCACCACGCACTCCACATGATGCGTCATCGGAAAGAGGTCGAACGCCCGCATCCACCGCGGCTCGTAGCCCGCGTCCGCGAAGTACCGCAGGTCGCGGGCCAGGGCCGCCGGGTCGCAGGCCACGTAGGCGATGCGGCGCGGGGTCAGGGACGCGAGGCGGTGGACCGTGTCGCGGCCCGCGCCGGCGCGGGGCGGGTCCAGGACGATCAGGTCCGCCTCCGTGATGCCCGTGCGGGGCAGGACGCGTTCCACCTTGCCGTGTTCGATGCGGACGCGGTCGAGGTCGCGCAGATTGTGGCGGGCGTCCTCCACCGCGCGCTTGCCGGACTCGATGCCCAGCACCGCGCCCTTGTCCCCGACGCGTTCCGCGAGGGCCGCGGCGAAGAGGCCGACGCCGCAGTAGAGGTCCAGGGCCATGTCGCCCTTCTTCGGCATCAGGCCCGTCATCACGGCGTCGACCAGCAGCTCCGCCGCCTTCGGGTGGACCTGCCAGAAGCCGCCGTCGCCGACCCGCCAGGTGCGGTCGATCGCCCGCTCACGGACGAAGGGGCGGCCGTGGACGCGGTGGACGCTGCCGTCGCGCTCGTGGATCCGCAGCACGGAGACCGGCTTGTCCAGCTCCACGATCGGCAGCCGCTGCCCGGGGCGCGGCGTGAGGATCACCTGGCGGTCGCCGGAGCCGGTGGCCGCGATCGCCTCGACGGTGTCCATACCGGGCCAGGCACGCTTCTCGACGCCGAGCTCGGTGACCCCGGGGGCGGCGATCAGGCAGTGGTCGACGGGCTGGACGTCGTGCGAGCGGTGCTTGCGCAGCCCCGCCCGGCCCTCGTCGTCGATCGCGTACTGCACCCGGGTGCGCCACGCGGGCACCTCGCCCCTGGCGACCTTGTCGCCCGGCGCCGGCTCCACGGTGCCGTCCCAGCCGGCCTCCTCGGGCGTCAGTCCCGCCAGCCGCTCCAGCTGCTCGGCGACCACGGCGCCCTTCAGCCGGCGCTGCCCGCCGGGCGCCACGTGCTGCCAGTCGCAGCCCCCGCACATGTCCGGCCCGGAGAACGGGCACGGCGCCGGCACCCGGTCCTTCGCCGCCTCCAGCACCTCCACCGCGTCGGCGCGCAGGAACCGCGCCCCCTCGTCGCCCTCCGTGACCCGGGCGACGATCCGCTCGCCGGGCAGGGTGTGCCGGACGAACAGGACGCGGCCCTCGTCCGTACGGGCGATGCAGTGGCCGCCGTGGGCGACCGGGCCCACCGTGACCTCGTACTCCTCGCCCACGAGGGAAGGCTTGGCGTCTGTGGTCACGGGATGCTCCTGAGCTGGATGGTGCGGACCGTTCAGTCTAAGCCGCTACGAGCGGGGGTCCGCGCCGTTCTTCTTCTGGGGGGCCGCCGGACCGCGGCGGACCGACCCCGGAGCCGTCCACTCCGCGCGCCTGCGGGCCCGGACCTTCGCCGCCTCCGAGGACTCCAGCTGGTACGGGACGGACGTGACCATCACGCCCGGGGTGAACAGCAGCCGGCCCTTCAGCCGCAGCGCGGACTGGTTGTGCAGCAGGTGCTCGTACCAGTGGCCCACCACGTACTCGGGGATGATCACGCTGACCACGTCCCGCGGGCTCTCCTTGCGCAGCCCCTTCACGTAGTCGACGACCGGCCGGGTGATCTCCCGGAACGGCGAGTCGAGCACGGTGAGCGGCACATCGATGCCGCGCTCCATCCACTCGCGCTGCAGCTCGCGCGTCTCGGCCGCGTCGACGCCGATGCTGAGCGCCTCCAGGGTGTCGGAGCGCATCAGCTTGGCGTACTGCAGCGCCCGCAGCGTCGGCTTGTGGATCTTGGAGATGAGGACGATGGAGTGGACCCGCGCGGGCCGTACGACGTCGTCGTCCTTCTCGTCGGTGACGGCGAGCTCGTCGGACACCCGGTCGTAGTGCTTGCGGATGGCGGACATCGTCGCGTAGAAGACGGCCATGCCCAGCACGGCGACGTAGGCGCCGTGGGTGAACTTCGTCAGCAGCACGACCACCAGCACCAGTCCGGTGAAGAACGCGCCGAAGGCGTTGATCGCGCGGGAGCGGTGCATCCGGCGACGCTCGGCCGGGTCGGTCTCGTCGGCCAGATGCCGGTTCCAGTGCCGGACCATGCCGATCTGGCTGATGGTGAACGAGACGAAGACGCCGACGATGTAGAGCTGGATCAGCCGGGTCGAGTCGGCCCCGTACGCGTAGACGAGTATCCCGGCGAAGATCGCCAGCAGCACGATGCCGTTGGAGAACGCGAGCCGGTCACCGCGGGTGTGCAGCTGACGCGGCAGGAAGCGGTCCTGGGCGAGGATCGAGCCGAGGACGGGGAAGCCGTTGTACGCGGTGTTCGCGGCGAGGAACAGCACCATGGCCGTCACCGCAGCGAGGAAGACGAACAGGATCGAGCCGTCGCCGAACACGGCCGCCGAGATCTGGGCGATGACCGGGTCCTGGTGGTAGCCGTCGCCGGCCGGGGAGCCGTTGATCAGGATGTCCTTGGCCGGGTCCTCGGCCATCTTCACGTCGGTGGCCATGGCCAGCAGGATGATGCCGCTGAACATCACGACGGCCAGCCCGCCCATCAGGGCGAGGGTGTTCGCGGCGTTCTTGCTCTTGGGCTTGCGGAACGCCGGTACGCCGTTGGAGATCGCCTCGACACCGGTCAGCGCGGCGCAGCCGGAGGAGAAGGCCCGCAGCAGCAGGAACACCAGCGCGAAACCGGCCAGGCCCTTGTGCTCGGCCACCACCTCGTAGCTCGCGGTGGGGGCGTGCATGTCGTGGTCCAGGACCATGCCCTTGAACGCGCCGACCGCGATCGTCAGCAGCACACCGAAGACGAACAGATAGGTCGGGATCGCAAAGATCTTGCCCGACTCCTTGACGCCCCGCAGGTTCATCACGGTCAGCAGGCCGATGACGGCGAGCGCCACGGCGACCTGGTTGTCCGCGACGAACGGGACGGCCGAGCCCAGGTTCTCGATGCCGGAGGCGACGGACACGGCGACGGTCAGGACGTAGTCGACGAGCAGCGCGGAGGCCACCGTCAGCCCGGCGCGCGGGCCGAGGTTGGTGGTGGCCACCTCGTAGTCGCCGCCGCCGGAGGGATAGGCGTGCACGTTCTGCCGGTACGAGGCGACGACCGTGAACATCAGGACGACGACGCCGAGCGCGATCCACGGGCTGAAGTGGTACGCGCCGAAGCCCGCCACCGCCAGCACCATCAGGACCTCGCCCGGGGCGTACGCCACCGAGGACAGGGGGTCGGAGGCGAAGACGGGCAGCGCGATGCGCTTGGGAAGAAGCGTTTCCCCGTGCTGGTCGCTCCGCAGGGCGCGGCCGATGAGGATCCGCTTGGCTTCGTCGGTCAGTCTGGACACGGGTCGATCGTATGGCCGACGTAAGTGGATCGAGAACGCAACCCCGCCGAGTGCCGGATTCATACGCATGCGGGTGTCCCGGTGTGGCCGGTCGTCGCATACGCTGTGTAGTTTGAACGCGCAGAAGCGCTGAGAGCGACGGCCGGAAGGACGGGCGTGCACATCGTGATCATGGGCTGTGGCAGGGTGGGTTCCACCTTGGCACGGACCCTGGAACAGCAAGGCCATACGGTCGCTGTCGTCGACCAGGACCCCACCGCCTTCCGTCGCCTCGGCTCCTCCTTCGGGGGCCGCCGGGTGACCGGCGTCGGGTTCGACCAGGACACGCTGCGCGAGGCCGGCATCGAGGAGGCGGGCGCCTTCGCCGCCGTGAGCAGCGGTGACAACTCCAACATCATCGCCGCCCGGGTCGCCCGGGAGATGTTCGGCGTGGAGAACGTCGCCGCCCGGATCTACGACCCCCGCCGCGCGGAGGTCTACCAGCGCCTGGGCATCCCCACCGTGGCCACCGTCCGCTGGACGGCGGACCAGATGCTGCGCCGGCTGCTGCCGGCCGGCGCCGAGCCGCTGTGGCGCGACCCCAGCGGGCGGGTGGAGCTGGCGGAGGTGCACTACACGAACGCCTGGATCGGCCACAAGGTCGCCACGCTGCAGGAGGAGACGGGCGTACGGGTCGCGTTCCTCACCCGGCAGGGCGAGGCGATGCTGCCGACGTCCAAGACCGTGCTGCAGGACGGCGATCTGGTGCACGTCATGCTCCGTACCGACGAGCTCGAGCAGGTCGAGGCGGCGTTCGCCAAGGGACCGGAAGAGGATGCACACCGATGAGGGTCGCCATCGCCGGCGCCGGCGCCGTGGGCCGCTCGATCGCGGCGGAGCTGCTGGACAACGGGCACGAGGTGCTGCTGATCGACAAGACGCCCTCGGCGATCTCCGTCGAGCGGGTGCCGCGGGCGGAGTGGCTGCTGGCCGACGCCTGCGAGATCACGTCGCTGGACGAGGCGGCGCTGCAGCGGTGCAACGTGGTGATCGCGGCCACCGGTGACGACAAGGTGAACCTTGTGGTGTCGCTGCTCGCGAAGACCGAGTACGGGGTGCCGCGGGTGGTGTCCCGGGTCAACAACCCGCGGAACGAGTGGCTGTACAACGAGGCCTGGGGGGTCGACGTCGCCGTCTCCACGCCCCGGCTGATGTCCGCCCTCGTGGAGGAGGCCGTGAGCGTCGGCGACCTCGTACGGCTGCTGCGGTTCTCGCACGGCGACGCGAACCTCGTCGAGCTGACGCTGCCGCCGGAGTCGGCGCTGACCGGGACGCTGGTGGGGGATGTGTCGTGGCCCCAGGACACCTCGCTCGTCACGATCATCCGGGGCAGCCGGGTGCTGACGCCGAAGCCGGACGACACGCTGGAGGCGGGGGACGAGCTGCTGTTCGTGGCCGCGCAGGACCGGGAGGAACAGCTGGAGGAGCTTCTGTCGGTACGGCAGGGGTCGTAGAACGAACTGAAACGCCGGCCGGATCCAGCCCGGCCGGCGCTTGAGGCCAGAGGCGCGAAGCGCCGATTCGGGGGTCCGGGGGCGCAGCCCCCGCAACCCAACCGCAGCGTTCGCGTCAGCTCTCGGCGCGCTTCGCCGCCGCCGCCCGCTCCTTCTCCGCGGCCTCTTCCGCCTCCATCTCCGCGATCACGTCGATCGGCGGCGGGGCCTTGGCCAGGAAGATGTACGTCAGGTACACGCACAGAAGCATCGGCGGGATACCCAGGGCCACCCGGAGCCAGCCCAGCTGCGTCGCGTCGCCCCAGAAGTAGATGGGGAACGTGATCGCCGACTTGGCGAGCAGGATCAGGCCCCAGGCCCAGCTGGACTTCGTGTACGCGACCTTGCGGCCGGGGTTACGCGTCCGCCAGGAGAGGTTCTCCCGGAACACGGGGCCCAGGATCAGCCCGATCAGCGGCACCCCGGCGGCGGCGGTCGCGCAGTACGCCACGGCCAGGCCCAGCGTGTAGAGCATGCCGGGGAGGTAGAAGTTCTTGGCGTCGCCGGACATCATCGCGAAGACCGCGCCGATGGCCACGCCGAAGACGCCGCTGAAGGCGTGCTTGACGGTGTCCCGGCCGATCAGCCGGATGACGGCGAGCACCGCGGACAGGCCCAGCGCGATGTACGCCGCGAGGTGGATGTCCCGCTCGACGGTGTACGCCAGCACGAAGACCAGGCCGGGCAGCGTGGTCTCGACCATGCCCCGTACGCCGCCGAAGGCCTCGAAGAGCGCGGCCCGCGTCGCCGCGTCCACCCCGTTGTCGGGGGCGTCCGGGGCGTTCGGGGTCCCGGGGCCGTCCGGGCCGGTGACCGGCTCCACCGGCTGTTTGTCCAGGGATGTCAACGCCTACTCCTGTCCGGTGGGTCGCAGTTCGTACTTCGGGTTGAAGAGCACGCGCCTGCCCTGGCTTATCGATACCCGGCCGGAGACGATCATGCGCCGGCCCGGCTCGACACCGGCGATGGAGCGGCGGCCCAGCCAGACGACGTCGAGGGAGTCCTCGCCGTCGGTGAGCTCGGCCTGGAGGGCGGGGGTGCCCGCCCGTGGCTGCATGGTGACGGTGCGCAGCGTACCCGCGACCTTGACGACCTCGCGGTCGTGACACTGGCTGATGGGCGCGCAGTCCTTCAGGGCGGCGTCCTCGCCGGGCAGGACGTCCTCCTCCGGCACGGATTCGGCGGCGGAGATTCGGCTCAGCATCCGCCGGAACCTGCCGGCCGGGGGATGCGCACTGCGCGGACTCATGCGGGCAGGGTACCTGGCCGGGGCCCCCGATTTCACCCGCCGAATACCGTGGGTGACCCCCTAGTGCTCTTCGACGATCTGCCCGTCGACCAGCTCCAGCACCCGGTCCGCGAGGTCCAGCAGGGCCGCGTCGTGGGTAGCGACGACCGCGGTCACGCCCTCGCTGCGGACGACCGCGCGCAGCAGCTCCATCACCGCGTGGCCGGTGTCGGCGTCGAGCTGGCCGGTGGGCTCGTCGGCGATGATCAGGGCCGGCTTGTTCGCCAGGGCGCGGGCGATCGCGACGCGCTGCTGCTGGCCGCCGGAGAGCTCGCCGGGGCGCTGCTCCATGTGGTCGTCGAGGCCGACGAGGGCGAGCAGCATCCGGACGCGCTCGTCGCGCTCGTGCGGGTCGGTGCGGCGCAGGCGCATCGGGACGCCGACGTTCTCCGCGGCGGTGAGGATGGGGATCAGGCCGAAGGACTGGAAGACGAAGCCGATCCGGTCCCGGCGCAGCTCCAGCAGCCCGCTCTCGCCGAGTCCGGCGAGCTCCGTGCCGTCGAGGGCGATGCGGCCGCCGTCGGGGGTGTCGAGGCCGCCGACGAGGTTCAGCAGGGTGGTCTTGCCGGAGCCGGAGCGGCCCTTGAGGGCGACGAGCTCGCCGCGGCGGACGGTGAACGACACCCCGCGCAGCGCGTGCACGGCCGTGTCACCGCTGCCGTACGTCCGGCGGACGTCCTCGACGACGACCATCGCGTCCCCGTCCGGCCCCCGCCCCTCCAGCACCGCGCCCCGCTGCTGCCCGATTCCTGCGCCCATGGGCTGACTCCCCCCGTGTACGGCTGTTCTACGGCCCGACGCTACAGCCCGCCCACGACGCCGTGGAAGGCGGGCGGACGCCCCCGTGACCGATCCGCAAGCTCCGGGGCACGGGAAAGGCCCTCCCCGGGCGGAGAGGGCCTTCCCGTTGACTTCAGCGAACCTCGGTGATCTCCGGCCCCCGCTGCAGCGAATCGATCCCGCCGGCGAACCGCGACGCCTCGGCGTCGTCCTGCTGCACCCCGTCCGGCACCATCTGCGCGTCGGTGGGCAGCTTCAGCACGATCGGGTCGCGGGGCGCCATGGGGGACTCACCCCGTACGACGACGGCGTCCCGGAAGATCGACTCGAGCACCCCGGCGGCGGCCGGCTGCACGGCGCCCTGCCCGGAGATGACGCCGCGCAGGAACCACCGCGGCCCGTCGACGCCCACGAAGCGCACGACCTGCACGCCGCTCTTGCCGTCGGGCAGCTGCACGGGCACCTGCGCCCGCAGCTCCCAGCCCAGCGGCCCCTCGATCTCGTCGACGATGCCACCCTGCTGGGTGATCCCGGAGGCGATCTCGGAGCGGACCTCGCCCCAGATGCCCTCGTTGCGCGGCGACGCGAACGCCTGCAGCTGGATCGCGCTGTCCCGGAGCACGACCGTCGCGGCGACGATGGACTCCCCGGCCACCTCGACGCGCAGCTCCATCCCGTCCACGCCGGGCACGAACACCCCGCCGAGGTCGATCCGCCCCTCCCCGGGCTTCTCCACCTCGCTGATGTCCCACGGCCCGTCGGGCCGGGGCGCGGGAGGCAGGGAGTACGAGGTCTCCTCCACCTCTGTCTCCGCCGCCTTCTCGTCGGCCTTCTTCAGGCCGTCCGCGTCGGCGGCGTCCTCTCGCTGCTTACGACGACGTCCGAACACGTCACAGTCCTTCCCGGTCGGCAACGACCGAAGCGTACCCATGGCCGGTCCCCGAATCCCCCAGCGAGGCGTGTCCTCCTGTGGATCCGTGTCCGCCCTCACCCCTGGCGGAGCCGGGAAGCTCCGCCACCTCATGGAACCGCACGGTCTCCACCCGCTGGACGATCAGCTGGGCGATGCGGTCGAACCGCTCGATCCGCACGCTGCGCCGCGGGTCGAGATTCTGCAGAATCACCTTGACCTCCCCACGGTACCCGGCGTCCACCGTTCCGGGGGCGTTGACCACGGTCACCCCGCACCGGGCGGCGAGCCCGGAGCGCGGATGGACGAACGCCGCGTACCCATCGGGGAGGGCGATCGAAACCCCGGTGCCGACGACGGCCCGCTCACCGGGGGCCAGCTCGACGCCGTCGGTCGTGACGAGGTCCAGTCCCGCGTCGCCCGGATGCGCGTACGACGGCAGCGGCACCTCGGGGTCGACGCGCCGGATCAGGACGTCGACGGGCTCACGGGTCACGGGTTCACCTCGAAGGCGCGGGCGCGGCGCACCTGGTCCGGGTCGGCCATGGCGGCCTTGATCTCCGTGTCGCGGCCGTGGGCGATGAAGTGGTCGACCTTCACCTCGATGAACAGGGCGTCCGCGCGGACGGCGATGTCGCCGTCGGGGCCGCCGAGCCGGCCGGTGGCCGTGGAGTAGATCTTGCGGCCGTCGACGCCGGTGACATGGGCGTCGAGGTAGAGCTTGGTGTCCACCGGGACGGGGCGCAGGAAGTCCGTCTCCAGCCGGCCGGTGACGGCGATGGTGCGCAGCAGCCAGCTGAGGGCGCCCAGCGTCTCGTCCAGGGCCGTGGCCAGCACCCCGCCGTGGGCGAGGCCCGGGGCGCCCTGGTGGGCCTTCTTGACGGTGAACTCGGCCGTGACGCTGACGCCCTCGCCGGCGCGGGCCGCGAGGTGCAGACCGTGGTCCTGGCCGCCGCCGCAGCCGAAGCACTCGTCGTAGTGGCTGCCCAGCAGCTCGCCGGGCGCGGGCGCGTCGGGATGGCGCCGGGGGGCGGCGGCGCCCTCGGGGGGCCGCAGGGTTTCGTTACGGGGACTCACGGTGCCAGACCCTACCGGCTGACGTGCAAAGCTTTGGTCATGGAGTCTTACGACGAGCGGCTGAGCGCGCCGCGTACCTGGTGGGTGGTCGCCGCCCTGGTGGGCCTGAGCCTGGGCCTGATCTTCCTGCCGTTCGGCGTCCTGGCCTCGCTGGCCGCGATCGTGTGCGGGGTGGCCGTCGCGGCGGTGTGCGTCTCGGCGTACGGATCGGCGCGGATCAGGATCGCCGGCGACTCGCTGGTGACGCCCACGGCCCGGATCCCGCTGACCGCGCTGGGGCCGGCGGAGGCGCTGGACGGGGCGGCGGCCCGCGACTGGCGTACGCACAGGGCGGACACCCGCGCGTACATGCTGCTGCGCAGCTACATCCCCACCGCCGTCCGGATCCCGGTCGTCGATCCGCAGGACCCGACGCCGTACCTCTATCTGTCGACCCGGTCGCCCCAGCGGCTGGTCAAGGCGCTGGATTCGGTGCGCCCGGCGGACTGAGCCGGGATCGCGGAGCTGTCCCACGGGATCTGGCGGGGCCTGAGGTCCGCGCGGACGCGGGCGGCCAGCCGGCGGGTGTCGCGGCGGTTCATGTACGCGCCCGCGGCGGCGCCGACGAGGAACGGCACCAGCACGGGCAGATTGCGGATCAGCCGTTTGAGGACCTGCTGGCGCAGCTGCTTGGCCAGCTCGCTCCCGAGCAGCGTGTGGACGCCCTTGGCCCGGTTCGCCGTGTGACCGCCGTCGGACGCCCACACGGACACGTAGGCGTAGGCGCGCTGCGCCTTGCTGCCCGGGGCCCGCAGACCGTAGACCTCGTGCAGCTCCGCCAGGAGCTTGATCTCGATCATGGCGACCCCGAGCACCTCGCCGGCCAGCTCCGCCGGCATGGCCGGCGGGACGGGCAGCATCGACGCGGCGCCGACACCGGCGCCCACGCCCGAGGTGCCTTTCACGGCCCCGGCCACGAGCTTGTCCGCAAGCTCCTCCGGGCCGAGGCCGGGAAACTGCCCGCGCAGGGTCGCGAGGTCTCGGACAGGGATACGCGGCGCGTTGTCGACGATGGCGTCCGCCGCCAGGCCCAGTGCCCGGCGGGCGCCGCGCACCGTCGCACGCGTCACTCTGCGGGCACGCCCCTCGGGGCGTGCCGTACCGTTCCCGTCCCCGCCCGCCACGGCTGCGCGCCGCCTGTCAGGCTGCGCAGTCGCGGCAGATGGGGTTGCCGTTCTTCTCCGCCGCGAGCTGGCTGCGGTGGTGGACCAGGAAGCAGCTCATGCAGGTGAACTCGTCCGCCTGCTTGGGCAGCACCCGGACGGCCAGCTCCTCGTTGGAGAGGTCGGCGCCGGGCAGCTCGAGGCCTTCGGCGGCCTCGAACTCGTCGACGTCGACGGTCGAGGTGGCCTTGTCGTTCCGCCGGGCCTTGAGCTCCTCGATGGAGTCCTCGTTGACGTCGTCGTCGGTCTTGCGTGGAGTGTCGTAATCCGTAGCCATGGTGGTTCTCCCCCTCTGGGTGGTCTGTGGTGTCTCCAGCGCTCGTAACGCGTGAGAGGCCGGACTTGTGCCCGACCCGAGGCGGAGATTTTGCCTCACATCAACGTCTGTTATGCGATCGACACCCGCCGGGACCCCTGAAGAGGTGATCCTGGGAGGTGGCGAACGGGACCGTACACGATCCTGCTGGCCCGCGCTCGCATGCCATCCCCGGTACTTCCCGTGAGCGACGCCCGGGTAAACCCGGATCAACCCGGGAAAATTCCGGACATCCCCGATCACTCAGCGCAGTCGCCCCCGCTGCCACGGCCTGTGATCGATCACACACCATAACCGGGCCTCAGACGGGCAGCACGACACGGACGACCAGGCCACCGCCGTCGCGGGGCTCGGCGACGACCGTGCCGCCGTGCGCCCGCGTGACGGATCGCACAATGGACAGTCCGAGCCCGACACCCTTGTCGCTGCCGGTGCGCTCGGTACGCAGTCTGCGGAACGGCTCGAAGAGGTTGTCCACCTCGTACGCGGGGACGACCGGCCCGGTGTTGCTCACGGTCAGCAGGGCCAGCCCGGCCTGCGCCTCGGTGGTCACCTCGACCCAGCCGTCCCGGGGCACGTTGTACCGCACGGCGTTCTGCACCAGGTTCAGCGCCACCCGTTCGAGGAGTACGCCGTTGCCCTGGACATACGCCGGCTGACGGACCCCGCGCAGCTCCACGGCCTTCTTGTCGGCCTCGGTGCGGACCTGGTCCACCGCCTGCGAGGCGACCTCGGCGAGGTCCACGGGCTTGCGGTCGACGATCTCGTTCTCCGAGCGGGCCAGGAGCAGCAGGCCCTCCACGAGCTGCTCGCTGCGCTCGTTGGTGGCCAGCAGCGTCTTGCCCAGCTGGGTGAGGTCCGGGGAGGCCGCGGGGTCGGACATCTGCACCTCGAGGAGGGTGCGGTTGATGGCCAGGGGGGTGCGCAGCTCGTGCGAGGCGTTGGCGACGAAGCGCTGCTGGGCGTTGAAGGCGCGGTCGAGGCGGTCGAGCATGTCGTCGAAGGTGTCCGCGAGCTCCTTCAGCTCGTCGTCCGGGCCGTCCAGCTCGATCCGCTTGTGCAGGTCGGAGCCGGCGACGGAGCGGGCGGTACGGGTGATGCGGCCCAGCGGGGAGAGCACCCGGCCGGCCATCAGATAGCCGAGGGCGAACGCGAGGAGCGTCATGCCGAGGAGGGCGAACAGGGAGCGGCGCAGCAGGGAGTCCAGGGCCAGGCGCTGCTGGGTCTCGATGCAGACCTCCTGGATACGGTTGAACTCCTGGACGGTCATGCTGGGCGCCGTCTGCGCCTGGGCGCAGTCCGTCAGCGGCTTGACCTCCAGGCCGCCGGGAATGTTGGACAGCCGGAAGTTCGTGGCGCCGCCGTCGTGCAGGGCCTGCGCCGCGAGCAGATAGATGATCGTGAGCAGCACCATGCCGGCCATCAGGAACAGCCCGCCGTACAGCAGCGTGAGCCGTATCCGGATGGTGGGGCGCAGCCACGGGTGGGCCTGGGCGGGCTGCGGGTCCCAGGTGGGCTTGGGGGGCGCGGGCCTGCCCTGCGGGGCGCCGGCGGGGGGCCGCGGCGGGGCGGTCGGGGCGGGGGCCGGTTCGGCGGGGACGTCGGTCACGGCGGTCAGATCCGGTAGCCGGAGCCGGGCACGGTGATGATCACGGGCGGCTCGCCGAGCTTGCGGCGCAGGGTCATCACGGTGACGCGGACGACGTTGGTGAACGGGTCGGTGTTCTCGTCCCAGGCCTTCTCCAGCAGCTGCTCCGCGGAGACCACGGCGCCCTCCGAGCGCATCAGCACCTCGAGGACGGCGAACTCCTTCGGCGCGAGCTGCACCTCGTGGCCGTCGCGGAAGACCTCGCGGCGGTTGGGGTCGAGCCGGATGCCGGCCCGCTCCAGCACGGGCGGCAGCGCCTGGGTCGTACGGCGGCCCAGCGCGCGGACGCGGGCGATGAGTTCGCTGAAGGCGAAAGGCTTGGGGAGATAGTCGTCGGCGCCCAGCTCCAGGCCCTCCACGCGGTCGCTGATGTCGCCGGAGGCGGTGAGCATCAGCACCCGGGTGGGCACGCCGAGTTCGACGACCTTGCGGCACACGTCGTCGCCGTGCACCAGCGGCAGGTCGCGGTCCAGGACGACCACGTCGTAGTCGTTGAGGTCGATCCGGTCGAGCGCCGCCGCCCCGTCGTACACCACGTCCACGGCCATGGCCTCGCGGCGCAGCCCGGTGGCCACGGCATCGGCGAGCAGCTGCTCGTCCTCGACGACGAGTACGCGCAAGGGGGTGTCCTTCCCAACGGGCGCCCGGCAGGGACGCGGCGGGGCGGCCGGGATCCGGGCGCCGTGCTGTGTCCATCCTGCCTGCAAAGGCCGTAAACCGGTCGTAAGCCCGGACGGATCGGGGCCCCGCGGGGACGGGCCGTGCGGACCGTGACGGGAAAATTCCGGGGAGCGATGTTTCCCGGGCGCGCGGCTTGGGGAGGACGACTGCACACCCGCCGATCACACACGTCCGGCATACCCGTGAGGCACGGCATCCAGAGCTGTAGCCGCCGGACTCCCTCGTGATCACCCGCCGTCGGCACACCCCCGTGCCCATCGACCTACCGCCGAGGGGGCTCACATGGACGCATTCACCGCTGGCCTTTTGCAGCGCATAAGGAACACCGAGTCGGACATCGACCGCGCCCGTGAGTCGGGCGACGACTTCCTGGTCGACCTCGAGACCGCCGAGCTGGAGGACCTGCGCAGGCTCGCCGCCGACCACGGTGTCGAACTCGCCGGCCGCAACTGACCCCCTGACCGCCGAGCCACCCCACGCCCCCGGTGCGACGTGCACCGGGGGCGTCGTACGTCCGGGGCTCAGTCGTGCCACGCCCCCAGCTCGTCCAGCAGCCGCTGCAGCGGCTCGAACACCCCCGGCGACGCCGCGACCGCCAGCTCGCCCGACAGCGGCTCCCCCGGCCGCGCGCCCGTGAGCGCCCCGGCCTCGCGGGCGATCAGGTCGCCGGCCGCCAGGTCCCACGGGTTCAGCCCCCGCTCGAAGTAGCCGTCGAGCCGCCCCGCGGCCACGTCGCACAGGTCGATCGCCGCCGACCCGCCCCGCCGGATGTCCCGCACCCGCGGCAGCAGCACCCGTACGACCTCCGCCTGCGTCGCCCGCCGGTCCCGCAGATAGCCGAACCCCGTCCCGATCAGCGCCTGCGCCAGCGGCGGCGCGGGCCGGCACCGCAGCGGGACACCGTCCGCGAACGCACCGCCGCCCAGCACCGCGTGATACGTCTCACGCCGCATCGGAGCCGCCACCACGCCGGCGATCCGCTCCCACGTCCCCGGCACCTCCCCCCGGGCCTCCACAGCGACGGACACCGACCAGTCGGGCCGCCCGTAGAGGTAGTTCACCGTGCCGTCCAGCGGGTCCACGACCCACCGCACCCCACTGCTGCCCTCGACGCTCGTGCCCTCCTCGCCCAGGATCCCGTCACCGGGCCGCTCCCGGGCGATCAGCCCGGTGATCAGCTTCTCGGCGGCGAGGTCCATCTCGGTGACGACGTCGACGCTGCTGGACTTCGTCGCGGCGACCCCGAGGTCGTCCGGGCGCCCGTCGCGCAGCAGCTCGCCGGCGGTCCGGGCGGCCCGCAGCGCCAGCTCCAGGAGTTCCTCCCTCACCGCGCCGCCTCCGCCGTCTCCGGACCCGCCACGACCGGCTTCCAGGCCCGCCCGGGGCAGCAGCCCGCCCGGCACACGTCGTGGCTGGGCCCCAGCGCGCCCAGCGCGCACCGCTGCGGCGTCCCGCCCCGCTCGGCGGCGGCCCGCTCCAGCACCAGGTCGCGCACCGCGGCGACGAACCGCGGGTCGGCGCCGACGGTGGCCGAGCGCACCACCGGCAGGCCCAGCTCCGCGGCCTTGGCGACGGCCTCGGTGTCCAGGTCGTAGACGACCTCCATGTGGTCGGACACGAACCCGATCGGGACCATCACGACGGCCGGCGCCCCCGCGGCGTGCACCGTCTCGAGGTGGTCGCAGATGTCCGGCTCCAGCCACGGGATGTGCGGGGCGCCGCTGCGCGACTGGTAGACGAGCTCCCACTCCCGCGCCACCCCGGTGGCCTCCCGGACGGCGTCCGCGACGAGCCGGGCCGCGTCCAGGTGCTGCGCGACGTACGCGCCGCCCTCGGGGCCGGAGCCGTCGGCGGCCGTGAGGGGGATGGAGTGCGTGCTGAACGCCAGCCGGGCGCCGGCCCGCACGTCCTCGGGCAGCTTGCCGAGGGCGTCCAGGACGCCGTCGATGATCGGCTCGACGAAGCCGGGGTGGTTGAAGTAGTGCCGGAGCTTGTCGACCTCGAGCTCGACGCCCTCCTCGGCGCGCAGGGTCGCCAGCGCCCCGGCCAGATTCTCGCGGTACTGCCGGCAGCCGGAGTACGAGGCGTACGCGCTGGTCACCAGCGTGAGCACCCGGCGGTGACCGTCGGCCGCCAGCTCGCGCAGGGTGTCGAGGAGGTACGGGGCCCAGTTCCGGTTGCCCCAGTAGACCGGCAGGTCCAGGCCGTGTCCGGCGAAGTCCTCGCGCAGCGCCGCCAGCAGCGTGCGGTTCTGCGCGTTGATCGGGCTGACCCCGTCGAACAGGAAGTAGTGCTTGCCCACCTCCTCCAGCCGCTCGCGCGGGATCCCCCGCCCGCGGGTCACGTTCTCCAGGAACGGGACGACGTCCCCGGGCCCTTCCGGACCGCCGAAGGAGAGCAGCAGCAGGGCGTCGTACGGTCGTACGTCGTGCGATTCGGACATACGCCGATCCTGCCACCTCCCCGCACCGCGGGCGGCGGCAGCCGGGGCGGAGTCCGGCGGTGCTCCTCGTGACCTGGGGTGATCCGTCCGCCGTTTAATCTGGAACGATCCGTCGCCCCCTGTCCCCTGTGAGCCGAAGTTGCTGGGTCCCTACCGTGCCGTCTACGCCCGCCCGGGCACCGTGGCCTTCTCCGTCGCGGGCTTCGTGGGCCGGATGCCGATGGCCATGGCCGGCCTCGGCATCGTCACGATGATGTCCCAGCTCACCGGGCGGTACGGGCTGGCGGGCAGCATCACGGCGACCCTCGGGTTCGCCACCGCGCTGCTCGGCCCGCAGATCTCCCGGCTCACCGACCGGTACGGGCAGCGGCGCGTGGTGCGCCCGGCGGCCCTGATATCCGTGGCCGCGCTCGGCCTGCTGTGCCTGACCGCCCGGGAGGGCTGGCCCGACTGGCTGCTGTTCGTCTTCGCGGCGGTCGCCGGCTGCATCCCGAACGTCGGCTCCCTGGTCCGCGCCCGCTGGGCCCTGATCTACCGCGACGAGGGCGGGGACCGGCTGCACACGGCGTACGCCCTGGAGTCCGTCGTCGACGAGATCTGCTTCATCGTCGGCCCGTTCCTGGCCATCGGCCTGTCCACCGCCGTCGTCCCGGAGGCCGGGCCGCTGCTGGCGGCGGGCTTCCTGCTGGTGGGCGTCTGGTGGCTGACCGCCCAGCGCGCCACCGAGCCGCCGCCCCATCCGCCGGGCCACCGGGCGGGGCCCAGCGCCCTGCGCGCGCGGGGCATACCGTGGCTGATGGCCGCGTTCGTGGCGACGGGGGCGCTGCTGGCGGGGACCGAGGTGTCCACCGTGGCGTTCGCCGACGAGGAGGGCCGCAAGGCCGCCGCGAGCGTGGTGCTGGCGCTGTGGGCGCTGGGTTCCGGGACGGCCGGGCTGGTGTTCGGTCTGGTACGTCCGAAAGGCCCGCTGTCCAGGCGCTTCCTGCTGGGCGTGACGGCCATGGCCGTGAGTATGATCCCCCTCCAACTGGTCAGTAGCCTGTCGCTGCTGACCGTGGCGCTCTTCCTCTCCGGCATGGCCGTCGCCCCCACGATGGTGACGACGATGGGCATGGTGGAGAAGCTCGTCCCGCCGGCCCGGCTCACCGAGGGCATGACGTGGGTGGGCACCGGACTTTCGGTCGGCGCGGCGTTCGGCTCGGCGGTGGCCGGCTGGGCGATCGACGGCGGCGGGTCCCGGGCCGGTTTCGCCGTCCCGGGGGTCTCGGGAGTGCTCGCGGTCGCGGTGGCGCTGCTGGGGTACCGCCGGCTGCGGTCGGCGCCCGCGCGGGAGGGGTCGGACATTGGCAGCGGACAGGAGCACGTGGCGTAACTGGGCGGGGAACGTCTCCGCGACGCCGGCCGGGAGCGTCACGCCGGCGAGCGCGCAGGAGGTCGCCGAGGCGGTCGTCGCGGCGGCCGGGCGGGGGCAGACGGTCAAGGCGGCCGGTACGGGGCACTCGTTCACCCCCATAGCCGCGACCGACGGGCTGGTGATCCGGCCCGAACGGCTGACGGGGATCCGGGCGATCGACCGGGAGGCCGGCACCGTCACGGTGGGCGCGGGGACGCCCCTGAAGGTCCTCAACCGGGAGCTGACCGCCGAGGGCCTGTCCCTGACCAATATGGGCGACATCATGGAGCAGACCGTCTCCGGCGCCGTCAGCACCGGCACCCACGGCACCGGCCGGGCCTCCGCCTCGCTGGCCGCGCAGGTGGTGGGCCTCGAGCTGGTCACGGCCGACGGCCGCGTGCTCCAGTGCTCGGCACAGGAGAACGCCGAGGTCTTCACCGCCGCCCGGCTCGGGCTCGGCGCGCTGGGCGTGCTCACCTCGCTGACGTTCGCGGTGGAGCCGGTGTTCCTGCTGACCGCGCGGGAGCAGCCGATGGGGTTCGACGAGGTGACCGGGCGGTTCGAGGAACTGGCGGCCGGCAACGAGCACTTCGAGTTCTACTGGTTCCCGCACACCGCCAACTGCCACACCAAGCGCAACAACCGCAGCGAGGGCCCGGCGAAGCCGCTCGGCGCCGCCGGCCGCTGGCTGGAGGAGGAGCTGCTGTCCAACGGCGTGTGGGAGGTGGCCTGCCGGGTCGGCCGGGCCCTGCCCGGGACCATCCCGGCGATCGCGAGGGTCTCCAGCCGGGCGTGGTCGGAGCGGACGTACACGGACGTGCCGTACAAGGTCTACACCAGCCCGCGCCGGGTGCGGTTCGTGGAGATGGAGTACGCCCTGCCGCGCGCCGCCGCCGTCGGGGCGCTGCGCGAACTGAAGGCCCTGGTCGACTCGTCGGACCACCGGATCAGCTTCCCCGTGGAGGTGCGGCTGGCGCCGGCCGACGACCTCCCGCTGTCCACGGCGTCCGGGCGCGACACCGCGTACATCGCGGTGCACATGTACCGCGGGACGCCGCACGAGGAGTACTTCGGGGCCGTGGAGAAGATCATGACGGCGCACGAGGGGCGACCGCACTGGGGGAAGCTGCACACGCGCGACGCGGAGTATCTGGCGTCCGTCTACCCGCGGTTCGGGGAGTTCCTCGGCGTCCGGGAGAAGCTCGACCCGGGCCGGGTCTTCACCAACGCGTACCTCCGGCGGGTCCTGGGCTGAGCCCGGGACGGGTCCGTGCCGCGCTGTGATCCTTCGCACGTACCGCGCAGGTTTATCCGCGGGCCGGCCCCGCCGGTGATCACGCTCCGCCACCAGGGGCACTCCGGGCGAAAATTCCCTCTTTCGGCGCACAGACGGACAGAAACGGGCAGCGACTCGGATCACTTGATTCCGAATCGGTTGATTCTGTGACGGACCGCGCTCGGTTTGCCCTCGCTGACGTGCGGGGAGGGATCAACTCCCGCACTCCGTGAGAAGTTAGGCGGCGCGGCGGCCCGACCTTCCGGCACGATTGGAGCCCGAATGGAGTACTGTGACGAACCCGTGCTCCGGAGTCCCGTCCATGGGTGACCCCACCGGTCACTCAGCGTTGCAAATCGGTAACCGTGTCATAACGGCGCTTCGGACCCAAGGTCCGACACGCCGGGCAACTCGGCAATGTTGTGGCAGGCCGAACCCGGGCAGGCCACACTCGACTAGCGGAACTCGATCAGCGGAAGCAGCGACGCACACGTGACGTCGGCAGGCACGACCCGGGAGGTCCCCATGCCCGAACTGCGCGTCGTGGCCGTCAGCAACGACGGCACACGGCTGGTGCTGAAGGCTGCGGACGCCACGGAGTACACCCTTCCGATCGACGAGCGGCTGCGCGCCGCCGTCCGCAACGACCGGGCCCGTCTCGGCCAGATCGAGATCGAGGTCGAGTCGCATCTGCGGCCCCGCGACATCCAGGCGCGGATACGGGCCGGTGCCTCCGCCGAGGAGGTCGCGGCGCTGGCCGGCATCCCCGTGGACCGGGTGCGGCGCTTCGAGGGCCCCGTGCTCGCCGAGCGCGCGTTCATGGCCGAGCGGGCGCGCAAGACACCCGTGCGCCGGCCCGGCGAGTCCACCGGCCCCGCCCTGGGCGACGCGGTCGCCGAGCGGCTGGTGCTGCGCGGCGCGGAGAAGGACACCGTCCAGTGGGACTCCTGGCGGCGGGACGACGGCACCTGGGAGGTGCTGCTGGTCTACCGCGTCGCCGGTGAGCCGCATTCGGCGGGCTGGACCTACGACCCGCCGCGCCGCCTGGTGCAGGCCGTGGACGACGAGGCGCGTTCCCTCATCGGCGACACGGACGACGCCCCCGAGCCGTCGTTCCCGTTCGTGCCGCGGATCGCCCGGCTGCCCCGGCCAGACCGGGACACCGACGGCTCCGACCGGGAGACCGGCCAGGGCCGCGACGGACGCGGCGTGCCCGGGAGCGGCAAGGACAAGGGCGGGGACTCGCTGACGAGTCTGCTGGAGGCGGTGCCCAACTTCCGCGGCGATCTGGTGGTGCCCGAGCAGGCACCGGCCGCCGAGGTGCCGGAGGCGCCCGTACAGCAGCCGCCCGCCGAGGTCGAGGAGCCGCCGGCGCCGGCCGCGTCCGCGGGATCGGCGGGGTCCGCGTACGCGGACGTGCTGATGCCGCGCAGCGTGCGCGGGCACCGGGACCGGCTCACGGGCCAGACGGACCGGCAGGCGGAGGCGGACGGCGTCCGCCCCGGCAGGCGGGCTTCGGTGCCGTCGTGGGACGAGATCGTCTTCGGGTCGCGGCGGAAGAAGCCGGAGTAACGGGCCGCGTAACGACCGCGAAGGGCCGGGATTCCTCCCGGCCCTTCGTCGTACGGACCACCGTCGGCCCGCGTCAGCCCGCGTCGGGGCCCGTCGCCACCGGGCGGGACGGGTCGCCCGACCACTCCGACCAGGAGCCGACGTACAGCGACGCCTCCACGCCCGCCACCGCGAGCGCCAGCACCTCGTGGGCGGCCGAGACGCCCGAGCCGCAGTACACGCCGACCTCCGCGCCGGGGACCGCCCCGAGGGCCGCGAAACGGGCGGCCAGGTCCGCCGGGGGGCGGAAGGTGCCGTCGGGGGTGACGTTCTGGGTCGTGGGCGCGTTGAGGGCGCCCGGGATGTGGCCGGCGACCTTGTCGATCGGCTCCGTCTCGCCCCGGTAACGCTCCCCCGCCCGCGCGTCGAGCAGCACCCCCCGCCGGGCCAGCACGGCGGCCTCGTCGGCGGTCAGCAGACCCCGCACGCGCGGCTCCGGGCGGAAGTCGCCGGGGGGCGGGGCGGGGGTGTCCGTGGACAGCGGGCCCTCCCAGGCGTCCACGCCGCCGTCCAGCACGCGGACGTCGGGATGACCCGTCCGGCGCAGCATCCACCAGGCGCGGGCGGACGCCCAGCCCTGCCAGCCGTCGTACACGACCACGCCGCGTCCGGCGGACACCCCGGCGCGCCGCATCGCCTCCCCGAAGGCGCCGGGCGGCGGCAGCGGATGGCGGCCGGCCGGCCCGGGCGGACCCGCGAGCTCGGCCTCCAGGTCGACGTACACCGCGCCGGGGATGTGCCCCTCGTCGTACGTCTCCCGTCCGGGCGGACCGCCCATCCGGTAGCGGACATCGAGCAGCAGCGGCGGTCGCGGGCCGGCGAGCTCCGCGGCGAGTTCGCGGGCGGAAACGAGTGGGCTCATGAGATGCATCATCGCGCAACCCCTATCCGCACATCCGCGGGACTCGAGCTCAGCTCGACGTGAGCGCCCGGACACCCTCCGGAAACGTCGCGGAAACCTCATCACGGACATTTCTCCGGCCCTTTGACCCCAATTCGCCGCACAGGGGGCGCGTTTTCCTCCGCCGGATGGAAATATCGTCCCCATGACCGAGGGAGCGACCGACCCGACTGCCCCACGGCCCCCTGGCACACCCTGCTGGGTGACCCTGCTGGCCCACAGTCTTCCCGCCGCCCAGGACTTCTACGGCGCCCTGTTCGGCTGGGAGTTCGAGTCCGGCGGAGACGTCCGCGTGGGCCCGTACACCCGGGCCATCCGAGCGGAGTCAGCGGGCCACGAGGTGGCGGGCATCGGCGAACTGTCGCCGGAGACCCGCCAACCGCCGGTGTGGACACCGTACTTCACCGTCCACGACGCCGACGAGGCGGCCGCCGGCGTGCGCAGCACGGCGGGCACGGTCGCGGTCGGCCCGCTGGACCTCGGCGAACGCGGCCGGATGGCGATGTGCGCGGACCCGGCCGGCGCGGTGTTCGGGCTCTGGCAGCCCGCCACGCACCGCGGCCCGGTCCGCACGCCACTGCCCGGCACCGCCGTGTGGAACGAACTGTGGGCGCCGGAGCCGTCGATGATGTCCCGGTTCTACGAATGGCTCTTCGGCTACGCGGTGGACAAGCAGGCGGACGGCTCCGTCATGCTCCTCGCCGCGGGCGAGGTGGTCGCGGCGATCCGCCCCATCGCGCCGACACTGCCGCCGCACACGCCGCCGTTCTGGGGCACGCACTTCGCCGTGACGGACGTCGACGGGTCCGCCGCGAAGGCGCTCGCCCTCGGCGGCCGCGTGCTGCGCGAGCCCTACGACGGCGCGGGCGGGCGGCGGGCGGAGGTCGCGGACCCGGAGGGCGCGGAATTCACGCTGGTCGCGTCTCGGTGAGCCGGTCCGGGGTTTTCGGAACTCCGGACGGGCCCCGGCGCGTTACGGTGCCGCCGTGGACCTCTTCGCACGCTCCTGGGACGCCCTGCGCGCGGCCGTCGGCCGGCTCGACGACGCGGACTTCGCACGGCCGTCCGGTTGTTCGGGCTGGCTCGTACGGGATCTCGTGTGCCATCTGGTCATCGGCGCGCAGGACGTCCTGATCACCCTCGTCACACCTGCCGAGGCCGAGCCGACGGCGAACGCCGCGGGCTACTGGAGCCTCGTCGGGCCGCCGACGGGCGAGGACCCGCTCGACGCGCTGATCCCCCGGCTGGCCGCCGCGTACGGCGATCCGCGGCTGCTCGTGTTCCATCTGGACGACGTCGGCGCGGCGGCGGGGCGGGCGGCCGCGCTCGCCGACCCGGCGGCCCGGGTCGGGACGCAGGGCAAGGTGCTGACCGTCGGCGACTTCCTGACCGCGTACGTCCTGGAGTGGACGCTGCACCACCTGGACCTGCCGGCGCCGGCCGGCGCGCCGCCCGCCGAGACGCTGGCGGCGTCCCGGGCGCTGCTGGAGGAGATCGCCGGGGTGACGTTCCCCGCCTCGCTCCCGGACCGGGACGCGCTGCTGGTCGCCACGGGGCGGCGGGCGGCGACACCGGCGGAGCTCGCGGCGCTGGGGGAGGTCGCGGGGCGGCTGCCGCTGTCGCTGGGTTAGCGGCGGCGGGACTTGCCGCGGGGGGCGGCGGGCTTGCGTCTGGGGGCGGGCTTCTTCTGGGGTTTCTGCGGCTTGTCCGCGGCGGTCTCCTGGCGGCGGCCTCGGGAGCTGTTGACCGTGCGCCCGCGGACGACGCCGATGAAGTCCTCCACCCGGTCCGTGGTCGCGTCCTCGCGCCAGGACAGGGCCACCCGGGACTCGGGCAGGCCCTCCACGGGGCGGTACGTGAGGTCCTTGCGGTGATGCAGCCGCGCCAGCGACTGCGGTACGGCGAGTACGCCCACGCCCGCCGCGACCAGCTGGACGGCGTCCGCGGTCGTCTCCGGGCGCTCCGCGGCAAGGCGGCCCGGGGGGTGGTCCCAGTCGAGGGTGTCGTCCAGGGGGTGCAGGACCAGCTCGTCGGCCAGGTCTCCGGCCGTGAGGGTGTCGGCGGCGGCAAAGACGTGGTCCTTCGGACAGACGACCACCGTCGTCTCGGCGTACAGCGGGATCGCGTGCAGGTCCGTACGGTCGACCGGCAGCCGCAGGAAGCCCGCGTCCAGCCCGCGCTCCCGCAGCACGCCGGGGGCCTCGGCGGCGGTGACCTGGATCAGCTCGAGCGGGATCGCGGGATAGCGCTCCTGCCACACCCGAACCCATTTGCCGGGCGTCACACCGGGCACGTAACCGAGGCGGAACACGGGGGGCTGATCGTCGGCGCTCACGTGCCCAGCGTATGCCCTGGTCCGGGCAGCGCGTCGCCGCGGGCCGCGGGCTCGTATCCTGGTCCCATGAACGCGCAGCCGAACGCCCAGACCATGAAGCCCGCCACGGCGGCCAAGAAGCTGGGCGTGTATCTCGACGCCACCCCCGAGGACTTCCGGTCGGGGACGGTGTCGCGCGCCGAGCTGAACGCCCTGCAGACCGATCCGCCGGAGTGGCTGCGCACCCTGCGCCGCGAGGGCCCCCACCCGCGGCCGGTCGTGGCGGCGAAGCTCGGGGTGTCCATCTCGGGCCTGGCGCGCGGGGGCGTCACCGAGGCGCTGACGACGGCGCAGATCGACGCGCTGAAGACGGAGGCGCCGGAGTGGCTGCTCCGGGAGCGGGCCGTCCAGGAGGAGGTCCGCAAGGAGACCGCGCGGATCAAGGCCAAGAAGGCGGAGAAGGACCAGGCGGCCTGAGATCCCGTCCGGCGGTCACCCGGCGGCAGTAGCGTGACCGCCATGACGCCACCCCGACGCGAGACCCTCACCGGCGGCACGGCGAACGCCGGCGCGGTCTACCGCCACGGCACCGCGGTGGACCGCCCGGCCCCCCGCACCGCCCCCGCCCTGCACACCCACCTCCGCGCCCTGGCGGCCCACGGCTTCACGGCGGCGCCCCGACCGCTCGCCCTCACCCCCGACGGCCGCGAACAGCTGACCTTCGTCCCGGGCGACGTCGCCCTCCCCCCGTTCCCGGACTGGGCGATGACGGACACCGCACTGGAGTCGGTGGGCCGCCTCCTGCGCCGGCTGCACGACACCGCCGCGGCGATCCCCCCGGACCCGGCGGCGGACTGGCCCCGCGCCCTGGCCGACCCGTCCGGCGGACCGATCCTCTGCCACAACGATGTCTGCCCGGACAACGTCGTCTTCCGCGACGGCCGCGCGGCGGCCCTGATCGACTTCGACCAGTCGGCCCCCGGCCGCCCCGTCTGGGACGTCGCCATGACGGCCCGCTACTGGGCCCCCATGCTCGACCCGGAGTCCGCGGCGGCCCTCTACCCCCCGGGCCTGGACCCCGTAAAACGCCTGCGCGTCCTGGCCGACGCCTACGACCTCTCCCCCGACGACCGTGCCGCCCTCCCCGCGGTCGTCGAACAGGCCACCGCCGTCTGCCGGACCTTCGTCGCCGACCGGGTCTCCGCCGGCGACCCCGCGTACATCCGCTCCCTCGCGGACCGCGGCGGCTGGCGGCGCTGGGACCGCATCCAGGACTGGCTGACGGCCCACCGCGACACGTTCACGGCGGCCCTGGCCGCGTAGGGACCGCCGCGCCGCCCGGCGGGAAACGTGGCCGACCGGCCCCTCACGGACCGGTGACGGGAACGGTCACCGTCGTCCCGTCGATGTCCGAGGTGCGAATGGTGAGGACCAGCCGCCACGCGCCCTTCGGGGCCAGGGTCGTCGAGGCCGTCCAGTGCCCCGGGCCCACCGACTCCAGGTCCAGGGCCAGCGGTCCGACATCGCGGGCCGGCAGGGACACGGCGGCGGTGAACTCGGCGGGCCTCGCGGGCGTGTCACCGGCGGCGGTCAGGGTCAGGTCCACGGCCGTGGAACCGTCCGGCCGCGGCGTCAGCACGGCGGTGGCCGTGCCGCTGCCCCCCGGCCCGCCGGTGTCGTACGCCGCGCCGCGGGTCACGGCCGACGGGCGGACGGCCCGGTCCGAGGGCGGGGACGAGCCGGCGAGCAGGACGGAGAGGGTGAGGACGACCGCGCCGATCGCCGCCTCCACGGCAAGGGTCCGGCGCATCGACCGCAGGGCCGCCGGGGCGAAACCGGCGCCACGGCCGGGCGCGTGCCGCCGGGTCCAGGCCCGGGCGCGGCGGGCCACGGCGAGGAGGACGACGATCACGGCCAGTTTGACCAGGAGATACCTCCCCCAGCCGGTGCTCGGCAGATCGTCCGCCGAGTCCACCTGCCGCAGCAGCAGCACGGTGCCGGTGGCGACGAGGACGACCACACACCAGCCGGCGAGCCGCGAGAACAGGCGCACGGCCGCGACGAGGGCGGACGACGGCGGGACCGGCCCGCCCCCCGGCAGCAGAGCCGCGAGCGCCACCAGCCCGCCGAGCCACAGGCCCATCGCCGTCAGATGCACCACGTCGGCGGTGAGGGCGAGCGGGACGTACCGGCCGGCGGCGGAGTGACCGGTGGCGGCGAAGGTGGCCGCCAGGGCGACGAGCGGCACGAACGGCAGGTACGAGACGGGGCGGGCCCACCGGCCGCCGGGGGACGGCACCGGCGTGACCCGGGGGTCGGCGGCGGCCAGGGTGAGCCCGGCGGCCAGAAGGACGCGCAGCGCCTCCGCCGCACCCGTCCGGCCGGACAGCGTGGCGGCCAGCGGGTCGGGGTCGAGCAGCGACGCGAGGCCGGTTCCGGCGGCGTACGGGCCCTGGGCGAGCAGGCTCACCGCGGCGGACAGGGTGAGGGCGATCCCGCCGGCGCGGGTCTGCCGCACGAGGGTGGCCCGGCCGGCGGACGTGCCCGGCAACAGGGCCGCTCCCGCGGCTCCGACGAGCAGCGCCAGGCCCGCGTAGCCGACGCCCCGGGCCACGCGCACCAGGACGGCGACCGCCGGATCGGCTCCCCGGTCGGCGCCGGCCAGCGGGGCGGCGGCGCCCGGCGCCTCCCCGACGGTGAACGCGAAGGCGCCGTGGACGGGGTGGGAGTCGGCGGAGGTGATGCGCCAGGCGACGGTGTACGTGCCCCGGCCCAGGCCGGGCCGCAGGGTCGCCGCGAGGGTCCCGGCGTCGCCGGGCACGGGGGCCGCGTCGCCCCGGTCCACCCGGGTCCCGTCGGCGGCCAGTACCCGGATCGCGTCGGGCGCGGCCTGGACGGGTTCGCTGAACCGTACGTCCACGGTGGCGGGTGCGCGGTGCAGGGCCGCCCCGGCCGCGGGAGCCGTGGAGACCACTTCGGCGTGGGCGAGGGCGGGGGCGGCCGACAGGGCGATCAGGGCCGTCGCGGCGAGCAGCGCGGCGGGCAGCAGACGCCGCAGGTGTCTCATGACCGGCGGCCGCGGGTGACCAGCGACAGGGCGGCGCCCCCGAGCGCCACGGCCAGGGCGGCGACGCCCAGGAACCGGGCGGTGCCGTCGTCCCCGGCCGCCGGGGCGGTGACGGCGGCGGTCTCCTTCGGGGCCGCAGAGGCGGTCGCGGGCCCGGCGAGCCGCAGGACGGGGGCCGGACGTTCGGGCTTGCCGCCGTCCGCGGCGGGCAGGTCGATCCAGCGCACGACCTCCCCGTCGTCGTACGTCTGCAGGGCCTTGAAGACCATGCTGTCGCCGGCCTCGGGCAGCGGGCCGAGGCTGACCTCGAACTCCTGGAACTGGCCCGGCCGTATCTCCCCGCCGCTCCACACGATGCGGGACACCGCGTCGGTGATCTCGCCGCCGTGCGCCTTCAGGGGCGTGGACAGTTCCCTCCGCCGGGTGGTGACCGTCCATCCGGGGAGGGGCTTGACGGAGACCGAGGCCACGGGCTGCTTCTCCGGGAGGGCGATCTCGACCCGCACGGTGGCGGAGTCGGGCCGCTCGTCGGGCACCCGGAAGGTCAGCTTGCTGTAGCCGCCCGGGGCGGCCGACTCCGGCGTGACACCGACATGGGCGGCGGCCGGCCCGGAACCCGCCAGCAGCACGAGGCCCGTGGACAGGGCGGCGACGGCTGCTCGGCGCAGGGCGTACTCGGTCATGGGATCTCCTCGGGGAGGGGCCGGAGTCCGGGGCGGGGACTCCGCTGAATTTTTACTATAAATACCACCCCGCGAGAGAACAAGAACCCCACGTCACACGCCACTTGGCGACCCACCCAGCCGGTCGCGTGGTCCAGAACACACCACACTCGGTTAATTTTTCTGATAAAAATCTTACGTAACTCCCCCTCGCACAGAGGAAGTCGACATGACGCGAACCAAGATCCTGGCCGGCCTGGCGTCCTTCTCGGTCGCCCTGGCCGTCCCCTGGTGGACCGTCCCCCAGGAATCTGCCCCCGCCCCCGCGGCCGCCGCCGCCCGTGACACGGCCACGGACGACCCGGCCTCCCCCGACGCGCCCGACCCCCACGCCGCCATGGACTGGAAGGCCATGGACAAGGAGATGGCGAAGCGCGACAAGTCCTTCCCGGCCAAGACCAAGGGCACCGGCGCACAGCCCCTCGCACCCAAGATCCTGGCGGACGGCACCAAGCAGTTCACCCTCACCGCACAGAACATCAAGTGGGAGGTCGAACCCGGCAAGACCGTGGACGCGATGGCCTACAACGGCCAGATACCCGGACCCGCCATCCGCGTGGACGTGGGCGATCGGGTACGGGTGATCCTGAAGAACGAACTCAGGGAATCCACCGTCATCCACTGGCACGGCATCCCCGTCACCAACAAGATGGACGGCGTCGCCAACGTCACCCAGGACCCGGTCCCCCCGGGCAAGAGCTTCACGTACGACATCACGGCGAGCCGGCAGTCGGTGGGCTGGTTCCACTCCCACCACGACGGCGTCAAGCAGGTGACCTCCGGCCTGTGGGGCACCTTCCAGATCGGCGACCTGCCGCTCCCGGGCAACGTGAAGCCCGACAAGGAGATCCCGTTCTCCCTCCAGGACAGCGGCGCCCTCGGCCTGACCTTCAACGGCAAGTCCTTCCCCGCCACCGCACCGGTGAGGCTGAAGAAGGGCCAGTCACTCCTCGTGCACTACTACAACGCCGGCGACATGCCGCACCCCATGCACCTGCACGGCCTGGACCAACTGGTCGTCGCCAAGGACGGCTTCCCGCTCGAGGACCCGTACAAGGCCGACACGATCCTGATCGCCCCCGGTGAGCGCTACTCGGTACTGATCAAGGCCGACCAGCTCGGCACCTGGTCCTGGCACTGCCACATCCTCTCCCACTCCGAGAGCTCCAAGGGCATGACCGGCATGTTCACCGAACTCATCGTCACCTGAACCGCCGTACGGACCTCCCGAGCCCACCCATCCGATCCACGCGGCCGCCCGACCGGCCGCAGACTGGAGCAACCGTGTCCATCAGCACGGATCCCCCCTCGGCAGACACCCCGTCGAACCGACTCCTCCGCCTCGCCCGCCCCCTGACGCCCGTCGTCAGCGTCGCCCTCACCCTGGGCCTCCTCGCGGGTCTGATCCTCGTCGGCGTCTTCCGGTCCGACGACCCCTCGGGCGCCGCCGCCCCGGGCGCCGGCCCGCACACCGTCGCCGCCGCCGGCACCGGCACGGACGTCGCCCCCGTCAGCTTCGACATCGAACTCGGCGACCTCTACATCAAGCCCGCCGCCATCGAGGTCCCCGCCGGAGCCGAAGTGACCCTGCACGTCACCAACAAGGGCTCCCAGGACCACAACATCGCCCTCGAGGGCGCCGACCCGCAAACCTTCGAGTCCGGCACCACCGGCGAACTGACCTGGGCCCCGTTCACCGAGTCGGCCGTGGCCTGGTGCACCGTCGCCGGCCACAAGGACGCCGGCATGGTCCTGGCCGTCAACGTCAAGGGCGCGACCGCCCCCGCCCACTCAGGCGACACCAAGTCCGCCGCCGCGGACAACGACGCCGTCATCGACGCCAACGCCAAGCCCTCCCCGAAGTGGAAGGCCGTCGACCCGTCCCTCCCCGCGGCCGACCCCGCCCGGCTGCACCAGGTCACGTTCACCGCCAGGGAGAAGAAGAACGAAGTAGCCCCCGGCGTCACCCAGTTGCAGTGGACCTTCAACGGCACGGCCCCCGGTCCCACCCTGCGCGGCAAGGTCGGCGACACCTTCCGCGTCACCCTGAAGAACGCCGGCACGATGAACCACTCCATCGACTTCCACGCCTCCCTCGTCGACCCCACCGTCGAGATGCGGCAGATCAAGCCGGGTGAGTCGCTGGTCTACGAGTTCAAGGCCGAGTACGCGGGCATCTTCACGTACCACTGCGGCGCCGCGCCGATGATCCAGCACATGAGCAACGGAATGTACGGTGCGGTGATCATCGACCCGCCGAAGCTGCCGAAGGTCGACAAGGAGTTCGTCCTCGTCCACTCCGAGCTGAACCTCGGCCCCGAGGGCGGCGTCGGCGACCTCAAGAAGATGCTGGCCGGCCAGAGCGACGGCGTGGCCTTCAACGGCTACTACAACCAGTACGCCTACGCGCCCATCAAGGTGGCCGTGGGCGACCGCGTCCGCATCTGGGTCGACAACGCGGCGATCAACGAGCCGCTCGCCTTCCACATCGTGGGCCAGATCTGGGACACCGTGTACAAGGAGGGCGAATACCTCCTCAAGCGCACCGGCGCGGGCGGCTCCCAGACCCTCGACCTGAGCACCACCCAGGGCGGGTTCGTGGAGTTCACCGCCGCCAAGGCGGGCACGTACACCATCGTCAACCACGTCATGAAGAGCCTCTCCCGCGGCGGGGCCGGCACCTTCGTCGTGGGCGACGGCGGCGGCGCGGCGAAGGGCGCCACCGGCCACTGACATCCGCGCCTCCCACCGAACGGCCCGACACCCGCACCCCGGGCGCCGGGCCTTCGGCCCGCGCGCCTCCCCGGCGTCCGGCCGCGACCATGACCCCTATGAGTTTTTCACAATCATTTGTACAATTACCTCATGTCCGGTCCACAGCCCCCCAGAAAACCCGCAAACGCGACCCGCGCCGCCGTCCTCGACACCGTGCGCCGCTCGCGAACGCCGATGACCGTGCCGGACATCGCCGCACGACTGGATCTGCACACCAATTCCGTACGCTTCCATCTCCAGCGGCTGATCCGGTCGGGAGAGATCCACGAGGACCGGGCTGACCCCGACGGCCCGGGACGGCCCCGCATGGTCTACACGGCGATGCGGCCCGCCCCGGCACCGGACGCCGAACCCGCCCCGGAGAGCAGCGGATACCAGCTTCTGACCGAAATGCTCGCCGGACACCTCGCGGCCACCTCCGACGATCCGGGGGCCACCGCGAGCGCCGTGGGCGAGGCCTGGGGACGCTATCTGGCCGCCCGCCCCGTCCCCTTCTCCCGTACGACGGAGGAGGAGTCGATCACGCGGATCACCGAACTGCTCGACCGCGCCGGATTCTCCCCCGCCCGTGACAGCGCGGACGGCCACCGGCTCGAGCTGCGCGTCTGCCCCTTCCGGACCGTCGCCGACCGCCGGCCCGGCGTCGTCTGCGCCATCCACCTCGGCCTGATGCGCGGCGCCCTGTCGGAGTCCGACGCCCCTCTCGAGGTCTCCCGCCTGGACCGCTTCACGGCCCCGCACTCCTGCATCGCCCAACTGCGCCCCTCCACCGCCGCGGACAGCGCCGGGGACGACGACGTGGAGGCCCTGCCCGGCTGGGCGGGCCGCGTCGCCGGCTGACCCGTCGAGGATCCGCCGCAGGGCGTGTTATTCAAACGCGCGTACGTTTCGCGAGGACGAGCCGACCGGTCCGGCTCACCCCGAGGCCGGCCTCAGGCGGGCGTCACAGGCAGCACGTCCGGCGACAGCGCCCCGGCGCCGGCCGTGGCGCGGGTGGTGCGCTTGCGGTGATGCCGGCGGCACAGCACCTCGTACCCGATCTCCCCCGCACCGTTGGACACGTCACCGACCACGACCTGCTCCCCCTCGACCACCATCACCCCGCCGACCGTACGGGCGTTGTGCGTGGCCCGCGCCCCGCACCAGCACAGGGCCTCCACCTGGAGCGTCTCCACCCGGTCGGCCAGCTCGATCAGGCGCTGGGAGCCGGGAAAGAGCTTGGTGCGGAAGTCCGTGGTGATACCGAAGGCGAAGACGTCCAGATCCAGGTCGTCGACGATCCGCGCCAGCTGGTCTATCTGCGCCGGCAGCAGGAACTGCGCCTCGTCCACGATCACGTAGTCGACCCGGCCGCCCTGAGAGAACCGCCTCACCACATACCCGTACAGATCGAGATCCGCCTCGGCCTCCACCGCGTCGGTCACCAGCCCCAGCCGCGACGACAGCTTCCCCTCACCGGCCCGGTCGTCCCGCGTGAAGATCAGCGCCTGCAGACCCCGGGCGGAGCGATTGTGTTCGATTTGTAGCGCCAAAGTTGACTTCCCGCAGTCCATCGTCCCGGAGAAAAATGCCAGCTCAGACACCCGACAGACACCCCACGAACGACAGACCCCGCCCCACACAACCAACTCGAACAACAGAAGACAAACGCCACACCAGCCGAACGATGCCCCAACCAACCGATGGCGAATACCCAAGCAAGCCGGTCGACTTTCCGCAGTCCATCGTTCCGGAGAAAAACGCCAGTTCGGACATCTGGGGAAGGTGGCCCTTTCAGCGTGGTCGAACAACCGCCCCAGTCTAGGTCAGGGCGAACAGTGGTCGGCGCGGAGTCCCGGAACGGGGCTATCCGCGGATCTCGATCAGCGGCACCAGCTGCTCCCGCGGCGTCAGCGTGCCGTGCATTCCGACCAGCGAGGATTCGTTCGGCTCCGTACGGGTCGCGACGATCGCGATGTCGTCCGCGGCCGCGACGATCACATCGCCCAGCCGCTCGTACACCCGGTCGTCGATCCGGTCGCCGAACCACCCCAGCGCGATCGCCTCGTCCCGGCCCGCCACCCAGGCCCGCTCCCCCAGCACGTCGCGCCAGACGGCCAGGACGTCGGACGCGGCGCCGGGGACGGCGTAGACGTGGCGGGCGCGGCCCTCGCCGCCGAGCAGGGCGACGCCGGCGCCGAGTTCCCAGTCCTCGTCGAAGTCGTAGCGGGCCTCGGGGGTGAAGGGGATGTCCGTCATGCCGTGGTCGGCCGTGACGTACAGGGCGGAGCGGGGCGGCAGCTGTTCGGCGAGGCGCTGGGCGAGGCGGTCGGCGTACATCAGCTGGCCGCGCCAGGCGTCGGAGTCGACGCCGTAGCGGTGGCCCTTGCCGTCGACCTCGCTGTAGTACGTGTACACCAGCGACCGGTCCGCCGCGCCGAGCTGCGCCGCCGCCAGGTCCATCCGCTCCTCGCCGGAGATCCGGCCGTGGAAGCGGCCGCCGCTGAGGGCGATCTTCGTCAGCGGGGTGTGCGCGAAGTCGGGCGCCGACACCTGGCAGGTGTGGACCCCGGCCCGCTGCGCCAGCTGGAAGACGGTCGGGTACGGCTGCCAGACGTGCGGGTCCGTGTGCGGCTTCCAGCGGAGCTGGTTCATCAGGGCGCCGGTGGCCGGGTTGCGGACGGCGTACCCGGGCAGGCCGTGCGCGCCCGGGGGCAGGCCCGTACCGACGGAGGCCAGGGAGGTCGCCGTGGTGGACGGGAAGCCCGCCGTGATGGGGTCGCCGGTGGCGTGCGCGTACAGGAACGGGGCCTCGTCCGGATGCTCGCGCAGCTGCTGCCAGCCGAGGCCGTCGATGAGGAAGACGCAGGCGCGGTCGACCGGCTCGAGCGGCAGGATCGCCGTCGGACCGGGCACGCCGAGGCCCGCCGCCAGGGTCGGCAGCAGGTCGGCGAGGCCGGCGTCCCCGTAGCGGGGGACGGGGGCGTGGGCGGGGTCGAGGGGGGCGGGCCAGTCGGCGCTCGGGGCGGCGCCGGTCACCGGGCTGCGGCCATCAGGCGGCGGGGCCGGAGGCCTGGGAGGTGATCTCCGAGAGCGACTTGGCGAAGGCCAGCGCCTGCCGGACGGTCTCGGGGCCGTCGCCGGCCTCGCTGACGCGCAGGCTCAGGTCGTCGGCGGTGGAGGAGCCCGTGTAGCCGTGGTCCGCCTCGCAGTTGGGGTCGCCGCAGGACGCCGGCTCCATGTCGAGCCGGCTGACGGCGCCCCAGCCCACCGTGAGGACGACCTCGCGGGGCAGGGTGCCGGGAGTGTACGACTCGGGGTTGGCGACGACGCGGCTGAGGACGACGGAGGAGATCCGGGAGAGCTTGACGCTCTCCGTCGACGTCGTGGCGTACGGGGTGGGGCTGGTGCTGTCGGCGGCCTGCTCGTCGGTGTGGCTGACGATGAACCGGCTCTGGGTCAGAACGAGCACCGTGACGTGGCGCCGGACCTCGTTGGAGTCGAAGGTCGTCTCCTGATGGACCAGGTAGTCGCTGACCGGCTCCCCGCCGACGGCGGCCTCGACCGCCTCGGCCACGAGGGCCGGGTAGTAGCCGCTGCGCTCGATCGCCTCACGCAGGCCTTGGGTCGGGGTACCGGTCTTTGCCATGGGGCCCAGCATAAGGGGTGAGACGTGGGGTGACGGCACCCCGCGGGACCCCTGGCCGGGGGTCAGACGCGGGTCGCGTAGCCGCACTCCGCGCGGGCGTCGTCGTCGATCTCGCTCCCCCGGTCGTACGGGTCGGCCCCCGGGCCGTCCACGGGGTCGCCGATCGCCTCCTCGTCGTCGAACTGGGGGTGGAGGAACCCGTCGTAGACGCCGCACGCCGAATTGCTGATGTCGGCCTGCCACCCCACCATCCGCAGCTTCCCGACGCTGTACTGATCGCGCTCTTCGGCGGGCACATTGCCCGGATCAATCATGGCCATGTCGATTACGCGTCGTACGATCACGCGGGTGACGCCCGAGCGGCCGGGGCGCCTCACGGCGTAGACGAACGAGTAGTCGGCGTGGACCTGCACACCCCGGTAGTCACTCTCCCGGAAGGACATCGCGCCCTCAACCTTCACCTTGTCGGTGGCCAGCTCGACCTGCCCCGGTTTGAAACGGGTGGTGTAGACCGTGGGGTCGTAGTAGTCGTCGGGCTCCTCCAGCGCGCGCTCGATCTCGTAGAGCGTCACGTTGTCGCCGGGGTCGAGGGACGAGAGCAGCCGGCCGGGGCGGCCCCCGCGCAGGGTGCCGGGATCGATACCCGTGTCGACGAGGACGTCCTTGACCTGCCGCAGCGCGTCACCGACCTGCTTCGCGCTCAGTTTCCCGACGGCCTTCGCCTTCGGCAGCTTGATCGCGTCGGCCCCCTCGTACCACCCCTCCGCCGGAGACCCCGCCCACGGATCGGACTCACTCGGCTCGTACGGGTCCGCCTGCTCGGCCGGGGGCTTCGCCAGCTCCCGCCGCACCGCGTCGAAGAAGTCCGGCAGCCACGAAGCCAGCGCCACCGCCCCCACGACACACGCGATCACCACCCCCCGGCGAAACCGCCGCCGCTCCCGGCCTGCCTTCGGCTCCGCGGCGGTGATCCGCGCCGCGGCCTCGGCGCGCAGCCGCTCGCGGACGCGCTCCTGGCGTTCCTCGTAGGTGAGGCCCGAACCGCTGCCCGCGGCAGGCGTGTCGACGTCGTCCAATTCCCGCTCTCTCCACCCCGGACGCGGCGTCGCCGACGCAAGTCCCCCCAGCTGAGGGCAGAGTTCTAGCGCGTCAACCCGAACCGGCGCAAGTGTGTTCAGTACGCGGGCAGCGTCCGCGGTCCCAGGTCCGTGCGCGGCGGCGGCGGGGCGAGCGTCGCCGTGGCCGCCAGGACCGCGACGCCGGTGGCCGAGACCACCACCGGGGAGAGCTCCACCGCGATCACCTCGGGGTGGTCGTCCACCAGCCGCGACAGCCGCAGCAGCAGCTCCTCCAGCGCGTCGGTGTCCACCGGCGCCGCCCCGCGCCAGCCGAAGAGCAGCGGCGCCGCCCGGATCGTACGGATCAGCTCGGCGGCGTCCCGGGGCGTGGCGGGGAGCAGCCGGTGGGCCACGTCGCCCAGCAGCTCGGCGGGCGCCCCGGCGACGCCGAAGGACAGCACCGCCCCGGCGCCGGGGTCGACGGCGGCGCGGACCAGGGTGTCCACGCCGCGCGGCACCATCGGCTGGACGACCAGGCCCAGGTCGGCGCCGAGGGCGGACGTGAGTTCGGTGTGGGCGCGGCGCAGGTCCTCCTCGTCCGCCAGGTCCAGGCGTACGCCGCCGAGGTCGGGGCGGTGGCGCAGATGGGCGGCGGTGGTCTTCAGGGCGACGGGGTAGCCGAGGGCGGTGGCCGCGCGGGCGGCCTCGTCGGCGGTGGGGGCGGGGGCGGACGGGCAGACGGTGATGCCGTAGCGGGCCAGCAGCCGGGCGGTGTCGCCGGCCGTCAGCCGCAGCGCGGTGCCCTCGCCGGCGGCGGCGAGGAGGGTTGTGATGTCGGCGCCGGCGCCGTCCTCGTCGAGGTCGTCGAACTCCGGCAGCGCCCGCCCCGGCACGGTCGCCGCGCGGCGCCAGTCCGCGTACCGGACCGCCTCGGCCAGGGCGCGGGCGGCGCGCTGGCCCATGTCGACGGCGGGGATGTCGCCGAGCGCGGCGGGCAGGCCGTCCATCGCCAGGTGGACCACGACGACGGGCTTCACGGCGCCCTCGGTGGCCTCCCGCAGCACCGCCGCGAGGGCCCGGGTGTCGGCCTCGGTGGCGACGGCGGCGGCCGCCGGGACGTCGGGGTCGTGCACGGAGGGGATGGCGGTGACGACGACCGCGTCGCAGGCGTCGTCGGACAGGGCCTCGGCGAGGGCGGCGCGGACGTCGGCCGGCTCGGCGGCGGTCGTCAGGTCGCGCGGCGGCAGCGGGCGCAGGCCCTGGGTGAGGCAGGCGTCGTAGGTGAGCAGGCCCAGGGACTCGGAGTTGCCGAGGATGGCGACGCGCGGTCCGGCGGGCAGCGGCTGCCCGGCGAGCAGCAGGCCGACGTCGGCGAGCTCGGTGACGGTGTCCACCCTGATCACACCGGCCTGGCGCAGCAGCGCGGACACCGTCTCGTCGGGGATGCCGCTGGGCGCGACGTGGTGGCCGGCGGGGGCGGCGCCCGAGTGCCGGGCGCCCTTGATCACGACGACGGGCTTGCGTTCGGCCGTACGGCGGGCGAGGCGGGTGAACTTGCGGGGGTTGCCGATGGACTCCAGGTACATGAGCACGACGTCCGTGCCCTCGTCCTCGTCCCAGTACTGCAGGAAGTCGTTGCCGGAGACGTCGGCCCGGTTGCCGGCGGAGACGAACGACGAGACGCCCGCGCCCGGCCGGCGGCCGAGCTCCGCCAGCACGGCGATGCCGATCGCCCCGGACTGGGTGAACAGGCCGATCCGGCCGGGGCCGGGGAGGTACGGCGACAGGGACGCGTTCAGCCGGGTGCCCGCCGCCGTGTTCAGCAGGCCGAAGGCGTTGGGGCCGATGATCCGCATGCCGTACGTACGGGCCAGCCGCACCAGGTCGCGCTGCGCGTCCTGGCCCGCCGGGCCGGCGTCCGCGAAGCCCGCGGAGAGCACGACGAGCCCCTGGACGCCCTTCTCCCCGCAGTCGGCGACGACGTCCGGCACCGCCTTCGCCGGTACGGCCACGACCGCCAGGTCCACGGGGCCGTCGATGTCGCGGACGGAGCGGTGGGCCCGTACGCCCTCGGGCTCCAGCCGCTCGTCGGTGAACGCCGAGTTCACCGCGTACACCTCGCCCGTGAAGCCCCCGTCCAGCACATGGCGCAGCACGGTGCGCCCGACGCCGCCGGGGCGCCGGCCGGTGCCGATCACGGCGACCGAGCGGGGGGACAGCAGGCGCTGCACGGAGCGGGCCTCGGCGCGCTGTTCGCGGGCGCGCATCACGGCGACGGAGCGGTCGGTGGGCTCGAGGTCGAACTGCAGCCGGACGACGCCGTCCTCGAAGGTGCGCTTCTGGGTGTAGCCGGCGTCCGTGAAGACCTTGATCATCTTCATGTTGTTGGGCAGCACGTCGGCGGTGAAGCGCCGGATGTCGCGTTCGCGGGCGCAGGCGGCGATGTGCTCCAGAAGGGTGGAGGCGATGCCCCGGCCCTGGTGCTCGTCCTGGACGAGGAACGCGACCTCCGCCTGGTGCGGGCCGCCCTCGCCGGGCGGGAGGCGGTCGTAGCGGACGGTGGCGATGAACTCGTCGCCGGTGGTCGCGCAGAGACCGACGCGGTCGGTCCAGTCGTGGTGGGTGAAGAGCCGGACGTCGCGTTCGGTCAGCCGGGGGTACGGGGCGAAGAACCGGTAGTACTTCGACTCGTCGGACACCCGGGCGAAGAACGCGACCAGCCGGTCGGCGTCCGCGGGCACGATGGGGCGGATCCGCGCGGTGCCGCCGTCGCGCAGGACGACGTCGGCCTCCCAGTGCGCGGGATATGCGGGGCCGGTCGTCTCACCCATGGACACAGCGTACGGGGGATCGGGTCGCGGTCGCCGGGAGGGCGGTGCACTCTGGGGAAGGCGCCGTCACTACCCGGGAGGGCAACACCATGGTCGAACGCCGTGTCACCGTCGGCTGGCCGGAAGGGCTGCACGCCCGGCCGGCCTCGATCTTCGTACGGGCGGCCGCGGCCGCGGGGATCCCGGTGACCATCGCGAAGGCGGACGGCAGCCCCGTCAACGCCGCGTCGATGCTCGCCGTGCTGGGGCTGGGGGCACGCGGCGGCGAGGAGGTCGTACTGGCGGCGCAGGACGCGGGGGCGGAGGCGGCGCTGGAGCGGCTGGCGAAGCTCGTCGCGGAGGGGCTGGAGGAGCTGCCGGAGACGGTCTGATTTCCCCGGCGCCGGATTGTCCCGGTGAATTCCCGTCGTATACGGGAATGGTGTTACGCCCGCTCGCCGCTCACGTTTACGGAATGTTTCCGGGAACTCACACCGCCCGCCGGCCGGCGCAATTCGTAGGCCGCCGCCGACCGTTCCACATGCAGCGCGGCGACCGCCCGGGCCCGCTCCGCGTCGCCGCGCGTCACGGCGTCCGTGATGGCCCCGTGCTCCGCCCAGGACTCCACCGCCCGGTGGTGCGAGGCGCCCGCGTACACCCAGGAGATCTTCCGCCGCAACTGCACCAGCGGCGCGGCGAGGCTGGGGCTGCCGGTGGCCTGCGCGAGGGTCTCGTGGAACCAGGCGCCCAGCGCCGCCAGCTCCGGCAACTGCCCGCGCCGCGCCCGCTCCTGGCCGAGGCGGACGAGGCCGTGCAGCACCTTGAGGTGCGCCTGGGTGCGCCGCTCGGCCGCGCGGGCGGCGCCCAGCGGCTCCAGCAGCGCCCGGATGTCCAGCAGATCGGCGGCGTCCTGCGCGGTGGGCTCGGCGACGCAGGCCCCGACATGGCGCCGGGTCGTGACGAAGCCCTCCGACTCCAGCGTGCGCAGCGCCTCGCGCACGGGGACGCGGGAGACGCCGTACCGCCGGGCGAGATGCTCCTCCGTCAGCCGGGAGCCGGGCGGGAAGTGGCCCGCGACGATGGCGTCCCGGATCGCCGTGCACACCGCGTGCGAGGATCCCCCGCTCACCTCGGCCCTCCCCGTCTGCCGCCGAATACCCGGATGCGTACCGCCCGTTACCGAGAATACCCGGGGAGACCCGATACGCGACGCCGTTCGAATTACCGCGGGAATTCCGCCGGCCGGAAACAGCCGGGCCCCGCACCCGGGGAGAGTGCGGGGCCCGGCGGAGAGAGTCAGCCCTTGACGACCGTCACCTCGCCGATGCCCAGCGCCCGCACCGGGCCCTCGATCTGCGCGGCGTCGCCGACGAGCACCGTCACGAGGCGGTCCACCGGGAACGCGGCGATCGCGGCGGCCGTGGCCTCCACCGTGCCGGTCTCCGCCAGCCGGATGTACTGCGTGGCCTGCCAGTCGTCCGGCAGATGCTGCTCGACCTGCTCGGCCAGGGTGTCGGCGACGGCGGCGGCCGTCTCGTACTTCAGCGGCGCCACCCCCACCAGGTTCTGCACCGCGACGTCGCGCTCGGCGTCCGTCAGCCCGTCGGCGGCCAGCGTGCGCAGCACCTGCCACAGGTCCTCGAGCGCCGGACCGGTCACCTCGGTGGCGACCGAGCCGCTGATGGCCAGCAGCGACGCGCCGCCGCCCGCCTCGTCGGAGCGGATCACCTGGCCGAAGGCCCGCACGCCGTAGGTGTAGCCCTTCTCCTCGCGCAGCACCCGGTCCAGCCGCGACGTCAGCGTGCCGCCGAGGCAGTACACGCCGAGGACCTGCGCCGGCCACACCCGCTCGTGCCGGTCGGGGCCGACGCGGCCGATGAGCAGCTGCGTCTGCACCGCGCCGGGACGGTCCACGACGATCACCCGGCCGGTGTCGTCGCCGGTGATCGGCGCCGGCGCGGACGCCTCGCCGGCGCCGCCGGTCCAGGCGCCGAGGGTGGTCTCCAGGGCGGCGCCCAGCTCGACGTCCGTCAGGTCGCCGACGACGACGGTCGTCGCGGTCGCCGGGCGGATGTGCTTGTCGTAGAACGCGCGGACGGCGGCGGCGTCGATGCGCTCGACCGTCTCCACCGTGCCCTGGCGGGGGCGCGACATCCGGCTGTCGGCGGGGAACAGCGAGGCGCTGAGGGCCATCGCCGCGCGCCGGGCGGGGTTGGCGAGCTCGTGCGGGATCTCGTCGAGGCGGTTGGCGACGAGCCGCTCCACCTCCGTCTCGGGGAAGGCGGGCGCGCGCAGGGCGTCGGCGAGCAGGCCCAGCGCCTTGGGCAGCCGGGAGGCCGGGACCTCCAGCGACACCCGGACGCCCGGGTGGTCGGCGTGCGCGTCGAGGGAGGCGCCGCACCGGTCCAGCTCGGCGGCGAACTCCTCGGCGCTGTACTTGTCGGTGCCCTCCGACAGGGCCCGCGCCATGATCGTCCCGACGCCGTCCAGGCCCTCGGGCTCGGCGTCCAGGGGGGCCGGGACGAACACCTCGACGGCCACGATCTGCTGGCCGGGGCGGTGGCAGGTCAGCAGCGTCAGCCCGTTGGGCAGCGTGGAGCGCTCGGGCGCGGGGAACGCCCACGGGGTGGCCTCACCCGGCTGGGGCTGCGGGTGGAACGTCATCTTGCTGGTGGTCACTGGCCCGCCTCTTCTTCCTGCGCGAGGTCTTCGACGTCGGTCTGCTCGGCGTCCGGCGCCGTCGTCGCGGTCGGCTCGTACACGAGCACCGCACGGTTGTCGGGACGCAGCCGCGCCTGCGCGACGGCCTGCACCTCCTGCGGGGTGACCTCGAGGATCCGGGACACGGCGGTCAGGGCGAGCTTCGGGTCGCCGAAGAGGACGGCGTAGCGGCACAGTTCGTCCGCGCGTCCGCCGACCGTCGCCAGCCGGTCCAGCCACTCGCGCTCGATCTGCGCCTGCGCCCGCTCCATCTCCTCGGGGGTGGGCCCCTCGGCGGCGAACCGCGCCAGCTCCTCGTCGACGGCCGCCTCGATCTGCGGCACCTCGACGCCGGCGGACGTCTTGACGTCCAGCCAGCCCAGCGACGGGGCGCCGGCCAGCCGCAGCATGCCGAAGCCGGCGGCCACCGCGGTACGGTCGCGGCGGATCAGCCGGTTGTACAGCCGGGAGGACTCGCCGGAGCCCAGCACCGTCAGCGCCAGGTCCGCGGCGTCCGCCTCGCGGGAGCCGTCCTCGGGCAGCCGGTAGGCGGCCATGAGCGCCCTCGAGGGGACCTCCTCCTCGAGGACGACGCGCTGCTCGCCGCCCATGACGTCCGGCAGGGAGCCGTCGCGCGGCGGCTGCTTGCCGTCGTGCGAGGGGATGGAGCCGAAGTACTTCTCCACCCACTCCAGCGTCCGGTCCGCGTCGATGTCGCCGACGACCGACAGCACGGCGTTGTTCGGCGCGTAGTACGTGCGGAAGAAGTTCTGCGCGTCCTCCAGCGACGCCGCGTCCAGGTCGGCCATCGACCCGATCGGCGTGTGGTGGTACGGGTGGCCCTCCGGATACGACATCGCCGTGAGCTTTTCGAACGCGGTGCCGTAGGGCACGTTGTCGTACCGCTGGCGGCGCTCGTTCTTCACCACGTCCCGCTGGTTGTCCAGGCCCGCCAGGTCCAGGGCGTCCAGCAGGGAGCCCATCCGGTCGGCCTCCAGCCACAGCGCCAGCTCCAACTGGTGCGCGGGCATGGTCTCGAAATAGTTGGTGCGTTCGAAGCTCGTCGTGCCGTTGAGTGAACCGCCGGCCGCCTGGACGAGCTCGAAGTGCCCGTTGCCCTCGACCTGTCCGGAGCCCTGGAACATCAGGTGCTCGAACAGGTGGGCAAGGCCGGTGCGCCCCTTCACCTCGTGGCGCGAGCCGACGTCGTACCACAGGCACACGGCGGCGACCGGGGTGAGGTGGTCCTCCGAGAGGATCACCCGCAGCCCGTTGCCGAGCGTGACGTCCCGGAGTTCGTCTGCCGTGCGCCCGCCGGCCTGCGGGGTCGGGGGGGTGTCCCCCCGGGGAGGAGCTGTACCCATGGGCCTGGGAGTCCCTTCGATCGTCTGCCGTGCCGTGCACGAATGCGTGCTGTCCACTGTATGACGGGTCCCTCGCCCGAGGGGGTTCGCCGGGGCGCCGCACCCGGCTGTCGGTGGTTGGGTCCACAATGGTCGGCGTCGCTTGTTGGGAACACCGCGAAAGCCCGGATCGAAGGAGCAGCGCCGAGATGGCCCGCCGCAGCACCAAGGCCCCGCCGCCGGAGGAGTACGAGGAGCGCATCCTCGACGTCGACGTCGTCGACGAGATGCAGGGCTCCTTCCTGGAGTACGCCTACTCCGTCATCTACTCGCGTGCGCTGCCCGACGCCCGCGACGGACTCAAGCCGGTGCACCGGCGCATCCTGCACCAGATGAACGACATGGGGCTGCGCCCCGAGCGCCCGTACGTCAAGTGCGCGCGCGTCGTCGGCGAGGTCATGGGCAAGCTCCACCCGCACGGCGACTCGGCGATCTACGACGCGCTGGTGCGCCTCGCCCAGCCGTTCTCCATGCGCCTGCCCCTGGTCGACGGCCACGGCAACTTCGGCTCCCTGGGCAACGACGACCCGCCCGCCGCGATGCGGTACACGGAGTGCCGGCCGGCGCCCGCGGCTTCGCTGATGGTCGAGTCGATCGACGAGGACACGGTCGACTTCCAGGACAACTACGACGGCAGCGAGCGCGAGCCCGTCGCCCTCCCCGCCGCCTTCCCGAACCTGCTGGTCAACGGCTCGTCCGGGATCGCGGTCGGCATGGCGACGAACATGCCGCCGCACAACCTCGGCGAGGTCATCGCCGCCGCCCGGCATCTGATCCGCCACCCCGGCGCGGACCTCGAGACGCTGATGCGGTACGTACCGGGTCCGGACCTGCCGACCGGCGGGCGGATCGTCGGGCTGGACGGCATCAAGGACGCGTACGAGACGGGCCGCGGGACGTTCAAGATGCGCGCGACGGTCTCCATCGAGGACGTCACGCCGCGCCGCAAGGGCATCGTCGTCACCGAACTGCCCTTCTCGGTCGGCCCGGAGAAGGTCAAGGCCAAGGTCAAGGATCTGACCAACGCGAAGAAGCTGCAGGGCATCGCCGATCTGAAGGACCTCACCGACCGGGCCCACGGCCTGCGTCTGGTCTTCGAGATCAAGAACGGCTTCAACCCCGAGGCCGTGCTGGAGCAGCTCTACAAGCTGACGCCGATGGAGGAGACCTTCGGCATCAACAACGTGGCCCTGGTCGACGGCCAGCCCCTCACCCTGGGGCTGAAGGAGCTGCTGGAGGTCTATCTCGACCACCGCTTCTCCGTCGTGCGCCGGCGCAGCGAGTTCCGCCGTACGAAGCGCTCCGACCGGCTGCATCTGGTGGAGGGGCTGCTGGTCGCGCTCCTCGACATCGACGAGGTCATCCGCATCATCCGCGGCAGCGAGAACGCGGCGCAGGCGAAGGAGCGCCTGATCGCGCACTTCTCCCTGTCGGAGATCCAGACCCAGTACATCCTGGACACCCCGCTGCGCCGGCTCACCAAGTTCGACCGGCTGGAGCTGGAGGCGGAGCGCGACCGGCTGACGGAGGAGATCGCGGCGCTGACGGCGATCCTCGACTCGGACGCGGAGCTGCGCAAGCTGGTGTCGGGCGAGCTGGCGGCGGTGGCCAAGAAGTACGGCACCGAGCGGCGCACGGTGCTGCTGGAGTCCGCGGGCACGCCGGTCGGCGCGGTGCCGCTGCAGGTGGCGGACGACCCGTGCCGGGTGCTGCTGTCGTCCACGGGGCTGCTGGCCCGGACGGCCAACGGCGAGCCGCTCACGGTGGAGGACGCCAAGCGGTCCAAGCACGACGTGATCGTCTCCGCGGTGCCGTCGACGGCGCGCGGTTCGGTGGGCGCGGTGACCTCGGCGGGCCGGCTGCTGCGGCTGGCGGTGATCGATCTGCCGCAGCTCCCGGACACGGCGGGGCCGCCGACGCTGGCGGGCGGGGCGCCGGTCGCGGAGTTCCTCACCCTGGAGGACGACGAGCGGCTGCTCTGTCTGACGACGCTGGACGAGTCCTCGCCGGGTCTGGCGCTGGGGACGCTGCAGGGCGTGGTGAAGCGGGTCGTGCCGGATTATCCGGCGAACAAGGACGAGCTCGAGGTCATCACGCTCAAGGACGGCGACCGGATCGTGGGGGCGACGGAGCTGCGTACGGGCGAGGAGGACCTGGTGTTCGTCACGTCCGACGCCCAGCTGCTGCGGTACCAGGCGAACCAGGTCCGTCCGCAGGGGCGCCCCGCCGGCGGCATGGCGGGCATCAAGCTGGCGGACGGGGCCGAGGTCATCGCCTTCGACGTCGTGGATCCCGCGGCGGACGCCGTGGTGTTCACGGTCGCGGGGTCCACGGGCGCGCTGGACGGCGCGTGGGTGCAGACGGCGAAGCTCACGCCGTTCGACCAGTTCCCCCGCAAGGGCCGCGCCACGGGCGGCGTCCGCTGCCAGCGCTTCCTGAAGGGCGAGGACCGCCTCACGTTCGCCTGGTCGGGCGCCACGCCGGCCCGCGCGGCGAACAAGAACGGCACCCCGGTCGACCTCCCCGCCCCGGACCCCCGCCGCGACGGCTCGGGCACGCCCCTGGCGAAGACGGTGACGGTGGTGGCGGGGCCGGTTTAGCCGCGCCGGGAGGCGGGCCCACGGGGTCCGGCAACGCGATGTGCGCGGGCGGTGCTTCGGTGCACCGCCCGCGCCCTGCGCATTCCTCCTCCGGAAGGTACCCCCAGAGGGTAGATCTTCCTGTGTCATGGGCATTAGTCCAATGTCAGACCCGTATCAGGACATGACACCTTCATGCCGACCGGAGCACTGGACCAGAGCCGCTCCAGCCCTCCCGACGGCCGCTCATCGCGCTGCGACCCCTGAGGGGCACCCCACGCCCTCCCCTGCCCAGCCACGGGTCGCCCGGAGGATCGGGGGGGTCCCCCACAATGAGCAACGCCCCGCACGGCCACCACCGCTCGATCGGCGCCGCCTTCGCCGTCGCCCTGCTGGCGTCGGTCGGCGTCATCGCACTCGTCTCGACGCTGAGCCTGGCAATCGCCAAGGCAATGAAATCGATCGCCGGCGACGACGTCTCCTTCGACCCGGCAAACGCAGTTTTCTCAGGCCTGGCGTTCGCGGTGGTCGTGGTGGCGCTGACGCTTCAGCAGCGCCAACTACACCACCAGAACGAGCGGTTGACGGATCAGCTGGAGGAGATGACAAAGTCCAACGGTCTGGCAAAACGTAACGAACTCATCGAGATGCGTCGCCTGCATATGGAGATGATCGGCAAGGCCCTAGACAACCCCGAGCTGGTACCTGTGCTGGACACCTACGACGAAGAGATCCCGCTGGAGCTGCAGCGCCAATTCCTGTATGCGAACCTGCTGTTCTGCCACCTCCTGAACCTCTACACACTGGGACAGATAAGCGAGCCGGAAGCTTACGGATACCTCCGGACTACCTGCCACAACGAAATCTTTCGTCAGTTTTGGAAGGCAACGCGGGAACATCGCCGTAGCCTGCGCTACGAATCAGAGGAAGCGTACCTGGGACGAATAGTGGACGGGATCATCAGCCGGATGGAGCAGCAGGGCGACTGGTGGAACGTATAGCAACCTCTAGTCGCAAAATACGGTCATATGGGACATACGACACGTTTCGACGTTAAACCTCGTCGGCCTATGATTTTCACCACGTCGCCGCTAAACTTACGCGGGCAGACGTCGCCGCCCCGGCGCCCGTGCGTCGTCTGGGTGTGGGCATATCAGCCCATGTAGGCGGGGTGATTGTGGCGCCCACACCACACGCGGCGGCGCCTCAAAGAAAGGCGCGCGTGAAGCGTGGATATCGTACGGCGGGTAGGCAGCACTCCTCAGCAACGCGGAAGCACAAATGGTCAAAATTGTCCCGATATTTTCGAACTAAAGGACGGCCGGTTCGCGATCATCGGGACAGAGGCCACCGCTGAGCTCGACGCCCGGCTCCCCCCGGACGCCTCACGCGCCAACTACGAGAGCATCGTTGTGATCTCCCGGCAAACACTCCTCGACGCGGCACGAGACCTTGAGGCGAGGCGCATGCTCGACGCGACCGCATAGTACGACCGGGACGTGGCCTGAGGATGCATCCGCCCCTATCGGCACGGTGCACCCCCTGACCACGTCCCGGTCCACGACCCAGGACCCTGGCCCACCCGAGGCAGGCGATGCGCAGCGGGTTTCACCGCCCACCCCGGGTACCACCACCCTCCCCTCAGAGGCGCAGCCAGACCGCCGTGTCCTGAGGGAGGTGGCCGGTCGACGCGAGGGGGCCGCTCGCGAGCAAGACCGCGGTGTGGGGCGGGAGCTCAAACGCCTCCCCCGCAAAGTTCACCGCGCACACCAGCCCCCCAGGCCGGGTGAACGCCAACACCCCCTCCGGCGTATCGACCCACGTCATCGCCCCGTCCCCGAACCCCTCCTCCGCCCGGCGCAGCCGCAGCGCCTCGCGGTACAGCGTCAGCATCGACGACGCGTCCGCGGACTGGCCCTCCACCGCGTACTCCCCCCAGCCGGAAGGCTGCGGCATCCACGGCGGCGCCCCCGCCGACGGACCGAAGCCGTACGACGGACCCGACGGGGTCCACGGCAGCGGGACGCGACAGCCGTCACGGCCGGGGTCGACACCGCCCGAGCGGAAGTGCATCGGGTCCTCGATCCGGTCGAGCGGGATGTCCGCCTCCGGAAGCCCCAGTTCCTCCCCCTGGTAGAGGTACACCGCCCCCGGGAGGGCCAGGGACAGGAGGGCCGCCGCACGGGCGCGGCGCGTGCCCAGCGCGAGGTCCGTCGGCGTACCGAAGCGCTTGGCCGAGAACTCGAACCCCGTCCCCGGGGACGGATCCGCCCGCCCGTACCGGGTGACCGTCCGCGTCACGTCGTGGTTGCACAGCACCCACGTGGCGGGCGCCCCCACCGGCGCGTGATACGCCAGCGTCTGGTCGATGGACGTACGAAGCTCCGTCGCCCGCCACGGCCGCGCCAGGAAGTCGAAGTTGAACGCCGTATGGAGTTCGTCGGGCCGCAGGTAGCGGGCGAACCGCGAAGGGTCCGGCACCCAGAGCTCCCCGATCAGGACCCCGCCGTACTCGTCGGCGATCGCCCGCCACGACCGGTAGATCTCGTGGAGCTCGTCCCGGTCGACAAAGGGATGCGGATCACGCCCGGGAACGAAGTCCGGCAAGGAGGGATCCTTGGCGGCCAGCGCCGCCGAGTCGATCCGCACCCCCGCGGCCCCCCGCTCGAACCAGAACCGCAGCACCTCCTCGTGCTCCACCCGCACCTGCGGATGCGCCCAGTTGAGATCCGGCTGTCCCTCGTCGAAGAGGTGGAGGTACCACTGCCCGTCCGCGACCCGCGTCCACGGCACCCCGCCGAACTCCCCCACCCAGTCGTTCGGCGGCACGGACCCGTCCTCCCCCCGCCCCTCGCGGAAGTGGAACAGTGACCGTTCCGGGGAGCCGGGCCCGGCGGCGAGGGCCGCCTCGAACCAGGGGTGCCGGGCGGACACGTGGTTCGGCACGATGTCGATGATCGTACGGATGTCGAGTTCCCGCGCCTCGGCGATGAGCTTCTCCGCCTCCGCGAGCGTGCCGAACGCGGGGTCGATGGAACGGTAGTCGGCGACGTCGTAGCCCCCGTCGACCATCGGCGACCGGTACCAGGGGTTGAACCACAGCGCGTCGACGCCGAGCTCGGCCAGGTACGGGAGTCTGGACCGGACGCCGGCCAGGTCCCCGGTGCCGTTCCCGTCGGCGTCGGCGAAGCTGCGGACATAGACCTGGTAGATGGCGGCGTCGCGCCACCAGTCGGGACGGTTCTCCGCCACGGCAAGGGTTCCTTTCGGGCAGGCGGGGGCACGGTCATGGCACAGCGGGGCGAACGGCCTGGTCAGCCCTTGAGGCCGCCGGCCGTGAGACCGCTCATGATGTTCCGCTGGAAGACGAGGAAGAACAGCAGCGTCGGGACGGACGCGATGGTGAGCGCGGCGATCAGGGTGTTCAGCGGCACGCCCGTCGACAGCGAGTAGATCCCGATGTTGAGGGTCTGCGCCGCGGGGTCCGGCAGCGTGAGCATCGGCCAGAGGAAGTCCTTCCACACCCCGACGACGGCGAAGATCGACACGACGCCGAGGATGGGCCGGGACATCGGCAGGATCACGGACCACAGGGTGCGGGCCGCGGACGCCCCGTCCATGGCGGCGGCGTCCATCAGCTCCCTCGGGATCGAGTCGAAGAAGCGCTTGAGCAGGAAGATGTTGAAGGCGTTGGTGACGGACGGCAGCCAGATCGCCCAGGGGCTGTTGAGGAGGTTGCGCTCCACGATCGGCACGTCGATGACGGTCAGGTACTGCGGGACGATCAGCACGGTCGCCGGGATCATCAGCGTGGCGAGCATCGCGCCGAGGATCACCTTGCCGAAGACGGGCCGGAGTTTGGACAGGGAGTAGGCCGCGGCGACGTCGAACACGAGCTGGAAGGCGAGCGCCCCGAAGGCGTAGAAGAGGGTGTTGCCGAGCAGCCGGGCGAGGTCCATGAGCTGCCAGGCGTCGGAGTAGTTACCGGGTTCGACGGTGTGCGGGACGGCGGTCGGCGGGGTCTGGATGACCTCCTGGGTGCTCTTCAGTCCGCCGGAGACCATCCAGTAGAGGGGCCCGAGGAAGATCACGGTGAAGAGGCCGAGGACCAGGGCGAGGACGATCCAGTACGTGATCCTCCCGCGCCGGCGGGCGAGCTGGGCCGGGGAGATCAGGGTCCGCTGACGGATTTCGACGGCTGCCATCGCGTAACCCCTAACCCTCGTCGCCGGCGCGGCTGAGGCGTGTGTACGCCGCGGAGAACGCGGCGAGCAGGACGAGCAGCACCAGGCCGAGGGCGGCCGCGGCGCCGTAGTTGTTGAAGCTGAAGGCGTACTGGTAGATGAGGTAGACGACGGTCGTGGTGGAGCCCTCGGGGCCGGCGCCGCCGGTCAGCAGGAAGGGTTCGGTGAAGACCTGCATGGTGGCGATGATCTGGAGCAGCAGCATCAGGGAGAGGATCAGCCGGGTCTGCGGCACGGTGACGTGCCAGATCTTGCGCCACAGTCCGGCCCCGTCGAGTTCGGCGGCCTCGTACAGCTCGCCGGGTATGCCCTGCAGGGCGGCGAGGTAGATGAGGGTGGCGCCGCCCATGTTCATCCAGGTGGAGGCGAGGACGATGCAGAGCATGGCGGTGTCGCTGGATTGCAGCCACTGTTGTTCGGGCAGGCCCACGGCGCCGAACGCGGCGTTGAACAGCCCGTACCCCGGGTCGTACAGGTATTTGAAGAGGAGTACGGAGGCGACCGGCGGCAGCATCACCGGCAGGTAGACCAGCAGCCGCAGATAGCCCTGGCCGTGGCGGAGTTCGTTGAGCAGGACGGCGACGAGGAACGGGACGACGAAGCCGAGCAGCAGCGCCAGCCCCGTGAACAGCAGGGTGTTGCGCCACGCCTGCCAGAAGGCGGGATCGTTGGCGATGTAGCGCAGATTGTCCAGGCCGACCCAGACCGTCCGGCCGTCCTCGGTCTTCTGGAAGGCGAGGAAGAACTCCCGGACCATCGGGTACCAGGAGAAGAACCCGAAGCACAGCACCGCGCCGATCAGGAAGCCGTGCGCGGAGACGTTGCGCCGGAAGGCGCGGGCGAAGGCGGCGCGGCCGTCCGTGGCGGGCCCGCGGGCGGGGCCGTGGCGGACGCCGGCGGGGGACTTCGGGGCGGTCAGGGCGGACATGGGACGCTCCCGGTGGAGTCGGGCGGGGCCGGAGCTGCCGCTCCGGCCCCGTCAGCCGGTTACTGGTTCGCCAGGACCTGGTTGACCTGGGTCTCGGCGGTGCTGAGGAGCTTGGCGACGTCGGCGTTCTTGTTGGTGAGGACGCCGGACATCACGTTGTCGAGGACCTTGTAGATTTCCTGCGCCTTCGGCGGCTCGGCCTTGCCGGGGACGGGGTTGTCCATGAAGGCCTTGAAGTTCTCCACCGGCATGGTGGAGTTCTCGCCGCGGGTGGCGTCGTCCTGCGTCTTGGCGTCCCCGGTGAAGAGGTTGGGCTGCGGCAGGCCCACGGGCAGGCCGTCGGCCTTGGTGCGAGCCCAGTCGAACTGGCCCTTGCCGGGGGTGAGGAACTTGAAGTTCAGCCAGGCGATGGCGGCCTTGATCTTGTCGGGCGAGCTGCCCTTCTTGATCATGTAGTCGTTGCCGCCGAAGAGGGTGGCCTTGGCGCCGGGGATCGGGCCCATCCCGAAGTTCTCGTACTTGGCCTTCAGGTTCTGCACCATGTACGTGATGTCGTCGGGGGCGGCAAGGAACATGCCGAGCTTGTCGGCGGCCATCTGCTTCTGCAGGTCGCCCCACTTGAGCAGCTGGGTCTTGCCCATGCTGTCGTCGTCCCAGCGCATCGCCCGCAGGTTCTCGACGACCTGCTTGCCGGTCTCGTCGTTGAACGCGGCCTTCGTCCCGTCGGCGCTGACGACCTCCCCGCCCAGGCCGTAGGTGGCGGCGGTGAAGTGCCAGCCGCCGGTGTTGGCGGCGCTGTACTCGCCGTAGCCGGCGACACCCTTGCCGAGCGCGGCGATCTTCTTGGCGGCGGTACGCACCTCCTCCCAGGTGGCGGGCGGGGTGTTGGGGTCGAGGCCGGCCTCTTCGAAGAGCTTGCGGTTGATCAGCAGGCCCATCGTGTAGTTGCTGTACGGGAGGCCGTACTGCTTGCCGTCCTTCTTCATGACGTCCATGACGCCCGGGTCGATGCCCTTGAGCGCCGGGAGGGTCTTGTCGTTGACGTACGCGGAGATGTCCTCGGCGCCGTCGTTGTCGAGGACCTGCTGGAGGTCGGTGAAGTACGTGTAGAACACGTCCGGCTGCGACTTGGCCTTCAGCATCGCGGTGAAGCGCGGCGGCTCGAGGCAGGGGTCGGTCTGCTTGCCCTGGATCGTGACGTTCGGGTACGTCTTGTTGAACTCGGCGACGTCCTCCTTCCACTCCTTCAGCTCGGCGGCCTTGGTGGCCGGCGGCATGCAGTCGATGGTCAGAGTCACCTTGGTCTTCGGGTCGAGCGGCGCGCCGGCGTCGGCCGCGGCGGGCTTGCTGTCGTCACCGCCGTCGTCGTCGCTGCTGGAGGTACCGCAGGCGGCGAGCAGCGTCGCGAGGGTGGCCGCCGCGGCGGCGACCGCCAGGGTTCTGCGGTGTGCGGACGGGCGTGGAAACGTTCTGGTGGTGCGGAGCCGGGAGCTGATCATCATTGGTCCCCTTCGGACGGCTGCGGCACGGCTGGCGTACAGGGGTGTGGCGCGGGACACTCAACCACGGGGATCAGCTCGACGCAATATCTCGTGCAGTCTCTGCAAAATTACGACTAGATCTCGGATGTTCACGACGACTCGTTGTCGCGGCACAAAAACGGCGGCGCCCGGGCGCCGCCGTTCCACCGCGGGGCGCGTCGCCGCGCCCCCTCGTCCTACCCGCGCCGGATGCCCGTCGACCCCCGTACCACCAGCTCCGGTTCGAAGAGCAGTTCGTCCGCCGCCACCGACGAGCCCTCGATCTGCGCGGCCAGCAGCTCCACCACCGAGCGGCCCATCGCCTCGATCGGCTGGCGGACCGTCGTCAGCGGCGGGGCGGTGCAGTTCATGAACGCCGAGTCGTCGTACCCGACGACCGACACGTCGCCGGGGACGTCCAGCCCCGCCCGGCGGGCCGCGCGCACCACGCCCAGGGCGAGCGGGTCGCTGGCGCAGATGAAGCCCGTGACCCCGTCGGCGATCAGCCGGGCCGCCGCGGCCTGACCGCTCTCCAGCGAGTACTGGGCGCGCGCCACCTGGGCGTCGGGCAGGGCGAGTCCGGACGCCGCCGCCTCCTTGCGCGCCGCGTCCAGCTTGCGCCGCGAGGGCATGTGGTCCTGCGGGCCCAGGACGAGCCCGATCCGCTCGTGGCCCAGCGACGCCAGATGCCGCCACGCCTGTTCCACGGCGACGACGTCATCGCAGGCGACGGTCGGGAACCCGAGGTCGTCGATGGACGCGTTGATGAGCACCACCGGGATCTTCCGGTCGGCGAGCCGCTTGTAGTGGTCGTGCGCCGCCTCGGCCTGGGCGTACAGCCCGCCGGCGAAGATCACCCCGGAGACCTGCTGCTGGAGCAGCAGCTCCACGTAATCCGCCTCGGAGACACCGCTCTTGGTCTGGGTGCACAGCACCGGCGTCAGCCCGCGCTGGGCGAGCGCGCCGCCGATCACCTCGCCGAACGCGGGGAAGATCGGGTTCTGCAGCTCGGGCAGGACCAGGCCCACCAGCCGGGCCCGTTCGCCGCGCAGCTGGGTGGGGCGCTCGTAGCCCAGGACGTCGAGCGCGGACAGCACGGCCGCTCTGGTCGACTCCGACACCCCTGGCTTGCCGTTCAGCACCCGGCTGACGGTGGCCTCCGAGACCCCGACCTTCTTCGCAACTTCCGCAAGGCGACGTGTCATAACACGCAAGCTTAGCGCAAGAAACGCAAGCCGTTTGCGTTGTGGAGGAGATTTCCCGGCCGGACAAGGCCGCGCGACCACTACCCCCGCGTACAAAAACCAGCACCTTGATCTCCCTGCCCGGCACCGGCGGAGTTAGGCTCACCTACGTGATCATGTGCGCGACGGCTTCCCGGGAGCTGGCCGAACCACTCGCGGCGACGGCCGCCACCGCCCGGACCTGGCTGCTGCTGGAACAGACCGGGCCGTGGGGTGCGAACGCCCTGCTGGACAGCCACCTCGACCCGGAGCTCGGCCGGGCCCTGGAGGCCGCCGCCGAGGGCACCGGGGTACGGCTCGCCCTCATCCGGCGGCCCGGCCGGCACGCGGACTGCCATCAGCCCGCCAGCCGCCGCTTCTTCGTCGCCCACACCGCCCCCGGCAACGCCTGGGTCCGCCACGGCACGACGGCCGACCCCCGAGAGCTTCTCGGACTCGACTTCGCCGCGCTCGGCGCCGGGACCGAGCCGCCGGGAACGGCGCCGTACGACGGCGACACCCTCGCGTTCGTCTGCACCAACGGCAAACGCGACCGCTGCTGCGCCCTCCTCGGCCGCCCGCTCGCCGCCGCCCTGCGCGCCGCGGGCGGCACGGACACCTGGGAGATCACCCACCTCGGCGGCCACCGCTTCGCCCCCACCCTGCTGCTCCTCCCCCACGGTTACGCCTACGGCCGCGTCTCCGCGCACGCGGTGAAGGAGATCGCCGAGGCCGTGCACGAGGGCCGGGTGGTCCTGGAGGGCTGCCGCGGGCGCTCGACGTGGGACCGGCCGGGGCAGTGCGCCGAGCTGGCGGTACGGTCCCACGCGGGCGTGGCCGGCGCCGACGACCTCACCGTCGTACGGACCGAGGGCGCGAACCCGGCGTGGACGGTGCTGGTACGGCACCGGGACGGACGGTCGTGGTCGGTGGACGTCACCGCGACGGCCGGACCCGAGCCGTCCCCGGCGAGCTGCGGGGCACCGGCGCTGCCCCAACTGCGCCTGACCGCGGGGGAACCGCGATCGCTCCCGCGCTGAGTGTCGGACCCGGCCGCTAGCCTTGCGGACATGGACACCCCCGACGACGTGGCCGCGCAACTCGCCCTGATCGAGCGGGCGCTGACGCTGCCGTTCCCCGAGGCCGAGTCCGGGGAGGGCCACTGGTGGAGCGGGCCCGGCCACCACGTGCTGACGCTGCACCGCACCCGGGACTTCTGGGAGCCCGACGGCCCAGACGACCACGAGCAGGCCGACCGGGAGATCGAGGCGGTCCATGCCGCCCTCACCGGCGCGCTCCGGGCCCGCTGGGGACCGGCCGTGGACGTCGACCTGGCCCCGTATCTCGGCCTCGACGGCCCAGACGACCACGAGCAGGCCGACCGGGAGATCGAGGCGGTCCATGCCGCCCTCACCGGCGCGCTCCGGGCCCGCTGGGGACCGGCCGTGGACGTCGACCTGGCCCCGTATCTCGGCCTCGACTGGGACCTGCAGCCGCCCGGGCACGTCCCGGAGCCGATCGCCCACCTGTGCAACCAGGCAGGCTCGATGGAGCTCTGGCAGCCCCCGGACACGGACCGCTGGCTGGGCGTGGCCGTAGGACAGGCCGACACCGAATTCCCCCTCGAGCTCCTGGCGGCGACAGGCGGCCCGGCGTCCCTCCCGGAACGCCGGACCGCCGCCGACTGGCCGCCGCGCGAGTGGTAGCCCCGCGCCCTACACCGCCCCGGCCCCCGTCAGGGCCCGGACCTCCGTCTCCGCGTGCCGGGCCGGATCCGCCGGGGACGGCGACGTCACCGTGCCCAGCCACCCGAAGAGGAAGCCCAGCGGGATCGACACCAGCCCCGGGTTCTCCAGGGGGAAGAGATGGAAGTCCACCGACGGCACCAGCGCCTGCTCACTGCCCGACACCACCGGCGAGAACACCACCAGCAGCAGCGCCGGGACCAGCCCCCCGTACACCGACCACACCGCGCCCCGCTCCGTGAAGCGCCGCCAGAACAGCGAGAACAGCAGCACCGGCAGATTCGCCGAGGCCGCGACCGCGAAGGCCAGCCCCACCAGGAACGCCACGTTCTGATCGCGGGCCAGCAGCGCCAGCGCGATCGCCACCGCCCCGATCCCGACCGCCGACACCCGGGCGACCTTCACCTCGCTCCACCCCTGCCGCCCGTGACGGCGGCGCAGCGAGGTGTACAGATCGTGCGCCACGGCCGCCGAGGACGCCAGGGTGATCCCCGCGACGACCGCCAGGATCGTGGCGAACGCCACGGCGGCGACAATCGCGAAGAGGATCGTCCCCCCGGTCGAGCCCGCCCCGCCGCCCAGCGCCAGCGACAGATACGGCAGCGCGGAGTTGCCCGACGCGTCGCCCTCGCGCACCCCGTCGGAGCCCAGCACCGCCGCGGCCCCGAAGCCGAGGACGATCGTCATCAGATAGAAGCTGCCGATCAGCCCGATCGCCCAGACCACCGAACGCCGCGCGGCCCGCGCGGTCGGCACGGTGTAGAAGCGCGACAGGATGTGCGGCAGCCCCGCCGTGCCCAGCACCAGGGCCAGACCCAGACTGATGAAGTCCAGCCGGGACACCGTGTCCTGCCCGTACCGCAGCCCCGGGCCGAGGAACGCGCCGCCGTGCCCGCTGCGTTCGGCGGCGGTGTTCAGCAGCTCGTTCAGATTCCCGTGGAAGCGGATCAGGACCAGCACGGTGAGCGTGATCGCGCCGCCCATCAGCAGGACCGCCTTGACGATCTGGATCCACGTCGTCGCCCGCATCCCGCCGAAGACGACGTACGTGACCATCAGCGCCCCGACCCCGGCCATCGCCCAGCCCCGCTGCGCCCCGCCGGAAGCACCCAGCAGCAGCGCCACCAGGCTGCCCGCGCCGACCATCTGCGCCACCAGATACAGCACGGACACGGTGACCGACGAGGTACCCGCCGCGATCCGCACCCGGCGGGCCCGCATCCGGGCGGCGACCACGTCGGCGAGGGTGAACCGGCCGCAGTTGCGCACCAGTTCGGCGACCAGCAGCAGCACGACGAGCCACGCCACCAGGAAGCCGACGGAGTACAGCACCCCGTCGTACCCGTACAGCGCGATCAGCCCCGAGATACCGAGGAAGGAGGCGGCCGACATGTAGTCGCCGGAGATGGCGAAACCGTTCTCCAGGGGTGAGAAAAGCCGCCCGCCCGCGTAGAACTCCTCCGCCGTTCCGTGCCGGCTGCGGCTCGCCCAGCTGGTGATCGCCAGGGTCAGCGCCACGAACACGCTGAACAGGAAGAGAGCGAGTGTCTGGTGTTCTGAAGTCACAGGTTGGAGTCCCGCCGAGTCTGCATCGTCACGTCCCACCGCAGGTCCAGCGCCGCCTGATCCCGGCGCAGCCGGGCGTGCCGGGCATACGCCCAGGTGAGCAGGAAAGTCGTGGCGAACTGGCCGAGACCGGCCAGCAGGGCCACGTTCACCGCGCCCGCCACCTGGCGCGCCATCAGCCCCGGCGCCGCCGTGGCCGCGATCACGTACGCCAGATACCAGCCGAGGAACGCGACCGCCGCGGGGACGACGAACCGCCGGTACTGCGAACGCACCTCCCGGAACTCCGGGCTGCGCTGAACGGCCAGATACACCTCGTCCGTACGGTCACCGGGCGCCGCCCGGGGCGGCGGCACGGCCACCGGCTCCCCGGCCGCGTCACCGTCCCAGTCGCCCCAGTGGTCCACCGGCACGTCGTACCAGGGATCCTCCAGAGAGGCGGGAGCGGATCCGGCATCGGACCCGTCGTACTTGTCCACCGGGCTCTCCTCGGCGTTGGGACTGGCGCTCGCCACGATTCGCCCAGAATGGTCGGCCGCGTTCCCGACGTGCCACACAATCCCGGACCTTCACACAATCAGGTGACGCCCCCTGGCAATCCCGGCGAATCCCGGTCAGGATGTCCGTTCGCGGGCTAGCACGTCCGTACGGCGGTCCCTGGCCGGAAAACGCGGGGGCACCCGGAAAACGGGAGGCGCCCTCCCCGCGCCTTCCCTAGGGTCGGCCCCCGTGCCCTCCCTCCTGCGCGAACGCCCCTTCCTGCTGCTGGCCTCGGCCCGCACCATCTCCGTCCTCGGCAACTCCTTCGCCCGCGTCGCCCTCGCCTTCGCCGTCCTCGGACTCCCCGGCGCCACCCCCGCCGAGCTCTCCCTCGTCCTCGCCTGCCAGGCCCTGCCCGTCGTGCTGTTCGTCCTGGTCGGCGGGGTGATAGCGGACCGGATGTCACGGTCGCGGGTGATGGTCCTGGCCGAGCTGGGCGGTGGCGTGGCCTACGCGGCGCTGGCCGCGATGGTGCTGAGCGGACACGCGCCGCTGTGGGCGCTGTGCGTGCTGGCGGCGTTCGCCGGGAGCGCGAGCACGCTGTTCCATCCGGCGTCCGAGGGCGTGGTGCCGCTGATCGTCGACGAGCGCCGGCTGCAGCGGGCCAACGGACTGCTGCGGATGGGCATGAACAGCGCGACGGTGCTGGGCCTGGCCCTCTCCGGCATCACCGTCGCCTTCCTCGGCGCGGGCTGGGCCCTCGCCGTCAACGCCGCCTCGTACCTGGTCAGCGCCGCCCTCATCGCCGGACTGCGGCTCGCCGAGCCGCCCCGCGGGACGACCTCGCCGCTGCAGGATCTGGCCAGGGGCTGGCGGGAGTTCGCCGCCCGCCAGTGGCTGTGGGCGGTCGTCGTGCAGTTCACCTTCGTCGTCGCCGCCATCAACGCCATGGCCGGCGTCCTGGGCCCGCTCCTCGCGGAGGACGAACTCGGCGGCGCCCGGGCCTGGTCCGCGCTCGTCACCGCCCAGGCCGTCGGCATGGTCGCCGGCGCCGGACTCGCGGCCCGGCTGCGGGTGGGACGGCCGGTCCTGGTGGCCGTGCTGGCCACGTTCGTCTTCGCGGCGCCCATGCTGCTGCTCGGGCTGCGGGCGCCGCTGTGGGCGACGGCGGCCGCGATGTTCTGCTCGGGGATCGCCCACGACGTGTTCGGGGTGCTGTGGGCGACGACCATGCAACGGGAGATCCCGCAGGACGTGCTGTCGCGCGTCGCGTCGTACGACCTCCTCGGCTCGGTCGCGTGCGCCCCGCTCGGGCTCTTCGTCGCGGGACCGATCGCCGCCGTGACGGGCCCGGCTCCCGCCCTCGCCGGCTGCGCCGCCCTCGTCGTCCTGGCCGGCGCGGGCGCGCTGCTGTCGCCGCAGGTACGGCGGCTGCGCGCCGTCCCTCAGCCGGCCTGAAGGGCGGCGCGGAGCTCCCCGGGCGACGCGTTGCCGCCGGTGCACATCACGGCCACCCGCCGGCCCTCGAACCGCTCCGGGTACGTACGCAGCGCGGCCAGTGCCGCCGCGCCCGCGCCCTCGGTCAGCACATGGGCGTCCACCAGCAGCTCCGCCTGCGCCGACGTGATCGCCTCGTCGGACACCAGCACGAAGTCGTGCAGCCCCTCACGCATCACCCGCTGCGTGAGGTCGAAGCCGGACCCGGTGGCCAGCCCCTCCGCCCGGGTCCGGTTGGGACGTTCGACGAGCTCACCGGCCCGCCACGACTCGCACGCCGCCGGCGACTCCCGCGACTGCACCGCGACCACCCGGCACCCGGGCGCCACCGCCGCCGCCACCAGACACGCCGCGGCCGCCCCGCTGCCGCCCCCGACGGGCACGATCACCGTGTCCGTGTCCGGCGCCTGCTCGAACAGCTCCAGATACGCCGTCGCCACCCCGGCCAGCAGCGCCGGCTCGTTCGCGGCGGACACCAGCCGCATCCCCCGCCCGGCGGCGATCTTCTCCGCGTGCGGCCGCGCCTCGTCGAACGTCGCCCCGTACTCGACGAGCTCCGCCCCCCACGCCCGTACGGCCTTCGCCTTGCCCGGGTTGGGGTGCTCCGGCATCACGATCACGCACGGCGCCCCGAACACGGCGGCGGCGTGCGCCAGGGACTGCGCGTGGTTCCCGGTGGAGTAGCCGACGACACCGCGCGCCCGCTCCACGTCGCTCAGACCGGCCAGCAGGGTGAGCCCGCCGCGGACCTTGAAGGCGCCGGTGGGCTGGGTGTTCTCGAGCTTGAGCACCAGACTCGCGGCGGGCCCCGGGTCGAGGGTGGGGTACGAGCGCAGCGGGGTCGGCGCCAGCAGCGGCGCGAGGATACGGCGGGCTCGCAGGACGTCGGTGAGAGTCGGAGGTCGCATGAGGGAAGGCTGACAGCCCGGGCACCCATAGGTCCAATGCCAATATGGGCAGAGAGCATAGACAACACCTATGAGTCATCGCCGCCCGGAGACCGCCCATGGACCTGACCCGACTCCGTATCCTCGCCGCCGTCGCCCGCGAGGGATCCGTGACGGCCGCCGCCGACGCCCTCGGCTACGCCCAGCCCTCCGTCAGCCACCAGCTCGCCCGGCTCGAGGAGGAGGCCGGCCTGCCCCTCGTCCAGCGCGCCGGGCGCGGCATCCGGCTGACGGAAGCCGGCCGGCTGCTCGCCGAACGCGCCGAGGAGATCACCGGCCGCGTGGCCTCCGCCCGCGCCGAACTCGACGCGCTGGCCGGGCTGCACACCGGCCGGGTCCGGCTGGCGGCGTTCCCCACCGCCCTCGCCATGCTCGTCCCCCCGGCCGCCGCCCGCCTCGCCCGCACCCACCCCGGCGTCGAACTCGCCCTCACCGAGGCCGAACCGCCGCAGGCGCTGGCGGCACTGCGCCGCGGCGACGTGGACGTGGCACTCACGTTCGACCACCGCGACGAACCGCGGCCCGGCCTCCTCCACCTCACCACGACGCCCCTGCTCACGGAGCCGATGTACCTGGTCACCCCGCGCACCGCAGACCCCACGCAGGATCTCGCCGCCCACGCCTCCGCGCGCTGGATCACCGGCTGCGAACGCTGCCGCGCCCACCTCCTGGCCTCCTGCGCCCGCGCGGGCTTCACCCCGGCGATCGGCTTCGAGACGGACGACTACGTCGCCGTCCAGTCCCTGGTCGCCGCAGGCCTGGGCGTCAGCACCCTCCCGGCCCTGGCCCTGAAGGCCCACCGCAACCCGTCGGTCACCCTCCACCGCCTCCCGGCCGACCACCGCCACCTGTCCACCGCGTACTACGGCAAGCCCCCGGCCCCCGCCCCGGTCCAGGCCCTTCTGACGGCACTGCACGAGACGGCGGGGCCGCCGCACCGGTGGCCCCGCTGACGCCGCCCGGGTCAGGGGGCACGCAGCACGAGGCCGCCGGTGCCGGCGATGCAGGCGTCGGAGGTGGTGGGGGTGATGGTGTACGACGGGCCGTCCGCCACCTGCCGTACCGCCCGGACCGGGACGGCCACCAGATCCCCCGTCATCTCGGTGACGTCACGCCGCCGCGTGCGCCGTCCCCCGAGCCGCGCGTCGAACCGACAGGCCCAGGGCACCTGTCGCCACAGGAACCGCAGACGCTCCATGGCCTCCAGGGAGGTGACGGTCAGGACGTAGCTCTCCCCGGAATGGATCACCTGACCCCGGTGCTCGGCGCTCATGGGCCGTCTGGTGGACCACGAGACGAGTACCCCGAACTGCAGGAAAAGCGAGCACAGCGCGTCGACCAGGGCACGCGACGCGGTGGCGAACTGGATGCGGTCCCCTTTCCTGGCCTTGGTGCCGTCACCCAGGAAATAGCCCTCCAGGAAAGCCATCTGCACGGCCGGCCCGGCGTTCAGGATCACATCCGGCAGGGTCTTGTCCCGTGCGGTCGTGCCCAGCGGTGTGGTCTTCAGCCACCGGGCGAGCATGCCGGAGTGCACGATCACACTGCGCAGCCCCGGCCTGTCGTCCCGGACGTCAATCTTGGCCTGCCGCCCGCAGACCGTCTCGATCGCCGACAGCAATTCCTCCTCGTAGGGGATGTCGTCCGCACCGAGCGAGAAGGCCAGCCGGCCCCTGGTGTCCTGGGACCCCTCCGCCAGATACCAGCCGAGGAGGTGCCCCAGCGGCTCGTCGAGTTCGAGGAAGCGCGGCCGGGCCTCCGCACGGTGGGCACACGCGTACAGATTCAGCTCGTGGCTGTCGGGTTCGCCGGCGAGCCACAGCAGATCGTCCCGGCTGAGATCCGGCAGCCAGGCGGCCGCGGATGTCTTGCGGTAACGGGCGTTGCCCGTCGAGTCCGAGGTCGACGCCCAGCTCTGCACGAGCGGATCGACGAATTCCGCCTCGGCCGGCCATTCCATGTCCAGTTCCGCCAGATAACGCCGGAGGCCGTCCTCGGTCGGGAGGCTGCGGCAGGTCTCGAACTCGCTGATGCTGCACGCCTGTCGGTAGCCGATCCGCCGGGCCATCTCGGCTCCGGTGATACCGGTGCGTCTGCGGGCGTCCTTCAGCCGTCGCCAGTGCTCCAGCGGAACACGGACCCGGCGTTCGTTCCGGCGCAGATGCGTCGGCTGCCGCGCCACGGCCTGCCGCACCCGGAGCCTGCGGACGGCCTCCCCCTCGATCCGGACGGCGCCGTCCGCACCCGCCGTCTTGAGTTCACCGGCGAGATCGATCCTGCGCCAAGGATCGCCGACACGTGGCACGCGCTGCGGAATGACCACACGGTCACCGGGTACGAGAGCACCGGCTGTCCGCCAGACGGGCCCGCCCTGTTCCAGCATCAGCACACCCTGGTCCGGGGTGACCGAGACACACCGGCCGTACGCGGCCTCGACTCGCAGCAGGGTGCCGGTCGAGGCCGCGGGGCCGCTCACCTCGGCGGGCCCCGTCCGCACCGTGAGGCTCGCGGTGTCACAGCCGAGCACGCCGGCCACGCCGTCCCGTGGAACGGCGCCCAGCCTCCTCAGGCCGTACCGCCCCTCCGCACTCACGAAAAGCGCGTGCTCGTCTCCCCCGACTCCCATACGGAACTCCTTATCCCGATCATCCGATGGGATCACTGTTCCGAGCCGGGGCGGCCGGGGGGTGGAATCCACCCTTCGATCACCCGCCCGAGTGACGGAGGGGCGAGCAGGTCAGGCGTCGATTCGCGAGCGGTCCAGGGTCGCGGCCGAGTTGGTGATGAACTCCTTGCGGGGAGCCACGTCGTTGCCCATCAGGAGGTTGAACGTCTCCTCCGCCGCGTCCAGGTCACCGATGTTGATACGGCGCAGGGTGCGGTGACGCGGGTCCATCGTGGTCTCCGCGAGCTGGTCGGCGTCCATCTCGCCGAGGCCCTTGTAGCGCTGGATGTTGTCCTTGCAGCGGATGCCCTTGCGTTCGAACTCGAGCAGGGTCTGCCGGAGTTCGTTGTCCGAGTACGTGTAAACGTATTTGTCCTGGCCCTTCTTGGGCTGGACCAGCTCGATCCGGTGCAGCGGCGGGACGCAGGCGAAGACACGGCCGGCCTCGACCATGGGACGCATATAACGCTGGAACAAAGTGAGCAAAAGCGTACGGATGTGCGCACCATCAACGTCAGCATCCACAAGAAGACAGATTTTTCCGTAACGCGCCTGATCAATATCGAAAGTCCGCCCCGACCCCGCTCCTATAACCTGAATGATCGCCCCGCACTCCGCGTTCTTCAGCATGTCCGAAACGGACGCCTTCTGAACGTTCAGAATCTTCCCCCGGATCGGCAGCAGCGCCTGGAACTCCGAGTTCCGCGCCAGCTTCGCCGTGCCGAGCGCCGAGTCGCCCTCGACGATGAAGAGCTCCGTGCGGTCGACGTCCTCGCTGCGGCAGTCCGCCAGCTTTGCCGGGAGGGACGAGGACTCCAGGGCTGTCTTGCGGCGCTGGGCGTCCTTGTGCTGGCGGGCGGCGATACGGGTGCGGGCGGCGGCGACGGCCTTGTCGAGGACCGTGCGGGCCTGGGCCTTGGCGTCGCGCTTCGTCGAGGTCAGGAACGCCTTGAGTTCCTTGGCCAGGACCTGGGAGACGATGCGGGAGGCCGCGGAGGTGCCGAGGACCTCCTTGGTCTGGCCCTCGAACTGGGGCTCGGCGAGGCGGACGGTGACGACGGCGGTGAGGCCTTCGAGGGCGTCGTCCTTGACGATGTCGTCCTCGGCGACGCGCAGGAGCTTCTGGGCGCGGAGCTGTTCGTTGAGGGTTTTGGTGAGGGAGCGTTCGAAGCCGGCGACGTGGGTGCCGCCCTTGGGGGTGGCGATGATGTTGACGAAGGATTTGATGGTGGTGTCGTAGCCGGTGCCCCAGCGCAGGGCGATGTCGACGCCGAGTTCGCGGGTGACCTCGGTGGGGGTCATGTGGCCCTGGTCGTCGAGGACGGGGACGGTTTCCTTGAAGGTGCCGGAGCCGGTGATGCGCTGGACGTCGCAGAGGGGTTTGTCGGGGGCGAGGAATTCGCAGAATTCGCTGATGCCGCCGTCGTAGTGGAAGGTCTCGTCGTTGGTGCGGTCGCCGGCGGGGCGGCGGTCGCGGACGACGATGGTGAGGCCGGGGACGAGGAAGGCGGTCTGGCGGGCGCGGGCGTGGAGGTCCTCGAGGGAGAGGGCGGCGTCCTTGAGGAAGATCTGGCGGTCGGCCCAGAAGCGGACGCGGGTGCCGGTGCGGGTCTTGGGGACGCGCTTGCCCTTGGTGAGGCCGCTCGCCGCTTGGAAGGGGGCGTCGGGGCCGGTTCCGTCGAAGGCGCCGGGGACGCCGCGGCGGAAGCTGATGGCGTGGGTGGCGCCGGAGTGGTCGACCTCGACGTCGAGGCGGGCGGAGAGGGCGTTGACGACGGAGGCGCCGACGCCGTGGAGGCCGCCGGAGGCGGCGTAGGCGCCGCCTCCGAATTTGCCGCCGGCGTGGAGTTTGGTCATGACGACCTCGACGCCGGAGAGGCCGGTCTTGGGTTCCTTGTCGACGGGGATGCCGCGGCCGTTGTCGCGGACCTCGACGGAGGCGTCCTCGTGGAGGATGACCTCGATGTGGTCGCAGTGGCCGCCGAGGGCTTCGTCGACGGAGTTGTCGATGATCTCCCAGAGGCAGTGCATGAGGCCGCGGCTGTCGGTGGAGCCGATGTACATGCCGGGTCGTTTGCGGACGGCTTCGAGGCCTTCGAGGACGAGCAGGTGGCGCGCCGTGTAGTTGGAGCTGTCGCGGTCCAGGCCGGTCTGTCCGGCGAGCAGGGCCGGGACGGTCCCTTCGGTGGTGGTAGCTGCGGCGCTCACTGAGTTCGCTCCTCGCTGAATTCCGTACTTGTTGGCGGGCTGATGGCTGTTCGCCCGTGGAGAGGGTACCGAGGCCCTATGACAGACGGTGAACAGCCTTGGGCGTGTGGCTCGATGCTATCGCCGACTCGATTGTATGTTCGATCCCTCGTGAGGGTGATGTCTTCATCACGTTCCCTTCCGGGCATGAACCATCTAGGCTCCGGGCACGTCCTCGTGGACGAACCGGGTACCGGTGGACGGTCCCGGTCATGCAGCACCCTGCACGGCTCGCCGGGCAGGCCCGTACAACCCTTGTATTACCAAGCGAAGCGCCCAGAAGCTCCAGAAACCGCAAAACGGCACATTCGCCGCCGCTCTCGCCCGGATTCCCGACATCGGTCCGGGCAGGGGTTCCCGCCGGACCTGTCCGCTGCCAGCGAAATCGGGCAGTCAAGGCCGCGAGCGGGAACGTTTTCGGACTGGTTGGATGTTGACCCTGGTACGACAGCTCGTCGAGCTAGAGAAGAGGCGACGTGACTACTGTTCTGACACCCGCGACCCCGCTGACGGCCGCTGATCGCTGCGACCGTTGCGGCGCCCAGGCGTACGTGCGCGTCGTTCTGACGACCGGCGGAGAGCTGCTCTTCTGTGCCCACCACGGGCGCAAGTTCGAGCCGGAACTGAAGAAGATCGCTGCCGAGATACAGGACGAGACGGAGCGGCTGAGCGCCACTCCGGCCACCGCCTCGGAGAGCGAGCGGTAAGACCGCCCGTTCGGCGACGAGCCCGCGGGCCCAGGGCCCGCCCGACAAACGGCGACGGCCGCATCCCGGATTCCGGGGTGCGGCCGTTGCCGTGCGTGTACGGGGTGTCGCCGCGGGTGGCCGTTCAGTGGGCGGCGATCAGGCCGGCGACGCCGGAGACGCGGGTGTAGACGCCGGGGTGTTCCGGTTCGCCGCAGCCCGATCCCCAGGAGACGAGGCCGACGAGGCGGCCGCCGACGACGAGCGGTCCGCCGGAGTCGCCCTGGCAGGAGTCGCGGCCGCCCGCGGGGTCGCCCGCGCACAGCATGGAGTCGGCTTGATACGTTCCGTCGGGGCTGCCGGGGGGATACGCCTTCGCGCAGGTCTCGTCGGTCAGCAGCCGGAGCTGGGCGGCGCGCAGGGAGGTGGCGTAGCGGCCGTCGCCGGCGGTGTCGCCCCAGCCGTAGACGCGGGCGGGGTTGCCGGGGTCGTAGGAGCGGTCGTCGCCGCGGTCGGCGAGGGTGATGGGGGCGGCGGCGCGGACGGGGTGGTCGAGGGTGATGACGGCGATGTCGCCGGCGTTGGTCCAGGGGTCGTGGCGGGGGTTCACCCAGGCGTCGCGGACGGGGATCTCCTCGCCCGCGTCGCTCCGCAGGTCTCCTCTTCCGGCGATGACGCGCAGGTCGGGTACCTGCTGGAGGGGGACGCCGAGCACGGGTTCGGAGAGGCAGTGGGCGACGGTGATCACTTTGTCGGGGGCGACGAGAACGCCGGCGCAGTACTGGCCGGAGCGGGCGTTTCCGTACCAGGCCCGGGAGGACAGGGCGACGATCCAGGGGCTCTCGGAGATCCGTACGGGGTGGCCTCCGATCACGACTCCGTCGGCGGCGGCCGTGGTGGGCTGCAGGACGGCGGCGGCGAGGGCGGCGGCGGCCGCCCAGGCGGTGGATCGCGGGGGGTTGCGCATCGGGGCTCCTCACGCGGCAGGGGCTCGGGAGCACACGCTCCCGAGCCCCTGCCCGGTGACCGCGGCCGGGGGCGTGTGTGCCCTCAGCCTCGGTCACGGGGGTGCTCGCCGCACCCCGTGACACTCCTTGGTGGCGTCAGTCCAGGTAGTCGCGCAGGACCTGCGAGCGCGAGGGATGACGCAGCTTCGACATGGTCTTCGACTCGATCTGGCGGATGCGCTCGCGCGTGACGCCGTAGACCTTGCCGATCTCGTCGAGGGTCTTGGGCTGTCCGTCGGTGAGGCCGAAGCGCATGGAGACGACGCCGGCCTCACGCTCGGAGAGCGTGTCCAGTACGGAGTGGAGCTGCTCCTGCAACAGGGTGAAGCTGACCGCGTCGGCGGGCACGACGGCCTCGGAGTCCTCGATGAGGTCACCGAACTCGCTGTCGCCGTCCTCGCCGAGCGGGGTGTGCAGGGAGATGGGCTCGCGGCCGTACTTCTGGACCTCGATGACCTTTTCGGGGGTCATGTCGAGTTCCTTGGCCAGCTCCTCCGGGGTGGGCTCGCGGCCCAGGTCCTGGAGCATCTGGCGCTGGACGCGGGCCAGCTTGTTGATGACCTCGACCATGTGCACCGGGATACGGATGGTGCGGGCCTGGTCGGCCATGGCGCGGGTGATCGCCTGCCGGATCCACCAGGTGGCGTACGTGGAGAACTTGTAGCCCTTGGTGTAGTCGAACTTCTCGACGGCGCGGATCAGGCCGAGGTTGCCTTCCTGGATGAGGTCCAGGAAGAGCATGCCGCGGCCGGTGTAGCGCTTGGCCAGGGAGACCACGAGGCGGAGATTGGCCTCCAGCAGGTGGTTCTTGGCGCGGCGGCCGTCCTCGGCGATGATCTCCAGCTCGCGCTGGAGTTTGGGCGCGAGCTTGTCGGCGGAGGCGAGCTTGTCCTCGGCGAACAGGCCGGCCTCGATGCGCTTGGCGAGTTCGACCTCCTGTTCGGCGTTGAGGAGGGGGACCTTGCCGATCTGCTTGAGGTAGTCCTTGACCGGGTCGGCGGTGGCGCCTGCTGCGGCGACCTGCTGCGCGGGGGCGTCGTCCTCGTCCTCGTCGGACAGGACGAAGCCCTCGGGGCCCTCGGACTCCTCGCCCTCGATGCCGGGGGTCTCCTCGGCGTCGCCGCCGTCCTCGCCGTCCTTCTTGCCCGCCGTCTTCTTCGCGGCGGACTTCTTGGCGGTGGTCTTCTTGGCGGCGGCCGTGGTCTTCTTGGCCGCCGTCTTGCGGGCGGTGGTCTTCTTGGCGGCAGCCTTCTTCGGCTGCTCCTCGGACGTACCGTCGGCGTCGTTCTCGGCCGGGTCGGCCGGAGCGGCGGCCGTGGCGGTCGTCTTCTTCACGGCCGTCTTCGCGGCGACCGTCTTCTTCACGGCCGCCCTGGGGGCGGCGCGCTTCTCGGTGCTCTTCGCCGTAGCGGTCTTGCGGGTGCGCTTCGGCGCCTCTGCGGCACTGACCATCAGTGTCACACCCTCCTCTTCGAGGACCTGGTTGAGGCTGCGCAGGACGTTCTTCCACTGGGTGGAGGGAATCTGGTCCACCTCGAAGGCACGACGCACGTCATCGCCGGCGATCTGCCCCTCGGCCTTTCCCCGCTCGATGAGTGCCATGACGGACTCGGCTTCGGCGATCTCCGGCGGGAGCGTACGGGATGTGCTGGCCGACACGAACAACCTCTCGAAACGATGGGAAACGACCGGCGGCGGGGATGGTCCGCCGGTGCATGTGCAATCAGTAGCGGCGCTGACTCGGTCCACAGGATTCGACGAGCAGGATCCACACGGTCGAGAAGCGCGCCACCTCTTAGGTCATCGCGCCTTTCGCCGGAGCGTTACGCCCAATCGACGTGGCCCGGGTCACATCTACTCCCAAGCGTCTCATACGGCGTGCCGTGCGCGGGGCGGGGGCCTCGCGTGACACGGGCCGGCCCCGGTGCGATGTGCCACCGGGGCCGGCCGTGCTTTCCGTCGGACGGCGGTGGGTGCCCGTCTGCTCCCAGCAACTCGGGGACGCTGGGTGGCGGTCGGCTCAGTGCGGACGCGGCTGGGGGACGTGGGTCTCCGTGTGTACGGACAGCAGCTGGCGCATCGCGCTCTCGGCCACGGCGCCGTCGCCGGCGGCGAGGGCGTCGGTGATCCGCACGTGGTGCGCGACGGCGTTCTCGCTGGGCCGGTCGCAGCCGCCGGCGGGTCCGCCGGAGACCTGCAGGGCGGCGGTGACGACGCCGGAGAGGTGCTCCAGCATGCGGTTGCCGGCGACCTGGAGGATCAGCGCGTGGAACTCGGCGTCGGCGCGGGAGAACGTGACGCTGTCGCCCTGCACCAGGGCGTGGCTCATGATCTCCGCCATGTCGGTGAGGCGCTGCTGGACGTCCTCGCGGCCGTGGCCGGCGGCGAGCCGGGCGGCCAGGGGCTCGATGGTCCAGCGCAGTTCGCACAGCTCGCGGCGCTGGTCCTCGCGCTGGGGGCCGAAGGCCCGCCACTCGATGATGTCGGGGTCGAGGAGGTTCCAGTCGGAGACCGGGCGGACCCGGGTGCCGACGTTGGGGCGGGCGCTGACCAGGCCCTTGGCCTCGAGGACGCGCAGGGACTCGCGCACCACGGTGCGGGAGACCTCGAAGCGCTGGCCGATCTCCTCGGGGACGAGCGGGCGGTCGGCGCCGAGATCGCCGGAGACGATCATCTGGCCGAGCTGCTGGACGAGCTGGCCGTGCAGGCCGCGGCCGCGGCTGGTGGCGGCGCGGCGGCTGACGCGGGTGGCGAGGTCGGTGTCGGGGCGGTCCCAGACGGGCGCCGCCGGTGCGACGTGTCCGCCGGCGGCGGCGGGGATCGTCGCGCCCGCGGCGGCCGGGGCGTCGGCGTAGGGGTATCGGTCGAGTTCCCCCGAGCCGGCGTAGCCGGAGTCGGAGGAGCGCGCCGCTGTCATCATTGTCTGCGCAAGGGTACTCACGGAATCCTTTGTCGGCGGGGCTTGCCCGGGCCTTGAGGGCTTTGGTGAAAAGCACACGAAAGGGTGATCGGCGATCACCTGATCATTGACGCCAATCCGGGCGGAAACGGTCCTTCTGCGGGACGGTCTGTAGGCGTTCGTACGAGATGCGCACGTGCGGACGGGTAACTCCCGCGGGGAGCCTCATTACCTCAGCGGCGGCGGGTGCGCGCCCGCAACGAGGCCAGGAGGTACGGGGCCAGCAGCGCGGTGAGCGTCAGGGCGACGGCGTGTCCGTACGGGCCGGCCGCGAGGGCGACGGTGTCCGTCAAGGCGTTGACGGCGCCGGGTGGGAGCCCGAGGTGGACCGGGAGTCCGAGGAGCCGGTGGGCGGCTTCGGTGCGGGCGAGCGCCGCGCTCACCGGGGGGACGGCCACGGGGAGGGCGAGTGCGGCCGCCGTGCCGGCCGTGGTGGAGCGGGAGACGCCGGCGGCGAGGAGTCCGGTCCAGGCGCAGCCCGCGGTGAGTCCGGCCCAGCCGAGCAGGCGGGTGAGGCCGTCGCCGGGCATGTCGACGACGTCGCCGTACAGGACGAGGAGGGCCACGGCGTTCACCAGCAGGATCGCCGGGACGAGGGCGAGGGTCAGTCCGGTGGTCACGAGGAGTTTGGCGCCGAGCAAGGGGAGGCGGCGGGGGACTGCGCCCAGGGCGGGGATGCCCGGAGCCCGAGCCGCCGCCGGAACCGGAGCCGCTGTCGTCGTCGCCGCAGGCGGTGGCCGTGAAGGCCAGCGCGGCTGCCGTGAGGACCGCGACGGCGGGATGGGGTACGCGACGCACGAGGCTT
>NZ_WEGJ01000090.1 GCF_009604385.1 Streptomyces smaragdinus
TGTCGGCGTACACGTGAACGTGCACCACCTCGTACGGATGAGAGTGCACCGAAGTTGATGCGGTGGCGGGTGGGTGCCGCGAGCCTTCTGTCGTCGGTTTCGAGGTGGCAGAGGGGGCGGTTGTCGTGGTCTTGGACCCGCATCGCTGGCTGGAGTTGAGGCGGTTTCGCAGTCTGTATGAGTCCGGCGCGATGAGCCTGCGGGAGATTGCGAAGGAGACCGGGCTGAACCGCCGCACGGTCACGAAGTATTTGTCGGGCGAGGCTCCTGTTGCGCCGCCGAGGCGGACGGCCGAGGGGCGACAGCATCGGCGGGCGGTCGACGAGGTCGCTCCGCTCATCGACGCGATGCTGAGGTCGGAGATCCTGCTGAAGGCGTCGGTGATTCACGAGCGCCTGGCGTCGGAGTACGGCGTCACCATCAACTACCAGCGGGTCAAGATCTATCTCCAGGAGGCGAGGCCCCGGATCGCCGAGGAACTCGGCATCAGCCCGAGTGAACTGGCGGGACTGCACCGCCGGTTCGAGGTCGTCCCGGGCGCGCAGGCCCAGGTGGACTGGGGTGATGAGGGCAAGATCCTCGCCCACGTCGGGATCCCGAAGGTCTACTCGTTCCACATGACGCTGTCGTACTCGCGTGATCCGTTCTGCTGCTTCACCACCAGCCAGGACCTGGCGAGCTTCTTCGACTGCCACCGGGCTGCGTTCGCGCACTTCGGCGGGGTGCCGATGACGATCGTCTACGACCGCACCAAGACCGTCGTGCGCCGGCACGTCGCGCCGGGCGAGGCCGTTCCTCTGCATCCGGAGGCGGTCGCGTTCGCCGGGCATTACGACTTCGACATCGACGTCCTGGCCGCCTACCGCCCCACCGGGAAGGGCCGGGTCGAACGGCAGGTCTTGATCGTCCGTGATCATGTGCTGGCCGGGCGGGCCTTCTCCTCGGTCGAGGAGATGGACGCCGCCTTCTCGGCCTGGGTGCCGCTGCGGCGGGCCAAGGTGCACAGCACCCACGGCGAGATCATCGGGCACCGGGCCGTGCGGGACCACGTGGCTCTGCGGCCGGTGCCGCCGACTCCGTATGTGGTGGCCCAGCGGCATCTGCGGCACGTCGGCAAGGACTGCCTGGTCGCCTTCGACGCGAACCTCTACTCGGTGCCCGCCCGCAAGGTCCGCCCACGTCAACTGGTCGAGATCCGGGCCACGAAGTCGCAGGTCACCCTGCACTCCACTGTCCCCGCCGGCGACGGGAACACGCTGTTGGCCACCCACTCCAGGGCGGTCGGCCGCGGCGCGAGGATCGTGGACGAGAGGCACTGGGACGGCCTGCCCACCGGAGCCGGACGCCGTGTCACCACCGGAGATGTCCTGCCGTCGCCCCGCCGCGGGCAGCCGCTCGGGCCGGAGGCCGGCCCGCTGCAAGCCCTGCTGAACCGCGCCGCTGCCGCCAGCGTCAAGGTCGGCCGACGCCCGCTGTCCGTCTATGACGAACTGACCGGCACCCGCCCTTTCACCACCAGCTCTCCGTCGAAGGAACCCTCTTGAGTCAGCTGACCGGCAACCGCATCCGCACCACGGCCGGCAAGCTCGGCCTGCCTCATCTCGCGGAAACCATCACCGAGTTCACCCGCCGGGCCGACGAGGCGAAGATGGGCTATCTCGACTTCCTTGACCTGGTTTTGTCCGAGGAACTCGCCGTCCGCGATGACCGTCGTTTCCGTCAGGGCCTGCGGTTGTCGCGGCTGCCGCATCACAAGACGCTCGACGAGTACGACTTCTCCTTCCAGCCCGACCTCGACCCGCGCAAGGTCAAAGACCTCGCGACCCTCTCGTTCGTCGAGGACAGGGCCAACGCCGCCCTCCTCGGCCCGCCCGGGGTCGGCAAAACGCATATCGCCGTCGCCCTCGCGGTCGCGGCCTGCCGGGCCGGCTACTCGATCTACTTCACGACCCTCGACGACATGGTCCGCAACCTCAAGACCGCCGAGGCCGCCGGACGGCTGGTCAACAAGCTCGGCACCTACCTGCGGCCGAGCGTCCTCGTGGTCGATGAAGTCGGCTACCAGCCCCTCGAACGGGCTGAGGCAAACCTCGTCTTCCAGGTGATCTCCAAGCGCTACGAGAAGGGCTCGGTGATCCTGACCTCGAACAAGACCTTCAGCGAATGGGGACAGGTGTTCGGAGACGAGGTTCTCGCCACCGCGATCCTCGACCGCCTCCTGCACCACTGCGAAGTCGTCTCGATCAACGGCAACAGCTACCGACTCAAGAACCGCCTCCAGACTATCGAGCGAGACGCCGACGTGGCCTGAGCAGTGGTGCACATAACTCTGTACTCGGTGGTGCACTCAGAGGAGTACGCGGACA
>NZ_WEGJ01000091.1 GCF_009604385.1 Streptomyces smaragdinus
CCGCGTCCTTCTCCTGCTGCTGCATCAACTCGGCTCCCGTGCGTACGATGTCCGAACTGTTGTGGGAGCCACGTGCCTTGCCCATGATGATCCTTCCCGGCACCAGTCACTCTGATGCCAACCGGTCATACCGGGCATACACAAACCACGCGACAGGCCCGGGGTGGGCCGGGGCGGGGGTCTCTCTCACTCTGGGGGAGGCGCTGTGCGGGCCCACGCTCGGGGGGTGTCTGGTTTCGATCTGTTCGAGGCGTTCGCGCCGGCCGCGACCGGGCTGCTGGAGGGCCGACGTGCTGCCGCCCACTGGCAGTACGCCCGTGTGCTTGCTGAGCGGCATCCGGGATTCGGGTCGACCCCGACGTGCTCGCAATGGTGTGAGTCCCCTGCGTTGGGCCGTCTCCCGGCGGGTGACCGCCGGCCTGCCGCTACTCAAGTCCGGTAAGGGCACTGTGGACGAGGTGACGGCCGCGGTCGGCTCCCGGGAGGTACCGGTACCTCTTCAGCCGCCGGATGGGTACGACGCCGACGGTCTGCCGAAGGGCGTTCGTCGGCGTCCGGCCATACGTGACGTGGTCCGCGCGGCCGACGTTTCTGGCGGAATCTTGAGTAATGCAGGCGTTCACGCCACTCGTGAACCGGGCCCGGGAACCGGAGGATGAAGGCGTCGCCGACCGGGAGACCCCGGCACGGCCCTCAGGTTTCCCTCCCCACCAGCAAGAACATGAGGTGCCCCATGCCCCCTCCCGCTTCCGCTTCCGCTTCCGCCGAGATCGTTGGCGCTGTCGTGAGTGCGCCCGCCACCTCCCCGGACGAGAATGCCGCTCACTACGCCGCCCGCTCCGCCTTCGAGGCGGATGTCTCCGACGTCCACGCGGATCTGGCATCCGGCGCACCCGGGATCGTGGTGCTCGACACCCGCAGCGGTGACGCCTGGGATCAGGGCCACATTCCCGGCGCGCTCCGCCTTCCCACCGCACGGATCGCCGATATGGCACCACGGCTGGTCGACCCGGCGAAGACCGTGGTCACCTACTGCTGGGGCCCCGGATGCAACGGCGCGACCCGCGCGGCGCTGCCCTTCGCCCGCCTTACCTACTGGGCCAAGAAAGTGCTCGTCGGCTGCGAGCGCTCGGCACGTAAGGGCTTCGCCTACGACCCCGCCTCCGGCTTTGAGCAGCATCCCGTCGACGAACTGACCACCCCGCGCACGGGCATCTCCAGCGCATGCTGAACGAGGCCGCTCGGCCGGTCGGCGTCATCCGTCCGGCCACGGAGGCCGACCTGCCGGCGATCGCCCATCTGTGCGCCGCCCACGCCGCCTTCGAACGCGCCGGCCCCGTGCCGCCCGATCTCGCAACCCGCCTGAAACCCCTGCTGTTCTCGGCGTGCCCGAGAGCGTGGTGCCTCGTGGCCGACCGTGGAGGCGAACTGATCGGTTACGCGACGTGCTCCCAAGAGTTCTCGACCTGGCAGGCCACCGACTACGTCCACCTCGACTGCCTGTTCGTCACCGAACCGTACCGAGGAGAAGGCTGGGGAAACGCCCTGTTCAACGCGGTGAAGAACGCGGCAGCAGCCCGCGGCGCCACACAAGTGCAGTGGCAGACACCGGACTGGAACACCGGCGCCATCCGCTTCTACCACCGCACGGGAGCCGCAGCCCGCCCCAAAGTCAGGTTCTCACTTCCCATCGGCACGCAGGAAGACTCACCAAACAGCGTGTCTGTACGGTGGCCGGAATAATTCCCGAACAGAAAGCGGAAGGTGACAAATAGAGTTGAGCGCGGCCGAGGCGAGTTGCGATGATGCGGCGGGCTGCGCAACCGCAAGGTCTACCACGCGGCCCGGCTCGCCGACCGCGCACTTGCCGCGGCCGAGTCCCAGCACACCGCGCTGCCTGCCGAGCGCCTCACGGCCCAGACGGTGCAGACCCTGGCCCACGAGATCATCGCGTTGACCAGTGTCGGCGTACACGTGAACGTGCACCACCTCGTACGGATGAGAGTGCACCGAAGTTGATGCGGTGGCGGGTGGGTGCCGCGAGCCTTCTGTCGTCGGTTTCGAGGTGGCAGAGGGGGCGGTTGTCGT
>NZ_WEGJ01000092.1 GCF_009604385.1 Streptomyces smaragdinus
CCCGGCGGCACTGTCCAGTGCCGCCGGGGCGTTCGCGTATGGTCGGAAGGTATTCATTTCACGGTGGTCATCAGTTCACCGTCCCGGCTACGACCGATCATCGGAGGAACTCACGTGGCTCGACTCTTCGGTACGGACGGCGTGCGCGGTGTCGCCAACGCGGATCTGACCGCCGAGCTGGCCCTCGGGCTGTCGGTGGCCGCGGCGCACGTGCTCGCCAGAACGGGCGCGGAGAACGGTCACCGGCCGAAGGCCGTGGTCGGCCGCGATCCGCGGGCGTCCGGGGAGTTCCTGGAGGCCGCGGTGGTCGCGGGGCTGGCCAGCGCGGGTGTCGATGTGCTGCGGGTCGGGGTGCTGCCGACGCCGGCGGTCGCGTATCTGACGGGGGCGCTGGGGGCGGACCTGGGCGTGATGCTCTCCGCCAGCCACAACGCGATGCCGGACAACGGGATCAAGTTCATCGCGCGGGGCGGGCACAAGCTGTCCGACGCGCTCGAGGACTCGATCGAGGAGCTGTACCACAAGCACGCGCACGGTGAGGCGTGGACCCGGCCCACGGGCGGCGGGGTCGGGCGGGTCATCGACTACGACGAGGGGTTCGACAAGTACGTCGCGCATCTCCTCGGCGTGCTGCCGAACCGGCTGGACGGGCTCAAGATCGTCGTCGACGGAGCGCACGGGGCTGCCGCCCGGGTGTCGCCGGAGGCGTTCGCCGTTGCCGGGGCGGAGATCATCTCCATCGGGGACGATCCGACGGGGCTCAACATCAACGACGGGTACGGGTCCACTCACCTCGAGAAGCTGAAGGCCGCGGTCGTGGCTCACGGGGCGGACCTGGGCGTTGCCCACGACGGGGACGCGGACCGGTGCCTCGCGGTGGACGCCTCGGGCAACGAGGTGGACGGGGACCAGATCCTCGCCGTGCTGGCTCTGGGGATGCGGGAGGCCGGGAAGCTCCGGGAGAACACCGTCGTGGGGACGGTGATGTCGAACCTGGGGTTCAAGCTGGCGCTGGAGCGGGAGGGCGTGTCGCTCGTCCAGACCGCGGTGGGGGACCGGTATGTGCTGGAGGAGATGAAGCGGGGCGGGTTCGCCCTGGGGGGCGAGCAGTCGGGGCACGTGATCGTGCTCGATCACGCCACTACCGGCGACGGGACGCTGACGGGTCTGCTGCTGGCGGCCCGGGTCGCGGCGACGGGGCGCTCGCTGGCCGACCTCGCGTCCGTGATGGAGCGGCTGCCGCAGGTCCTGGTCAACGTCCCCGACGTGGACAAGTCCCGGGTGGACAGCTCGCCGGAGGTCCGGGTCGCGGTCGCCGACGCGGAGGCGGAGCTGGGGTCCGCCGGGAGGGTTCTCCTTCGGCCGTCGGGGACGGAGCCGCTGGTGCGGGTCATGGTCGAGGCCGCGGACATCGACCATGCGCGGTCTGTGGCTGGGCGGTTGGCGGATGTCGTGAAGTCGGCGCTCGGGTAGTTCGCGGGGGGTGTCTGTCACCGTCCGGTGGGGGTGGTCGTCGGCCTCCGTCGCGCGGCGGTGTGCGTTGGCCTCTGGCCGGTGGCCGTCTGTGTCGGTCTTTGGCTGCCGTTTGCGTCGGCTGTCGCGCATCCGGCCTTCGGCCGGAGGCCTCAAGCGCCGGCCGGGCTTGTCGGCGCTGCGCGCCTCGCCCTCAAACGCCGGGCGGGCTGGATAGGGGGTCTCTCTCCGCTGTCGGCTCGCTGCCGGGTGGGGGTGCACCTCGCCTTGGGCTGTGGTGCGCCGCAGTCACGTCGTGGGTCGGGGCCGCCCGACACACCTACGCGCGTACTGCCGCGTCGTGCTCGCGTTGGGAGCGTTTCCCGTACGCGCGCAGGCGTGTCGAACGTCCCCTTACTTTCGTCGGCGGCTACCGGATTGTCCCTGGTCACCGCCACCCCTAGCCCGCCAACCGTGGGGAACTCCCGCCCAGATGGTCCTCCGCGATCAGCGGCCCGTACACCGACTCGGCCGCCGCGACGACGGCGTTGACCACCGAGAACTGCACGACGACCGCCCACAGCCAGGGCCGCGAGGCGAACTCGCGCCAC
>NZ_WEGJ01000093.1 GCF_009604385.1 Streptomyces smaragdinus
AGTCACCCAGGACCTCGGCGACCATACGCACCGCACGTCGGCGCAGCTCAGGCGGGTAGGAGGAAGATCGTGCCATGACTCGAATCCTTACACGTGTTCGAGTCTCCACCAAACCCGGAACGGTTCAGCACTGTTCGTACAGCCATTGCCCGGTCCAGTCCGGTGTGCCGGGGAAGCCTTGTTCGGGGGCGAGGTGGTGTCCGTGGGGGAGCTGTGCGCGGGCGGCCTGGTAGCGGCGTTGCCATTGCATGCCCCAGGGCGGATTCCAGTACGGGTCGATGCGGGCGAAGTGTTCCTCGTGCGGCCAGGGGGTGTCGAAGCGTTCGCGGTGCACGTTGGCCTGGTGCCGTTGTCTGGCCAGCCAGCGGCCGAGGGGGAAGCCACCGTGCTGGACGGTGCGGGGAAGGTCGAGGCTGTGGTGTTCGGCCGCCCAGGCCCGGGCGTAGTGCAGTCCGGTTTCCAGGGCGGCATGCCGGGTGGCCGGGTTGGGCACTGCGATGCTCGCCGCGGGTCCGGTGATTCCGAGCAGAGCCAGGAGTTCCTGCTGGCCGGGCTGGAGCCTGTCGTAGGCGGCGTACTGTTCGTACAGCCACTGCCCGGTGCGGTCGTCGAAGTTGCGGAATCCTGCCTGGGGATCCAGGGGGGTGCCGGCTGTGACGGCAGCGTGGGCGATGTGGTGCCCACGCTGCCAGTCGGTGGGCCAGGGCGGGTTCCACCAGGGGTCGAGGCCGGTCAGCGTCCGGTTCACCGCGGGGTCGAGCTGGCCGCGCCGGGCGCGTACCCGCTGGTTGTGCAGCCATTTGCCGATGGTGAAGCCGTCCTGTCTGGCTGAGGTGGGGGCGCACAGGTGGCCGTGGCGGGCGGCGTAGGCGCGGGCGTGGTCCAGCGCGGTGCGGCGGGCGGCTTTGAGGTTCTTGCGCCGGGGTTGTGCCGCACGTGCTCGCTCAGGGGTGATGCCGATGTCGGTGAGGAGGCGCTGCTGCTGCGGGTGGAGGCGCTGGTAGTCGGTGCACTGGTCGTACAGCCACTCTCCGAGCCCCTCGGGCGTGCCGGGGAACCCGAGTTCGGGAGCGAGGGGATGTCCTGCTTCAACGTGCGCTTGAGCGCGGTGGTAGATGCGCTGCCACCACAGGTTCCAGGGCGGGTTCCACCACGGGTCGAGAGCGTGGAGGGCGGCGGCGCGTTCGGGTGCGAGTTCGGGTCCTGCGGCGCGTTGGTTGGCGAGCCACAGGCCGACCGCGAAGCCTTCCTCGCGCGCGGTGCTGGGCGCGCACAGGCTGCCGTGCTCGGCGGCGTAGGCGCGGGCATGGCGCAGGCCGCGTGCGAAGCCCTTTGCCGCGGCCGCGGCGGTGTCCGGTGCTGCCGGCGGGTTTGGCTGTACGGGTTTGCCGTCCCCGGGCCGGATGTCCTCCAGGAGCCGGGAGATCGGTACGGGCCGGTGGGACGGCGAGACCCGCCACATGCTTTGTGTCTTCGGCTTGTGTCCGGCGCGGGTACGTACGCAGGCGCGTACCCAGGCGTTCAGCGGCCCTGTCGTGACGGCCCTGAGGCGGTCGGCGATCCAGGGCCGCTCGAGACGCCGGGCAAGTTCGTCGACGAGGCCGGGGACATCGGCGGGCGTGTGCGGCTGATGCCGTCCTGCACCGTCGAGCAGACGCTGCTGCACGCCCGGGTCGGCCAGGAGCGTGGCCAGTGTGACGGCTTCGGGATAGGTCACCGCATCCCGCGCCGCCCCGCGCCATGCCAGGTTGTTGCCGGGCGCCGTCAGCCGCAGCCGGTCGGGCCAGAGGGTCTCTTCCGGCCAGGGCTCGTCCCACCACGAAGCCGTGATCGCCTGCGCCACGGTGAACGCTTCCGCGGCGTGCGGATAGCGCCGCAGCAGCCGTACATGACGGCGCTGGGCCGCCTTGATCTGCGGCGCATTCCGCAGGTCCAGGAGCAATGCTCAGGACTTGTGGATCGGTCTTCGGGACGGGACGCGAAGGGCGTACCTTCCCGAGTGATCTACAAGTCACCGAGTAGAGGCCCGCGTTCGCAGCGCGGGTCGGGAAGGCACGCCCGT
>NZ_WEGJ01000095.1 GCF_009604385.1 Streptomyces smaragdinus
GGAGCAATGCTCAGGACTTGTGGATCGGTCTTCGGGACGGGACGCGAAGGGCGTACCTTCCCGAGTGATCTACAAGTCACCGAGTAGAGGCCCGCGTTCGCAGCGCGGGTCGGGAAGGCACGCCCGTGCTCAGCGTAGTGAACGCCGACGGCTCCACCGAGTCCGGCTCCCTGATCGACGAGATCGTCCGCGAGGGCGCCCGGCGCATGCTCGCCGCCGCGCTGGAGGCCGAAGTCAACCAGTACATAGCCGAGCTGGCCGCCGAGACCGACGAGGCCGGGCGCCGCCTGGTGGTCCGCAACGGCCACCACCGGCCCCGCACCGTGACCACCGCCGCAGGTCCCGTCGAGGTCACGGCCCCGCGCGTGAACGACAAGCGGGTCGACGCGGCCACCGGAGAGCGGATGCGGTTCTCCTCGAAGATCCTGCCGCCGTGGTGCCGCAAGTCGCCCAAGGTCAGCGAGGTGCTGCCACTGCTCTACCTGCACGGGCTGTCCTCGGGAGACTTCGTGCCCGCGCTGGAGCAGTTCCTCGGCTCGGCGGCCGGCCTGTCGCCGGCCACCGTGACCCGGCTGACGAAGCAGTGGAGCGACGACCACGCCGCCTTCCAGCAGCGCGACCTCGCTGAGTCCGACTACGTGTACGTGTGGGCCGACGGGGTGCACCCCAAGGTCCGGCTCGGGCAGGCACACTCCTGTGTCCTGGTGCTGATGGGTGTGCGCCTGGACGGCACCAAGGAACTGATCGCGCTGGCCGAGGGGCTGCGCGAGTCGACTGAGTCGTGGGCCGATCTGCTGCGCGACTGCCGCCGCCGGGGCATGCGCGATCCCGAGCTGGTCGTCGGCGACGGCGCGATGGGCCTGTGGAAGGCCCTGGCGGAGGTGTTCCCGGCCGCCCGGCACCAGCGGTGCTGGGTCCACAAAGCCAGGAATGTCACGAATGCCCTGCCGAAGTCCGCACAGCCGGGCGCGACGAAGGCGATGCAGGAGATCTACAACGCCGAGGACCGCACGCACGCCGAGAAGGCCATCGAGGCGTTCGCGAAGACCTACGGCGCCAAGTTCCCCAAGGCCGTCGCGAAGATCACCGACGACGCCGAGGAACTGCTGGCGTTCTACGACTTCCCGGCCGAGCACTGGATCCACCTGCGGACCACGAACCCCATTGAGTCGACCTTCTCCACCGTCAAGCTCCGCACCAAGGTCACCCGCGGCGCCGGCAGCCCGGCCGCAGCCCTCGCGATGGTCTTCAAGCTCGTCGAGTCCGCCCAGGCCCGCTGGCGCGCGGTCACCGGAGCCCACCTCGTCGCCCTGGTCCGCGCGGGCGCCACGTTCGAGAACGGCATCCTCGTCGAGCGAGAACAGACCACGGCAGCCTGACAGCCCCTGCTACCTGTCACGTCGCGAAAGGGAGAGAAGGACCGGTCATGCCCGAACCCACAGCACCGCCCACCGAGTTCATCCGTGCCTACGAGAAGGCGACCAACAGTCACGACATCACCCAGCTCATCCCGCTGATCGCTCCCGAGGCCGTCTACTGGTTCTCCGACGGATCCCACCGCGGGCGCGAAGCCGTCCTCTCCGCCATCGCCGAGACCTTCGCCACCATCCGCGACGAGGTCTACCGGATCGACGATCTGGAGTGGATCGCCCACAGCGATGACCACGCGGTATGCCGCTACCGGTTCACCTGGACCGGAACCATCGACGGCCAGCCGCGATCAGGAAACGGCCGCGGCACCAACGTGCTCGTCAACAACGCCGGAACCTGGCAGATGCTCCACGAACACCTCAGCGCATAACCAGGCGGCAGCATCGATCCACAGGAATTGACAATTGCTC
>NZ_WEGJ01000096.1 GCF_009604385.1 Streptomyces smaragdinus
CCCCGGCGAGAGGCTGCGCCTGCGCGTACTCGGCGCGGATCGCCATCAGACCGGGCATCTCGTGCTCGGCCAGCTCGATCTCCTTACGGCCGAAAGCCGCCAGGGAGAGGTCAGCCACCTTGTAGTCAGTGGCGAGCAGAGAGGGCATCGGTCCTCCGTAGATCGTCGGGCGGCCCGGGCGGGCCGCCTGGGGTCTGGCCGCGCAGTACGTGGCGGTGGATCTCCATCGCCGCCGGCGACCGGTTCAGGGTGATGTAGTGCAGTCCGGGGGCGCCTTCGGCCAGCAGCCGCTCGGCCATGGCGACGGCGTGCTCCACGCCGATCCGGTGCGAGGTCCGCGCGTCGTCCCGCGCCTCGTACAGGCCGGAGGCCAGTGCGTCCGGGAAGGTCGCGTTGCTGAGCTCCGCGAATCTGGCGATCTGCCGGTAGTCCGTGGCCGGCATGATCTCCGGGATGACGGGGGTCTCGCAGCCCGCGGCCCGTACCCGGTCACGGAACCGCAGGTAGTGCTCCACGTCGAAGAACATCTGGGTGACGGCGTAGTCGGCGCCCGCCCGGCACTTGGCCACGAAGTGGCGGATGTCGGTGTCCCAGTCCGCCGAGCGCGGATGACGTTCGGGGAAGGCCGCCACGCCCACGCTGAAGCGGCCCGCCGTACGGACCAGGGAGACCAGGTCGGCCGCGTGGTGCAGGCCCTGCGGATGCGGTACCCACGGACCTTGTGGGTCGCCGGGCGGGTCGCCGCGCAGGACCAAGACGTCGCGGATGCCCGCGTCGGCGTACTGGCCCATGATGTGGCGCAGTTCGGCCACCGAGTGGCCCACCGCGCAGAGGTGGGCCACCGGACGGAGGGTGGTCTCGGCCGCGATCTTCCGGGTGACGGAGATGGTGCGGTCGCGTGATGATCCGCCCGCTCCGTAGGTGATGGAGACGAACGTCGGGGAGAGCCGTTCGATGCGGCGGATGGCGTCCCAGAGGACCTGTTCCCCCTTCGCCGTCTTCGGCGGGAAGAACTCGAAGGAGAACGAGGGCCGGCCGGCCGCGAGGAGGTCGGGCAGTGTGGTCATGTGCGGCCGCCTCCTGTGTTGAAGTACTTTGCTTCGGGGTGGTGGAGGACGATGGCGTCGGTGGACTGTTCCGGGTGGAGCTGGAACTCCTCGGACAGCTTCACGCCGATCCGCTCGGGCTCGAGGAGGTCGGCGATCTTGGCGCGGTCCTCGAGGTCGGGGCAGGCCCCGTAACCCAGCGAGAAACGCGCGCCCCGGTACTTGAGGGCGAACATGTCCGACATGGCGGTGGGGTCTTCGCCGGCGTAGCCGAGTTCGGCACGGACGCGGGCGTGCCAGTACTCGGCGAGGGCTTCGGCGAGCTGGACGGACAGGCCGTGCAGCTCGAGGTAGTCGCGGTAGGAGTCGGAGGCGAACAGCTCCGCTGTCGCCTCGCCGATCCTGGAGCCGACGGTGACGACCTGGAGTCCGACGACGTCGGTCTCGCCGGATTCCTGGGGGCGGAAGAAGTCGGCCAGGCACAGGCGCCGGCCGCGGCGCTGGCGGGGGAAGGTGAAGCGGGTGCGTTCACTCCCGTCGTCGTGCAGCAGGATGAGGTCGTCGCCCTTGGACACGCAGGGGAAGTAGCCGTAGACCACGGCCGCCTCCAGCAGTCCGTCGGTCTGGAGCTTGTCGAGGAGGCCGCGCAGGCGGGGGCGGCCCTCGGTCTCGGCGAGTTCCTCGTAGGAGGGGCCGGTGCCGGTGCGGGCCTGCTTCAGCCCCCACTGGCCCTTGAACAGCGCGCCCTCGTCCAGCCAGGAGGCGTAGTCCT
>NZ_WEGJ01000097.1 GCF_009604385.1 Streptomyces smaragdinus
GGCTGGGGCTGCGGGGCCTGGGTGGGTGCGGGCTGGGGGGCGGGGGGTGCGGTCTGCGGTCGGGCCGGCCCTGGGCGCTCGCCCATTGCCGCGCGGGCCGCGTCCGGGCCGGGGCGATGGCCCTCCGGTCCCGGTACGTACCCCAGCTCGGGCGGCGGCAGCGGCGTACCGCTCACCGCCTGCCGCTCCAGGCGGTCGAGCCGCGCCTGTACGGACCGCTCGTCCCCGTACGCGGCGGGCAGCAGCACCCGGGCGCAGATGAGCTCGAGCTGCAGCCGCGGCGACGTGGCGCCGCGCATCTCCGTCAGCCCCTCGCTGACCAGGTCCGCGGCCCGGCTGAGCTCCGCCGCGCCGAACGTCTCCGCCTGCGCCCGCATCCGCTCCAGCACGTCGTCGGGGACGTCGATGAGCCCCTTGGCGCCCGCGTCGGGCACCGCGGCGAGGATCACGAGGTCCCGCAGCCGCTCGAGCAGGTCGGCGACGAACCGCCGCGGATCGTTGCCCCCCTCGATGACCCGGTCCACGACCTCGAACGCGGCGGCCCCGTCACCCGACGCGAAGGCGTCGACGACGGAGTCCAGCAGCGCCGACTCGGTGTACCCGAGCAGGGACGTCGCCATGGCATACGTCACACCGTCCGCGCCCGCGCCGGCCAGCAGCTGGTCCATCACGGACATGGAGTCCCGTACGGACCCCGCCCCGGCCCGTACCACCAGCGGCAGCACGGACTCCTCGACGGCGATCCGCTCCTCGCCGCAGACCTCGGCGAGATAGTCCCGCAGCGTCCCGGGGGGGACGAGCCGGAACGGATAGTGATGGGTCCGCGACCGGATGGTCCCGATGACCTTCTCGGGCTCTGTCGTCGCGAAGATGAACTTCAGATGCTCCGGGGGCTCCTCGACGACCTTCAGCAGGGCGTTGAACCCCGCCGAGGTGACCATGTGGGCCTCGTCGATGATGTAGATCTTGTACCGGCTGGCGGCGGGTCCGAAGAAGGCCTTCTCCCGCAGCTCACGGGCGTCGTCCACGCCACCGTGCGACGCGGCGTCGATCTCGATGACGTCGATCGACCCGGGCCCGTTGCGCGACAGGTCCAGACACGACCGGCACTCCCCGCAGGGGGTGGGCGTGGGGCCCTGCTCACAGTTCAGACAGCGGGCGAGGATCCGCGCGCTGGTGGTCTTGCCGCACCCCCGTGGACCGCTGAACAGATACGCGTGGTTGACCCGGTTGTTCCGCAGCGCCTGCTGCAGCGGACCGGTCACGTGGTCCTGCCCGATGACCTCGGCGAAGGTCTCGGGGCGATAACGGCGATAGAGGGCTAGCTGCGACACGCCTCCGACGATATCGGTGCCCGCCGACAAGTGAGTCCCCCCACAGCTCCCCCGGGCACGCAAGCGCCCCCCACGCACCCGCCAGAGCTCACCTACCCTTGCTGCCTTCCGGCCCTGGGGGAGTTCAGCGAGATGACGCCGCGTGAGGGGCAGCCCCCAGCGTACCCCACCCCCACAGCC
>NZ_WEGJ01000098.1 GCF_009604385.1 Streptomyces smaragdinus
GGGAATGTCTTGAGTTTTGTGTATGCCCTTTCTTTGACGTCTTGGGGGTTTAGTTCTAGTTGGTCACTCGTTCGTGGCGAGGGGTAGTCCGTCGAGGTCGATTCGGTCGCCGTAGAAGCCGACGAGGACGTTGATGGCGGCCTTCCAGTTGTGGGTTCTCCCGGTCGGGTTCGGCCGGTTGGGCTCGCGGTGCCGGATGACCAGATAGAGCACCTTCAACGCCGCTTCTTCGCTGGGGAAATGACCCCGGCGCCGGCTGGCCTGCCGGAAGCGGGAATTGAGACTCTCGATCATGTTCGTGGTGTAGACGATTTTGCGGACACCGGGCGGGAACTTCAGGAACTCCGCAAAGTGCACCCAGTTCTTGCGCCACAGCCCGGTCATTGCCGGATACGGCCTTTCCCACTTCTCCTCGAACTCGGCGAACAGTGCCTTCGCCGCATCCTCCGTCGGCGCGGTGTAGATCTGGCGGAGTTCCTTGGTGATGGCCGGCCAGTGCGCCCTGGACGTATACCGCAGCGAATTTCGCACCATGTGGACGACGCAGAGCTGTACATCGGTCTGAGGCCAGATCGCGGTCAGTGAATCCGGCAGCCCCTTCAGCCCGTCGCAGCACGAGATCAGAACGTCCTGGACGCCGCGATTACGCAGCTCCGTCAGCCACGTCATCCACTGCTTGGCCCTCTCGCCACCGGTACCTACCCACATTCCCAGGACATCACGCTCGCCCTCGAGATTAATTCCGACAGCGATATACACAGGGCGGTTGGACACTGCGCCGTCCCGGATTTTCAGAACGATCGCGTCGATCATCAGGACCGCATAGATCTTGTCCAGCGGCCGGTTCCGCCAGGCGTCGACCTCGTCCTTGATCTTGTCCGTGGCCCGGGAAATCAGCCCGCGCGACACGTCCATGTCGTAGATCTCCGCCAGATGCTGCTGGATCTCCCCCGTCGTCAGCCCCTTCGCATACAGCGACAGAACTGCCTCGTCGAACCCGGCGATCCGCCGCTGGTGCTTCGCCACGATCTGCGGCTCGAACGACCCGTCCCGATCCCGTGGAACATCGATGTCGACCTCGCCGATTTCCGTCCGCAGCCTCTTACGCGTCGTCCCGTTCCGCGAGTTCGCCACCCCGCGGCCGGCCGGATCCCCTTTCTCGTAGCCGAGATGCTCACTCATCTCCGCCTCGAGAGCTCCTTCGAGAACACGCTTCAACAACCCCTTGAACAGGCTGTTCTCCCCGACCAGACTCACGCCCTCCGCGCGAGCTCGATCGACCAGCTCCTGCGCGAACTCCGCGTCCTTCTCCTGCTGCTGCATCAACTCGGCTCCCGTGCGTACGATGTCCGAACTGTTGTGGGAGCCACGTGCCTTGCCCATGATGATCCTTCCCGGCACCAGTCACTCTGATGCCAACCGGTC
>NZ_WEGJ01000099.1 GCF_009604385.1 Streptomyces smaragdinus
TGAACCGTTCCGGGTTCGGTAGAGAGCTCAGTTGGTGGTTGTGACCTGCGGTTTCGTGGCTGTCAGGTAGTAGGTGTTCTCGTACTCGACGGGCGGGACGTGGCCTATCTCACCGTGCAGGCGTCGGTGGCAGTACCAGTCGACCCACTCGGCGGTGGCCAGCTCGACCTGGGAGAGTGTCTTCCAGGGCCGCTGGGGCTTGATCAGTTCGGTTTTGAACAGGCCGATCGTGCTCTCCATCAGCGCGTTGTCGTAGGCGTCGCCGACGGAGCCGATCGAGGCCGCGATGCCGGCGGCGTCCAGGTGTTCGGCCAGTTTGAAGCTGGTGTACTGGCTGCCCGCGTCGCTGTGGTGGATCAGCTCGCCCGGGATGTGGGGGTGTTCGTCGCGGTCGCGTTGCCACAGCGCCATCTCGAGCGCGTCCAGTACCAGCCGGGTCTCCTTCGACGTCGCCGCGGACCAGCCGACGATGCGCCGCGAGAAGGTGTCCACGACGAAGGCGACGTAGACCACCCCTGCCCAGGTCGCCACGTGCGTGAAGTCCGCGACCCAGCAGCGGTTCGGGGCGGCGGCGACGAAGTCGCGCTCGACGCGGTCCGGCGCCCGTGCCGCCTGCCCGTCCGGGATCGTGGTGATCACCTTTCTGCCGCGGACGGCGCCGGCGATGCCCAGCTCGCGCATCAGCCGCTCGACGGTGCAGCGGGCCACCGCATGTCCGCGGCGGTTCAGCTCCCGCCAGATCTTCCGCGCCCCGTAGACGCGGTAGTTGGTGTCGTAGACCTCTTCGATCAGTTCCTTCAGTCCGGCGTCGCGCAGGGTCCGGGCGGACGGGGCGGCGAGGCGCTGTTTGTGGGCGTAGTAGGTGGAGGGGGCGATCTTGCAGTCGTGCTCGGTCAGCACGCGGCAGATCGGATCGACACCGCCGAAGCGGCCCCGGTACTCGTCGACGAACGCTACGAGCGTGTCTGTGGCCGGTCGATCTCGGCCGCGAAGAAAGACGCCGCTGCCTTCAGGATCTCGTTCGCCCGCTTCAACTCGGCGTTCTCCTTCTTCAGCGCCTTGAGCTGGGCGGACTCCTCCGTTGTTGTTCCCGGTCGGCGGCCGGAGTCGACCTGGTCCTGCCGCACCCACTTGCGCAGCGTCTCGGTGGAGCCGATGCCCAGCTTCGAGGCGACCGCCTTCAGGGCGGCGGACTCACTGTCGTAGTCACCCAGGACCTCGGCGACCATACGCACCGCACGTCGGCGCAGCTCAGGCGGGTAGGAGGAAGATCGTGCCATGACTCGAATCCTTACACGTGTTCGAGTCTCCACCAAACCCGGAACGGTTCA